>JAEWGI010000031.1 GCA_023388355.1 Pseudomonadota bacterium
GTTCTGGGTCGCGCAGGGCAGGGCGATGTCGACCGGCACCGCCCATGGCCGGGCGCCGGCCTCGAAGCGCGCACCGACGCGGCTGGCATAGTCGCTGACGCGGCCGTGGAGGTGGTTCTTCACGTCCAGCAGCTCGGCCAGCTTGTCGGGCGTGAAGCCGTCCTCGTCGACCACGGTGCCGCTGGAGTCGGACACGGTCACCACCTTCGCGCCGCAGTCCATCGCTTTTTCGATCGCGCACTGGGCGACGTTGCCCGCGCCGGACACCGAGACCCGCAGGCCGTCGAAGGAGATGCCCGCGCGCTCGAGCATCTCCGCGGCGAAGTACACGGTGCCGTAGCCGGTCGACTGCGGCCGCATCAGCGAACCGCCGAAGGCCATGCCCTTGCCGGTGAACACGCAGTCGGCGCGATTGCTGATCCGCTTGACCATGCCGGCCATGAAGCCGATCTCGCGCGCGCCCACGCCGATGTCGCCGGCGGGCACGTCGGTATGGGCGCCGACGTGGCGCGAGAGTTCGATCGCGAAGGCCTGGCAGAAGCGCATCACTTCGCCCGGACTCCTGCCCTTGGGGTCGAAGTCCGAGCCGCCCTTGGCACCGCCCATGGGCAGGGTGGTCAGGGCGTTCTTGAAGGTCTGCTCGAAGGCCAGGAACTTCAGGATCGACAGCGTCACCGAGGGGTGGAAGCGCATGCCGCCCTTGAACGGCCCGATCGCCGAACTGTGCTGCACGCGCCAGGCGCGATTGACCTGGACCTCGCCGCGATCGTCCACCCAGCTCACCCGGAACTGGATCACGCGCTCGGGCTCGACCAGGCGCTCCATCAGTCCGTCGCGGTTGTATTCCGGAAAGCGCTCCAGGAACGGCCACAGGCTGGCCGTGACTTCCTTGACCGCCTGCAGGAACTCGGGCTGCCCCGGGTCGCGTCGCTCCACGCGAGCGAGAAAATCTTGCCTGGAAAGCGGCATCTTGATCCCCTGTGTGTATCGTGTCGGCGGCCGGCGCGAACCCGCGTGCCGGCGCACGGGTCAGGCCAGGCGTTCGAGCACCGCGGCCGCGGCGCGTGCGGTATCGACCGCAGCGCCGGGCGCAGCCAGGTCGGCGGTGAACACCTTCGCGTCCAGCGCGGAGGAGACGGCCGCTTCCACCGCCGCCGCCTCGGCCTCCAGGCCCAGCGAGTGGCGCAGCAGCAGGGCCGAGCTCAGGATCGTGGCGTAGGGGTTGGCGATGCCCTTGCCGGCGATGTCCGGGGCCGAACCGTGGATCGGCTCGTAGAGTCCGATCTGACGTTCCGCCTGCGGCGATCCGTCATGGCCGCACTTCCCCGCACCCAGCGAGGCCGAGGCCAGCAGGCCCAGCGAGCCGGCCAGCATCGAGGCCTCGTCGGTGAGGATGTCGCCGAACATGTTCTCGGTCACGATCACGTCATAGGCGCGCGGCCTGGAGAGCAGGTGCATGGCCATCGAGTCGACCAGCTGGTGCTCGACGGTCACGTCGGCGAACTGCTCGCACATCACCCGCGCGGTCACGTCGCGCCACAGGCGCGAGGTTTCAAGCACGTTGGCCTTGTCGACCGAGGTCAGGTGGCCGCGCCGCTGGCGGGCCAGCGTGGCGGCGCTGCGCACCACGCGCTCGATCTCCTCCACCGTGTAGCGGCACAGGTCGCTGGCATCGGTGTCGCTGCGGGTCTTGTCGCCGAAGTAGATGCCGCCGGTCAGCTCGCGCACCACCACGATGTCCACGCCTTCCAGCAGTTCGGACTTGATCGGGGAGGCGCCGAGCGCCGCGGCATGCGGCTTGACCGGACGCAGATTGGCGAACAGGCCCAGCGCCCTGCGGATCGCCAGCAGGCCCTGCTCGGGACGCACTTTCGCGTTCGGGTCCGACCACTTCGGGCCGCCGACCGCGCCCAGCAGGATCGCGTCGGCCTTGCGCGCGGCCTCGAGCGTGGCCGCCGGCAGCGGTTCACCGTGGCGGTCGATCGCGATGCCGCCGATATCGTGTTCGGCGAACCTGAAATCGTGGCCGAAACGCGCGGCGACGGCTTCCAGGACGGGCAGGGTGGCGGAGACGATCTCGGGGCCGATGCCGTCCCCGGGTAGTACGACGATGTCAGCTTGCATGGAGTGGATGGAGGTGCGTTGAAGGATTCGGTGCGGCGGTCGCCCGGCGCGAGCGGACCGGGCGGCCGCACCGGGATGCGGCCGCGCGGGAACGGGTCCGCCGGTTCAGGCGGTGGCGCGCGTATCGACGGCGCGGGTGCCGGTCGGGTTGCGCCGCAGGATGCGGTTGGCGACGTCGAGCCAGGCCAGGGCGCTGGCCTCGATGATGTCGCGGCTGGTGCCGCTGCCTTGATACTCGACGCCCTCGTGGTGGACGCTCAGCGTCGCCTCGCCCTGGGCATCGGCGCCGAGGCCGACGCTGTGCACGCTGTAGCTTTCCAGCGACAGCTTCACCCCGGTGGCGTTGGACAGGGCCGCGAACAGGGCGTCGACCGGGCCGTCGCCCAGCGCGCTTTCGCTGATCTTGCGGCCGTCCGGGTCCGACAGTTCCACCTGCGCGCTGGCGCGATGGCCGCGGTCGCTGATGGTCATCGACGACAGCCGGAAGCCCTGGCCGCTGAGGCCGCCGCTGATCAGCCGCTCCAGGTCGTCGTCCTCGACCACGCGCTGCTGCTCGCACAGCGCCTTGAACTGCGCGAACACCTGGTCGAGCTGCTCGTCCTCCATGGTGTAGCCCAGCGCGCGCAGGCGGTGGCCGACCGCGGCGCGGCCGCTGTGCCGGCCCAGCACCATCTTGGTGTCCGGCCAGCCGACGTCGGAGGGGTTCATGATCTCGTAGGTGTTGCGGTTGCGCAGCATGCCGTGCTGGTGGATGCCGGACTCGTGCGCGAACGCGTTCTGGCCGACGATCGCCTTGTTGCGCTGCACCGGCATGCCGATCAGGCGCTGCAGCAGCTGCGAGGTGGGGACCAGGCGGCGGGTGTCGACGCGACTGTCGATGCCGTAGAAGGCGTTGCGCACCTTCAGCGCCATCACCAGCTCCTCCAGCGCGGCGTTGCCGGCGCGCTCGCCGATGCCGTTGATGGTGCACTCGATCTGGCGCGCGCCGCCCTCCATCGCCGCCAGCGAGTTGGCCACGGCCAGGCCGAGGTCGTTGTGGCAGTGGGCGCTGAAGACCACGTCCTTCGCGCCGGGGATGTTGGCGATCATGCGCTCGAACAGGCCGCGGATCTCCTCGGGCGTGGTGTAGCCCAGGGTGTCGGGCACGTTGATCGTGGTGGCGCCGGCGGCGATCGCCACGCCGACCGCCTCGTGCAGGAAGTCTTCCTCGGTGCGGGTGCCGTCCTCGGGCGAGAACTCGATGTCGTCGACCAGCCGGCGCGCCATCGCCACGTGGGTGCCGATCGAATCGATCACCTGCTCGCGGCTCATCCGCAGCTTGTGCTCGCGGTGCAGCGGGCTGGTCGACAGGAACACGTGGATGCGCGGCTTCGCGGCGCCTTCGAGCGCGCGCGCGGAGGTTTCGATGTCGCCGGGCAGGCAGCGCGACAGCACGGCCAGGGTGGTGTCGCGCAGCTCGCGCGAAATCTGCGCGACGGCGTCGCGGTCGGACTGCGAGCTGGCCGGGAATCCGGTTTCGATGATGTCGACGCCCAGCTCGGCCAGGGCGCGCGCCATCACCACCTTCTGCTGCGGGGTCATGCTGCAGCCGGGGGACTGCTCGCCGTCGCGCAGGGTGGTGTCGAAAATGCGTACGAATTCGGGAGTGGTGTTCATGCGAGGAGTTCCTCGGGAATATCGTTGCCGATGTTACCCGCTGCGGCCTTCGGCCGTGGCTGCGGTGCTGCGCTGTCGGGGAGGAGGCCGGCGGGAAGCGGAGGCTGCTTCGCCGCCGGCAGTGGAAGTCGCTCGCGGGCGCGCCTGCGCGGCTTGCGCGGCGGGCGCGGGCGGACCTCCGAGAGCAGGGTGGCCAGCACCGTGGCGTCGACGTTGCCGCCGGAGACCACGGCGCATTTGCGCTTGCCGGCCACGCGCTTGCCCGCGGCCAGCGCCAGGGCGCCGGCGCCTTCGGCGATCACGTGTTCCTCCAGCGCCAGCCGGACCAGGGTTTCGCGCAGCTCGGCCTCGCGCACGATCACCACGTCGTCGAGCAGGTCGCGCAGCAGGCGCTCGGTCAGGTAACCCGGCTCCTTCACCCGCACGCCGTCGGCCAGGGTCGCGCGGGGATCGACCAGCTTGCGGTCGCCGCGCAGCGCGCGGGTCATGGCATCGACGCCCTCGACTTGGGCGCCGATGATGCGCACGCCCTGCGATTTCAGCGCCAGGGCCACGCCCGAGGCCAGCCCGCCGCCGCCGATCGGAACGATCACCACGTCCGGATTCATCGCCGCGGCGATCTCCAGGCCGACCGTGCCCTGGCCGGCGATCACGTCCGGGTCGTCGAAGGCCGACAGCAGGCGGAAGCCGTTGTGCTCGGCCAGCTCCCTGGCGAAGGCCTTGGCCTCGTCGTAGGTCTCGCCGTGCAGGCGCACGGTGGCGCCCCAGTGGGCGACCCCGGCAACCTTGGTTTCGGGCGCGGTCCGGGGCATCACCGTGATCGCGGGGATGCCGAGCCGGTACGCCGCCCAGGCCATGCCCTGGGCGTGGTTGCCGGCCGAAGCGGTGATCACGTAGCGGTCGTCGCCGCGCTCGCGCGCGGCCAGCAGCGCATTGAGCGCGCCGCGCACCTTGTACGAACCGGTGCGCTGCAGGTTCTCGAGCTTGAGCCAGGTGCCGAAGCGTTCGGCGTAGTGGGTCGGGGTGACGTCGAGGTACTTGCGCAGCCGGGCCTGGGCCGCCAGCAGGTCGCTGGCGGTCACGTCGATGGTGGCGGCTACGGCGGGGTCCATCAGAGGTCCGTCAGCCAGTGGCGCCAGGCCGCTTCGTGGCCGCGCACCACGCGCCCGTACAGTTCGGCCAGTTCGCGGGTGACCGGGTTGTCGCCGTAGCGGCGGTCCTCGATCTGCGCCACCGGCGCAACCTCGGCGGCGGTGCCGCAGGCGAACACTTCGTCGGCTTCCAGCAGCTCGGCCAGCGGCACCGCGCGCGCTTCGGCGCCCGACAGCTGCAGCAGGCTGTCGCGGGTGATCCCGTCCAGCGCGTCGCCGTGCGCGACCGCGGTCAGGCGGCCATCCTTGACCATGAACACGTTCGCGCCGGTGCATTCGACCACCAGGCCCTCGCGGTCGGTGAACAGGGCCTCGTCGAAGCCGCGCGCCTTGGCCTCGCGCTTGGCCAGGATGGAGTTGACGTAGCTGCCGCACAGCTTCAGCGGCGGCAGCGAATCGGACGGATTGCGCCGCCACTTGCCCACGCCCAGCCGGGCACGGGTGCCGTTGAGGTGCACGCTGGTGGCGGTGGTGGCAACCATCATGTGCGGCACGTGGCCTTCGACGTCGAGGCCGAAGCTGCCCTCGCCGAACCAGGCCAGCGGGCGGATGTAGGCGTCGCGGTGGCGGTTGGCGCGCAGGGTCGCCAGCACCGCCGCGGTCGCCTGGGCCGGGTCGAACGGCAGTCCGAACATCTCCGCGCCCTTGCGCATGCGCTCGAGGTGCTCGGGCAGGCGGAACACGGCCGCGCCGTCGTCGGTGGCGTAGGCGCGGATGCCTTCGAACACCCCGCTGCCGTAGTGCATGGCATGGGTGGTCAGGCCGGCCTGGAGGCTGTCGGCCGCGACCAGGGCGCCGTCGAACCAGGCCATGGCCACGGCGGGCAGGGGTTCGTGCGCGGCGTGGGCGCTGCGGGTGGCGGCTTCGGCGATGGGGGTGACGGTGGCGCTCATGGTCGGTATCCGGTCGTGGTGGTCAGCGGTCTGGCATCGTGCGGAAGGAATTCCGCGTCACGGACAGGGCTGTACCGATACCGACAGGCAGTCGTACATCTTTGCCAGCTGCTGCTGCAGCGAGGCGTCGGGGCGTTCGCCCTCCACGGTCACCCGCAGCTGCCAGCTGCCGTCCTCCGGGCTGGCCTGGCCGTCGAGCGCCAGCGGCCTGAAGCCGCGGCGTTCGGTGGCGCCGAGCACGCGCGCCAGCACGCCTTCGGCGCGGCGCAGGGTCAGGTCAAGCTGATAGCGCATTGTTCGGCTCCTGGGGGGCGGACGACGCGGACGACGGCGGGGCGACCTGCTCGCCGGTATCCAGCGTGCCGGCGTCGTCGGGGTCCATCATCTGCGCGTTGTTGTGGTTCGGCGGCACCAGCGGCCAGACGTTGGCGGCGGTGTCGATGGCCACGTGCAGCAGGGCTGGGCCATCGGCGGCCAGCAGGGCCTGCAGCGCGCCCTCCACGCCGGCGGCCTTGTCCACGTGCAGGGCCTGGATGCCGAAGGCGCGCGCGACCTCGGCGAAATCCGGGTTGTCGGACAGGTCGATCTCCGAATAGCGCTTCTCGAAGAACAGCTCCTGCCACTGGCGGACCATGCCCAGCGCGGAGTTGTCCAGCAGCACGATCTTCACCGGCAGCCGGTAGCGGCGGATGGTGGCCAGCTCCTGGATGTTCATCATGAACGATCCGTCGCCGCTCACGCACACCACCTGCGCCTCGGGGTTCTCCATCTGCGCGCCCATCGCCGCCGGCAGGCCGAAGCCCATCGCGCCGAGCGAGCCGCTGGTCAGGTGCTGGCGCGGGTGGTGGAAGCGCCAGTGCTGCGCGACCCACATCTGGTGCTGGCCGACGTCGCAGGCGACGATCGCGTTGGGCGCCAGCTCGCTCAGGCGCCTGAGCAGGGCCGGGGCGTAGACGGTCTGGCCGGGCGCGTCGTAGCGCGGGGCGTGGCGCTGGCGGCGCTCCAGGCAGGTCTCGCGCCAGGCCTTGCGCGCGGCCGCGTGGCGGCCTTCCATCTGCGCGGCCAGCGGCGCGGCCAGGCGCGACAGGCTCTCGCCCAGGTCGCCGGGCACCGAGACGTCGGCGTGGCGCAGCTTGCCGATCTCGCAGCAGTCGCCGTCCAGGTGCACGACGCGCGCGTTGGGGGCGAACTCGGCCAGCTTGCCGGTGGCGCGGTCGTCGAAGCGGGCGCCGACCACGAACAGCAGGTCGCATTCCTGCACCGCCACGTTGGCCGCGCGGCTGCCGTGCATGCCGAGCATGCCCAGGTTGGATGGATGCCCGGCGGGCAGGGCGCCGAGGCCGCGCAGGGTCAGCACCGTGGGCAGGCCGGTCAGGTCGACGAACTCGCGGAATGCCTCCACCGCGTCGCCCAGCACCACCCCGCCACCGGCGTAGACCACCGGCCGGGTGCACTGCGAGACCAGCGCGGCAGCTTCGTGCAGGGCCGCATCGGGCGGACCCGGCACCGGTTCGACCGGCAGCGGCGAATGCACGGGCAGGTGCGAGGCGTCGGACACCTGCACGTCCTTGGGCAGGTCGATCAGCACCGGCCCGGGTCGCCCGCTGCGGGCGATCCGGAACGCCTCGGCGAACATCTGCGGCAGGTCGTCGACGCTGCGCGGCAGGAAGCTGTGCTTGACGATCGGCATGGTCATGCCGAACACGTCCAGCTCCTGGAATGCATCCGTGCCCATCAGGAAGGTGGGCACCTGGCCGGTGAGGACCACCATCGGCACCGAATCGAACATGGCGTCGGCGATGCCGGTCACCAGGTTCGACGCGCCGGGTCCGGACGTCGCCACGCACACGCCGACACGGCCGCTGGCGCGCGCGTAGCCGTTCGCGGCGAATGCCGCGCCCTGCTCATGGCGCACCAGCACGTGCTTCAGCGACGCGCCGTGAAGCGCGTCGTAGAACGGCATGATCGTGCCGCCGGGATAGCCGAAGAGCGCGTCGACGCCCTCGGCCTCGAGTGCCTGCACCAGCCAGTGCGCACCATTCATCACGCGGCCTCTTTTTGATCCTTCGGGGAGTTGTCCAGCCACACCATCTTTTCGCGCAGCTTCTTGCCAACCACCTCGATCGGATGCTCGAGGTCGGCCTGCTTGAACCTGTTGTAGTTGGGCAGGCCGGCGGCGTGCTCGGCCACCCAGTTCTTGGTGAACGTGCCGTCCTGGATGTCCTTGAGCACTTCGCGCATGCGCTCCTTGGTGCCGGCGTCGATCACCCGCGGACCGCTGACGTAGTCGCCGTACTGCGCGGTCTCGGACACGAACTCGAGCATGCGGGTGATGCCGCCTTCGTAGAACAGGTCGACGATCAGCTTCAGCTCGTGCAGCACTTCGTAGTAGGCGATTTCCGGCTGGTAGCCGGCTTCGACCAGGACCTCGAAGCCGGCCTGCACCAGCGACGAGGCGCCGCCGCACAGCACGGCCTGCTCGCCGAACAGGTCGGTCTCGGTCTCTTCCTTGAAGGTGGTCGCGATCAGGTTGGCGCGCGCGCCGCCGAGGCCGTCGGCATAGGACAGCGCCAGCTGGCGGGCATTGCCGCTGCGGTCCTGGTGCACGGCGTAGATGCAGGGCACGCCGCGCCCGATCTCGTACTCGCGGCGGACCAGTGCGCCGGGGCCCTTGGGGGCCACCAGGATCACGTCGAGGTCTTCGCGCGGGGCGATCAGGCCGTAATGCACGTTCAGTCCGTGCGCGAACAGCAGGCAGGCGCCCTGCTTCATGTTCGGCGCGAGCGCCTCTTCATACACCTGGCGCTGGACCATGTCCGGGGTCAGCACGGCCACCAGGTCGGCCTCCTTGACCGCCTCGGCCGGGGCCTTGACGGTGAAGCCGTCGGCCTTGGCCTTGGCTTCGGTCGGGCCGCCCGGGCGCAGGCCCACGGTCACGTCGAAGCCCGAGTCGCGCAGGTTCAGCGCATGGGCGCGGCCCTGGCTGCCATAGCCGACGATGGCGATGCTGGGCTTGGGAAGGGAGGACTGGGTCATTTCGGTTCTCTGCGGTGGCTGTGTTGGTTGGAAACTGGCTGGGCAACAAAAAACCCCGCCCTTGCGGTGCGGGGTTCTGCGATTCGGCGCTTGCTGCTTACGCGCCCGATCGTCCCGCACCTGTCGGCGAGGTAATAAGCACGAGTACGAGAACGCCCGACGCGTTGGCGTCGTGGGGGTTCGTGGCGGTGGTGTGGCGTTGCAGCATTCGTGCAAACTAAACCGGCCTTTCACGGCTTGTCAAGCGGCCCGGGCGTGAGCACGGTTGCAAATCCGTTGCCGCGGAAATCGTTGCAGCTGTAACGGCGAAAACTGCCGAGAATGCCGCTTTGACGCATTGCGTCATCCGCCCACGAAGCTCCATGCCTGAATACCGCTCCAGAACCTCGACCCACGGCCGCAACATGGCCGGCGCCCGCGCCCTGTGGCGCGCCACCGGGATGAAGGACGGCGATTTCCAGAAGCCGATCGTCGCCATCGCCAACTCCTTCACCCAGTTCGTGCCCGGGCACGTGCACCTGAAGGACCTCGGCCAGCTGGTCGCGCGCGAGATCGAGCGCGTCGGCGGGGTGGCGAAGGAGTTCCACACCATCGCCGTCGACGACGGCATCGCGATGGGCCACGACGGCATGCTGTATTCGCTGCCCAGCCGCGAAGTGATCGCCGACGCGGTCGAGTACATGGCCAATGCGCACTGCGCCGACGCGCTGGTGTGCATCTCCAACTGCGACAAGATCACTCCCGGCATGCTGATGGCCGCGATGCGGCTCAACATCCCGACCGTGTTCGTCTCGGGCGGGCCGATGGAGGCGGGCAAGACCCGGCTGGCGGACGGCACCGATGCCGACCAGAAGCTCGACCTGGTCGATGCGATGGTGATGGCCGCCGATCCGGCCGCCACCGACGCGCAGGTGGCCGCGGTCGAACGCAGCGCCTGCCCGACCTGCGGCTCGTGCTCGGGCATGTTCACCGCCAACTCGATGAACTGCCTGACCGAAGCGCTGGGGCTGTCGCTTCCGGGCAACGGCACCGTGCTGGCCACACACGCCGACCGCGAGCAGCTGTTCCTGCGCGCCGGGCGCACCGCGGTCGAACTGGTGCACCGCTGGTACGGCGCCGGCGACGAAACCGCGCTGCCGCGCGGCATCGCCACCTTCGAGGCGTTCGAGAACGCGATGACGCTCGACATCGCCATGGGCGGTTCGACCAACACCATCCTGCACCTGCTGGCCGCGGCGCAGGAGGGCGGGGTGCCGTTCACCCTCGGCGACATCGACCGCCTGTCGCGGCGCGTGCCGCAACTGTGCAAGGTTGCGCCGAACACGCCCAACTATCACGTCGAGGACGTGCACCGCGCCGGCGGGATCATGTCGATCCTCGGCGAGCTCGCGCGCGGCGGCCTGCTCCACACCGGTGCGGCAACCGTGCATGCGAAGACCCTGGCCGAAGCGATCGAAAAGTGGGACGTCACCCGCAACGACGACGCGGCGCTGTCGACCTTCTTCCGCGCCGGCCCCGGCGGGATCCCGACCCAGGTCGCCTTCAGCCAGGCCACGCGCTGGCCGACGCTGGACGTCGACCGCGCCGGCGGATGCATCCGCAGCGTCGGGCACGCCTATTCCAGCGATGGCGGGCTGGCGGTCCTGCGCGGCAACATCGCGCCCGACGCCTGCGTGGTGAAGACCGCGGGCGTGGATGAATCGATCCACGTGTTCGAAGGCGGCGCCCGCGTCTTCGAGAGCCAGGACGCGGCGGTGGAGGCCATCCTCGGCGACGAGGTCAGGGCTGGCGACGTGGTGGTGATCCGTTACGAAGGCCCCAAGGGCGGCCCCGGCATGCAGGAAATGCTGTACCCGACCAGCTACCTGAAGTCCAAGGGCCTGGGCAAGCGCTGCGCCCTGCTCACCGACGGCCGCTTCTCCGGCGGCACCTCGGGGCTGTCGATCGGCCACGTCTCGCCCGAAGCCGCGGCCGGCGGCGCGATCGGCCTGGTCCGCGACGGCGACCGCATCCGCATCGACATCCCCGCGCGCTCGATCGAGCTGCTGGTGGACGAAGTCGAACTGGCCGCGCGCCGCACCGCACAGGACGCCGCCGGCTGGAAGCCGGTGCAGCCGCGCCCGCGCAAGGTCAGCGCTGCGCTCAAGGCCTACGCGCTGCTGGCGACCAGCGCCGACAAGGGCGCGGTGCGCAACCTGGCCATGCTCGAGGGCTGACCGGAGCCTCACGACAACAGGGCCGGCGAGTGCCGGCCCTGGTCGTTCCTGCTGGACATCCGCTGCCTGCGCCGTGGCGCAGGGCGCAGCAGTCGCCCGCGCTCAGCCTTCCCAGGCCGGCAGCTTCTTCTTCACCGCCACGTTCTTCAGCGACACGTAGGCCGGGATGCCGTCCTTGCCGTAGGGCGGCGGCGCCTCGCCGCGGATCAGCGGTTCGAGGTAGGCGCGGGCCTTGTCGGTGATGCCGTAGCCGTCGCGGCGGATGTAGCCCTTCGGGAAGGTCTTCTCGTGGTTGGCCACCTTGTCCAGCGGCGCGCTGCCGATCTTCCAGCGGTAGGGCTTGTCGGAAGTGCGCACGATCACCGGCATGGTCGCGTTCTGGCCCTTGAGCGCGAACTGCACCGCCGCCTTGCCCACGGCGATGGCCTGCTCGACGTCGGTCTTCGAGGCCAGGTGGCGGGCACTGCGCTGCAGGTAGTCGGGCAGGGTCCAGTGCACCTTGAGGCCGAGTTCGTCCTTGACCTTGCCGGCCAGGTAGGACGCCACGCCGCCAAGCTGGGTATGGCCGAACGAATCCTTGCCGGCGCCCGAATCGGCGACGAAGCGTCCGTCGGCGGTCTGGATGCCCTCGCTGGCGACCACCACGCAGTAGCCCACGCGGTCGACCACCTTCTGCACGTTCTTGAGGAAATCGGCCTCGTCATAGGGCCGCTCCGGGAACAGGATCAGGTGCGGCGCCTCGTCCGGGCCCTTGCCGGCCAGGCCGGCTGCGGCGGCCAGCCAGCCCGCGTGGCGACCCATGGCCTCGTAGACGAAGACCTTGGTCGAGGTCTCGGCCATCGCCGCCACGTCCAGCGCGGCTTCGCGCACGGACACCGCGGTGTACTTGGCGGCCGAGCCGAAGCCCGGGCAGCAGTCGGTGACGGCCAGGTCGTTGTCGATGGTCTTGGGCACGCCGATGCAGGTCAGCGGGTAGCCGAATTCGGCGGCCAGCCTGGAGACCTTGTTGGCCGTGTCGGCCGAGTCGTTGCCGCCGTTGTAGAGGAACCAGCGCACGTCGTGCGCCTGGAAGACCTCCAGCAGCCGCTCGTACCTGGCCCGGTCGGCCTCGACCGACTTGAGCTTGTAGCGGCACGAGCCGAATGCGCCGCCCGGGGTGTGCGCCAGGCCGCGGATGGTCGCGGCCGTTTCCTTCGACGTGTCCACCAGCTCCTCGCGCAGCGCGCCGAGGATGCCGTTGCGCGCCGCCAGCACCTTGATCTTGCGGGCGCGGGCCTCGCCGATCACGCCCGAAGCGGTGGCGTTGATGACGGCGGTGACACCGCCGGACTGGGAGTAGAGCAGGGTTCCGGAAGCCATATTCGCCTTCTGCAGGAGGTTGGAGGAAGGGAGCGATGGGTTAAAGTGGCGGCTGAATCCGCGGTGTCGGCCGGAGTGTAACAACGGTCCGCGACCGCTTCCGGTTTCGTTGCGAGGGGAGTCGTCGATGCGATTGGTATTGTTGGGAGCGCCCGGTTCGGGCAAGGGCACGCAGGCGACCCGGCTCAAGGACTACCTGCAGGTGCCGCACATCTCCACCGGCGACCTGCTGCGCGCCGAAGTGGCCGCGGGTTCGGCGCTCGGGCTGCAGGCGAAGGAAGTGATGGCGCGCGGCGAACTGGTCAGCGACGACATCCTGCTGGGCATGCTGCGCGAGCGCTTCTCGCGCGAGGACACGAAGCGGGGCTTCATCCTCGATGGTTACCCGCGCAACCTGGCCCAGGCCGCGGCGCTGGACGGGCTGCTCGGCAGCCTCGGCCAGAAGTTCGACGCGGCGGTGCAGCTGACGGTCGACAACGAGCAGATCATCGAGCGCCTGGCCGGCCGGGCCAAGGCCGAGGGCCGCGCCGACGACAACCCCGAATCGGTGCGCAAGCGGCTCGAGGTCTACGACGCCCAGACCGCGCCGGTGATCGAGTTCTACCGCCAGCACGGCCAGCTGACCGTGGTCGACGGGGTCGGTTCGCTGGACGAGGTGTTCAACCGCATCATCGAGGCGATCGCCCCGGAGAAGGCGACCGGCTGAGATTCGCGGGTGTCCGCGGCCGCGCGCCGCGCATCCGCCGTACCCGCGCGGGCGGGGCCCGGCGTGTTCGGCAATTCGCGGTCACGATGCGGCCCGTGCGCCCTCACTCGCGCGGATGGCGACTGAACTCCCGCGTGCTGCCGTCGGCCAGCACCAGCATCACCGCATAAGGATGCGCGATGCCCTCCGGGTGCTCCATCCCGGGCGAGCCCAGCGGCATGCCCGGCACGGCCAGGCCCCTGGCCTCCGGCCGCTCGCGCAGCAGGCGGGCGATGTCTTCGGCCGGCACGTGGCCCTCGATGAAGTAGCCGCCCACCTGCGCGGTGTGGCAGGACGCCAGCGCCGGTGGCACGCCGGCCGCGTCCTTCACGCTCGCCATGTCCTCACGGTCGCGGGCCTCGACCATGAAGCCGGCCTCGCGCACGTGCTCGATCCACACGCTGCAGCAGCCGCAGGTCGGATGCTTGTGCACGGTCATCAGCGGCAGCGCGACCGCCGCGGAGCCGGCGGCGGCCTGGCCCCCGGCCGCGGAGCCGGCGGATCCGACGGCGCTGCAGCCCCCCAGCAGCAGGGCGAGCGCGACGATGGCGGAACGGATGCAGGGCATGGCGCGTGGTTCCGGTCTGGACTGTCCGCAGTCTAGCCGCCGCCGGCACGACCGCCTTGACCCGCGTCAGGCGGCCGGCATGCGCGGCTTTGGGTAAAGTGCGCGGCTGTCATGCCTTACGCAGGTCCGCCTTGAAATTCCATATCCTCGGCATTGCCGGCACCTTCATGGGCGGCGTCGCCGCGCTGGCGCGGGAACTCGGCCACCAGGTCGAGGGCAGCGACCAGGCCGTCTACCCGCCGATGTCGACCCAGCTCGAGCGCCTGGGCATCGAGCTCAGGCAGGGCTATCTGCCCGGGCACATCTCGCCCGACTGCGAGACAGTGGTGGTCGGCAACGCGCTGTCGCGCGGCAACCCGGCGGTGGAAGCGGTGCTCGACAGCGGCCGCGCCTACACCTCGGGCGCCGAATGGCTGCGCGAGCAGGTGCTGCCCGGCCGCGACGTGCTGGCCGTTGCCGGCACCCACGGCAAGACCACGACCACCACGATCCTGGCCTACCTGCTGCAGGCGGCGGGACGCGAGCCGGGCTTCCTGATCGGCGGGGTAGCCGATGATTTTGGCGTCTCGGCGCGGCTTGGAGGAGGCGGCCGGATCCCGAATCCCGACTCCCGGATCCCCTTCGTCGTCGAAGCCGACGAATACGACACCGCGTTCTTCGACAAGCGCAGCAAGTTCGTCCACTACCGGCCGCTGGTGGCGATCCTCAACAACCTCGAATACGACCACGCCGACATCTTCCCGGACGTGGCCGCGATCCAGCGCCAGTTCCATCACCTTGTGCGCACCGTGCCCGGGCGCGGGCGGCTGCTGGTCAACGGCCACGACGCGCGCCTGCGCGAGGTGCTGGAGATGGGGTGCTGGACGCCGGTGGAGCGCTTCGGCTTCGACGATGGCTTCGAATGGCGGGCGCGCAGGCTGCGCGAGGACGGCAGTGCGTTCGAGGTGCTGCACGGCGCGCGCGCGCTGGGCGTGGTCGAGTGGCCGCTGCTGGGCGACCACAACGTGCTCAACGGCCTGGCCGCGATCGCCGCCTGCGCGGCGGTGGGCGTGGACGCGGCGAAGGTGCTCCCGGCGCTCGCGGAGTTTCGCGGGGTGAAGCGGCGCATGGAGCTGCTGGGGCAGGCGCGCGGGATCACCGTGTACGACGATTTCGCCCACCATCCCACCGCGATCGCCACCACCCTGGCCGGCCTGCGCGCGAAAGTGGGCGATGCGCGGATCGTGGTGGCGATCGAGCCGCGCAGCAATTCGATGCGCCTGGGTGCGCACGCCGACGCGCTGGCGCCCTCGCTGGAAGGCGCGGACGAGGTGCTGTTCCTGGCCCGGCCGGAGCTGCCCTGGGATGCGGCGAAGGTCGTGTCGGCGGTGCGTGGCCGCGCGCGCGCGGTGGCCGACGCCGACGCGCTGCTGGCGGCCCTGCGCGAGACGGCGGGCGAGGGCGACCACGTCGTGTTCATGTCCAATGGCGGCTTCGACGGCGCGCCGCGCCGCTTCCTGGCGCTGCTGGGCGGGGACTGAGGCCGTCCGCGCCCCGGAGCCTTCCGCCATGGCCGAGACGCTGCCGCTGTTTCCCCTGCATACGGTGCTCGTGCCCGGGGCCGCGCTCGACCTGCGCGTATTCGAGCCGCGCTATCTCGACCTGGTGCGCGACTGCGGGCGCAGCGGCACCGGCTTCGGGATCTGCCTGATCGGGACAGGTGGCGAGGTTGGCGCACCGGCCACGCCGGTGGCGCTGGGCACCGAGGCCCGGATCGAGGATTTCGGCAGCGGCGCCGACGGCCTGCTGCAGCTGCGCCTGCGCGGCGGGCGCAGGTTCCGTGTCGTCCGCACCACGGTCCGCGACAACGGCCTGGTGGTGGCCGAAGTGGACTGGTGCGCATCCGATCCGGTGGTCGAACTGCAGCCGCAGCACGCGCTGCTGGGCGAGGTGCTGCGCAGGATCCACGAGCGGGTCGGCGGCGCCGGCGCGCGGGCGCCCGAAGACCGTTACGACGACGCGGCCTGGGTGGGCTGGCGCCTGGCCGAACTGCTGCCCTTGAGTCCGCGCCAGCGCCAGGGCCTGCTGCAGGAAGACGACCCCGACCGGCGCCTGGACGCGCTGCTAGCGCTGCTCTCCTGAGCCGGCGGCATCGGTGCGCACGCGCAGCACCGGCGCGCCGCTGTCGGGATGCGGCGCTTCGCGCAGCGCGAAGCCGGCCAGCGAGCGGCGCAGCGCGATGAAGGCAGCGTCGTTGTCCGGCACCGGCAGCCAGATCCCGAACAGGCCCGACAGCGGCCGCTCGTATTCCAGGGTCTGGGTGACGCCGATCCACAGCGCGGTGCCGTCGGCGAGCAGCGCCGGCGCCCGCCACAGGCGCAGCACCTGCAGCCGACCGTCGGCGTCGGCGCGCCGCAGCAGCAGCGACTCGGCCTCGGCGCCGAGGGTGGCCGGCAGCACGGCCTGGCGTTCGGCCGGAACGTCGTCGTCGAGCAGGCCCAGGGTGGCGGTCCAGTTCGCCTGCGCCTGGACCCGCCAGCCCTGCCCGTGCAGCTGCGCCTGCAGCGGCTCCAGCGGCCCGGCCACCTGCAGCTCCAGGCTCCAGCGCCGGCTGGCGTCGCGCTCGCGGCGCTGCGCCGGCAGCCGCGTCCAGTCGCGTTCCCACCACCCTGCGATGTCCAGCACCAGCGACGGCGGCGGCGCCTGGAAGCGCTCCAGCAACGGATCGACCGCCCTGGGCGCATGCCACAGCGCGGCCACCGCGAAGCTCAGATAGAACACCGCCGCCAGCGGCCGCATCCAGAACGAGCGCGCCACGTGCCGGCGATAGGCGATGCCCAGCAGCAGCAGCCAGACAATGCCGAGCAGCATCCCGCCGACCACGTCGCTGAGCCAGTGCGCGCCCAGGTACAGCCGGGCGAAGCCCAGCAGCGCCACCACCAGGCCCGAGACCATGTACGGCCACACCCGCGAGCGTCCGGGCAGTTCGCGCGCGATCAGCACCGCGAAGAAGCCGAAGGCGATCGTGCCCATGGTCACCGACACCGAGGGGAAGCCGAAGCCGCTGGGCGCGGTGGGCGGCAGCGGCATGTCCACCAGGCGCGAGAGTCCGGTGGTGAGCACCAGCCCGAACGCCAGCGCCGCGACCCAGTGCACCGCGGCGATCCAGCGCCGCCGCCACAGCAGCCACGCCAGCGTCAGGGTGGCCGCCGGCAGCAGCACCTCCCAGTCGCCGATCGAGGCCAGGCCGGCCATCAGGCGGTCGGCAAGCGGGTTGCGCAACTCGTACATCGCCCGGTACAGCGACAGGTCCAGGGCGAGCGGCTCGCCGCGCATCCAGACCGTGACCAGCAGCGCGAACCAGGCCCAGCCGATCGCCAGCAGGCAGGCGGCCAGGATCGCCAGCGAGGCCGACTCGGGTCGCCTGGGGTCGATCAGCGCGGCCGCGTACCGGCCCAGGCGCGGGTGCGAGCGGGTCCACAGCAGCGCCCGCGCCAGCAGCGCGTTGGCGTGGCGGTCGAACCAGCGGTAGCTGTAGAGCACGCCCGCCCAGGCCAGCGCCAGCACCAGCAGCAGGCCGCCGAGCACCAGCACCAGCCGGTCGGCCACCGCGGCCACCGCGTCGTAGGAGGCGCCGAAGATCCAGCCCGGCGCCAGGAACAGGCCCGCCCAGAGGAAACAGGCCAGCAGGCTCATCGGCACGTAGCGCCGCAGCGGCATCCGCAGCATGCCGGCGATGGCGGGCACGAAGGCGCGGATCGCGCCGACGAAGCGCGCGATCAGGATGCCGGTGGTGCCGTGGCGGCGGAACACCTGCTCGCCGCGGTCGAGCAGCTGCGGATAGCGCCGGAACGGCCAGTGCTCGCGCAGCTGCGGCCCCCAGCGGCGACCCACCCAGTAGCCGATGCCGTCGCCGATGAAGGCGCCGGCCGCGGCGCAGGTAATCGCATAGGGGCCGTCGATATGGCCCAGCCCGATCAGCGCGCCGATCGCGAACAGCAGCGGCAGCGCCGGCACCAGGATGCCGAGCACGACGATGGCATCGCAGAACGCGATCAGGAAGATCAGTCCGCCGGCGGCGACCGGGTGCGCGCTGATCCAGGCGAGCGTGGCGTCGAACCAGCCGGATTCCATCGGCCGATTATGACAGCCGCCCCTGACCGCTCGCCTACACTTCGACCATGGAACGAGACCCCGCCACCGAGATCCGCGCGCTGAAGGCGGACAGCTTCGGCCGCATCTCGCTGATGCGCGGCGCCGACGGCGGGTTCGTGCGCCGCGACCTGGCCCACGTGCCCGCCTGGCTGCGCCTTCCGGCCTGGTGGCTGGCCCGGCGCGAGGCGCTGGCGCTGGCGGCGATCGCCGGCATGGCCGACGTGCCGCAGCTGCTGCGCTGGGACGGACGCCGGCTCGACCGCAGCTACATGGAGGGCGCGGCGATGTACCAGCGTCCGCCGCGCGGCGACCTGGCGTACTTCCACGGTGCGCGCCGCCTGCTGCTGCAGCTGCACCGGCGCGGCGTCGCCCACAACGACCTGGCCAAGGAGGCCAACTGGCTGGTGCTCGAGGACGGCCGCCCGGCACTGATCGACTTCCAGCTCGCCAGCCGCGGCCATCCGCGCTCGCGCTGGATGCGGCTGCTGTTCCGCGAGGACCTGCGCCACCTGCTCAAGCACAAGCGCATGTACTGCCGCGAGGCGCTGACGCCGGTGGAACGGCGCGTGCTCAAGCGCAATTCCTGGGTGCGCGACGCCTGGTTCGGCACCGGCAAGCCGGTGTACCGCTTCGTCACCCGGCGGGTGCTGAAGTGGGAGGACAATGAGGGGCAGGGACCGAAACCGTGAAGCGCTGGCTGGATGGCTGGTCGTTGGTGGATCGCCCCGCCTCTCCCGCCTCGTTGCACTGACCGACCGCCATCCCGCAACCACCAACCATCAACTTTGTCACCATGGGCAGCCTCGCCAACAGAACCCTCCTCATCACCGGCGCCTCCCGCGGCATCGGCCTCGCGATCGCTCTGCGCGCGGCGCGCGATGGCGCCAACGTGGTGATCGCGGCCAAGTCCGAGGTGGCCAATCCGAAGCTGCCGGGCACCATCCATACCGCCGCCCGGGCGGTGGAGGAAGCGGGCGGGCAGGCGCTTGCGATCCGCTGCGACATCCGCGAGGAGGAGCAGGTGCGTGCGGCGGTGACGCAGGCCGTCGAAACCTTCGGCGGGATCGACATCCTGGTCAACAACGCCAGTGCGATCTGGCTGCGCGGCGCGCTTGACACGCCGATGAAGCGCTTCGACCTGATGCAGCAGGTCAATGCCCGCGGCAGCTTCCTGTGCGCGCAGGCCTGCCTGCCGCACCTGCTGCAGGCGGCCAACCCGCACATCCTCACCCTGGCGCCGCCGCCCTCGCTCGATCCGAAGTGGTGGGCGCCGCACACCGGCTACACCCTGGCCAAGATGGGCATGAGCCTCGTCACCCTCGGCCTGGCGGCGGAATTCGCCGATCGCGGCGTGGCGATCAACGCGCTGTGGCCACGCACCATCATCGCCACCGACGCGCTGAACATGATCCCCGGCGTCGACGCCGCCGGCGCGCGCCGCCCGGAGATCATGGCCGACGCCGCGCACGCCATCCTGACGCGCCCGGCGGCAGGCTTCACAGGCCGCTTCCTGATCGACGACGAGGTGCTGGCCGATGCCGGCGTGACCGACCTGTCCGGCTACGCCGTCGATCCCGCGCGGCCGCTGCTGCCGGACCTGTTCCTGGGCTGACCCCCGGGCCCATACCCTGCACCGCGCAGCCGCAACGCGCGCCGGACCCCGCGCGGAACGGGGCCATCAGCCATCAGCCCAGGGCCTGCGCCAGGTCGTCGACCAGGTCCCGCGGATCCTCCAGCCCCACCGACAGTCGCAGCAGTCCCTGCGGCGAGACCACGCGCGGCTCCTCGATCGACGCACGGTGCTCGACCAGCGACTCGGTCGAACCCAGCGAGGTGGCGTTGGTGAACAGCCGCAGCCGGCCTGCCACTTCCAGCGCCGCCTCGCGCCCGCCGGCGACCTCGAACGACAGCATGCCGCCGAAGCCGCCGCGCATCTGCCGCGCCGCCACCGCATGGCCCGGATGCGTGGCCAGCCCCGGATAGTGCACCGCCTCCACGCGTGCATGCGCCTGCAGGAACTCCGCCACCGCGGCGGCGTTGCGGCAGTGCCGCTCGATCCGCACAGGCAGCGTGCGCAGCCCGCGCAGCACCAGCCAGGCGTTGAACGGCGATGCGGTGTTGCCGGTCTGGCGGCGCAGCTCGTGGCATTCGGCGGCGAAATCGTCGTCGGCGGCGAAGGCCAGCACGCCGCCCATCACGTCGCCGTGGCCGCCCAGGTACTTGGTGGCCGAATGCAGCACGATATCCGCGCCCAGCGCCAGCGGCTGCTGCAGCGCCGGGGTGGCGAAGGTGCCGTCGACCAGCAGCCGGGCGCCGGCGTCGCGCGCGATCTGCGCCAGTGCGGCGATGTCGCAGACTTTCAGCAGCGGGTTGGACGGCGTCTCGGCCCACAGCAGGCGCGTGTCCGGGGTGATCGCGGCGCGCACCGCGTCCAGGCTGGTCATGTCGATCACGCGATGGCGCACGCCCCAGCGGTCCAGCCACTTCGCCCCCACCGCGCGGTAGCCGAAATAGGTGTCGTCGGCGATCAGCAGTTCGCTGCCCGCCGGCAGCGCCTGCATGGCCGTGGTGCCGGCGGTCATGCCGGTGGCGAAGAACATCGCCCGTGCGCCGCCGTCGAGCGTCGCCAGGACCTGTTCGAGCTGGGCCTGGTTCGGGCTGCCGTAGCGCTGGTAGAGGTAGCCATGCGGCGTGGAGGCGTCCGGCGCATGTTCGAACGTGGTCGCCAGCTGCAGCGGCGGCGACAGCGCGCCGCTGGCCGGATCGGGGGCGACGCCGGCGTGCGCGGCAAGGGTGTCGAAACGGTGCGTGCAGGTCATGTCTGCGCCGGTATCGTGTGGACACGCGATAATGCCAGCTGCCCGGCATCGCCGTCGCCACGGAGCGCCACCATGCAGTACCTGCACGCGATGATCCGCGTCCACGACCTGGACGCAACCAGCTGCTTCTTCACCGAAGGCCTGGGCCTGCGCCAGACGCGGCGCATCGACAACGATGCCGGCCGTTTCACCCTGGTCTATTTCGGCGCACCGGACAATCCGCAGGCCGAGATCGAGCTGACGTACAACTGGCCGCCCGAAGACGGCTCGCCGCCGGAGGACTACGGCAGCGCCCGCAACTTCGGCCACCTGGCCTTCGCCGTGGACGACATCTACGCGCTCTGCGCGCACCTGCGGTCGCTGGGCGTGACCATCAACCGCCCGCCGCGCGATGGCCGCATGGCCTTCGTGCGCACGCCCGACCTGATCTCGATCGAACTGCTGCAGAAGGGACAGGCCCTGGCGCCCGCCGAACCCTGGGCGTCGATGCCCAATACCGGCACCTGGTGAACGCCCCCGCCCGCGCCTCCACGCCCGCGGGGCGATGGAGTCCGGTCGCGGGGTGACCGTGCCGGCGGGCGCCGCGACCGACCGTCCATCCCCCACCCGGAAGCGGCACAATGGCCGGCCACGCCACCGCCCGCAGCGCCATGAACGATTCCACCAGCACCGCCGACCTCGTCGCCCTCGGGCAGCAGCGCTACCTGCCGGTGTACCGGCAGCGCCAGATGATCCTCGACCGCGGCCAGGGCGCGCGACTGTGGGACATCGAGGGCCGCGACTACGTCGATTTCGCCGGGGGGATCGCGGTCTGCGGCCTGGGCCACGCCGATCCCGACCTCGTGGCCGCGCTGCAGGACCAGGCCACCAGGCTCTGGCACACCAGCAACGTCTTCCTGAGCGAGCCGCCGCTGCGCCTGGCGTCGGAACTGGTTGCGGCCTCGCGCTTCGCCGAGCGCGTGTTCCTGTGCAATTCCGGCGCCGAGGCCAACGAAGCCGCGATCAAGCTGGTGCGCAAGTGGTCCGCGGCGCAGGGGCGCGAACCGTCCCGGCGGGTCATCGTCACCTTCCGCGGCAGCTTCCACGGACGCACGATGGCGACGGTGACCGCCACCGCGCAGCCCAAGTACCAGGCCGGCTACGAACCATTGCCGGGCGGCTTCCGCTATGTCGATTTCAATGACGCCACCGCCCTCGAGGTGGCCATGGCCGGCGGCGACGTGGCCGCGGTGCTGCTCGAGCCCGTGCAGGGCGAGGGCGGCGTCACCCCCGCGGCGCCCGGCTTCCTGCGCGCGGCGCGCGAGCTGTGCGACCACCACGACGCGCTGCTGGTGCTCGACGAGATCCAGAGCGGCATGGGACGCACCGGCACCCTCTTCGCGCACTGGCAGGACGAGGTGAAGCCCGACATCGTCACCCTGGCCAAGGCGCTCGGCGGTGGCTTCCCGATCGGCGCGATGCTTGCCGGGCCCAGGGTCGCCGAGGCCATGCAGTTCGGCGACCACGGCACCACCTTCGGGGGCAATCCGCTGGCGGCGGCGGTGGCGCGCGTGGCGCTGCGCAAGCTGTCGTCGCCGGAGGTCATGGCCAACGTCGGCCGCCAGGCGGCAGCCCTGCGGGCCGGGCTGGAGGCGGCGGGGGGCGGCCTGTTCTCCGGCGTGCGCGGCCGCGGCCTGATGCTGGGCGCGGTGCTCGCACCGGCGCATGCCGGCCGCGCCGGCGAGCTGCTCGATCTGGCCGCGGCCGAGGGCCTGCTGCTGCTGCAGGCCGGTCCCGACGTCCTGCGCCTGGTGCCGCCGCTGAACATCACCGATGCCGAGGTGGGCGACGGGCTGGCGCGCCTGGAGCGCGCCCTGCGCCGGGCCAACTAGCCGGCGCGGGCGCGGCTCAGGAGTCGTGCGGCAAGGCGCGTCCGCACTTGCGGCAATGCCAGGCGTCGGCTTCGTGGTCCGGCAGCCCGCACTCGGTGCAGCGCAGCTGGCGGCGCCTGGGCTGCAGCGAACGCGCCAGTTCCGCGGTGTAGATGCCGGTGGGCACGGCGATGATGCTGTAGCCGATCACGATCAGCACCGACGTGACGAGGCGCCCGAACGGCGTGCCGGGCGCGATGTCGCCGTAGCCGACCGTGCCCACGGTGACGATCGCCCAGTACATGCCGGCCGGGATGCTGGTGAAGCCGCGATCCGGTCCCTCCACCACGTACATCAGCGCGCCGAAGATGATCACGATGGTGACCAGCGTAGCGATGAAGACGAAGATCTTGCGCCTGCTGCGCAGCAGTGCCTGGATCAGCACCCCGGCCTCGCTGGAGTACTCGACCAGCTTCAGGACCCGGAATACGCGCAGCAGCCGCAGCGCCCGGATCACCGCGAACGAGGCGGTCGCTGGAAACAGCAGCGAGAGGAAGGTCGGCAGGATCGCCAGCAGGTCGATGATGCCGAAGAAGCTTTTGGCATAGCGCCACGGCCGCTTCACGACCCACAGCCGGACCAGGTACTCGAAGGTGAACGCGAGGGTGAAGGCCCATTCCGCGGCATACAGCCAGCCGTGCCAGCGCGCCTTGATCGAAGGCACGCTGTCGAGCAGGACGACCACGACGCTGGCGAGGATGACCGCGATCAGCACCAGGTCGAAATTGCGTTCGTCGGGCGCGTCGTGGTGGAAGATGCGCCTGAACCAGCGGTAGCGCGCACCCTCCGTCGAGGCCGGCAGGTATTCCTTTTCGAACGGGCTGCCGCTGCCGGGGTCCGCGGCCTCGGGTCGCTCAGCCGGGCCGGGCATCGGCCACGCTCCTGAAGGCACCGCGTGCGGCTTCGAGCGTGGCGTCGATCGCCGCGGCATCGTGCGCGCTGGACACGAATCCGGCTTCGAACGCCGACGGCGCGAGGAACACGCCGCGTTCGAGCATCGCGTGGAAGAAGCGGTTGAACGCGGTGGTGTCGCAGGCCACCGCCTGCGCATACGTGTCCACGTAGGCGTCGCCGGTGAAGAACAGCCCGAACATGGCGCCGACGCGGTTGCTGGTGAACGCTACGCCAGCGTCGCGCGCAGCCGCCTCCAGGCCATCGCACAGCGTGTTCGTGGTGGTTTCCAGCCGGTCGTGGAAGCCCGGCTGCGATACCAGGTCCAGCATCGCCAGCCCGGCTGCCATCGCCACGGGGTTGCCGCTGAGCGTGCCGGCCTGGTAGACCGGGCCGGCCGGCGCGACCTGCTCCATCAGCTCGCGCCGGCCACCGTAGGCGCCCACCGGCATGCCGCCGCCGATGATCTTGCCGAAGGTGCTCAGGTCCGGCACAACGCCGTAACGCGCCTGCGCGCCGCCGAGCGCAACGCGGAAGCCGGTCATCACCTCGTCGAAGATCAGCAGCGCGCCGTGCTTCGTGCACAGCTCGCGCAGGTGCTGCAGATAGCCCTCGCGCGGCGGCAGGCAGTTGGCGTTGCCGACCACCGGTTCGATGATCAGGCCGGCGATCTCGTCCCCGGCTTCGTCGAACAGCGCGGTCGCGGCGTCGAAATCGTTGTAGGGCAGGGTGAGCGTGAGGTCGGCCAGCGCCTTGGGCACGCCCGGCGAGGTCGGCACGCCGAAGGTCAGCGCGCCGCTGCCGGCCTTGACCAGGAAGGAATCGCCGTGGCCGTGGTAGCAGCCCTCGAACTTGACGATCTTCATCCGCCCGGTCGCGCCGCGCGCCAGCCGGATCGCCGACAGCGTGGCCTCGGTGCCGGAGTTGACCATCCGCACCATCTGGCACGACGGCACCAGCTGCGCGATGCGCTCGGCCATCGTCACCTCGGCCGGGCAGGGCGCGCCGTAGGACAGGCCGTCGCCGATCGCGGCCGCCACCGCCTCGCGCACGGCCGGATGGTTGTGGCCGACGATCATCGGACCCCAGGAGCCCACGTAGTCGATGTAGCGGTTGCCGTCCACGTCGTGCAGGTACGCGCCATCGGCGCGGGCGACGAAGAACGGCTCGCCGCCGACCGACTTGAACGCGCGCACCGGCGAATTGACGCCGCCGGGCATGCGCTCGCGGGCGCGCTCGAACAGGGCCTGGGATCGATCGTGGTTCATGGCGTGGAAGTCCGTGCTGGATCGGGAAGGTGTGGCGTGGCGCCGTGCGCTCAGGCGTCCGGCGAGAGGGCGAAGGCGCGCAGGCAGGCGCGGGCGGCGGCGGCCGGATCGGGCGCGCCGAACACCCCGCCCACCACCGCCAGCAGGTCCGCGCCGGCGGCCACCAATGCCGCCGCATTGTCGGCATTGATGCCGCCGATCGCCACCCGCGGCACGCCCAGGGCGGCCGAATCGCGCAGCAGCCGCGTGCCGGCGCGACGGGTCGTGGCCTTGGTCAGGGTCGGGAAAAAGGCGCCGAACGCGACATAGCTGGCGCCCGCCGCCGCCGCGCCCTGCGCGAGTTCAAGCGAGTCGTAGCAGGAAGCGCCAAGGATCGCGCCGTCGCCGAGCGCCGTGCGCGCATCGCGCAGCGCGCCGTCGTCCTCGCCCAGGTGCGCGCCGTTGGCGCCGCAGTCGGCCGCCAGCCGCCAGTCGTCGTTCACGATCAGCGGCACGCCGTGCGCCCGGCACGCCGCCAGCAGCGACTGCACCTGTTCGCGCCGCAGCGCCGCATCCGCGCCCTTGTTCCGGTACTGCAGCCAGGTGGCGAACGGCAGCACCGGTTCCACCAGCGCCATCAGCGCGCCGGTGTCGGCCATGTCCGGCGTGACCGGGTACAGGCCGCGCGCGCGGGCCGCCGCCGCGGCGGGCGTTTCAACGTCGTGCCTGGAATGGGACAATGCCGTGCATCCTCCTGAACCCGGCGCCCATTATCCGATGAACGACTCGTCCTACCGCAGCTGGATGTGCGTGGTCTGCGGTTTCGTCTACGAAGAGGCCGCAGGCCTGCCCGACGACGGCATCGCCCCGGGCACGCGCTGGGAAGACGTGCCCGAGACCTGGACCTGTCCGGACTGCGGCGTCACCAAGGACGACTTCGAGATGATCCCGCTCTAGTACGGCCAGCCGCGCCTGCGCCTCAGTGCAGGCGCCCGGTGTGCTGGCCGGCGTCGATCAGGCGCATGCGGATGTCGGCCGCGTCGTCGGCGCGCGGCTGTCGCGCCAGGTAGCGGCGCAGATCCTCGCGCGCGCCGGACAGATGGCCCAGTTCGAGGTAGCCGAGCCCGCGGTCGCGCAGCGACTCGGGATTGTCGGGCAGCAACCGGAGCACGCGGTCGGCGCTGCGGGTCGCGCGCTCCCAGTCGCCGCGCTCCTGGTAGACCCCGTGCAGGTTGCGCAGCATGCGCACCAGGATCGCGCGGTTGGAGGCCGGGTACAGGATCTGCGAGAGCGCGTCGTCGTCGGGTACGTCTCCGCCCATGTGGACGCGCGCGCGCTGGCGCAGCTCGTCCACGTCGAGCGGGCGCCCGCGGTTGAACGGATCCATCACCAGTACCCCGTCATCCACCGGCAGCCGCACCAGGAAATGCCCGGGGAACGAGACCCCGTCCAGCGGCAGGCCCACCTCGCGCGCCACCGCCATCTGCACCAGCGCCAGCGAGATCGGATTGCCAAGCCGCCGCTCGAACACCTCGTTGAGATAGCTGTTGCGCGGATCGTAGTACTCGTCGTGGTTGCCCGCGTAGCCGACTTCCTCGAACAGGTACTGGTTGATCGCACGCATCTTCAGCGCCAGGTGCGACTCGCGGTCGATCAGCCCGCGCAGGTGCGAAGCGTGGCCCTGCACCTGCAGCGCATAGCGGCGTGGCTCGAGGTCCGGATACTCGTCGCGGGCGATCAGCAGCGCCGCGTCGAGCAGCGGCAGCGCCTCGTCGTCGAGCGCCGCAAGCGTGGCCCAGTCCGGCAGGGGATTGGTCGCGTCCATGCACTCAAGACTGCGCCGCGACGTACGCGCGCGCAAGGCTTGTCCTTCGCATGGTCAGGGCGCATCCTGCAGGGCCGGCGACAGGCGCAGGCGCGCGCCATCGACCAGGTCCAGGCGCGCGGCCTGGCCCGCGTTGAGTTCCAGCACATAGCGCGCGGGACGGCTGCTCGGATACGCAGGGCAGGCATTGCCGGCCGAGCACGGCGGCACGTCGCGCTGCTGCGACACCAGCACCAGCGACTGGTCGAAATACAGGATGTCGAGCGCGATCTTCGTGTTCTTCATCCAGTACGCCAGCGGTCCCTCGCGGTCGTGGATGAAGAGCATGCCCTGGTCCTCCGGCATCGCGTCGCGGAACATCAGTCCGCGCGCCCGCTCTGCATCGTCGTCCGCCACTTCCACCGCATAGCGCTGGCCGCCCAGTTCCACCCACGTCGCATCCGCGCTCGCGCAACCGCACAGGCAAGTGGACAGGACCAGGACGGCGATGCGGAGGGCAGGGCGCATGGAGGCATCCGGAAGGCGCGAGGGCCGCAACATCGGCCAGCGCGGCGGCCCCGTCAAGGCGCGCCGCCGCGGGGGGGCTAGGCAAGCGCATGGCGAACGTGCAGAATGCGCGCCCCGCACATCGGGCGGCGACGCGACAGGGCCGGCCCGGACCGGAAAAAACCTCTCCACGAGGTGTTGACGGACGGAAAAAACGGGCTAGAATGTGCGGCTCGCTTCGACGGAAGGCCTCCGGGCCGGAACCTGAAGCGGACGGTCAGAACCCCTTCAGGGGTGTTGACGAAAGCAAAAACCGCGCTATCATGTGCGGCTCCCTGAGGCGAAAAGCCAACGGGTACGGAGTCAAGGCGCTGAGGCCGGTCTCCACGATCTTTGACAGTGTGCGCAGGTGACTTGTGCGGGCGTCTGGCCGGTGGATAACTGTCCATCTTGCAGACGTTCGTAACAGAGCAACAAGTCAATTCAAATGCAGCAATGCAAGCGAGTAATTTGGAGCTCGGGACGACGACTGCACTCAAGCTATTAGGCGAGACCTTCGGGTCGGACCGAAAAATTTAAGTGAAGAGTTTGATCCTGGCTCAGAGTGAACGCTGGCGGCAGGCCTAACACATGCAAGTCGAACGGCAGCACAGGGGAGCTTGCTCCCTGGGTGGCGAGTGGCGGACGGGTGAGGAA
>JAEWGI010000067.1 GCA_023388355.1 Pseudomonadota bacterium
GTGCTCAGCCGTGCCGAACTTGAGGCGGGCAAGCGCGGGCCCCGCTGAGGCCGGTTGCGCGGTGACAGCGCGGCTGGGAACGGGAAAGGCCGGGCTTCGTGCCCGGCCTTTCTTTTTGCCACGGATCTACGCGGATCGGGGCGGATTTACACGGATCAAGCCAAAGCTCATGCGTGCAGGAGCAGCTACAGCTGCGATGGCGGCAGCCTGCCTTGCGGCGACGGGTCCCCGAGTCAGACAGTTGCGACCCTTGATCGAAGTGTCACGGACTCGGCGCAGCGCCTGATCGCAGCTATAGCTGCTGCTACAACAATCAGGAGCTTTTGCCCTATCCGTGTAAATCCGCCCTGATCCGCGTAAATCCGTGGCAAAAAAAGCTCTACGTTCAAGCCCTGAGATACAGCAGCACCAGGCCGCCGACGATCGCGAGGTTGCTGATGGCCACACCGCTGGGGCCGAAGGTCAGCCGGTACAGCAGCTGGCGCATGCGCGCGCCGTCCGGATTGCGCATGGCGTCGCGGCGCAGCAGCGGCTGCATCACCCGCGCCAGCGGTCCGAGCAGCTGCCAGTTGAGGATCGCGATCGCCGCCAGCGCCAGCGCGTAGGTCGGCACCAGGCTGTCGAAGCTGAAGGCCGCGGCCAGGGTCAGGCCCACGGCCAGCAGCGAGGTCCAGATGTAGGTGTGGTACACGCGCAGGATCTCGCCGCGCTCGGCTTCGTCGTCGGCATAGGCGGTGAGCATCTTCCGGCACAGCCACGCGGTGACCAGGCCGGCCAGCAGGCCCCCGCCCAGCGCGCCGGCCGTGCCCAGCACGCCCTTGCCGAGCACGCTGCCCATCACGCTGCCGCCGACCTTGGCGAAGCCCGCGGCCGCGGCCGGACGGCTGAAGCCCAGCATCGCGGTGACGCCCACGGCGAAGGCCGTGCCCGGGGCCGTGGCGCGGGCGAACTCGCCGAAGCGCGACAGCAGGTCGCCGTGCAGACTCTTGCGCGCACGCGAGAGACGCTTGCGCACGGCGGCGTCCGACAGGCCGAGCAGCTCCGCCACCTGGCGCGAGTTCTGGCCCTCGCGGTAGTACAGCAGCAGCACTTCGCGGCTGTCCTCGGGAAGCTCGGAAATCAACTCGGCGGCCAGGCGTTCGCGCTCGGCGTCGATCAGCTGTTCTTCGGGCAGCAGCGAGGGATCGGCGGCGTGGCTGATCGCGATCTCCGCCGCCTCGCCGCCGATGGCGCGGTTGCGGTGCCGCCGCAGGTGGTCGAAGGCGAGGTTGCGGGTGATCTGGCGCAGCCAGGGCAGGAAGCTCGACGGGTTCTGCAGCCGCCGCAGGTTCTGCCAGGCCGAGAGGAAGGCCTCCTGGGCGATGTCCTCGCTGGCCGGCACGTCGCGGGTGATCGCCAGCGCCACCGCGGTCACCGCGTTCTGGCTGGCGACCACGATGCGGCCGTAGGCGTCGCGGTCGCCCTGCACGGCGGCCGGCAGTTCGCGCTTGATCAGCAGGTCGATGGCTTCGTTGGACATGGCGGTCGGATGCAGGGGCCTGGGGGCGTGACCGCAGCGGCGTGCGGGATGTGACTGCTCAGAGTGTATCGGCCACGTGCCATTCATTCCCGTCGCGGCGCACCTCCAGCCGGCGCTCGCGGACGTCCGATCCGGCGCGGGTGGTGGCGAGCGCGACCGTGCCGGCGCCAGAGCCATCGGTGCGGTACTCGCTGATCGATACCAGCAGCCATTCGCCCGCGCCTGCGCAGGCGGCCGCCGGCTGCGGCTCCAGGCCGGCCGCGCGCGCGCTGGCGAGCGCAGCCTCGCCGGCGTCCTCGCCGTCCACCGACAGGCACAGCGTGGCCGCCGGCGCGTCCGCCAGCTCCAGCGCGGCCAGGGTCGCGGCCAGGGCGGGCGGAACGGGGATGCGGTATGCGGTGCCGGCGTCGGTGACCACCGGCTGCAGTGCCGGATCGAGCGGGGTCGGGGCGACCGGCGCGGCCGCGGGTTCGGGCAGGTCCCAGCCCGGGTTGCGGAACTGGTTGAGCCACAGCGCCAGCGCGATCACGCCCGCGATCATCAGCCACAGCTGCAGCCGCGCGCGCCGGACCGGCGAGGACGTCCGCATCCGCGCCGCGTGGCCGCTGGCGGGCAGGAAGCTGTCGACGCTGGCCGGGCTGGCCTCGAGCAGGCCGGCCTCGCGCAGCAGCTGGCGCGCGCGCGGTTGGTCGTCCGAACGCACCACCCAGACCTCCGCGCGCGGACCGGCGTCGGCACGCTCGCGATAGCTGAAGTTGCCGCGGATCGAACTGCGGAAGCCGCGGCCGTTTTCCAGCCGCACCTCGATGCCCTCGTCCCGGAGCAGCCTGGCGACGGCCTCGGCGTTCTCGATCCGGGCGCTGCTGAAGACCTGGCGCACCTCAGCCCGCTCCCGTCGCCGGTTTCCCGCGCGCAGCGCCGCCGACGACGCGGATCATTCCCTCCTGCACCGTGCTGGCCACCAGCCGGCCGTCGCGGCTGAACACCTGGCCGCGGGCCAGCCCGCGCGCGCCTTGGGCGCTGGGGCTGTCGATCGCGTACAGCAGCCATTCGTCGGCGCGGAACGGGCGGTGGAACCACAGCGCGTGGTCGAGCGAGGCCATCTGCACGTCGGGCTGGTAGTAGCTGATCCCGTGCGGGAAGGTGGCCGTGCCCAGCAGGTGGAAATCCGAGGCGTAGGCGAGCAGGGCGCGGTGCAGCTCGGGGCCGTCGCCGACGCGTTCGCCGAGCCGGAACCAGACCTGGTTGAACGGCGGCTGGCGCGCCGGATGCAGTTCGTTGCGCGGGTGCACCGGACGGAACTCGAACGGTCCGGCGGCGCGGTTGAGCCAGCGCTGGACCTTGCTCGGCAGGGTGGCCAGCACCTCGGGCGGCAGCGGCTCGGTCGGCGCGATGTCGTCCGGATCGGGCACCTGCGGCATCGGCGGCTGGTGTTCGACCCCGTCCTCCGGCTCCTGGAACGAGGCCGCGCAGAAGAAGATCACCTTGCCGTGCTGGATCGCGGTCACCCGGCGCACCGAGAAGCTGCCGCCGTCGCGGGTGTGGTCGACGTCGTAGACGATCGGATGCTCGATGTCGCCGGCGCGCAGGAAGTAGGCGTGCAGCGAATGCGCCGGGCGCGGCTGTGGCAGGGTGGCCTGGGCCGCGGACAGCGCCTGGCCCAGCACCTGGCCGCCAAACACGTACTTGGTGCCGATGTCGCGGCTCTGGCCGCGGAACAGGTTGTCCTCCAGGCGCTCGAGCGACAGCAGTTCGATCAGTTCGGAGACGGGCGGGGCCATGGCGGGCACAGCGGGAACGTGGCCGGATTATACGGTTCCGCCGCGCGCGGCCGGCGCGGCCGGCGCGGCGTGGCGCGGCTCAGGGAATGCGCTCGAGGCCCGCGGCGGCCAGCACGCGCGGCCAGGGGAACAGCGGCCCCGGATCGCGCTTGCGCGCGACCATCACCGAAGGATCGTCTTCGGCGGCCACGCGCGCGGTGTCCAGGTCTTCGTGCCCGGCGATGTGGCGCAGCGCCGGCAGCGCGACCCGCAGCTGCGCCAGCAGGGCGAGCAGGGCGGCGACCTGGGCGTCCGGGTAGGGTTCCTTCATCGCCTGGTGGCCGGCGTCGAGCCAGTGCGGCCAGCGCCCGCGGTTGACCAGCTCGATCCCCACCGAATGCCCGTTGCAGCCGCGCACGTGGTGGGCCACGCGCGTGGCCGGCACGTATTCGACGATCGATCCGTCGCGGTCGATGTACCAGTGTCCGCTGTTGCCGGTGCCGGAGTCATAGAGCACGCGCTCGCCGTACTCGCGCGCGCTGGCGAGGTCGGGCAGCTCGGTGCAGTGGATCACCACGAGGTCGACCGCTTCCGCGGCGCGGGCCTGGAGCCGCGATGCATAGGGCAGGTGGTCGACGTGGATCGCTGCTTCAACGGTCGGTCGCGGCATGCGGCGATGCTAGCATTGCGCGATGAAACTGCCGCCGCCCGGAAGCGATCTGCACCGCCTGATGACCTGCTTCCCGCGCCCCGGCCAGCTGCGCTGGATCGGCCTGCGCCCGGCGCGCGATGTGCCGATGCGCGAAGTCGGATCGGTGCAGGCGACGGCCGGTGCGGGCCTGTCCGGCGACCGCTACGCCGGTGGCAGCGGCAAGCGCGGGGTGACCCTGATCCAGGCCGAGCACCTGCCGGCGATCGCGGCGCTGGCCGGACACGCCGCGATCGCGCCGGCCACGCTGCGCCGCAACCTGCTGGTCTCGGGCATCGCGCTGAACGCGCTCAAGGGGCAGCGCTTCCGCATCGGCGAGGTGCTGCTCGAAGGCACCGACGGCTGCGATCCGTGTTCGCGCATGGAGGCCGCGCTCGGGCCCGGCGGCTACAACGCGATGCGCGGCATGGGCGGGCTGTGCGCGCGGGTGCTGGAGGGCGGCACGCTGTATCTCGGCGACGCGGTGGAGTGGGTGGCGGCATGAGCGCGCGCGGCCACTGCATCCTCTCGCACGGCTTCGAGAGCGGGCCGCATGCGGGCAAGGTCAGCGCGCTGGCCGAGGTCGCGCAGCGGCTGGGCTGGAGCCATGAACGCCCCGACTACACCGACCTGGACGCCAGTCCCGGCTTCGGTCGCCATGGCGACGTGGCCGCGCGCGTGGCGCGGCTGCAGGCGCTGGCCACCGCCGCCGCCGCGCGTGGTCCGCTGGTGCTGGCCGGTTCCAGCCTGGGGGCGTGGATTTCCGGCTACGTCTCGCTGCGGGTGCCGGTGCAGGGGCTGTTCCTGATGGCGCCGCCTACGCGCATGGGCGATGCGCCCGCGCTGGTGGCGGCAGAGGTGCCGACTTCGATCGTGCACGGCTGGCATGACGAGCTGATCCGGGCCGTGGACGTGGTCGAATGGGCGCGCGCGCGCAGCGCGACCCTGCTGCTGGTCGACGACGCGCACCGCCTGTCCGGACACGTCGAGGCCACGGCGCAGGCCTTCGCCAGGCTGCTTGCAAGCCTCGCGGCATGAAGTTCTTCGTCTCCTGCGCCAAGGGCCTGGAATACCTGCTGGCCGACGAGCTGGCCGCGCTGGGCTGCAGCCGCGCGACCGCGGCCGTGGCCGGGGTCAACGCCGAGGGCGGGCTGGAGGTTGCCCAGCGCGCGGTGCTGTGGTCGCGCCTGGCCAGCCGGGTGCTGTGGCCGCTGGCCGAATACGACTGCGGCGACGAGCAAGCGCTGTACGCCGGCGCGCGCGCGCTGCCCTGGCAGGAGCACCTCGACGCGAACATGACCCTTGCGGTCGACGCCCACGTCTCCGGCGATGCGATCACGCACGCGCGCTACGCGGCGCAGCGGCTCAAGGACGCGGTGGTCGATGCGTTGCGCGAGGCGACCGGCGCGCGTCCCGACGTCGATCTCGAAGCCCCCGACGTGCGCCTGAACCTGGTGGTGCGCAAGGGCCGCGCGATCGTCTCGGTCGACCTGGGCGGCGGGCCGCTGCACCGGCGCGGCTGGCGTCGCGCCCAGGGCCTTGCCCCGCTGAAGGAAAACCTGGCCGCTGCGGTGCTGCTGCGCGGCGGCTGGCCCGCCCTGTATGCCGACGGCGGCGCGCTGCTCGACCCGATGTGCGGCAGCGGCACCCTGCTGATCGAGGGCGCGCTGATGGCGGCCGACGTCGCGCCGGGCCTGCTGCGCCACGGCGACCGGCCGCCGAGCCGATGGCTTGGATTCGACCGCGACGGCTGGGCCGCGCTGGTGGACGAGGCGCTGGCCCGCGAGCGCGCCGGCCGCGCCGCGCTGCGCGCCGTTTTCGAAGGCCGCGACGCCGACCCCGAGGCGATCCGCGCCGCGCGCGAGAACGCGACGGCGGCCGGACTGCGCGACGCGATCCGCTGGGAGGCACGCGACATCGCGCATCCGGCGCCGGCGGTCGATCCACCGGCGGACGCGGGCGCATCGCGCGGCCTCGTGGTGTGCAATCCGCCCTACGACGCGCGCCTGGCCGCCGATCCGGCGCTGTACCGCGCGCTGGGCGACGCGCTGCGCGGCGCCGTTCCTGGCTGGCGCGCCAGCCTGCTGTGCGGCGACCGCGAGCTGGCCTTTGCCACCGGCCTGCGCGCGAAGAAGAGCTACCAGATGTTCAACGGCGCGCTCGAATGCACGCTGATCGTCTGCGACCCGGTGCAGCCGCAGGCGCGCGCCGACGCCGCGCCGCGCGAGCTGTCCGAGGGCGCGCGCATGGTCGCCAACCGCCTGCGCAAGACGCTCAGGGCGTCGAAGGCATGGCGCGTGCGCGGGAACGTCGACTGTTTCCGGGCCTACGACGCCGACATTCCCGAATACGCCGCCGCGATCGACGTCTACACCGAAGCCGATGCCGGCAGGCGCTGGCTGCACGTGCAGGAATACGCCGCGCCGGCCGAGATTCCGGAGGCGGTGACCCGCAGGCGCTTCGGCGAGCTGCTTGCCGGCGCCGCCGAGGCGCTGGACGTGCCCCGCGAACGCATCGCGGTGAAGACGCGGGCCAAGGGCAGGGGCGGCAGCAAGTACGGCCATTTCGCCCGTCGCGGCGAGTTCATCACCGTGCGCGAGGGCGACGCGAAGCTGCGCGTGAACCTGTTCGACTACCTCGACACCGGCCTGTTTCTCGACCACCGCCCGCTGCGCCAGCGCCTGGCGCGCGAGGCGCAGGGTGCGCGCCTGCTCAACCTGTTCTGCTACACCGGCGCGGCCACCGTGCACGCGGCCGTGGGCGGCGCCGCGCAGACCACCAGCGTCGACCTGTCCGCCACCTACCTCGAATGGCTGGCCGACAATCTGCGCGAGAACGGCATCGGCGGCACCCGCCACCGCATCGCCCAAGCCGACGCCATGGCCTGGCTGCGCGCCGACCGCGGCGAGTACGACCTGGTGTTCTGCGACCCGCCGACGTTCTCCAACTCCGCGCGCGCCGGGGACTTCGACGTGCAGCGCTCGCACGTGGAGCTGCTGCGGCTGGCGGTGGCGCGGCTGTCGTTTGGCGGCGTGCTGTATTTCTCCAACAACTTCCGCCGCTTCCGGCTCGATGCGCAGGCGGTTTCGGAGTTCGCGCAGCTCGAGGAGATCAGCGCGGAGACGATCGCGCCGGATTTCGCGCGCAATCCGCGGATCCATCGCGCCTGGCGGATCGTGGCGCTGTAGGCCCGCTTCCCGTTCACGCAGCGACGCATGGGATTCCATGGCTCCCGTCTTCGAGAAGCTGCAGTACTGCAACCAGCGTTCCACCCGTGCGGGTTTTGTGGCCCGCACCGGGGCACCATGTCTGCCGGCATCTTCCACGAGGAACCCGCATGAGTGCGACCGCTCCCGACAGCCATGCCCGCGTCGCCCGCAAGGTGCGCGGCGTGCCCGCATCCGACGGCGCCGGGGTGAAGCTGACCCGCGTCATCGGCGGCGCGGGCCTGCCCGACCTCGATCCCTTCCTGTTGCTCGACGAGTTCGGCACCGACCGCCCCGAGGACTATCTGGCCGGCTTCCCCGACCACCCGCACCGCGGCTTCGAGACCGTCACCTACATGCTCGACGGGCGCATGCGCCACCGCGACAACCACGGCAACGAGGGCCTGCTGGTGCCCGGATCGGTGCAGTGGATGACCGCCGGCCGCGGGCTGGTGCATTCGGAGATGCCCGAGCAGGAGCAGGGCCGGATGCGCGGCTTCCAGCTGTGGGTGAACCTGCCGGCGAAAGACAAGATGACCGCGCCGCGCTACCAGGAATTTTCGCCGCAGCAGTTGCCGGTGCTGGCCCCCGCCGACGGCGTGACGGTGAAGCTGATCGCCGGCGAGGTGGAGGGCGTGCGCGGTCCGATCGTGCAGCCGGCCACCGATCCGCTGTACCTGGACGTGGGCCTGGCGCCGGAGGCGGACTGGTCGCTGCCGCTGCCGCCCGGGCACAACGCCTTTGCCTACGCCTTCGAGGGCGGCCTGGCGCTGGGCGAGGGCGACGAGGCGCGCGATCTGGCGGCCGGCGAGCTGGCGGTGCTTGGCGGCGGCGACCGGCTGGCGCTGCACGCCGGCACGCAGGGCGCGCGGCTGATCGTGGTGGCCGGCCGGCCGCTGCGCGAACCGGTAGCGCGGCACGGGCCGTTCGTGATGAACACCCGCGAGGAGCTCATGCAGGCGTTCCTGGACCTTCAGCACGGACGCTTCTGAGCCGTTAACCGGAGCAGGAGCGGAGCGGCGGGATTGACGCGGCGCAGCACGTACCGGGCTTGGCCCGCCGTGCGGATTGCGTATAGTGGCGATGGAAACGGACTTCATCCCCCTGGCTGGAAGATGAATGCCCACGACGCAGTTGCGGTACAGCACGTCCCCCATGCAGGGCTGTGACCTCGTGGTCCCTTCGCTACATGTGGAGCATCCAAATGAAATCTACGTTCCTGTTGCTGGCCGGCCTGCTGTGGTCGAGCCACGCGGTCGCGCAGGCCGCAGCTGAGAACTGCCCCGAACTCCCGCCCGACTCCAACCTGACCTGGGACGTTGTCGGCGGACCCGACTTCGTGTTCTGCAAGGCCATCAGCAGTGTCGACGGCACCCAGGCGTTCTCGGTGATGCTGGGAAGCGAAACCCCGTTCCGGCCCAATCGCCACCTCCGCGAGGAGGATTCGCAGATCGACGGCCACGAGGTGCGCTGGTACCGCGGCGAGGTGGTCACGCGCCGCAACGTGCTGGTGCGCGAAACGGCGGTGGAACTGGGCCGGCGCAACATGGCGCACATCGTGGTGCGCGCCAACTCGGAAGATCTGCTGGCGCAGAACCGGGCGCTGGCCGAACGCATGCGCTTCCGCGAAACCGCCGTTGGCGGCGACTGACCGGCGAAACGACTGCGCGCGCCTGCGCGCGTAGCGCCGGGCAGATCCATGGCCTGCATGGCACCCATGCGGGCGCGGGTCAGTTGCTGCCCATGCGGGTGTCGCCGAAGCGGATCGACTCGGCGAGCCGCAGGCTTTCGGCGAGCTGCTCCTCGTTCTCCACCCGCAGCATGATGTGGGCGGTCAGGTCGTTGTCGAGTTCGATCAGGGTTTCGCGCACGATCGCGTCGGGGACGTTGCCGCGATACCAGCGCACCTCGTGACCGTCGATGAGTCCCTTCTCCTCGCGCAGACCGAAGCGCTCGCGGAACTGTGATTCCTCGCGCAGCATCACGGAAAACGCCTGGAAGCCGTCTTCGCGCAGGGCCTTGCAGAACAGGAAATCCCCGCCCTCGCTCGATTCCCAGGTCAGGCCGGTCGTCGCCGGCAGCTCGGGGCAGGGTGCCGCAACCTGCGCCAGCACGGGAAGCGGGAGGCAAAGCGCGGTCGCGAACAGCAGATGTTTCAGCGTCATGGGGGACCATCCGTGGAGGGTGGGCCGACATTGCCACGCCGCGTCACATGACGCAACGCACAAACTTTGAACTGCGTCCTCTTTCTGGCAGCGCGATAGTCGGATCCGGCCGTTCTGCGGCGTGAAACGGCCCCGTGGCGTCATCTTCCGCGCGCCCGGCGGGATGCGCAGGAGCGGCCCCGCCGCGACCGCGTGCGGCCAGAGTCGACGGGCCGGATGGATCCTTTCCGGCCCAAGCGGCTCCTGCGGGCCCAGCGGCAGGCGCGCACGGGGACAGGCGACGCCCCGGAACGCGGCGGCTCAGTAGCGGACGATCTCGAGCGCCGGCCGGCCCGCGGCGTCGAAGCGGACGATGCTGATCCGGTCGTATTCGCTCTCGCCCATCGGCGCGGCCGCGCAGGCGCACAGTGCGGCAACGATGTCCGGGACGGTATTGCTGTGGCCGGCAACCAGTACCGTTCCGCTCGGGTGTCGCGTCGCGAGCTGTGCGGCGAAGGCCTTCGCCGCGATGCGCGCGTCGTAGGTGCGCGGCTCCAGCGTGTGCAGACGCGCGGCCGGCCGCACGGTGTCGCGGGTGCGGCGGTAGCCGGTGGCGTAGACGGCCACCAGGTCGGCGTCTTCGAACATGCGCGCGAGCAGGGCGGCACGTTCCCGGCCGACGGGGGCCAGGCCGGGGTCGTCGTTGGGTGCTGCCGCCTTTTCGGCATGGCGCACCACGATGAAGGTTGCGCCCGCGGCCCTGGGCGTGACGGACGCGGTGCCGGCGCAGCCGGCCGCGAGCAGCGCAAGTGTCGCCAGCAGGGTCCGGACTCGGGGCATGCGCCGATTGTGCGGCAAGCGCATGATCCGGCGATAGCCCGCTCGCGGCGGGCGCGTGCGCGGCGAGGCTACTTCTTCGGGTGCCAGTGCCCGTCGTCGCCCTTTTCGTACTTGTCCTTGACCGCCGACCAGGCCACGCGGTGCGCGGTTTCCTCGCGGCTGGCGTCGCCGCGGCGGTCGTCGGGATCGCGGTACTGGTCCCAGGCGCTGTTGAAGGCTTCCTTGTAGATTTCCTGCCCGTGCCTGGGCACGTGGTCGCGCACCGGATCGGGCAGGTCGCTGAGGCGGTCGTAGGGCATGGCGATGCTCCGCGCGGGCCTTCAAGGCTACGACCGCGCCGGTCACCGTGCGGTGAGTCCGGGGTGAATGGTGCGGCCGCGGGTCCAGCGACGCGCAGGCGCGCGGGCGGGCCGTGCGGGAATGACGGCCATCGAACGCTTGTTCACAGGGTCCCTAACCGCCCTTTGCCCCGGGTGCGAGCGCGATCAGCAGGCCGCGCGCGGCCTTGAGCCGGGTGCCGGCATCGGGCAGGTCCAGGGTGATGCGCAGCTTGTCGGGCCCATCCATGCGGTAGTGCTTGGGCTGGCCCTGGATCAGGTGGATCACCGCCATCGGATCCACCTGTGGCTGTTCGACGAACTGCAGGCGGCCGCCGGATTCGCCCAGGTCGAGCTTGCGGATGCCCAGGCGCGTGGCCTGCAGCTTGAGTTCGGCCACCGCGAACAGCTGCTTTGCCGCCGGCGGCAGCAGGCCGAAGCGGTCGATCATCTCCACCTGCAGGTCCTTCAGGCCTTCTTCGTCGACCGCCGAGGCGATGCGCTTGTAGAGGATCAGGCGCGCGTGCACATCCGGCAGGTAGTCCTCGGGAATCAGCGCCGGCAGACGCAGGTTGATTTCCGGGCCACCGCCCAGGGGCTGGTCGAGGTTCGGCTGGTTGCCCTTGCGGATGGCCTTGACGGCGCGCTCGAGCATTTCCATGTAGAGGGTGAACCCGACGGCCTGGATCTGGCCGCTCTGGCCCTCGCCGAGCAGCTCGCCGGCACCGCGGATCTCCAGGTCGTTGGTGGCCAGCACGAAACCTGCGCCCAGGTCCTGGGTGTTGGCGATGGCTTCCAGGCGCTTTTCGGCATCGGCGCTGATCTGCTGGCGCGGCGGCGTCAGCAGGTAGGCGTAGGCCTGGTGGTGGCTGCGCCCGACGCGGCCGCGCAACTGATGTAGCTGGGCCAGGCCGAACTTGTCGGCGCGCTCGATGATGATGGTATTGGCGCTCGGTACGTCGATGCCGGTCTCGATGATGGTCGAGGCGATCAGCACGTTGAAGCGCTTGTGGTAGAAGTCGCTCATCACCTGTTCCAGGTCGCGCTCGCGCATCTGCCCATGGCCGATGCCGATGCGAGCCTCGGGCACCAGCTCGGCCAGGTCGGCGGCGCACTTCTCGATGCTCTTCACGTCGTTGTGCAGGTAGTACACCTGGCCCCCGCGCAGCAGCTCACGCAGCAGCGCCTCCTTGACCGTGCTCTTGTTCTGCTCCATGACGAAGGTGCGCACCGACAGGCGCCGTGCCGGCGGGGTGGCGATGATCGACAGGTCGCGCATGCCGGCCACGGCCATGTTCAGGGTGCGCGGGATGGGGGTGGCGGTCAGGGTGAGGATATCGACCTCGCTGCGCAGGGCCTTGAGCTGTTCTTTCTGGCGCACGCCGAAGCGGTGCTCCTCGTCGATCACCACCAGGCCCAGGTCCTTGAAGCGCACGTCCTCCTGCAGCAGTTTGTGGGTGCCGATGAGGATGTCGATCTTGCCGTCGGCCAGCTCCGCGGCGGCGGCGTTGATTTCCTTGGCCGACTTGAAGCGGCTCATGACCTCGACGCTTACTGGCCAGTCGGCAAAGCGGTCGCGGAAGCTGTTGTAGTGCTGTTGGGCGAGCAAGGTGGTGGGCACCAGCACCGCCACCTGGCGGCCGCTGTGCACGGCGATGAAGGCCGCGCGCATGGCCACCTCGGTCTTGCCGAAGCCGACGTCGCCACAGACCAGGCGGTCCATCGGCTTGGCCGCGAGCATGTCCTGGCGCACCGCCTCGATGGCGCTCTGCTGGTCGGGCGTCTCCTCGAACGGGAAACCGGCGCTGAAGGTGGCGTAGTCGGCGGCCGGGTCGGCGAATGCATAGCCTTTGCGGGCCGCGCGGCGAGCATAGATGTCGAGCAGTTCGGCGGCCACATCGCGGACCTGTTCGGCGGCCTTGCGCTTGGCCTTCTGCCAGGCCTCGGAACCGAGCCGGTGCAGCGGGGCCAAGGCATCGTCACTGCCGGTGTAGCGGGCGATCAGATGCAGGTTGGCCACCGGCACGTAGAGCTTGGCGCCCTCGGCGTACTCCAGGGTGAGGAACTCGGCGGCCTGGTTGTCGATTTCCAGGGTGGCCAGGCCCAGGTATCGGCCGACACCGTGGTCGATGTGCACCACCGGCGCGCCTTCGCGCAATTCGGTGAGGTTCTTGATCACCGCATCGTTGGCGGCATCGCCACGTTTCTCGCGGCGCCGGCGCTGCATGACGCGCTGGCCGAACAGCGGGCTCTCGGCGATCAGGGCCAGGCCCGGCTCGTCGAGCAGCAGGCCGTCGTCGAGCGGGGCGATGGTGATCGCCAGGCGCTCCTTGCCGGTGATGAAGTCGGCCCAGCCTTCGACAGTGCGCGGGCGCAGCTTGAGGCGCTCGAGCAGCTCGAGCAGCACTTCGCGGCGGCCCGCCGACTCGGCGGTGAACAGCACGCGGCCGGGAAACTGGTCGAGGAAGTTGGCCAGCTCGGCCAGTGGCTGGCTGGCCTTGGCTTCGATGGCGAGGTTGGGCAGTTGCCGGGCCGGGAAGCGTTCGCGGCCATTGCCGGCGTCCAGTTCATCAGGGCTGACCACCACGCGCGGCCACTGCTTGAGCTGGGCAAAGCAGTCTTCGACCGGCATGAACAGTTCGGCCGGGGGTAGCAGCGGGCGGGTCAGGTCGCCGCGGCGTTCCTCATAGCGTCCGCGCACGTCGTTCCAGAAATGCTCGGCGGCCTGCTCCACCCCTGGCAGCGAGAACACCTGGGTGTCCTGGGGCAGGTAGTCGAACAGGGTCGAGGTCTCTTCGAAGAACAGCGGCAGGTAGTACTCGATGCCTGCGGGAATGATGCCGCTGGCCAGGTCCTGGAAGATCGCGCTGCGGCGGAAGTCGACGTCGAAGCGCTCGCGAAAGCGTGCCTTGAAGCGTGTGACCTCCTCCTTCTGCAGCGGGAACTCGCGGGCCGGCAGCAGGCGTATGGAGTCGACCTTGTCGATTGAGCGCTGGGTTTCGGGATCGAAGGTGCGCAGGGTCTCGATCTCGTCGTCGAACAGGTCGATGCGGTAGGGCAGCTTGCTGCCCATCGGGAACAGGTCGATCAGCGCCCCGCGCACGGCGAACTCGCCGTGCTCGTACACCGTGTCGACGCAGCGGTAGCCGCTGGCTTCCAGGCGCGTGCGCATCTGCTCGACGTCGATCTTCTGGCCGATGTCCAGCACCAGGCTGCCGCCCAGTAGAAAGCGCGTCGGTGCCAGGCGATGCAGGGCAGTGGTGATCGGCACCACGAGGATCCCGTGATCCAGCTCAGGCAGCCGGTACAGGCTGGCAATGCGCTGGGAGATGATGTCCTGGTGCGGCGAGAACAGATCGTAGGGCAGGGTTTCCCAATCGGGGAACGGCAACACCGGCAAGTCAGGTGCGAAAAAACGCAGCTCCTGCTCGAGACGGTCGGCGCTCTGGCTGTCGGCGGTCAGCAGCAAAGTGAAGCGTTTGGCGCTGCTGGCGGCTTCGGCGATGGCCAGGCTCAAGGCAGCGCCCGGCAGGTTGCCCCAGGTTTGTTTGCCGGCAGCGGCCGGCAGCTTCGGTAGGCGCAGAACAGACACGGGAGGTCGAACTCCAACGTTGCGGCAAAGAGGTCGATTGTAACGGGCCTGGGGGCGTGCTGTCAGGTTCGTGCGGGGCTTTACGGCGCCAAGTCATGGTGACGACAGGCGCTCATTGCCCGATGCGTCGCAGGGCGTCATAATGTAGCCCCTTTTTTCTGTCCCTACATGTGGAAGGTTCCCGTGACTCAGAAGCCCGACCAGTGTCTTGGTGAGTGGATTGATCGTGAAGCACTTGCCGAAGCGATGATCCCGCTTATCGGTCAGCTCTACCGCAACAACAACGTGGTGAGTTCGATCTATGGCCGTAGCCTGATCAACCGTTCGGTGATCTCGATCCTCAAAGCGCACCGCTTTGCCCGTCACCGTCAAACCGACGAGACCGAGCTGTCGGTCCACGAGACATTCCCCCTGCTCAAGGCCATGAGCGAGCTGAAACTGGGCGCCGCTTCGGTCGACCTGGGCAAGCTGGCCAACAAGTTCAAGGAACAGGGCAGCGGCCGCAGTGCCGAGCAGTTCGTGCGCGAAGAGCTGGCTGACGTGGTCGGCCAGCAGAACGTGTCGGCGCGCAAAGGCACCGACGTCGTGCTGTACGGTTTTGGCCGCATCGGCCGCCTGCTGGCGCGCATCCTGATCGAGAAGACCGGTGGCGGCGACGGCCTGCGCCTGCGCGCCATCGTCGTGCGCAAGGGGGCCGAAAACGACTTGGTCAAGCGTGCCAGCCTGCTGCGTCGTGACTCGGTGCACGGTCCTTTCGATGGCACCATCACCATCGATGAAGCCAATAGCACCATCACGGCCAACGGCAACCTGATCCAGGTGATCTACGCCAAGAACCCGAGCGAAGTCGACTACACCCAGTACGGCATCGACAACGCCCTGATCGTCGACAACACCGGCGTATGGCGTGACGCCGACGGCCTGGGCCAGCACCTGGCCTGCCCGGGCGCTGCCCGCGTGATCCTCACCGCACCTGGCAAGGGCGCGCTGAAGAACATCGTTCATGGCATCAACCATGGCGAGATCACTGCTGACGACAAGATCATCTCGGCTGCCTCCTGCACCACCAACGCCATCGTGCCGGTGCTCAAGGCCGTCAATGACCAGTACGGCATCGTCAATGGCCACGTCGAAACCGTTCACTCGTTCACCAACGACCAGAACCTGATCGACAACTTCCACAAAGGCAGCCGT
>JAEWGI010000049.1 GCA_023388355.1 Pseudomonadota bacterium
GGCCTGGGGCGGCGACTGGCGCCGGGGCGGCTCGCGCGAGGTCGAGACGCTGCGGCTCGGCGCGGCCTGTTCGCGCGCCTGCGGCGGGCGGGGCCGTGCCTGTGGGCGCTGCTGCTGCTGTCGCTGCGCCTGCGCGCGTCCGCCTGCTTCGGCGCGTTGGCGGGGGCGATCCTCGCCGTCGCGGCGAGTGGACTCGACGCGGCGCGGCTGGCTGCGCTCGCTGCGTGCGTCGCGGCTGCCGCGCTCGCGTTCCTGCGCGATCGCCGGGATCGTCGCCAGGGCGAGGCCCAGTACGAGCGCGGTGCGGAAGATGCGGGAGGAAAGCTGCTGCATGGGATCGTCCCCCTTGCCGACGGACCGCGTCGGCGCAGGCATAGTGTTGGGCCTGCGGCAATGAACCGGTTCTGAGGCCGCGGCCGACCGATTCAGCCGCCGTAGGGCGTAAACGTTTCCGGCTGACTCGACGGGTGGGTGCGGCGGCGGCGCGGGTCAACCGCGTGCGCGCCCGAGCGTATCGGTGGCCCGGGAGTCGCCGGAAAGTCTGCGCGGCCTCACGCGCGTGATTCCCTGCGGGCGCCGGAGGTGCCGTCCATGGGCGTGCCGGGCGTCGTTTAGACTTTGCGGTCGATGCCCCCGGTCCAGCCTGCACGGGGATGACGGCAGGTACGACGGCGGCGGTTGCGGGAATGACGGCGGCTGTTGCGGGCTCGTCGCAGGTGTCCGGGCTTTCCCGGGAAGAGGATCGAGGTCACGGTGGACGAGGGCGAATCATCGCGCGGCGCGCGGACACAGGCTGCGGAGCGACCGGTGGACGGCGCGCCAGCGCCGCCGCGACCGGTGATCCGGCGTGGCTGGCGCTATACCGACCTGCAGTTCGAGGGCGGCGTGTCGCAGAGCCGGATGCGCACCTTCCGCCCCGGCCAGCTCGCGGTCGACTACACCCGCACGATGATGGCCAGCCTGCTGTGGCAGCCGCGGCCGGAGCTGATCGGCATGGTGGGCCTGGGCGGCGGATCGCAGGTGAAGTTCTGCCATCGCCACCTGTCGCACGCCCGAGTGGAGGTGGCGGAAATCAATCCGCAGGTGATTGCGCTGCGGCGAACCTTCCGGGTGCCCGACGACGACGCCCGGCTGCGCGTGCACCTGGCCGACGGCGCGCGCTTCGTGCGCGACCGGGCCGGGCGCTTCGGGATCCTGCTGGTCGATGGCTACGACCAGACCGGGATTCCCGCGGCGCTGTCCAGCCAGGAGTTCTACGACGCCTGCCGCGACGCCCTGGTGCCCGGCGGCGTGTTCGCCAGCAACCTGTACTCGACCGATGCCGACGGCCACGTGGACAGGCTGCAGCGCGCATTCGGACGCGAGCGGGTGTGGACGGTCGAGGAGCCGCGCCAGAGCAACCGGGTGGCGTTCGCGTGGACCGGCGTGCCCTTTGCCGGCGGAGCGATCGATCTTCCCGCGCTCACCGCGGCGATGGCGCCTGGCGCGGTGCGGCAGCTGGCCGACGTGTTCGAGCGCGTGGCCGCTGCCTGGAACGCACGCTGAAGGCGCGGCTTGCCATGCCGGCGCGGGCCGGCGAAAGTGGGGAATTCATGTCAGTGAGGGGATCTGGAATGCGCTATCGGATGCGGGCCGCGGGCCTGTTGCTGCTGTTCCTGCTGGCCGCGCCGGCGCTGGCCGCGGGCGGCATGACCCTGGAGCAGATCGCGAAGACGCGCACCGTGACCCGCGCGGCGATCAGCCCCGACGGCCGCCAGGTCGCGCACGTGCTGTCGGTACCGCGCGAGATCGGGGTGGACGAGGACGGCGCGGCCTGGGCGGAACTGCACCTGGCGTCGCGCGACGGCGGCAGCCGCGGTTTCGTCACCGGCAAGGTCAACGTGGCGTCGCCCGAGTGGTTGCCGGACGGTCGTTCGCTGGCCTACCTGGCCAAGCGCGAGGGCGACGACACGCGCAGGCTGTACCGGATCCCCGTCGACGGCGGCGAGTCGGTGGCGATCGCCACGCTCGGATCCGACATCCGCGCCTTCAGCCTGTCGCCGGACGGACGCGAGGTGGCGCTGCTGGCGGTGGAGCCGGAAAGCGACGCGCTCGAGGCGCTGAAAAAGCAGGGCTTCCGGCAGAAGGTGTACGAGGAGGACTGGCGGCCGGTGCAGCTGTGGATCGCCGCTGTCGGCGACGATGCGGCGCCGCCGCGGCGGGTGGAGGTCGAGGGCAGCGTGCAGTCGGTGCAGTGGAGCCCGGGCGGCGACCGACTGGCCCTGACCGTCGCCCCGCGCCAGCTGACCGACGACACCCTGGTGTTCACCCGGGTGCGCATCGTCTCGCCGCGGGGGCGGGTGCTGGGCACGGTCGACAATCCGGGCAAGGTGGGCGGCCTGTCGTGGAGCCCGGACGGGGCGCACCTGGCCTTCATCTCGGCCGAGGACAGGCATGATGCCCAGCAGGGGCGGCTGTTCGTGGTCGGTCGCGACGGCGGCGCGTGGCGCGACCTGCTGCCCGGCCTGCCCGGCCACGTGGTCGACGTGGAGTGGCGCGACGCGGCCACCGTACAGTTCCTCAGCTACGAGGGCGTGCAGGCGCGGCTGGGCGAGGTCGGCGTCGATGGCGGCGCGCAGCGCACCGTGCTGGTGGCCGAAGGCCCGGTCTGGAGCAGCTTCAGCCGCGCGGCCGCCGGCGACATCGCCCTGCTCGGCAGCACCGCGGGGCATCCGTCGGAAGTGTTCGTGCTGGGCGCCGGCGAGACGGCGCCGCGCAGGCTCACCGACAGCAATCCATGGCTGCAGGACGTGCAGCTGGCGCGGCAGGAAGTGATCCGCTATCGGGCGCGCGACGGGCTGGAGATCGAAGGCCTGCTGGTGCACCCGCTCGAGCGCCGCGGCAACGCGCGGGTACCGCTGATCGTGGTCGTGCATGGCGGCCCCGAATCGCATTACGGCAACGGCTGGCTGACCTCCTACGCGCAGCCGCTGCACCATGCCGCGGCGCGCGGCTACGCGCTGTTCCTGCCCAACTACCGCAGCAGCACCGGGCGCGGCGTGGAGTTCTCGAAGAAGGGCTTCGGCCGGCCGGGCATGGAGGAGTTCGACGACGTGGTCGACGGCGTCGACCACCTGATCGCGACCGGCCTGGTGGACGGCTCGAAGGTCGGCATCACCGGCGGCTCCTACGGCGGCTACGCCAGCGCCTGGGGCGCGACGTACTACAGTGAACGCTTCGCCGCCTCGGTGATGTTCGTCGGCATCTCCGACCAGGCCAGCCTGGTCACCACCGGCGACATTCCCTGGGAGCAGAACCTGGTGCACATGGGCGCATGGCCCTGGGAGGATCCCGAACTGTTCCGCAAGGCCAGCCCGGTTACCTATGCGCGGCAATCGAAAACCCCGACCCTGATCCTGCACGGCGAAGCGGACCCGCGCGTGCCGGTCTCGCAGTCGCACATGTTCTACCGCCATCTCAAGCTCGCCGGGCAGGCGCCGGTGCGGCTGGTGCTCTACCCCGGCGAAGGCCACGGCAACGCGCGCGCGGCCGCGCGCTACGACTACTCGCTGCGGCTGATGCAGTGGATGGACCACTACCTCAGGGGCCCAGGCGGCGAGCCACCGGCATACGCGCTGGACTACGCGCTGCCGCCCGGCGATACGAAGAAGTGAGCGCGCGCACGGGCGCGGGGAGCGCCGCGGTGCAGGCAGGCGGCGCCTGGGCCACCGGCGCGGCCAAGCGCCGGGTGCTGCTGGCGAGCCTGGTCGGAACCACGATCGAGTTCTTCGATTTCTACATCTATGCCACGGCGGCGGTGCTGGTGTTCCCGCACCTGTTCTTCCCGCCCGGCGACCCGACCACCGCGACCCTGCAATCGTTCGCCACCTTCGCGCTTGCGTTCATCGCGCGGCCGTTCGGTTCGGCGCTGTTCGGCCACTTCGGCGACCGCGTCGGGCGCAAGGCGACGCTGGTGGCGGCGCTGCTGACGATGGGCGTGTCGACCGTGGTCATCGGCCTGCTGCCCACCTATGCCCAGGCCGGGATCGCGGCGCCGCTGCTGCTCGCGCTGTGCCGGCTGGGCCAGGGCGTGGGCCTGGGTGGCGAGTGGGGTGGGGCGGTGCTGCTGGCCACCGAGAACGCGCCGCCGGGCAAGCGCGCCTGGTACGGCATGTTCCCGCAGCTGGGCGCGCCGATCGGCTTCCTGCTGTCGACCGGCGTGTTCCTGGCCCTGACCCGGTGGATGGGCGAGGCCGAATTCCTGGCCTGGGGCTGGCGGATCCCGTTCCTGGCCAGCGCGGTGCTGGTGGCGATCGGGTTGTGGGTGCGGCTGCGCATCACCGAGACGCCCGATTTCCAGCGCGCGCTCGAGCGCGAGGAGCGCGTGCGCCTGCCGATGGCGACGGTCGTGCGCGAACATCCCTTCGCGCTGCTCAGCGGCACCCTGGCGCTGGTGGCGACGTTCGTGCTGTTCTACCTGATGACGGTGTTCGCGCTGAGCTGGGGCACGTCGAGGCTGGGCTACTCGCGCGAACACTTCCTGCTGCTGCAGATGCTGGGGGTGCTGTTTTTCGCGCTGACGATCCCCCTGTCGGCGCTGTACGCGGACCGCTTCGGCCGGCGCAGCGCGATGATCGTCGCGACGGTGCTGATCATCGGGTTCGGCTTCGCGTTCGCGCCGCTGCTCGAATCGGGCAGCGACTGGGGCGTGCTGGCGTTCCTGGCGCTGGGGCTGGGCGCGATGGGCCTGACCTACGGCCCCTGCGGGACCATCCTGGCCGGGATGTTCCCGACCGCGGTGCGCTACACCGGCGCCTCGCTGGCGTTCAACATGGCCGGCATCCTGGGCGCGTCGCCGGCGCCGTACATCGCCACCCGCCTGGGCGAGCGCTACGGGCTGGCCTCGGTGGGCTGGTACCTGGCCGCGATGGGCGTGCTCACGCTGCTTGCGCTGCTGGTGGTGCCGCGCCAGTCCAGGGATGTGTAGGGAAGGCGTCAGGCGCGACCGGAATGCCGCTTGCGATGCCGGTCGCCGGCGGCGCCGCTGAAGCCACTGCCGCAGTGGGCACGATGCGCGGCGTTCACGGCGCATCCGCGCCGCGCGGCACTAGACTGGCGCGGTTGCGCGGATGAAGGACGTCGCATGAAGGCCTGGGCTGTGCTGGGGGTGCTGGTTGCCGTTGCGGTTGGCGCGCTGCTGCCGCTGCAGGCGCTGATCAACGCGCGCCTGGGTGCGCTCACCCATGGCGCGCTGTACGCCTCGTTCGTTTCGTTCCTGGTCGGCACCTGCCTGCTCGGGACCATCATGCTGCTGGTCCGTACGCCCTTGCTGCCGGCCCAGCCGGTGACCGCGCTGCCGTGGTGGATCTGGGTGGGCGGCGCGATCGGCGCCAGCCTGGTGCTGGTCGCGACCCTGCTGGTGCCGAAGATCGGCGCGGGTGCGCTGATCTGCCTGATCGTGCTGGGACAGGTGCTGGGCTCCCTGCTGCTCGACCACTTCGGCGTGCTTGGGGCGCAGCGGCCGGCGGATCTGTCGCGCATCGCCGGCGCGCTGCTGGTCATCGTCGGTGCGGCGCTGGTGGTGCGGCCATGGCAGCCGGCGTGAGCGCCCTGGACGCGCTGCCCGCCGGCCAGCTGCACGCGCTGGAGGCGGCCTACGCGCGGCCGCCGCGCGCCTATCACAACTTCGACCACGTGGCCGAAGTGCTGCGCCACTACGAGGCCGTGGCCGCGGGCCCGGGCTGGTCGCAGCCGCTGGAAGTGCGCCTGGCGGTGCTCTACCACGATGCGGTGTACGAGCCGGGGCGCAAGGACAACGAAACCCGTTCGGCCGAACTCGCGGTGGCGGAGATCGCGCGCTGGCTTCCGGACGCGGGCGTGGATGCGGCGCGCGTGGCCCGGCTGATCGAGCTCACCGCGGGCCACGGCCGGCACCGGCCGCAGGATTTCGGCGACACCGCCGAAGCCGGCGATATCCGCCATTTCCTCGACTGCGACATGGCGATCCTCGGCGCCGAGCCGCCGCTGTTCGACGCCTACGACCGCGGGATCGCCGCCGAATACCGCGGCCACGTGCCCGGCTGGTTGTTCAGGATCAACCGCCGGCGCTTCCTCAAGTCGCTGCTGGCCAGGCCGCGGATCTACCTCAGCGACTTCTTCCACGAGCGTTTCGACGCCCAGGCCCGCAGCAACCTGCGGCGCAGCGTCACCGGCAAGCGCTGAAGCGCGTCGCCGTCGCCGCGGCCGGGCTATGATCGGTCGATGGCAAAACTGCTGCTCAACCTGCGCCACGTGCCCGACGACGAGGCCAACGACGTGCGCGCGTTCCTGGACGCGGCGCGGATCGAACACTACGAGACCCGGCCGGGTCCGTTCGGCATCTCCGCCGGCGGCATCTGGGTCCGCAACGACGGGGACGTTGCCGAAGCCAAGCGGCGCATGGCGCAATACCAGCGCGAGCGCGCCGAACGGGTGCGCGCCGAGAATGCGCAGGCCCAGCGCGACGGCACCGCCGAGACCTTTTCCGACATCGCCCGCGCGCAGCCGCTGCGGGTGGTGCTGATCGTGGTGGCCATCGCCCTGCTGCTGGGGCTGATGGCCCTGCCCGCGATCCTGATCGGACTCTGAGGCAAGCGGGCGGCTGCAGCGCCGCGCATGACTTTCGGCATGACCCCGCCGGGCGACGTGCGGGTAAGGTCGGGGGCCGGCGGCGTCGCGCGCCGGTTCCCTTCCGATCTTGCCCCGGGGCAGCCGATGTCCAGATTCTCCGCGCTCCTGTTTTCCCTCGTCGTGGCCATCGTCTGGCCCGCCTCCGCGCTGGCCCAGCGCAGCCTGTCGTTCGATGCGCACGCGCTGCCCGGGCAGGGCACGGTGGCGATCGCCGCAGGCGAGGGCCTGGCCGGGAGCAGCTTCGATGCCATCGATGCGCGCAGCGATGGCGCGTTGCGCCGCGCCGCGCAGGCCGACGGATTCACCGGCAAGGCCGACAGCCAGCTCGACCTGCGCGGCTTCGCCGGCTACGACCGCCTGCTGGTGCTTGGCACCGGCAAGGAGGCGCTGTCGTCGAAGGCGCTGCAGGATGCCGGCGGCCGCGTGGCGCGCGCGCTGGCGCGCGGCAAGGCGCCGCGCATCGACCTGGTCTGGGACGGCCGCGAAGCCGATGCCGCCTCGCACCTGGCCTTCGGCGCCGCGCTTGGCCAGTACAGCTTCGACAAGTACCGCTCGCCCAAGGACGACGAGGACGCGCAGGACGGCAAGGGCGACCTGGTCATCCGCAGCGCCGCCGGTGCTGCCGCGGCCGCGCACTGGGACGCGCACTGGAAGCCGGTGGCCGACGCGGTGGCCTTCGCCCGCGACCTGTCGACCGAGCCGGCCAACGCCCTGTGGCCGGAGGAATTCGTCGCGCGCGTGCGTGCCGCCGCTGCGGGCCTGCCGCTGCGCATCGAGGTGCTCGACGTGCCGGCGATGCAGGAGCTGGGCATGGGCGGCATCCTGGCCGTCGGCCAGGGCAGCGTGCGCCCGCCGCGGCTGCTGCTGCTGCGCTACGACGGCGGCGCCGCGGGCGAGGCGCCGCTGGCCTTCGTCGGCAAGGGCATCACCTTCGACAGCGGCGGCCTGTCGATCAAGCCCAACACCAACATGTGGCAGATGAAGGGCGACATGACCGGCGCGGCGAGCGTGGTGTCCACGGTGATCGCGCTGGCCGGACGCAAGGCGCCGGTGAACGCGGTGGCGGTGGCTGCGCTGGCGGAGAACATGCCCTCGGGCAGCGCCGCGCGGCCGGGCGACGTGATCCGCACCGCCTCGGGCAAGACCTTCGAGATCATGAGCACCGACGCCGAAGGGCGCATGGTGCTGACCGACGCGCTGTGGTACGTGCAGCGCCAGGACCAGCCGAAGCTGGTGATCGACGTCGCCACGCTCACCGGTTCGATCGTGGCCGCGCTGGGTGGCGACTATGCCGGCCTGTTCGCGCGCGACGACGCGCTGGCCGCGCAGCTGCTCGAATCCGGCGAGGCCAGCGGCGAGGCGCTGTGGCGCATGCCGCTGCGCGAGGAATACGGCAAGCGGCTGAAATCGCCGATCGCGGACCTGCGCAACGGCGGCGGCTCGCCGGGGGCGGGTGCAGGTGCGTACTTCATCGGCGAATGGGTGGACCGCCAGCTGCCCTGGGCGCACCTGGACATCGCCGGCTCGGACTGGGCCTCCAGCGCCGAGCCGACCGTGCCCGAAGGCGCCACCGGCTTCGGCGTGCGCCTGCTCGACCGCTTCGTGCGCGACCACCACGAGGCCGCCGCGGAATGAGGACGCGCGGCGGGCGGCCAGGCCCGCCGCTTACAATGGCGCCATGATCCGCAACATCGCCGCCTACCGTTTCGTCGAGATCGCGGACCCGCCGACGCTGGCCGCCGCGGTGCGCGGCTGGGCCGATGCGGCCGGGCTGCGCGGCACCGTGCTGGTCGCGCCCGAGGGCATCAACCTGTTCCTGGCCGGTACCGGCGCGGGGATCGAGGACTTCCTGCACCAGCTGCGCGGCGACGCGCGCCTGGCCGGGATCGAGGTCAGGGACAGCTGGAGCGGGGCGGTCCCGTTCGCCCGGCTCAAGGTCAAGCTCAAGCGCGAGATCATCAGCTTCCGCCGCGACGACGCATCGCCGCTGCGCGGGCGCGCGCCCGCCGTGTCGCCCGCCGCCCTGGCGCGCTGGCTTGCGCAGGGGCATGACGACGGCGGGCGGCGCGTGGTGATGCTCGACACGCGCAACCGCGAGGAAACCGCGCACGGCGCCTTCGCCGGAGCGCTGATCCTGCCGATCGACAACTTCACCGACCTGCCGGCGGCGCTGGAACCGCATCGCGAGGCGCTGGCCGACGCCACCGTGGTCGGCTACTGCACCGGCGGCATCCGCTGCGAAAAGGCCGCGCTGTGGATGCGCGCCAGCGGCCTGGACAACGCGTTGCAGCTCGACGGCGGCATCCTCGGCTGGTTCGAGGCGAACGGCGGCGCGGCCTACGACGGCCGCTGCTTCGTGTTCGACGAACGGGTGGCGCTGGATTCCTCGCTGCGTCCGCTGGTCGACAACGACGCCGCACAGGCGCAGGCCGCATGAGTTGGGTCGGCCTGGTCCTGCTGCTCGTCGGCGCCTATCTGGCCTACAAGCTGGTCGGTGCGCTGCTGAAGCTGCTGATGTTCGCGTTGGCGCTGGTGGGCGCGTACTGGTTCCTGGCCCCGCACCTGGGCTGGCCGTCGGTATCGGACCTGTTCTACGTGCTGGGCCCGGATTTCGGCGGACGCAGGATCGAGGAGGTGATCGCCCCCTCCAACCTGGCCAGCGAAGCGGCCGGGCGCGTGACCGACCATGTGGTGGATGGCGTGATCGACCGCATCCTGCCGCCACCGCCGGAGCCGTCGCCCGAGCCATGGCCGCAGCCCGTGCCGGAGGTGGAGCCGCTGCCCGAACCGGCGTCGGAGGTGCCGCCCGGCGGGCCATCGCAGGCGGATGGGGAAACCCCGGTTCCCTAGGCCGCAGGATCGTCCGGAAAGGCGGCAGCGGCCGCGCGCAGCAGTTCGCCGGTGGCGGCGTCGGCGGGGAAGAACGATTCGATCGCCAGCTCCGACAGCGTGACCTCCACCGGCGTGCCGAAGACGGTGGTGGTGCTCAGGAACGACAGCTCGCCCCGCGCAGTGCGGATGCGCAGAGGCACCACAACCGAGCCCGGCTCCGGCGCGTGACCGTCCGCAGGCGCCGGATAGGCGGCCAGTTCGTCCCGCAGTGCCTGCAGGGCGGCATCGCCGGTGGCATCGATCTGCTGGCCCAGCCGGTGCAGCAGGTGCGCCCGCCACTGGCCGAGATTGGCGATGCGCGGCGCCACGCCGCCGGGGTGCAGGCTCAGGCGCAGCACGTTGACCGGGGGCGCGAGCAGCTCCGGCGCCACGCCCTCGAGCAGCGGCGCCAGCGCGCGGTTGGCCGCCTGCATGTGCCAGTGCCGGTCCACGGCCAGCGCGGGGTAGGGCTCGTGCCCGCGCAGCACCAGCCCGATCGCCTGGCGCGCCTGCGCCAGCGATGGATCGTCGATGTGGCGCTCGCCGTACACCGGCGCGTAGCCGGCGGCGATGAACAGGGCGTTGCGCTCGCGCAGCGGCACCTCGAGCCGGTCGGACAGCCGCAGCAGCATCGCCCGGCTGGGGACCGAGCGGCCGGTTTCGACGAAGCTCAGGTGGCGCGGGGAAATGTCGGCCCGGCCGGCGAGGTCGAGCTGCGAGAGCCGGCGACGCTGGCGCCAGTCGCGCAGCTGGTCGCCGACGTTGCGCATGGAGGCGTGGTTGGTGTGCATGCCCGTCACGATAGCGGCTCCTCGCCGCCGGCGTGATTACCTCGCGGGTAATCGCCCGGCTCGTGGCGCGGCCGCAGCATTGGCGCCGTCCCTTCACTCCGAGGAAAACGCCATGAACCTGCGTGAGCTCCCCGCCCACCCCCGCTTCCTTCCGCGCGTGCTGCTGGTCGACGCGATCGCGACCGGCGCCACCGCCGTGCTGCTGGTGGCCGCGGCCGACGTGCTGGCGCCACTGCTGCAGCTGCCCGCTGGACTGCTGCGAGGGGCCGGTGCGGCGCTGCTGCCTTTCGTCGCCCTGGTCTATGGCCTGTCGAGGCAGGCGGTGCCGTCGCGGGGCGCGGTGGCGGTCGTGGTCGCAATCAACATCGCCTGGGTTGCGGCCAGCGCCTGGGTCGCCTTCGGCGGCATGTGGCAGCCCGGCCCGGCGGGCATCGGCTTCGTGCTGGCGCAGGCATGCGCGGTGCTGGTGTTCGCCGACCTGGGCTGGTTCGGGCTGCGCGCCAGGCGCGTCGCGCCGGCCTGAACCGATTGCCCGGCGCGGGTTGGGTCCTTCAGACGAACTCGCGCGAGGGCAGGGCGATGCGCCGCTGCGGGCGGCCGACCAGGTCGAGGAAGTTGCCGAACACCGCGTCGGCGCCGGCCTGCATCGCGGCGATGTGCTCGCGGGTGTGGGCGCGGATCGCGACTTCGTCGTGCAGGCCCTCGCGCCGTTCAAGCTCGGCGCGGTAGCCCGGGGTGGCCAGCCAGCGCTCGATCAGCGGTTCGTCCATCTCCAGGTGGAACTGGAAGCCATAGGCCTTCTCGCCCCAGCGGAAGGCCTGCTGCTCGCAGGTCTCGCTGCGCGCCAGGTGCACGGCGCTGCGCGGGATCTCGAAGTGCCGGCCGTGCCACTGGAACACCGGCGCTTCGTCGCCCAGCGGCGCGAGTACCTTGTCATTGCGGCCGGCGTCGGTGGCGCGCAGCCGGTACCAGCCGATTTCCGGCACCTGCTGCCGCTTTACCGGTGCGCCCAGCGCGTGCGCCAGCAGCTGGGCGCCCAGGCAGATGCCGAGCACCGGCTTGCCCTGGCCGAGCATCCGCTCGATCGCGCGCAGCTCGGTGCGCAGGTGCGGGCGTGCGGCCTGGTCCTCGACGTTCATCGGCCCGCCGAGCACGACCAGGCCGCGATAGCGGTCGACGTCGGGCTCGGCTTCGGGATCGCGCTCGAAGTTGACGAAGCGGATGCGGTGGCCGCGCTGCCGGATCAGCGGATCGAGCGTGCCCAGCGGCTCGGCGGCGACGTGCTGGAAGACGAGGATGCGGGACATGCGCCGATTCTAGAAAGGATTGCGGCTGCGTGTGACGATGGTTGCGGGTGTTACCCCCCCCCGGTCGGCTGGCGTCGCGATCCCTCGCGAGCTGCGCGCCCCCATTCCCGCCTTCTACCCCGGTAGACACGTAGCCCCGCCAGCGGGGAAGCGGCGCAGGTCGGCAACGGGTTGCGGCCGGGGCTGGGCACGTCGCCCCGCGAGCCGGGACGCGGCAGGGCCAAGGCCAGGACCGGGAGCGGCGCCTGCCCCTGGCTCCTCCCTCCGCGCAGCGGGGGAGGTCGGGAGGGGGGGCGGATCGGGTCGCAGCGTCAGCTTCGGTGGCGCGGTCCGGGCGGCTTGCCGCGCGGACCGGGCTTGCCACGCGGCCCTGGCTTGCCTCCGGGGCGCGGACCCGGGCGCCCGCGCGGTGGGCCGCGGCCGTCCTCGTCGGCGCGGCGCATGCGCAGCTGCTGGCCGGACACCCAGACCTTCTTGAGGTGCTCGAGCACTTCGCGCGGCATGCCCTCGGGCAGGTCGATCAGGCTGTGGTCGTCGCGGATGTCGATGCGGCCGATGTAGCGGCTCTCCAGGTCGGCCTCGTTGGCGATGGCGCCAACGATGTTGCCCGGCTGCACGCCGTGCACGTGGCCGACCTCGATGCGGAAGGTCTCCATCGCGAAGTCGTGCCCGGGCGCATCCCGCTCGGCCCGCGCCGGGCGTTCGCGACGCGGCGCGGCGGCAGGCGCGGCGTCCGCATCGTCCTCGAACAGGGCCTCGCCGGCGTTGCGCGGCGGCACGCGCGGGGCGCGCGGCGTGGAGAAGGGGGAAGCGCCTGCGGGGCCGGCCTGCGCGGTCGCCTCGCGCCGCGCCATCCGCTCGCGCGGGCCGCGGCCTTCGTCGCGATCCTTGCGCGCCGGCGGTGCCGCGATCAGCAGCGGCGCATCGCCCTGCACGGCGCGCGCCAGCGCGGCGGCGATCTCGGCGGCGGGCACGTTGTGTTCGCGCTCGTAGCGTTCGACCAGGTCGCGGTACAGCGCCAGGTCGGGGCTTTCCAGCGCCGCGGTGATGCGGTCCATGAACTTGCCCACGCGGCGCTCGTTCACCGTCTCCACGCTCGGCAGCTGCATCGGCTCGATCTTCTGCCGCGTCGCGCGCTCGATCGCCCCCAGCATCCCGCGCTCGCGCGGGGCGGCGAACAGGATCGCCTCGCCGCTGCGCCCGGCGCGGCCGGTGCGGCCGATCCGGTGCACGTAGCTCTCGGTGTCGTAGGGGATGTCGTAGTTCAGCACATGGCTGATGCGCTCCACGTCCAGCCCGCGCGCGGCCACGTCGGTGGCCACCAGGATGTCGATGCGACCGTCCTTGAGCGACTGGATGGTCTTCTCGCGCTGCTTCTGGTCGAGGTCGCCGTTGATCGCGGCGGCGGCGAAACCGCGCGCGGCCAGCCGGTCGGCCAGTTCCTGGGTGCCGAGCTTGGTGCGCGCGAAGATGATCATCGCGTCGAAGGGCTCGGCCTCGAGGATGCGGGTGAGCGCGTCGAGCTTGTTGGTGCCGCTGACCATCCACACCCGCTGGCGGATGTTGGCCGCGGTGGTCGTCTGCGATTTGATCGCGATTTCGACCGGATCCTTCAGGTAGGTCTGGGCGATGCGCTTGATCTGCGACGGCATGGTGGCCGAGAACAGCGCCACCTGGCGCGTTTCCGGGGTCTTCTTCAGCACCGCCTCGACGTCGTCGATGAAGCCCATGCGCAGCATCTCGTCGGCCTCGTCGAGCACCAGGGTGCGCAGCTGCGACAGGTCCAGGGTGCCGCGGTCGAGATGGTCGATCACGCGTCCGGGCGTGCCCACCACCACCTGCACGCCGCGCTTGAGCGCCGCCAGCTGCGGGCCATAGCCCTGGCCGCCGTAGATCGGCAGCACCTGGAAGCCCGGCAGGTGGGTGGCGTATTTCTGGAAGGCCTCGGCCACCTGGATGGCCAGCTCGCGCGTGGGCGCCAGCACCAGCACCTGCGGCTTGCGCGCGGCCGGGTCGAGCCGCGCCAGCGCGGGCAGGGCGAAGGCGGCGGTCTTGCCGGTGCCGGTCTGGGCCTGGCCCAGCACGTCGCGTCCGGCGAGCAGCGGCGGGATGGTCGCGGCCTGGATCGGCGAGGGCGATTCGTAGCCCACGTCCTGCAGCGCCCGCAACAGGGGCGGCGGCAGCGCGAAATCGGTGAAGTTCACGGGCGTGGGGGCGTCGGCGCTCATGCGGTTCCGGGCAGCGCCGGGCTCCTGAAAAAACGGGCGCATAGTGTACGCGTCGCCCGGTGGTGGCGCCGTCGCGGCCGCGCGACGGCGGGCGGATTACGATGGGACGCCCGTATTCCACCGCTCCCGGACCCCGATGGCCCCGTCCCCGTCACCGTCCCGCGCCGCGTTTCGCGCCGATCCACGCCGATGCACTGCCCGCACCGGCGTGCGCCGCGACTGACCGATGCGCCTGCGCTTCGACAACACCCTGCTGCGCGAGCTTCCCGGCGATCCGGAATCGGGGCCGCGCCTGCGCCAGGTCGATGCGGTCTGGTCGCGGGTGCCGCCCACGCCGGTGGCCGCGCCGGTGCTGCTGGCGCATTCGCGCGAGGTGGCCGGATCGCTGGGGCTGTCGGCGGAGGATGTGGACGATCCCGGTTTCGCCGCGGTGTTCGGCGGCAACGCGCTGCTGCCCGGGATGGACCCGTTCGCCACCAACTATGGCGGGCACCAGTTCGGACACTGGGCCGGGCAGCTTGGCGACGGGCGCGCGATCACCCTGGGAGAAGCGGTCTGTGCGCAGGGCGCGCGCCTGGAGCTGCAGCTCAAGGGCGCCGGCCCGACGCCGTATTCGCGCAGCGCCGACGGCCGCGCGGTGCTGCGCTCGTCGGTGCGCGAATTCCTCTGCAGCGAGGCGATGCACCACCTGGGCATTCCCACCACGCGCGCGCTGTCGCTGGTTGGAACCGGCGAAGCGGTGGTGCGCGACATGTTCTACGACGGCAATCCCCAGGCCGAGCCGGGCGCAATCGTGTGCAGGGTCGCACCCTCGTTCCTGCGCTTCGGCCATTTCCAGCTGCCGGCTGCGCGCGGCGACGCCGGCCTGCTGCGCCAGCTGGCCGATTTCTGCATCTGGCGCGACTTCCCGCACCTGCTGGACGCCCCGCCGGGCGCGCCGCTCGATGCGCTGCGCCAGCGCGGCGCGTTCACCCCCGCGCGCTATGGCGCCTGGTTCACCGAAGTCTGCGAGCGCACCGCGCGGCTGGTGGCAGGCTGGATGCGGGTGGGCTTCGTGCACGGCGTGCTCAACACCGACAACATGTCGATCCTCGGGCTGACGATCGACTACGGCCCCTACGGCTGGATCGACGACTACGATCCGGACTGGACCCCCAACACCACCGACGCCCAGGGCCGGCGCTACCGGTTCGGCTGGCAGCCGCGGGTGGCGCACTGGAACCTTGCCCAGCTGGCTTCGGCGCTGGCGCCGCTGTTCGATGATGTCGAGGTGCTGCAGGCCGGCCTGGACCGCTATGCCGAAGCCTACGCGGAGGCCGCGCGCGACATGGCCGCGCACAAGCTCGGCCTGGCGGCCTGCGAAGAGGGCGACGAGGAGTTGCTGCAGCGCCTGCTGGCGCTGATGCAGGCCGCGCAGATGGACATGACCCTGGCGTTCCGCGCGCTGGCCGACATGGATGCGGCCAGTCCGGCCGTGGGCGCGTGGGACGGGGCGTTCTACGATCCGGGTCCGGCCGCGGAACATCTGCCGGCGCTGCAGGCCTGGCTGGACGAGTGGTCGCAGCGCGTCGCCCGCGATCCGCTCCACGGCGCAGGGCGCCAGGCGCGGATGCGGGCGGCCAATCCCCGCTACGTGCTGCGCAATTACCTGGCCCAGCAGGCGATCGACGCCGCGGAGGCGGGCGATCCCGGCGCGATCCACGAGCTGCTCGAGGTCATGCGCCGGCCCTGCGACGACCAGCCCGGCCGCGAGGCCTACGCCGCCCGGCGCCCCGAGTGGGCCAGGACGCGCGCCGGCTGTTCAATGCTGTCCTGCAGCTCCTGAGGCGACGGCGGGCAGAAAAAAGGCCGGCTACTTGCCGGCCTTCTTTTCCTTCTTCGCCGCGCGCTTTTCCTTCAGCGACTTTTCCGGCTTTTTCTTGTCTTCCTTGCGCTTGTCCAGGTTCTTGGCCATGGCGCTCTCCCGATGGATGGCGGCGCAAGCTTACTGCGCGCCGCGGCCGGCGGACAGGGGCGGAGCGCCAGGCCGTTCACTCCTGCAGGAAGGCGCCGCAGCCGCGGTAGTCCTGGTCGCCTACCGAGAGCTCGATCGCGGCCGGGAAAACCTGGTCGCTCATGCCGTCGCTGCACTCTTCCCGGGCGATCCGCAGGGTGACCGGACTGCCGTCGTCGGCCTGCCCGGCGTAGCCCTCGCCGTCGGTCAGGGCCCCGGGCTGCGGAACCAGCAGCCGGCGTTCGCCCATGTCCAGGTTCAGTTCGATCCGGGGTTCGGGACCGCCGTGGACTTCCAGCGACCAGAACGGTTCGGTACCCAGGCCGCGGAACTCCACCCCGCGCCGGCGCGCCTCGTCCCAGGGCGATCGTTCTTCGGTGGCCTGGCAGTCGTGGCGCTGACCGCCGAGGGTGAGGGTGGCGCTGTCGCCCTTGTTCCAGAACTCGTTGCCGTCGGCGTCGGCGTAGCGCGCGCCGGAGGCGGCCATGGCCTGTGGCAGGACGATGCGACGGGTGTTGATGGTGAGGATCAGTTCGCTGTTGTCGTTGTCGAACTCGGCGCCGGCGAGCAGGTCGCCGCAGCGGAAGCTGGCGGTGACCGACCCGGCAAGCGGCGGTGGCGGGGTGGCGTCGCTGGAGGCTGGGCCGGCTGTGGCGTCAGGCGTGGGCGATGGCTGGCAGGCGGTGGCCAGGAGCAGGACAAGGCAGGCGAGGGGTGTGCGCATGGGGGGCTCCCGGGGGCGGCGAGGGTCACTGTCCCGCTTCGAAAGGAGGAAAGCAAACATGGAGACCACGCCTTCGTTGCCCCCACCCCGGCCCTCCCCCGCGGGGCGGGGGAGGGAGCAAAGCGCGGGCTCCAGGGTTCTACTCCCTCCTCCGCTTGCGGGGGAGGGCCGGGGTGGGGGCAACAGGTCGCCATACCCCGGTCGCGGCCCCGCTACTCCAGCAGCCGCTCCACCCGCATCACCGGGTACAGGTCCAGCCGCTCGTCCCAGGACGGATGCAGGCGATGGAAGAACTCCAGCCGCGCCGAGGGGTCTTCGGCAAAGGCCCGGTCCTCGGCCAGCCTGCGTTCGAACCGCGCCTTCAGCGCCGGGTCCGCCGCCAGCATCCCGCGCGCCACGGCTTCGGCCACGTAGGCCTCCATGTACTCCTTGTGCTCGAAGGCGTTGTTGAACACGCCCCACTGCAGCAGCGAGTCGGGCGCCTGTGGCTCCAGCAGCGCCATCACCAGGCGCGCCTTGGGCTGGGCGATCGGTACGAACAGGGCGCCGCCGGCCACCTCGCGCGACTCCGCGGCCCACGCGCCTTCCACCGCCAGCCGCTGGTGGCCTTCCACCGACTGCGCCGCCAGCGTCCTGCCGGTGGCGCGGAACACCTGCACGTCCATGTTCCGCGGCGGCTGCATGCCGCAGGGCGCGGTGCAGTCGACGCGGCGGTGCTCGATGCCGTGGTGGTCGAGCGTCGCGGCGACGATGTCGGCGAACGCCGCCGGCACCAGGTAGCCGCCGCGTGGCGCATCCACCACCGTGGCCGGCACGACCACGTCGCGCAGCGGCACCTTCCACAGCTGTGGCGTGGTTTCGTCGTAGCGCGTCATCGGCGCACCGGACACTTCCGACGGCGTGCGCGTATAGGCATAGCCGCGGAAGTCGATGATGCGGCTGGCGTCGGTGGCGCGGTAGTCCAGCGCAACCGGCTGGCCGGACAGGTCGCGCGCATCGGCCGCCCGCGCCAGCGCCATCCAGTCGCGCCCGCGGCGCGCGACCTGCTCCAGCACCGAGACGATGGTGCTGCGGGTGATGCGCACGCGCACCGGGTATTCCTTCCACGAGTGGGTCTCGACCAGCATCGCAAGGCGGTTGCGCAGCAGGAAGTAGCCGGTGGAGAAGCGCGGCGGCGAAACGCCGTCCTCGAAGCCGGAGGCCGGGTCCCGGTAGTCCTCGAACGAGGGATAGAACGGCAGCGGCAGCGAGCCCTGCGCGGCCAGGTCGGCGATGGTGCGATCCCGCAGCGCGAGCCCGGCCGCGCGCAGCGCCTCGTCGCCGCCGTGCAGCGGTTCGACCTGGATCGAGATGTCGTGTTCGAACCGGGCGCCGTTGGTGGCGTGCAGGTCGATGTAGACGATCGGGTCCCAGGCCTCGACCAGGCGCAGCATCGCCTGCATTTCCGGCGAATCGGCCTTGGCGTAGTCGCGGTTGAGGTTGTAGTTCTGCGCCGTGGTGCGCCAGCCCGTTTCCTCCGGGCCGCGCTGGTTGGGGCGGTTCCAGGCGCCGAAGCGCTCGTGGCCGTCGACGTTGAACACCGGCACGAACAGCCACACCAGCTGGTCCAGCGCGCCCGCGGCCGCTTTGCCCGCCAGCACCTGGCGCAGGGCGAGGAAGCCCGCGTCCTTGCCGTCGATTTCTCCGGCGTGGATGCCGCCCTGCATCAGCACGACCGGGATGCCGCGTTCGCGCGCGGCCTCCGGCGTCAGCGCGCCGCTGCGCGAGACCGCCAGCGCCATCATCGGCCGGCCTTCCGGCGTGGTGCCGAACTCGAGGCAGCGCACGGCGTCGGGATGCCGCCGGGCGAAGCCGGCGCACAGGGCCAGGGTTTCGTCGTAGCGGCCGGTCTTCACGAAGCCGCTGCGCTCGGCCACGGTGGTCAGCGGCGGCTGCGCGACCGCGGGCAGGGCGGCCGCCAGCGCGGCGAGGAGGGCTGCGGACAGGAACTGCTTCATCGGGGGATGGAGGGGGTGGAGGTGACCGGCATGATGCCAGCCCGGCCATCGCCGGCCATGTGTCGAGGGTCGGGACCGCACGGATCGGGATCGCACGCGCGGGCGGTCGCCGGATCGGCTAGCCTGCGCAGCTTCGACGTTTCGGACCGCACGCGCATGAACCACGGCGCCACGCCAGCTTCGCCCGCACCGGGCCGGATGCCGGGCCAGATCAAGTACATCATCGGCAACGAGGCCTGCGAGCGCTTCAGCTTCTACGGGATGCGCAACATCCTGGTGCCGTTCCTGATCAGTTCGATGCTGCTGGGCTATCTGCCCGAGGGCGGCGAACGCGAGGCGATGGCGAAGGATGTGTTCCACACCTTCGTGATCGGCGTGTATTTCTTCCCGCTGCTCGGTGGCTGGCTGTCGGACCGCTTCTTCGGCAAGTACAACACCGTCCTGTGGTTCTCGCTGGTCTACTGCGCCGGCCACGCCTGCCTGGCGCTGTTCGAGGGCAACCGCACCGGCTTCTTCACCGGCCTGTTCCTGATCGCGCTGGGCTCGGGCGGGATCAAGCCGCTGGTGGTCAGCTTCTGCGGCGACCAGTTCGACCAGTCGAACAAGGACAGGGCGAAGGTCGTATTCGACGCGTTCTACTGGATCATCAATTTCGGCTCGTTCTTCGCCTCGCTGTTCGCGCCGCTGCTGCTGCGCCACTTCGGGCCGGCGGTGGCGTTCGGCGTGCCGGGCGTGCTGATGTTCATCGCCACGGTCATCTTCTGGATGGGGCGACGCCAGTACGTCAACGTGCCGCCGTCGGGCAGGGATCCGGATTCGTTCCTCAACGTGATCCGGACCGCGCTGCGCGAACGCCGCGCAGGGCAGGGTAATGCCGGGGCGATGGTGGCATGGGCCGGCATCCTCGCGGCTGCGCTGATGCTTGCGCTGTGGGCGCTGGACGCGGTCGGCGCCGGCGTGCCGTGGCCGGATGCGTTCGGCTTCGTCATCACCGCCTGCCTGGCGCTGGGCGTGCTGATCGCGCTGGGCGGCCTTGGTGCGTCGCTGCAGCTCGAGCGCGCCCGCGGCCTGCACCCGGATGCGGCGGTGGACGGCGTGCGCGCGGTGCTGCGGATCCTGATCGTGTTCGCGCTGGTCACGCCGTTCTGGTCGCTGTTCGACCAGAAGGCCTCGACCTGGATCATCCAGGGCAACGCCATGGTGATCCCGCACGACGCCTGGTGGTGGCCGAGCCGGCTGATCCAGGAGCCGGCGCAGATGCAGGCGCTCAACCCGCTGCTGGTGATGCTGCTGATCCCGTTCAACAACCTCGTGCTGTATCCGCTGCTGCGGCGCATGGGCTTCGCGGTCACCGCGCTGCGGCGGATGGGCTGGGGTATCGCGATCTCGGGCCTGTCCTGGATCGTGGCCGGCGGGCTGCAGCTGTGGATCGACAGCGGCGCCGGGGTCTCGCTGGCCTGGCAGTCGCTGCCCTACCTGCTGCTGACCTTCGGCGAGGTGCTGGTCTCGGCGACCGCGCTGGAGTTCGCCTACAGCCAGGCCCCGCGCGCGATGAAGGGCGTGATCATGGCGTTCTGGTATCTCACCAGCACCTTCGGCAGCCTGTGGGTGCTGCTGACCAACGCGGGAGTGCGCAACGAGGGCTTCAAGGCGATGATCGCGCAGTCGGGGGTGAGCGAGCCGGCATTCCTGATGTTCTTCTTCGCCGGATTCGCCTTCGTCGCCGCTGCCGCGTTCGCGCTGTATGCGCGGCGCTACCCGATGCAGGACAATTACCGCATCGCGACCTGACCCGGGGACCCCAGATGCAATCCATCGTCACCTACGTGCTGATCGCGGCCACCGTGTTCGTCTCCTGGCAGGCGTTCGGCAACCGCGTGCTGCTCGACCGGCTGATCCTGTGGCCGCCGGCGATCGCCCGCCATCGCCAGTACGACCGGCTGGTGACCCACGGCTTCATCCACGCCGACGGCCAGCACCTGCTGTTCAACATGATCACCCTGTTCTTCTTCGGACGCGCGATCGAGCCGGTGTTCGTGGACCGGATCGGGCACCTGGGGTTCGCCGCGTTCTATCTGTCGGCGATCGTGATGGCGATCATGCCGACCTACTTCCGCCACCAGAAGGATGCGGGCTACCGCAGCCTGGGCGCATCGGGCGCGGTGTCGGCGGTGCTCTTCAGCTTCATCCTGTTCGCGCCCTGGAACCTGATCTTCGTGTTCTTCATCCCGGTGCCGGCGATCGTGTACGCGGCGCTGTACATCGGCTATTCGATCTGGATGGACCGGCGCGGCGGCGACAACGTCAACCACAGCGCGCACCTGTGGGGCGCGGCCTACGGGGTGCTGTTCACGGTACTGATGGAGCCGCGCGTGGCCTCCACGTTCATGGCGAGGCTGCTCAGTCCCTCGTTCTGACCATCGTGCTGACGGCGATCAGATCGCCGATGTCTGGACGCTGCGGGGTCCGTGCGCGTCGTCGTTGACCTGGTAGGTCTGCTCCAGGCCGCCGTAGACCAGCGAGTCGAGCTGGTTGAATTCCAGGTTGTCCACGTCGCCGTTGCGCACGAGCTCGTAGAGTCGAACGATGGCCTGGTGCTGGGTTTCGCTGTCCATCATGGTTCCCCCCATTGCGGTATGCGTTGCCGATGTATCCAATGAAGCAGATTCCATGCCAGTTGGAACTGTGATCGCGGTCAAGTAACTGCGGACGTGGGGCGTCACACGGGTGCGGGAAACGGCCCTTGCTGACCGCCGCCGCCCGGGCCCTTGACCGGCACGATGAGCCAACGACCCAGCCACCCGGAGGAGGCACCGTGGACCCGACCCGCATCGAACACCTGGCCGGACATGCCTTCGAGGCCGTGTTTCCCGAGGGCCGCGCCGTGCTGGAATACAGCCTGTCCCCGGGGCGGATGCTGATCCTGCACACCGAGGTGCCGCCCGGGCTGCGCGGCCGCGGCCTGGCCGGCAAGCTGGTGCGCACGGCGCTGGAGCATGCGCGCGCGCAGGAACTGCGGGTCGAGCCGCGCTGCAGCTACGCGGCCGAGTGGATCGGGCGCCATCCCGAATACGCCGAACTGGTTGCTCCGGCGAGCTGAAGCCCGGCGCGACGTCCCGGCCCGCCCGGCGCCGCGCGGAGCCCGCGCCGCCCGCCACCGGCGCGAGCGGATCTGCCAGACTGCGCGCCCCATGCCAGCCGTCCCGCCCACATGCGCTTGAACCGATACATCAGCGATACCGGCCACTGCTCCCGGCGCGAGGCCGATCGCCTGATCGGCGAGGGCCGGGTGACGGTGAACGGACTTCGCGCGCGCGTCGGCGCCGAGGTGGGGGAGGGCGACGAGGTCCTGCTCGACGGCCAGGCGCTGCGCCCGCGCGCCGCGGCCAAGGGCCGGCGCCGGCACGTCTATATCGCGCTCAACAAGCCGGTCGGGATCACCTGCACCACCGAGTCGGCGGTCAAGGGAAACATCGTCGATTTCGTGGGCCACGAGCAGCGGATCTTCCCGATCGGGCGCCTGGACAAGGACTCCGAAGGCCTCATCCTGCTCACCAGCAACGGCGATATCGTCAACGCCGTGCTTCGCGCCGAGAACAGGCTGGAGAAGGAATACCTGGTGGCGGTGAACCATCCGGTCACCCCGGAATTCGTGCGTGGCATGAGCCGCGGGGTGCCGGTCCATGGTCAGACCACCCTGCCGTGCCGGGTCGGGAAGCTGGGCCGGTTCGGGTTCCGGATCGTGCTGGTGCAGGGGCTGAACCGGCAGATCCGGCTGATGGCGGCCCACTTCGGCATGCGGGTGAAGCAGCTGCGACGGGTGCGGATCGGGCCGGTCCGGCTGGGCCACCTCAAGCCCGGCCAGTGGCGGAACCTGACCGATCCCGAGCTGGCCGCCCTGCTGCCCGGCCGGGAGGACTGGTAGGCCGGCCGGGGGGCGTTTACGGGATATTTACACTTGGTCCTAAAAGTGCGCTATCGTTCGCGCACTGTTCAAGGCCGGGATCACGGTACATCGTGGCTCCGATGCGGTAGATCACAAGAGTCAACAGCCGTCTTCCCCCCGGGACGGCCGCTCCAGGCGATCCGCTCCATCGTTCGCGTTACCCCTTGCTGGATACAGTCCAGGCATTCCCAAAAAACCTGGTATCCATCCACTGTCTAGTATCAAGGAGTAACAACATGTCCGAACGTCAGACCGGCACCGTCAAGTGGTTCAACGACGCCAAGGGCTTCGGCTTCATCACCCCGGAAAGCGGCCAGGACCTCTTCGTCCACTTCCGCTCGATCCAGGGCACCGGCTTCAAGTCGCTGCAGGAAGGCCAGAAGGTCTCCTTCAAGGTTGTGCAGGGCCAGAAGGGCCTGCAGGCCGACGAAGTGCAGCCTGAGTAAGCGTTTACTGCATCAAGCAATGCAAAGCCCCGGGTGGCGACACCCGGGGCTTTTTCGTGGTTCCTCTGCCATTCGCGGGGGCGTTGCAACGCGCGGATCTGTTCCCTCCCCCCGCGCGCGGGGGAAGGAGCACAGCGAGGCCATCAAGGCCCCGACTCCGGGGCGCAAATGCGGCGGGCCGGGACTTCCACGACGGATCGACCCGGCTGTCCGGGCGATCTTGACTGCGTCTGCACTGGAAGCTTGTTACAAAAACGTTAGACACGCGTATGCTCACGCGCCTTCCAGATCGATGCATGCAGGGGATTCGAGACATGAGCCGGCCTGACCGTGGCTTCGCACTGGTGCTGTTGCTGTCCTTGGCCGCCTGCCGCGAGGAGGCCCCCGGGCAACCCGCCTCCGTCGCCCCGGCTCCGGTCGCTCCGGCGCCGGTCGCCGAGAGCCCGGTCCCGCGCGAGCCGGTGGTGCTCGAGGAGGTGATCGAGACCGACCCGCGCTATCTGGTCGGCATCAGCTATCCGCCCACCGTCAACCGGTATCCGGGCCTGGCCGCTGAGCTCAAGGCCTATTCCGACGCAGCCCGCCAGGACCTGATGGACGCGGTGGCCGCGCTCGATGCCGACGCCGGCGGGGTGCTCTACGACCTGGCGCTCGAATACACCGTGGTCGCGGACACGCCGGAACTGTTCGCGGTGGCCGCCGACGGCAGCAGCTTCACCGGTGGCGCCCACGGCGCGCCGCTGATCGCGCGCTTCGTCTGGCTGCCTCGCCAGGACCGGCTGTTGACCGCCGATGCGCTGGTGCCCGATCCGGAGGGCTGGGACGGGATCGCCAGGTTCGCGCGCGAACAGCTGCATGCCGCGCTGTCGCAGCGGGTGGATGCCGACGAACTGGAACCGGCCGATCGCGCGCGCGTGGTGCGTTCGGCCGGGCGCATGATCGACGAGGGCGCCACGCCCGAGGCCGACAGTTTCTCCGAGTTCGAGCCGGTGCTGGACGACAGCGGGCGGGTGGCCGCACTGCGGTTCGTGTTCCCGCCCTACCAGGTGGGGCCGTATTCGGACGGCGTGCAGGTGGCGGAGGTGCCGGCGAAGATCCTGCTGCCGCATGTGGCCGCGGAGTATCGCCCGCTGTTTTCGGAAGCCGCCGCGCCGCAGTAGACTCGTTGTCGCTGCCGCCGGCGCAGGCCGCGACCGGCGCGCGAAGGCGGGAGGCATGCGCGAGGACCGGTTCCGCAATCGACTGCAGTCCCTGCTCGCCGGGGCGGACGTGCGCCTGGACGGCGAGCGACCCTGGGACCTGCGCATCCGCGACCCGGCGGTGCCGGCGCGGCTGCTTGCGGGCGGGTCGCTGGCGCTTGGCGAATCCTACATGGACGGCGGATGGGACGCCGGCTCGCTGGACGCGCTGCTGCAGCGCCTGCTCGACGCCGGCATCGACCGGCGCGTGATCCGCTTCGCCGACCTGCGCATCGCCCTGCTTGCACGCCTGTTCAACCTGCAGCGCGGACGCCGCGCGCACGTGGTGGGCGAGCGCCATTACGACCTGGGCAACGAGCTGTATTCGGCCATGCTCGGCGGGCGGCTGGTCTACAGCTGCGGCTACTGGCGCGAGGCCGCCGACCTGGACGCCGCGCAGCGGGCCAAGCTCGACCTGTGCTGCCGCAAGCTGGGGCTGAGAGCCGGCATGCGCCTGCTCGACATCGGCTGCGGCTGGGGCGAGATGCTGCGGTACGCGGCCGAGCGCTACGGCGTGTCCGGCGTGGGCGTGACCATTTCGCGCGAACAGGCCGCCTACGCGCGCGAGCTGTGCCGCGGGCTCCCGGTGGAGGTCCGGGTGCAGGACTACCGCGAACTGGACGAACGCTTCGACCGCGTCGTCTCGATCGGCATGTTCGAGCACGTGGGCGTACGCAACTACGCGGACTATTTCGATGTCGCGCGACGCTGCCTGGAAGCGGACGGACTGTTCCTGCTGCACACGATCGGCGGCAACCGCAGCCGCACCCACACCGATCCCTGGATCGGCAAGTACATCTTTCCCAACTCGATGTTGCCCTCGGCCGCGCAGCTCACCGCGGCGCTGGAGGGAAGGTTCGTGATCGAAGACTGGCACAACTTCGGCACCGACTACGACCGCACCCTGCAGGCATGGCGCGACAACATCGAGGCGGCCTGGCCGGAACTTCCGGCGCGCTACGACGAACGCTTCCGGCGCATGTGGCGCTACTACCTGGCCGCTTCGATGGCCGCGTTCCGCACCCGGCTGATCCACCTGTGGCAGATCGTGCTGTCGCCGGGCGGCGTGCCGGGCGGCTACGTGGCGCCGCGGTGACGCTGGCGGGACACAACGGGATTTACTCCTACCGCCGCGTGCGGGGCTGAGGACGGTCCGTTTGCGCGGCACCGCCGCGCGTACCATCCGAACGCCTGGCGCGCTGCGCCGGGCCGGACGGGCAGGGGTGGGGGCAAACCGGTTGCCGCGACACTTCACGCGCGCCTGCGGCGCGCGCCCCCATCCCGACCTTCCCCCGCACGCGGGGGAAGGAGCAGGGCGGCAGCGCCCGGGTGCGTCAGCTGCCCTGGAGGCGCGGCGGGCCAGCGGCCGTGGCCGGGCCTGACCGGGCGCAGAGCGACACCGACCCGTAGGCGTGAATCCGATCCGTTGTCACGAACAGTCATCCCGCGAATGGGAGAGGAACCAGAAAAAACGCCGCCGGAATGCCCGGCGGCGTTTGTGGTCCCTCGGCAACGTGGATCAGTCCGCCGCAGGCGCTGCATCCAGGCCGCGCTTCTTCAGCAGCGGCTCGATCCTCGGCTCGTGGCCGGTGAAGTCGAGGAACAGCTGCTTCGCATCCTTCGCGCCGCCGCGCGAGAGCAGGGTGTTGCGCAGGCGGTCGCCGTTCTCGCGCTTCAGCCCGCCGTTGGCCTTGATCCATTCAACCGTGTTCGCATCCAGCACCTCCGACCAGATGTAGGCGTAGTAGGCCGCCGCGTAGCCGCCCATGATGTGGCTGAAGTAGGGCGTGCGGTAGCGCGGCGGGACCGGCGCGAAGTCGAGGCCGACCGACTGCAGCGCGCGCGCCTCGGTCGCCATCACCTCGCCCGCCTCGGGCAGCCTGTCACCCGGCAGCTGGTGCAGGTACTGGTCGAGCATCGCCGCGCCCAGGTACTCGGTGGTGGCGAAGCCCTCGTTGAAGGTTGCCGAGGCCATCTTCTTGTCCAGCAGCGCCTGCGGCAGCGGCGCGCCGGTCTGGTGGTGCTTCGCGTAGTTGGCGAGGATCTCCGGCCAGTCGGCCCACATCTCGTTGACCTGCGAGGGGAACTCGACGAAGTCGCGCGGCACGTTCATGAAGAAGTACGGGAACTTCACGTCCGAGAACATGCCGTGCAGCGCATGCCCGAATTCGTGGAAGGTGGTGGTCACCTCGTCCCAGGTGAGCAGGGTGGGTTCGCCAGCCGGCGGCTTGGGGACGTTGAGGTGGTTGGCCACCACCGGCTGCGTGCCTTCCAGCGCCGACTGGCCGACGTAGGCGTTCATCCACGCGCCGCCGCGCTTGGAGGGACGCGCGTACGGATCGAAGATGAAGATCGACAGCTGCTCGCCGTCCTTGTCGAAGACGTCGTAGATCCAGGTGTCGGGGTGGTACTTCGGCAGGTCGGTGCGTTCCTTGAACGTGATTCCGTACAGCTGCGTCGCGGCGAAGAACACGCCGTTCTCCAGCACGTTCTTCATCTCGAAATAGGGCTTGAGCTCGTTGTCGTCGAAGGCGTACTTGTCCCTGCGCACCTTCTCGGTGTAGTAGGACCAGTCCCAGGGTTCGAGCTGGAACGTCGGCTCGCCCCTGGCCGCCTGCTCGCGGTCGATCATCGCCTGCAGGTCCGCGCCCTCGCGCCGCGCGTTGGCGACCGCGGCCGGCGCGAGGCGGCCGAGCATGTCGTTGACGGCCTGGACGGTGCCGGCGGTTTCGTCGGCCAGCACGTAGTCGGCCGGCGTGTCGTAGCCGAGCAGGCGCGCGCGCTCGCCGCGCAGCTTCAGCACTTCGGCGACGATGCCGGTGTTGTCCCACTGGTTGCCGCGGCTGCCGCGCGCGACCGAGGCCTCGTGGATGCGCTCGCGCAGGGCGCGGTTGTCCAGCTGCGGGAGCAGGGGCTGGCCGGTGGTGTTGAGCAGGGTCAGCAGGTACTTGCCCTCGTGGCCCCTGGCCTTGGCCGCGGCCGCCGCGGTGGCGATCTGCGCCTCGCCCAGGCCGGCGAGTTCGGCGACGTCGTCGACCAGCACCGCCGAGTCGTTGACCTCGTCGAGCACGTTGTTGGAGAACTGCGTGCCCAGTTCGGCCAGGCGCGCGTTGATCTGCTTGAGCTGCTCCTGCTGCGCGGGGGCGAGCTTTGCGCCGGCGCGGACGAAGTCGTTGTGGTACTGCTCGACCAGGCGCAGGCCCTCGGCGTCGAGGCCGAGGCCGGCGCGCTGGCTGTAGACGGCCTCGACGCGCGGGAACAGCCCCGGATCGAGCATGATCGCGTCGCGGTGCGCGGCGAACTTCGGCGCGTACTCGTTGTTGATCTTCTTGCGGACGTCGTTGGTGTCGGTGCCGTTGAGGTTGCTGAAGATGCGGCGCGCATTCGACAACAGCTGGCCGGACTTCTCCAGCGCGATGATCGTGTTCTCGAAGGTCGGCGCCGAGCGCTGGTTGACGATCGCCGCGATCTCCTGCAGCTCCTGCGCCATGCCGGCGTCGAACGCGGGCGCGAAGTGCTCATCCTGGATCTTGTCGAACTGGGGGAAGCGCAGCGGCAGCGGACTCTGCACGAACAGCGGGTTGGAGGACTGGGCATCGGCGGCGGTCGGGGTGTTCACGAGGGCGGCTCCTGCGGTGGCGGTCGCTGCGTGGGCCTGGGCGGAAACGGCGGCGGTCAGGGCGACGGCCAGCGCAGCGGCGAGCGGATGCTTCATCGGGGGATCCTTCGGGAAACTCGAAAATCCAAGGGTAGCCCATGGGCGTTGCCGCCATGGCATGACGAACGGCACATGGTCTTCACATGGCCGGCGGGCGCTAGACTCCGCGTTGGCCGGTTCTGCCGGCCGTCACGCCGCGGCGGCGATGGAGGAGCGATGACGCGCAGCAGCTGGATGGCCCTTGGACTGATGCTGGCCATGGCCGGCGGCGCGCAGGCCGCGCAGACCCTGCGCTACGTGGCGCTGGTGGACGGCGGCAACCGGGCCGGGCAGCAGACCGTGGTCGAGGGCGAGGACGGGATCACCCGCACCACGTTCATCTTCAAGGACAACGGTCGCGGGCCGGAGCTGAAGGAGGAGTTCAGTCTCAATCCCGACGGCACCTTCCGCAGCTACCGGGTGGCCGGCACCTCCACCTTCGGCGCGCCGGTGGACGAGCGGTTCGAACTGGTCGACGGGCATGCGCGCTGGACGTCGACCTCCGACCAGGGCGGGCAGCGCGTGGTCGAAGGCGCGCAGTATTCGCCGCTGGCCGGAACGCCGGCGTTGGTATCGGTGGCGCTCGCGGCGCTTGCGGCGCGCGGCGACGGTCGCCTGCCGCTGATCCCCAGCGGCACCCTGAGCGTGCGCAAGGTGACCGGGGCGCAGGTGCGCCGCGGCGACGAAGCCCGCGCCGTGCAGCTGGTGGCGATCACCGGGGTCGGCTTCACCCCCACCTTCGTCTGGGCCACGGACGATGCGCGGCCGCGCCTGTTCGCCTACATCCTCCCGGGCTACGTGCAGCTGGTCGAGGACGGCTGGGAAGCCAGCGCCGATGCGCTGGAGGAGGCACAGAAGGCGGCGGAAGCCGAGGCGCTGGTGTCGCTGCAGCAGCGCCTGGCGCATCCGCTGGCCGGCAGCACCCTGATCCGCAACGCGCGCGTGTTCGACAGCGAGCAGGCGCGGCTGGGGCCCGCGGCGGACGTGCGCCTGGCCGAAGGGCGGATCGTTTCGGTACTGGCCGCGGGCAAGGACACCGCCAGCGCCGACCAGATCATCGACGCAGGCGGACGCGTGCTGCTGCCGGGCCTGTTCGACATGCATGCCCACGTCGACCGCTGGAGCGGTGGCCTGCAGCTGGCCGCGGGCGTCACCTCGCTGCGCGACATGGGCAACGACAACGCCACCCTGCAGCAGATCATGTCCGAGGAGCGCGCCGGCACCCTGCTGATGCCGCGCATCGTCGCCGCCGGCTTCCTCGAGGGCGAGAGCGGGCAGTCCGCGCGCAGCGGCTTCGTGGTCGCCGATCTGGACGGCGCGAAGAAGGCGATCGACTGGTATGCGGCCAACGGCTATCGGCAGCTGAAGATCTACAACTCGTTCCCGAAGGACATCCTGCCCGAGACCGTGGCCTACGCGCACGACAGGGGCCTGCGCGTCAGCGGCCACGTGCCGGTGTTCCTGCGCGCGCAGGACGCGGTCGACGCCGGCTTCGACGAGCTGAACCACATCAACCAGGTGGTCCTGAACTTCATGGTCAAGCCGGATACCGACACCCGCACGCTCGAGCGCTTCTACCTGCCCGCGCGCGAGGCGCTCGAACTGGACCTCGATTCGCGGGCCGTGCAGGACTTCATCGCCACGCTCGCGGACAGGCAGGTGGTGATGGATCCCACGCTCGCGACTTTCGAGTTCCTGCACCAGCGCAACGGCGAGATCACGCCGATCTTCGCCGGCATCGAGGACCACCTGCCGCCGGACGTGCAGCGCGGGCGCCGTGCCGCGGAGATGGACATCCCCGACGACGCGACCGGCGCGCGCTATCGCGAGTCGTTCCAGCGCATGGTCGAATTCGTCGGCCGCGCCTGGCGCGCGGGCGTGCCGCTGGTGGCCGGCACCGACGAGGTGCCAGGCTTCACCCTGCAGCACGAGCTGGCGCTGTACGTGCGCGCCGGGCTCACGCCGGCGCAGGCGCTGCAGGTGGCGACCTGGAACGGCGCGAAGTACTCCGGCGTGCTCGACACCCTGGGCAGCATCGTGCCGGGCAAGCTCGCCGACCTGGCGCTGGTGGACGGCGATCCGACCGTCGACATCGGCGACATCCGCAGGGTCGCCGCCGTGATCAAGGGCCAGACCGCCTACTATCCCTCGGAGATCCTCACCGAACTGGGGGTCCGGCCGTTCGCCGAACCCGTGCGCGCGCAGCCAGCGGACGGCCGGCCATGACCGGCGCGCACGCATTCTTCGCCAGGGACATCGACGGCCGCGACGTGGCGCTCGCCGACTACGCCGGCAAGGTGCTGCTGATCGTCAACGTCGCCTCGAAATGCGGCTTCACTCCGCAGTACACGGGGCTGCAGCAGCTGTGGCGCGACTACGGCGGGCGCGGGCTGGTGGTGCTCGGCTTTCCCTGCGACCAGTTCGGCCACCAGGAGCCGGGCGACGAGGCTGGAATCCGGGCCTTCTGCACGCTCGACTACGGCGTTGATTTCCCGATGTTCGCCAAGGTCGAGGTCAACGGCGCAGGCGCGCATCCGCTGTGGGCCTGGCTCAAGCGCGAGCAGGGCGGCCTGCTCGGGATCGACGCGATCAAGTGGAACTTCACCAAGTTCATCGTCGGTCGCGACGGGCGCGTGCTGTCGCGGCATGCGCCGACCACGACGCCCGAGGCGCTGCGCGGGGCGATCGAAGCGGCGCTGGGCTGACCGGCGCTGCCCGCGTCGGGCGCGGGCGCGGCCTGTTCAGTGGACGATGGTGACCGGTACCCTGGAGTCGGTCAGGACCTTTTGCGACACCGAACCCAGCAGGGCGCCCTTGATCCCGCCGGCACCGCGCGATCCCATCACCACCAGGTCGACCTTCCTGGCGGCGGTGGTGTCGAGGATGCCGTCGGCCACGTCGCCAACCAGTTCGACGAACTCCGCCTTGGCCGTGCTGCCGCCAAGCAGCTTCTTGCCCGGAGCGAACATGCGCGCGAAGTTCTCGGCGTGGTGGGTCGCGGTGGCCTCGGCACCCATCTTGCGCTCGGCGCCGGGGAACAGCGAATCGTCCACCGCCACGACCACCAGCTTGCCGGCGCGGAACGCCTTGCACAGCGCGATCGCGTGTTTGAGCGCGCGGGTGCTGGCGTCGCTGCCGTCGACTGGAACCAGGATCTTCATCGTCGTGCATCCTCCTCGTGAGGCATCGATTCTACGATGACCGCGTGCCCGGTCGGGCAAGGGGTCGTCCGGAGGGCGGGTGCGGGCCGAGCGGGTGCCCCCGGGCCCCGGTCCAGGCCGCCGGTTCGGGCTATTTCTCGACGAACGCGCGCTCGAACACGTAGTCGCCCGGCGTGCCGATCCTTGGCGCGGCGGTGAATCCGCGGCGGTCGAGCAGGGCGCGGAAGTCGGCCAGCACCTGCGGGCTGCCGCAGATCATCGCCCGGTCCCGGGCCGGGTCCAGCGGCTCCAGGCCCAGGTCGGCGGCCATGCGTCCGCTGTCGAGCAGCCCGGTCAGGCGGCCGCGCTGGTCGCGCCCCTGCCAGGGGAAGTCCTCGCGCGTCACCGCCGGGTAGTACAGCAGCTGGCGCGAGATCTGTTCGCCCAGGAACTCATGCCGCGGCAGCTCGTTGAGGATGTAGTCGCGATAGGCCAGGTCGGCTGCGCCGCGCACGCCGTGGGCGATGATCACGCGCTCGAAGCGCTCGTAGGTGTCCGGATCCTTGATGATCGACAGCCAGGGCGCGAGCCCGGTGCCGGTGCCCAGCAGGTACAGGTTGCGGCCGGGATGCAGGTCGTGGATCAGCAGGGTGCCGGTGGGCTTGCGGCCAACCAGCAGGCTGTCGCCCGGCCGGATGTGCTGCAGGCGCGAAGTCAGCGGGCCGTCGGGCACCTTGATGCTGAAGAACTCGAGCTGCTCCTCCCAGTTCGCGCTGGCGATCGAGTACGCGCGCAGCAGCGGCTTGCCCCCGACCTCCAGCCCGATCATCACGAACTGGCCGTTGTCGAAGCGGAAACCGTCGTCGCGGGTGGTGGTGAAGCTGAAGTAGCTGTCCGTCCAGTGGCGGACGTCCAGCACCGTTTCGGTGCCGAAGGCAGACGACATGCGGGAGAGGCGGGCGTGGGGTTGCGAATGCATATTCTATCCGGGGCGGCGATCCTTCGCCGCAAACCGGGGTCTGGGCATCTTGTCCACATCCCTGCTGGCACGATGGCGCCATGGATACGCTCTGGACCATCGGCCATTCCACGCGCCCGCTGGAGGTTTTCGTGGCGATGCTCAGGGACGCCGGCGTGGCCTGCGTGGCCGACGTGCGCCGCCATCCGGGCTCGCGGCGCAACCCCTGGTTCGCGGCGGAGGCGCTGGCGGCCAGCCTGCCGGAGGCCGGGATCGGCTTCGCACCGATGCCGCAGCTGGGCGGCCGACGCAGGACGCGGCCGGACTCGCCGCACACCGCCTGGCGCAACGCCAGCTTCCGCGGCTATGCCGACTACATGGACACGCAGGACTACGCCGCCGCCCGCGAACGCCTGTTCGCGCTCGCGCGGCAGGTGCCGACGGTGGTGATGTGCGCCGAGGCGATGTGGTGGAGCTGCCACCGCAGCCTGATCGCCGACGACGCCAGGGCCCGGGGCTGGACCGTGATCCACCTCATGGGCCCGGGCGATGCCCGCGAACACCCCTGGACGGGCGCGGCACGGATCGTCGACGGCCGCCTGGATTACAGCGCCCCCGAGGACGCGCAGGGGCAGCTGCCGCTGTGAACGCGGTGGCGCGCGGGCGCGGGGTCAGCGGTAGCCCGACGCCTGCAGTTCGAACAGCTCGGCATAGCGTCCGCCCTGCGCCATCAGCTGCTCATGGGTGCCGCTGGCCTCGACCCGGCCGTCGGCCAGCACCAGGATCCGGTCGGCCATGCGTACGCTGGAGAAGCGGTGCGAGATCAGCACCGCGGTGCGGTCGTCGGACAGTTCCTTGAAGCGCTGGAACACCTCGAACTCGCTGCGCGCGTCGAGCGCGGCGGTGGGTTCGTCCAGGATCATCACCTGCGCATCGCGCATGTAGGCACGCGCGATCGCGATCTTCTGCCACTGCCCGCCGGACAGGTCGACGCCGGTCTTGAAGCGGCGCCCGATCAGCTGTGCGTAGCCGCCGGGCAGTTCCGCGACCACCTCGTCGGCCATCGCCCGGCGCGCGGCGTCCGCGATCCGCGCCTGGTCGTCCATGCGGTCGATCTGGCCGACGCCGATGTTCTCGCCGGCGGTCAGGTGGTAGCGCACGAAGTCCTGGAAGATCACCCCGATGTTGGCGCGCAGGGCGTCGATGTCGTAATCGCGCAGGTCGTGTCCGTCGAGCAGGATCCGGCCCTCGTCCGGGTCGTACAGCCGGGCCAGCAGCTTGACCAGGGTGGTCTTGCCGGCGCCGTTCTCGCCCACCAGGGCCAGCACCTCGCCGGCGCGCAGTTCGAAGTCCATGTGCCGCACCGCCCAGCGCTCCGCGCCCGGATAGCGGAAGCCCACGTCCTCGAATACGAAGCCCTGGCGGATCGGGGTGGGGAACGCGACCGGATTCTCCGGCGAAGTGATCTCCGGTTCGATCTCGAAGAACGAGAACAGGTCGTCCAGGTACAGCGCCTGTCCGGCCACCTGGGAGAAGCCGATCAGCAGGCCTTCGAGCAGCTGGCGCAGGCGGCGGAAGCTGCCGGCGAGGAAGGTCAGGTCGCCGATGGTGAAGTCGCCCTTGACCGTGCGCCAGGCGATGTAGGCGTAGGCGATGTAGTAGCCCAGCGTGCCGAGCGCGGCCAGCAGCGTGCCCCAGAACGCGCGCCGCCGCGCCAGCGCGCGGTTGGCGAGGTAGAACTTCTGCGCCAGGGTCCGGTAGCGGTCCACCAGAAAGTGGTGCAGGTTGAAGATCTTCACTTCCTTGGCGGTCTCGACGCTGGCGCCGGTCTGGCGCACGTATTCGAGCTGTCGGCGCTCCGGCGTCCACTGGAAGTTGAGCGAATAGCCAAGCGCGTTGAAGTGCGATTCGCCCACGAAGGCCGGAATCAGCGCCACCGCCAGCAGCACGATCAGCCACGGCGCGTACATCAGCAGGCCGATCGCGAAGCTGACCACCGTGATCGCGTCCTGCATCTGGCCGAACAGCTGCCCCATCAGGCTCATCCGGCCCATGGTCTGGCGGCGGGCGCGGTCGAGCTTGTCCTGCAGGTCGGGGTCTTCGAAGTCCTCGAGGTCGAGCGTGGCCGCGTGCTCCATCAGGCGCACGCTGGTGGCGTTGGTGAACAGCTCCGAGAGCTGGCCGTCGGCGTAGCTGACCAGGCGGCCGAGCAGGTCGGATACGATCGCCAGGCCGAATTCGAGCACCAGCAGCCACAGCAGGGTGTCCAGCTCGCCGGTCCGCCAGGCGTCGTGCAGGAATTCGAAGCCGGCGCCGAGCCCGACCAGGCGGATCGCCTCGTCGATGATCAGCTTGCCGATGTAGAGCATCACGATCGGCAGGAACGCGCGCACCACGCGCAGGCCGATGCTGGCCGTGGTCAGCGGGCGGCTGGTCTGCCAGATCAGCCGCAGGAACGGCGGGATGTTGCGCATCGCATTGAAGCGTTCGCGCAGGCTGGGACGGGCGTCGGCGCGGCTGGGCTTGGGCGTGGCTTCGGCGGCGCTGCGGCTCATGCCCGCATTGTGCATGCGGTGGCGGCGGCTGTCGTCACCGGATCAGGTCGCGTCGCCGCAGCGCGCACCCTTGGCGCGCCCCATCCCGGCTGCAGCCGAACCCTCATGACCGGCTCCCCGGCGTGCGGGGAGGGATGGGAGTCGGCGGTTCGCGCCCATGGGCGCGCACTCCCATCCCGAGCTTCCAACCGCGAAGAGGGCGATGCTCCGCCGGCGGGGCGTCAGAGCACTTCCGACGCGTAATCCGCCAGCCGCGAGCGCTCGCCGCGGCGCAGGGTGACGTGCGCGCTGTGGGCCCAGTTCTTGAACCGGTCCACCGCATAGGTCAGGCCCGAGGTGGTCTCGGTGAGGTAGGGCGTGTCGATCTGCTCGACGTTGCCCAGGCACACGATCTTGGTGCCCGGGCCCGCGCGCGTGACCAGGGTCTTCATCTGCTTGGGGGTGAGGTTCTGCGCCTCGTCCAGGATCAGCCAGCGGCTGAGGAAGGTGCGCCCGCGCATGAAGTTGAGCGAGCGGATCTTGATCCGCGAGGCGAGCAGGTCGTTGGTGGCCGCGCGCCCCCAGCTGCCGCCTTCCTGGTTGTGGGTGAGGACCTCGAGGTTGTCGGTCAGCGCGCCCATCCACGGCGTCATCTTTTCCTCTTCCGTGCCCGGCAGGAAGCCGATGTCCTCGCCCACGCTGACCGTGGCCCGGGTCATGATGATCTCGCGGTAGCGCTGCTGGTCCATGGTCTGGGCCAGGCCCGCGGCCAGCGCCAGCAGGGTCTTGCCGGTGCCGGCGGTGCCGAGCAGGGTGACGAAGTCGATCTCCGGGTCCA
>JAEWGI010000060.1 GCA_023388355.1 Pseudomonadota bacterium
ACCGCCACCGTCGCGGTGCCGGCGATCACCCGCCCCGCGGGCGAAGCCGCCGCCTGGTGGTTCCGCGAAGGCGCGGCGCAGGCCGCCAGCCGCGGCGCGCACGCCGGCCGCGCGAAGAACGTGATCCTGTTCGTGGGTGACGGGATGGGCGTCACTACCGTCAGCGCCGCGCGGATCTTCGAGGGCCAGCGCCTCGGCAAGCCCGGCGAGGAGCACCTGCTGGGCTGGGAGCGTTTCCCGGCCACGGCGATCAGCCGGACCTACAACACCGACGCACAGACCCCGGATTCGGCCGGCACCATGACCGCGATGGCGACCGGCGCGAAGACGCGCATGGGCATGATCTCGGTCGGGCAGTCCGCCACCCGCGGCGATTGCGCGGCCAGCCTGCAGGCGCCCCTGCTGAGCCTGTGGCAACTGGCCGCCGCCAGCGGCATGGCCACCGGCGCGGTGACCACCACCCGCCTCACCCACGCGACCCCCGCGGCGACCTTCAGCCACGTGCCGGACCGCGACTGGGAGAGTGACGCCGATGTTCCGGCGGCGGCGCGCGAGGCCGGGTGCACCGACATCGCCCGCCAGCTGGTGGAAGGCGGGTATGGCGCCGGCCCCGACGTGCTGCTGGGCGGCGGCCGCGGCAACTTCATGCCGCGCGAGCAGGCCGACCCCGAGTACCCGGCCTTGGCGGGCACCCGCACCGACGGCCGCGACCTGATCGCGCAGTGGCGTGCACGTCATCCGGGCGGCCGTTACGTCTGGAACGCACGCCAGCTGGACGACGCGCCCGCCGACGCCCCGCTGCTGGGGCTGTTCGAGCGCGGCCACATGCAGTACGAGCACGACCGCGCCGGCGATGCCGGCGGCGAGCCCTCGCTGGCGGAGATGACCCGCGCGGCGATTACCCGCCTGCAGCGCAACCCGAATGGCTACGTGCTGCTGGTGGAGGGCGGCCGCATCGACCATGCGCACCATGCCGGCAACGCCTACCGCGCGCTGTCGGATACCGCGGCGCTCAGCGATGCGGTGCGGGTGGCGGACGCGCTGACCTCCGACGCCGACACCCTGATCGTGGTGACGGCCGACCACTCGCACGTGCTGCACTTCGCCGGCTATCCCACCCGCGGCAACCCCATCCTGGGGCTGGTGAAGGGCGGCAGCGGCGAAGGCGGCGATCCCGGCAAGCTGGCGCGCGACGCCAACGGCCGCCCCTACACCACCCTGGGCTACGGCAACGGCCCCGGCTACGCGGGAGCCACTACGGCCTCGCCGGAGGGACCCAAGGCGTTCAACCACGATACGCGCGGCTTCCAGCCCGCGCGGCGTGGCCGGCCCGACCTGACCGCGGTCGACACCACGGGGCCGGATTACCTGCAGGAGGCGATGCTGCCGCTGGGCAGCGAGACCCACGGCGGCGAGGACGTCGGCGTGTGGGCGCGCGGGCCGGGGAGCGCGGCGGTGCGCGGCAGCATCGAGCAGAACGCGCTGTTCCACATCATGCTGCAGGCGACCCCCCGGCTGCGCCAGGCGCTGTGCGCCAAGGGCCTATGCGATGCCTCAGGCCTGCCGGTGGAGTTGCCGCGCGCGGCCGACTTCCGCGCGCGCTGAGATCCGTCAGAACGGCTTGGCCAGCACGAGCCAGGCGATCGCGACCAGCAGCAGCAGCGGGATCTCGTTGAACCAGCGCAGGGCGGTCCCGGTTGGCAGCGCGCGACCGGCGGCAGCGCCCTTCAGCCAGCGCCCGGCCACGAGGTAGTGGACGAAGGTGAGCACCACCAGCAGCAGCTTGGCATGCATCCATCCGGTGCCGGGCCCGACCATGGTCGGGAACTGCGGCAACACCCGGTAGCCCAGCCACGCCACCAGTCCGAGCAAGAATGTCAGCGCGAACATCACGTGCCCGAAGCGGTACAGCCGCCGGCCCATCAGCACCAGCCGCGCCTGCACGTCGGCCTGGCCCGCGGTCTCGGCGATGTTGACCAGGATCCGCGGCAGGTAGAAGACGCTGGCCATGAACGCGATCACGAACACGAGGTGGGCGGTCTTGACCGCGAGGTAGGCCGTCATGGATGCGGTGGCTGCCGGGAGGAGTGAGCGTTTAGCATGCCACGATGGGCAAGACCTACGACCGCGCCTACTTCGACCGCTGGTACCGCCGTGGCGGGATCGGCGGCGCCGCGCGACTGGCGCGCAAGGTGGCGCTGGCGGTGGCCACCGCCGAATACCACCTGGAGCGGCCGATCCGCAGCGTGCTCGACATCGGCTGCGGCGAGGGCGCCTGGCGGGCGCCGTTGCTGAAGCTGCGGCCGACGCTCGACTACATCGGCTTCGATGCCAGCGAATACGCGGTCGCACGCTACGGCCGCGCCCGCAACCTGCACCTGGCGCGCTTCGGCGACTTCGCGCTGCTGCGTCCCTGCCCGCCCGCCGACCTGCTGGTGTGCAGCGACGTGCTGCACTACCTGCCAACCCGTGAACTGGACCGCGGCCTGCCCGCCCTGGCCGAACTCTGCGGCGGCGTGGCCTTCATCGAGGTGTTCGCGCGCGGCGACGACGCGATCGGCGACGACGAGCAGTTCCACCAACGACCGGCGGGCTTCTACCTGCGCCGCCTGCAGGCCACCGGGCTGCGCCCGCTCGGCTCGCATTGCTGGCTGTCGCCGGCGCGGGTGGCGCATGCCGCAGCGATGGAATTGCCCGCGCTGGCCGGGGCATGACGGCGCTCACGGGACGTTGCCGTCGATACGCTATGCTGCGCCGCAACAACCCGCACCACCAGGATCCCGCCTGCCCATGATGCTCTACCAGTTGCACGAACTGTGGCGCTCCGGCGTTTCGCCCTATGCCTACTGGGCGCAGGCCGGCGCGCAGATGTTCTCGGCGCCCGACAGCTGGCTGTCCTCGCTGCCCGGCTCGGACCGCACCGCCGCCGGCTTCGAGCTCATGCACCGGCTCGGCAAGGGCTACGAGAAGCCGGAATTCGGGATCCACCAGATCGAGGTCGAGGGCCTGTCGATCCCGGTGGTCGAGCGGGTCGCGCTGGAGAAACCGTTCTGCCGGCTGCTGCGCTTCAAGCGCTACCACGACCAGGCCGACGGCCTGGCGCGCATGAAGGACGACCCCACCGTGCTGGTGGTGGCGCCGCTGTCTGGCCACCACGCCACCCTGCTGCGCGACACCGTGCGGACCCTGCTGGCCGACCACAAGGTCTACATCACCGACTGGACCGACGCGCGCATGGTCCCGGCAAGCGAGGGACCGTTCCACCTCGACGACTACGTCGGCTACGTGCAGGACTTCATCCGCCACATCGGCACCGACAACCTGCACGTGATCAGCGTCTGCCAGCCGACCGTGCCGGTGCTGGCGGCGATCTCGCTGATGGCCGCCAACGGCGAGGCGCTGCCCAGGTCGATGACCATGATGGGCGGCCCGATCGACCCGCGCGAGTCGCCCACCTCGGTCAACAACCTGGCCACCCGCCAGCCGCTGTGGTGGTTCCGCAACCACGTGATCCACAACGTGCCGGCCAACTACCCGGGCGCGGGGCGGCCCGTGTATCCGGGCTTCCTGCAGCATATGGGGTTCGTGGCGATGAACCCGGAGCGCCACAGCACATCGCACTGGGATTTCTACCAGGACCTGATCAAGGGCGACCTCAGCTCGGCCGAATCGCACCGCAAGTTCTACGACGAGTACAACGCCGTTCTGGACATGCCGGCGGAGTATTACCTCGACACCATCCGCACCGTGTTCCAGGAGTTCCTGCTGCCGCGTGGACTGTGGGACGTGCGCGGCCAGCGTGTGGACCCGTCGAAGATCCGCGACTGCGCGCTGCTCACCATCGAAGGCGAGCTCGACGACATTTCCGGCGAAGGCCAGACGCGCGCCGCGCACACCCTGTGCACGGGCATCCCCGCCGCGCAGCGCGAGCACCTCACCGCCAAGGGCGCCGGCCACTACGGCATCTTCAGCGGCCGCCGCTGGCGCACGATGATCTACCCGCAGCTGCGCGACTTCATCGCGCGCCACGCGCCCGCCAAACCAGCCGCCGGCGCCACGGCTGCCGCGACCCGCAAGAAGGCGGCCGCAAGCTGATCCGGCGGCGCTATGCTGCGGCTTTCCCCCGGAAGCCGCCCATGCGCCTTGCATCGCTCGCCGCCCTCGTCGCCCTCGCCCTGGCGGCACCCGCCGCCGCCGACACGCCGCCCAAGCGCAAGTCGGCCCAGGAGATCATCGACGCCGCGCCCGCCTCGGCGTGGCGCGACCTCGATCCGGCCAACACGCTCTATATGGAGCTGCCGGCGGGCCGGGTGGTGATCGAACTGGCGCCCGGCTTTGCGCCGGCGCATGTCGCCAACATCCGCACGATGGCCAGGGGCGGATTCTGGGACGGGCTGACGATCTACCGGTCGCAGGACAACTTCGTGGTCCAGTTCGGCGATCCGGAAGGCGAGGAAGCGGGCAAGGCCAAGCCCTACCCAACCGGCACGAAGACCAGACTGCCGGCCGAGTTCACCCGCGCCGCCACCGGCGCGCGCTTCGACCGCCTGCCCGACGTCGATGGCTGGGCGCCGCAGGTGGGCTTCATCGACGGCATGCCGGCCGGCCACGATCCCAAGGCTGGCAAGGCCTGGATCGCGCACTGCTACGGCGTGCTGGGCGCGGGTCGCAACAACGCGCCGGACAGCAGCATCGGTGCCGAGCTCTACGTGGTGATCGGGCAGGCGCCGCGCGCGCTCGACCACCAGCTGACCGTGGTTGGGCGCGTGGTGAAGGGCATGGAACTTCTCAGCGCCACGCCGCGGGGCTCGGGCCCGCTGGGGTTCTACGAATCGCCAGAACAGCGCGCGCCGATCACCGCGATCCGCCTCGCCAGTGAGGTGCCGGTAGCCGAGCGCACGCCGCTGCAGCTGCTGCGCACCGACAGCCAGGCCTTCATCGACGCCACCGAAGCCCGCCGCAACCGGGTGGACGACTTCTACTCCGAGCCCGCGGGCCATATCGACCTGTGCAACGTGCCGCTTCCCACGCGCGCGCCGCCGGCCGCCTGAGCGCGCCCGTCACCGATCCTTCGCCGCCGCCTGCCTAGCCTGACCGCCCCCCCAAGGACGCCCCGACCATGCCCATGATGCGAATCCGCCTGACCGGCAGCGAAGCCGACGTGCGCGCCATCTCCAACCTGCTGCAGAGCCTGGATGGCATCGAGCACGTCGAGGAGATCGCCGACCTGATGCCGCACATGGACGATGCCGATTCCAGCTCGGCCGGGCTCAGCGACGTCGAGGGACCCGACCTGCACGTGCTGGAAGTGGACGCGCCAAACGATTCCACCGCGCGCAAGGTGCGCGAGGCGGTGGAGGCGCTGGCGTTCGACCTCGACATGGTCGCCGAATTCGTCGACGACGAGGACTGAGCCGCCCGCTCAGCGCCGCCGGCGGCGCAGCCAGCGCAGCAGCGTCGCCAGCAGTCCCAGCGCCAGCAGCACCGGGACCAGGAAGGCTCCCGCGCGGATGGTCCAAGCGGCCCCGCTCGAGAACAGCCTGCCGATGTCGCGCACCGCCTGCGCGACCTCGTTGCGACCCTCCTGCCCACCCGGTGGCGTGAGGGCGAGCGTGAGCAACTGCGTGTCGATCCGGCGCGCATGCTGCGCACCTACTTGCTCGGCGGCCTGCAGCTGGGCCTCCGCCTCGGCCATGCGCTGCGACAGCGCGATCATGTCGGCCACGGACAGGTCGCGCCGCTGCTGGAATTCCCGCAGTCGCGCCAGCTCGCGCCGCAGCCGCTCCTGCACCTGGCGGTTGTCGCGCACCGCCACCGCCAGGTCCTCGGCGTGCGTGCTGCGGCTGCCCAGGCGGGCACCCCGGCTGGCAAGCGCGATCATCGGTTCCACCCCCGCGGGCGCGATCCGCATGCCCAGGGTGGCGCTGGGGAAATCGCCGCCGGCCTGCTGCACGTTGAGCACCACGCAGGGACCGAAGCGGCGGCTCTCGCAGGCCGCGCGCACCACCTGCAGGCGCGGTGCGATTGCATCGGCATCGATGGCGATGGCCGCGTGGTGCTCGTAGGCCAGCATCGCCCCGATGGCCACGTCGCCGCCGTCACCCGGGCCGGGAGCCGACGGCGCAGAAGCACTCACGGGCGCACTGGCGATCTCCGCCTCGCCGGCGCGCCCTGCGCTTTCCTGCGCCATGTCCGCGGCCTGGCAGCCCGCCAGCACTGCCACCAGCGCAAGCAGCGCTACGCTCAACCTGCGTTTGCCCATCCTCACCTCCATCATCTACCCGCCCGGGGCGTCAGCATGGTGAACGCGCGACGGGCGCCGACGGGGTCAGCGGGCCGCACCGTCGTACGTCACGACCTTCAGTCCTGACAGGTCGACGCCTTCCAGGCAGCGCACGTTGACTGCCGCGACCTGCGCCCCGGTCTTCGGGTCGACGCCATCGCTGAACGGCGCGATCCCGCAAGTGGGGCAGAAGTGATGGCGGATCGCGTGGGTGTTGAAGGTGTAGGTCGCCATGTCCGCTTCCGCGGTGGCCAGTGCCAGCGCACTGCGCGGGAAGAACGCGAGCAGGCTTCCGCGGCGTCGGCAGAGCGAACAGTTGCAGTCGATCACGGCATCCAGCTCGCCCTCGAGCGTGAACGCGATGCGGCCGCAATGACAACTGCCTTGATGGGTGGCCATGCGTGTCCTCCGTTGTCGGCTGACCCCAGCTTGCCAGTGCTCAGGGCACCGGCGCCAGCCGCAGGTCCTGGAAGTTGAAGCTGAAGTCCGTCAGCGGCGAGATCGGCTCCATCCGCAACTCGCGCACCTTGCCGTCGGGATCCAGCGCGAAGCTGAGGAACGCGTCGGCATTCAGGCTGCGGTCGCGCCAACGCACGATGAAGGTGTCGTGCTGCCAGTGCTCGACATCGCCCAGCAGTTCAGCGGTCTTCGCGAACTGCAATTCCAGCCCCTTGCGCCCCTGGCGGATGTGCACATCGCCATACCAGGGGTCGCGGTAGGTGCCGGCGTAGCGGGCCAGCGGCAGTGACGGCCTGGAGCCGGCGTCACGGGCGGCGAGATGCTTCTGCCAGTCCTCGTCAGCGCCCGACTGGGCCTTGGCAAGAGCTGCCGCGTAGGCCGCGGTCCAGTCATGCGGGCCGGTGCCGAGCATCATGTCCAGCGCGGCGTAGGTGATCGCATGGAAGGCGTGCCCGACTTCCGCATTGGTCAGCACCACCACGCCCAGCTTGCGGCCCGGCACCAGCGTCAATCGCGACACCTGCCCCGGCCAGCCGCCGGTATGCCAGACCAGCTTGTGGCCGGCATAGTCGGACAGCTGCCAGCCCTGCCCGTAGCCGAGGAAGTTCGGCACCATAGGCGCCAGCTCCGGCACCGACGGCTTGCCCACCGGGATCGGAGTGAGCATCGTCCACATCTCGCGCTGGCGGTCTTCCGAGAACAGGCGCGTGCCGTCGGCAGTGGCGCCACCAGCGAGCTGCAGGTTCATCCACTTGGCCAGGTCGTGCACGCTGGAGTACATCCCGCCGGCGCCGGACACATTGCGCCAGCTGGTCACGCCGACCGGGCGCAGGTCGGTGAAATCGAACTTCGCATGGCCGGTGGCCACGTTGTCGCCGCGCTTGAGGTCGTCGCTGTTGTAGCGGGTCTCCTGCATGCCCAGCGGTCCGAAGATGCGGCGCTCCAGGAACTGCTTGAACGGCATGCCGCTGGCCTCTTCCACCACCAGCTGGGCCACGCCGAACAGGATGTTGTCGTAGGCGTACTTCTCGCGGAAGCCGCCGGTCAGGGGCACGTCCTTCAGCCGCTGGGCCACTTCGCGGGTGGTGTAGGTGGTGGTGGGCCAGTACAGCAGGTCGCCGGCACCCAGGCTCAGGCCGCTGCGGTGCGCAAGCAGGTCGCGCACCTGCATCTCGCGGGTGACGTAGGGATCGCTCATGCGGAACCACGGCAAGTGGTCGATGACGCGGTCGGTGGTCTTCAGCTTGCCGTCGTCCTGCAGCATGTTCAACGCGGCGGCGGTGAACGCCTTGGTGTTGGAGGCGATCGCGAACATGGTGTGCGCATCGACTTTCGCCGGCTTGCCCATCTCGCGCACCCCGTAGCCGCGCTCCAGGACCAGCTTGCCGTCGTGCACGATGGCCACCGCCACGCCCGGCACGTCGAACTGCTCCTGCACGCGCGCGACCAGTGCGTCGAACTGCTGCAGCTGGCGCGCGTCCGGACCCGCCCAGGCCACGGGCGCGATGGTGTCGTCGATCAGGACCGGTGGCGGCTGCTGCGCGCGCGCGGGCAGCGCCACGGCAAGCGTGAGGGCAAGGCTGGCGGCAAGGGTGTGCAAGCGCATGAAACGTCCCGGATGGCGGTGTCCGGGAAGTATGCCGGCGGAATCCCAACCGCGCCCATGCGCCGCCGGCCTGCGCGCTATCCTGCGGCCATGGACCTGGCCGCGGATGGCATCGCCCCGATCGACGGCATCCGCGTCGGCATCGGCGGCTGGACGTATGCGCCGTGGCGCGGCCGCTTCTATCCGCAGGGCCTGCCGCAGCATCGCGAGCTGGAGTACGCGAGCCGCCAGCTGAGATGCATCGAGATCAACGGCACCTACTACCGCGCGCAGACGCTGGCAACCTACGCGAAGTGGCGGGACGCCACCCCGGAAGGCTTCGTGTTCGCGGCCAAGGCGCCCAGGCGGATCATGCAGTCACGGCAACTGGCGTCGACCGGGCGGCAGGTCGAGGATTTCGTGGGTGGCATCGCCGAGCTGGGCGCGAAGCTGGGCCCGCTGGTCTGGCAGTTCGAAGCCGGTTCAAGGCTGCAGGGCGACAGCTTCGAGGCGTTCTGCAACCTGCTGCCGCGCGCGGCGGGCGGCCGTTCGCTGCGGCATGTCATCGACATGCGCGATCCGGGCTTTGCCGATGCCGCCTTCATTGCGCTGATGCGCCGACACGGTTTCGCCACGGTTTTTACCGATGCGCGCGAACACCCCTCCTATGCCGACATCACCGCCGGATTCGTCTATGCACGTCTGATGCGGGCAAGCCCCCATGTCGGCACCGGCTATCGGCGACCCGCGCTGCTGGCATGGGCGCGGCGCGCGCGGGAATGGGCGGCAGGCGGGCAACCCGCCGACCTGCCGCGCATCACCGATGTGGCGCCCCGGCGTCGGCGGCGCGAGGTGTTCGTGCAGTTCATCGGCGCCGCCAAGGAGCGCACCCCGGCGGGCGCGATGGCACTGATCCGCCTACTGGGATGAGCCAATCCAGCGCGGATGCCACGGATAATGCGGCCATGGCCCACTCCGACACCACCCGCGCGCTCTGGCAGATCCACCTGTGCGTGCTGCTGTGGGGGTTCACGGCGATCCTGGGCAAGCTGATCACCCTGCCGGCGCTGCCGCTGGTGTGGTGGCGGATGTTGATCGTGGTGGTGGCGCTGCTGCTGGTGCCGAAGGTCTGGCGCGGCCTGCGCGCGATGCCGCCGCGCACGCGCCTGGCCTACGCCGGGATCGGCGCGCTGGTCGCGCTGCACTGGCTGACCTTTTACGGGGCGATCAAGTTGTCGAACGCCTCGGTGGCGGCCACCTGCATCGCCTTTGCCACCCCGATGACCGCGCTCGTCGAGCCGCTGCTGACCGGCCGGCGCTTCCAGCCACGCAACCTGGCGCTTGGCCTCGCGGCGCTGCCCGGCATCTGGCTGGTGGTCGGCGGCGTCCCCGAGGGCATGCATGCGGGCGTGGTCGTTGGCGTGGTCTCGGCGGCGTTCGTGGCGCTGTTCGGCACCCTCAACAAGCGCATGGTCGAATCAGGTGATCCGCTCACCGTCACCGCGCTGGAGCTGGGCGCCGGCACCCTGGTGCTGACCGCGATCGCGCCGCTGATGCCGCTGTTGCCCGCGACACTGGGCAGTGACGCTTTTGCCGGCCCGTTGCTGGCGCTGCCCTCGACCAGCGACGCGCTGTGGCTGTTGCTGCTCGCGCTGGCGTGCACGCTGCTGCCGTTCGCGCTGTGCCTGGTCGCGCTGCGGCACCTGTCGGCGTTCACCGCGCAGCTGTCGGTCAACCTGGAGCCGGTGTACGCGATCGTGCTGGCGGCGCTGATCTTCAGCGAGCAGCAGGAACTGACCCCGCGCTTCTACGTCGGGGTCGCCATCATTCTCGCGGTCGTGTTCGCGCAGGGCCTGCTGGCGGGGCGACGCAGGCCGGAGCACGCGGAGCTGCTGGGCGTCAGCGAGGCCAAGCAGGTGGGCGAGTGAGTCGCACCGGCGCGCACGCCGTGGCAGGCTAGCCGCATGTACCTTGGCTACTACGGCCTGCAGGAGCCGCCATTCTCGATCACCCCGGATCCGCGCTTCGTGCACCTTGGCGAGCGGCATCGGGATGCGCTCGCGCACCTGCTGTTCGGGATCGACAAGGGCGGCGGCGGCGGGTTCGTCCAGCTCACGGGCGAGGTCGGCACCGGCAAGACCACGCTCAGCCGGCTGCTGCTGGAGCAGTTGCCGGAGAACGCCCGCATCGCCCTGGTGCTCAACCCGCGGCAGAACGCGGTGGAGCTGCTGGAGACGATCTGCGAGGAGCTCGGGATCGACATCTCCGGCAGGCGCGGGAGCAGCAAGGCCTTGGTCGATGCGCTCAACGCCTTCCTGCTGGACGCCTACGGGCAGGGCCTGAAGGTCGTCCTGCTGATCGACGAGGCCCAGAACCTGCCGGCCGATGCGCTGGAGCAGGTGCGCCTGCTGACCAACCTGGAAACCGACACCCAGAAGCTGCTGCAGATCCTGCTGCTGGGACAGCCGGAGCTGCGCGCGATGCTGGCGCGCCCGGACCTGCGGCAGCTGGCGCAGCGCATCACCGCGCGCTTCCACCTGGCGCCGCTCGAGCCCGGCGACACCGCCGCCTACCTGCGCCATCGCTGGCGGGTGGCGGGGGGCGAGCGCTTCCCGTTCGATCCGAAGGCGGTGCAGCGGCTGCACGCGCGCGCCGGCGGCATACCCAGGCTGATCAACGTGATTGCCGAGCGCGCACTGCTCGCCGGCTATGCCCGCGACGCCGGCAGCATCGACGCGCGCCTGGTCGACCTGGCCGCCGACGAGGTCCTGCCCCCAGCGCCCGCTCGCCGCGCATGGCCATGGCTGGCCGCGGCGCTGGCGTTGGGCGCGGGACTGCTGGCAGCCTGGGCCTGGCAGCGGCAGCCCGCGGTGGACGCTGCCGGCGCGCCGCCTTCCCCGTCGCAAGCTGCGCAGCCCGTCCGGCCGGTTGCCACCCCACCGGCGCCTGCTGCGTCGGTGGAAACACTGGAAGCGGGCGCGCTCACCCAGCTACTGGCAGAAAACGCCGGTACCCCGCTGCCGGCATGGCGGCACCTGCTCGGGTTGTGGTCGCTCCCGCCGCAGGCGATCACGGTCGATCCCGCCGGACCGTGCGCCGCGGCGCAGCCGGACGTGCATTGCGTCGACGGATCTGGCGCGCGGCTGGATCCGCTGCTGGCCCTGGACCGCCCGCTGCTGCTGCGCCTTCGCGGCAATGGCACGGACGCGTGGGCGCTGCTGATCGGCGCCGATGCGCGCCGCGCCCGTCTGCGCATCGGTGAGCGCACGGTCGACGTCGACCGCGTTCTCCTGCTGTCGCGCTGGAGCGGAAACTACGCCGCGCTCTGGAGGGGGCCAGCGTTCCTCGCGCCGCCTCCCCGGCCGGGCAGCTCGGGCGCGGCGGTCGACTGGCTGCGTACACGCGTCGGACTTCCTGCGGCCGCAGGCGTCGCCTACGACGCCTCGCTGCAGCAGGCCGTGCGCACCCTGCAGCTGGCGCGCGGCCTGCCCGCGGACGGCATCGCCGGCCCGCTCACCCTGATGGCCCTGGCCGATGACGCGAGCGCGCCGCGCCTGCGCCGCACACTGGACTGACCGATGTCGCTGATCCTCGAAGCCTTGCGCAAGTCGGAAGCCGAACGCCGCCGTGGCCAGGCCCCGGGCGTCGCGGTCGAGCTGCCGCCGCCCACGATTCCTGGCCGCGTCAACGTGCGGCGCTGGCTGTGGCCGGTGCTGGCACTGGTGGTCCTGTTCGCGCTGGTGCCGGTGCTTGCGATCTGGTGGATGGCGCGCGACAGCTGGGTGCCTGACGACGCGCCAGCCCAGCCCGAGGTGGCTGCTCCGCCCCTGCTGGTGGCTCCCGATATCGCCCCGGCCGTGGTGCCGCGCACGCCCCCCGCGACGCAGGTACCGGCGCGTTCGCCGGCCCCGGCGCCGGCCATCATTCCCGCCGTGCCGGCGCCGGCGCCGGCTGCCACGCCGAGGGAGGAGGTGCCGGTTGCCACGTCGCCGCCAGGCGCGGCGGTCCCGCCGCCGGCCAGCGATCCGGCGCCGGCACTGGGCATGTCCGGCGTCAGGCTCAGCATGCACCTGTGGAACGAGGATCCGGCGCGCCGCTTCGTAGTGCTCAATGGACAGCGGATGATGGAAGGCGAGCGCATCGGCAACATCACCCTCGTGGAAATCCTGCGCGACGGCGTGATCGTCGAGCGCGACGGCCAGCAGGCCAGGATCGACCTGCCATGACCGCCACCGAAACCGTGGAATTCGAACTCGACCGCGAGTTCGTCGAGCTCAACCAGTTGCTGAAGCTGGCCGGCCTGTGCGACTCAGGCGGCGCCGGCAAGCAACTGGTGGCAAGCGGCGCCGTGCGCGTGGACGGCGTGGTGGAAACCCGCAAGACCGCCAAGATCCGCGCCGGGCAGCGCGTGCTGGTCGGGCGTACCGAGGTCCACGTGCGTGCGCTCTGAAGTGGACGTTAGATCACGCACCGCGCCGCAGCGACCGCCCCGCGGCCTTCAGCACCGGCTGCCGCGCCACGCCTAGCTCATAACGCGCCGTCGCAACCTCGCGCTTGACGACGCCTTCGGACGCGACGGACAGCCGATCAGCGCGACCCGTGCACGGTCACCGCCGTCTCCTCGCGCGCAGCCGCCGACTCGGCTTCCGACCCGGCCCCGTCGCTCCCGGGGGCGCTCACCACCGTGGGTATCCCGAGGAGCGGGGCATCGAGCTCTGCCATCGGGCTTTCGTCCTGGCAGGCGGGATCGGGGAAGCCGAAGCGGCGGCGCAGCGCCAGTCCGCAGGCGTTCATCGCGTCCACGTCATGCGCTTGCGGGTCGCCGATGCAGCGCTGCTCGTAGGCGATGCGGAAGGCGTCGCGGCGGCGCAGGAAATCATCGCCGCAACTGCGCGCCAGCCGGATCCGGTTGAGGTCGTCCTCGACCGGGTTGGCACCGGACAGGCTCAGCCGCTCCAGGTCGGCGGCATCGAGGATACGCAGGCTGCGGTTGGGCACCGTGGTCATGATGTCGTACACCTCGAGCGAGGCGCCATTGCGCTCCAGGTAGTTGCGCAGGTCCTCGCTGACCTTGCGCAGCTCATCGCCCAGCTCCTTGCGCGAGGTGGCCGCCGATCCCACCCGCATCATCCGGTGCAGGCCGACCGGACCGGCGATCACGCGCATGTCGCCGGCCGCCAGCAGCAGCACGCACGCGCTGTGGCAGACCGAGTCGTCGCGCACCCAGACCGTCCAGTCGTTCTCGCCGATCGCATCGCCAGCGCGGATCGCCGCTTCGATGTGGCCGCCGGCCGAGTCGATGTCGAGGATGCGCTTGCGGATGCCGAGGTCGCCGGCCACCTTGCCCACGCGCTCGGCCATCGCGGCGAAGCTGGCCAGCACCTTGCCCTTGTAGCGCAGCCGCACCAGGCCGGTCGCGCGGCAATCCTGCATGGTCTCGCGCAGGTCGATGTAGGCCAGCGACAGCACCGGGCGACCGTCGCCGCTGCCGTAATCCGCGCTGCAATCGATCCAGGCGTCCCCCGCCTCCAATCGTACCGGCGACCAGTCGATCTCGCCCTGCGGCTTGCGCTGCACCGCCGGTGCAGCCTCGACCTGCGCTTCCGCCTGCGCCGCGGTGCGGGTGGGAGGCGGTTCGCGGCCGCACGCGGCCGCGAGCAGCGCGCCCGCGAAAAGGAGGGCTGGAGCGGGCTGGAACCAACGGATCGCCATCGCACCACGACACTCTGGGGGGAACCCAAGTCTAGGCGGCACCCGCCCGTTTTTGCGAACCGCGGATGAACCAGCGCCGGTGGGCGGCGACGACGTCCGCTAGCGCTGCAGGCATGCCTTCCAGCGCGCCTCCACCCGCCCCGCGAACCAGGCGGTGGTCAAGGCGCGGGTGATCTTGGGGCTTTCCAGGGCGATGTCGGGAATGCGCGCCCGCGGCACCGGCTGGCCGGAACCGGCGGCGTCGGCGATCGCGAACACGCTGCGGTACAGCGCCGTCTGCGCGAAGCCGGGGCTGCGCTCCAGTTCCAGGTCGGCCCGGATGGTGGCCGCGTCCATGTTCAGGCGCACGTCGATGCTGCGCAGCGCGGCCTCGGTGGCGCCCGGGCGGTCCATCGGCGCGCCGGGCGCGAGCAGGTCGCCATCGCGCACCAGCTTGCGGCCGCTGGCGATCGCCGCGGCCTGCTGGAACGCGGCGTTGCGGCTGGCATACCAGCCGGCGTTGAAGTCGGCGAAACGGTACACCGGCGAGGGATAGTCCGCCGGGTAATCGAGCAGGTGCTTGATGCCGAAATACAGGCCGCCGCGCCGGCTGAAGGCCTCGTGCCGGATCGAGCCTTCGACGGTGTAGGGATAGCCGCGCGCATGCCGCTGCGCGAAGTCGATGCTCACCTGCATCGGGCCGGCGGTGCGCACCGGGTTCAGCCCGGCGACCAGGCGGCCGCTACCCAATGGCAGGCGCGCGGCCATCTGCTCGAACAGCTCGCTCAGTTCCCGCTCGGTGCGCATGGCGCGCAGCCGCTCCTCGTACGTGCGCCCGTCCGGCGAGCGCATCCCGAGCGCCGCATCGACCGCGAACCCGGGCACGTGGCGGGCAGCCGCGCGGCGCTTGATCTCCGCGATCGCGATGGGCCCGAGGTTGGGCACCACCGGATCGGCGCGGTAGGTCGACTCCTGCTCGATCACCGCCAGCACCGCGCACAGGTTGGACTCGGTGGGCGCCAAGCGCTGTGCGGTGAACGCGGTCTGGATGTCGCTGGCCCAGCCTTCGCGGTCATGCAGGGTGGCCGGCAGCTTGCGCAGCAGGGTGGCGCGCACCTGCACCGGATCCGGGCCCTGGTCGAGCCAGGCGCAGCCCGCGACCACGGCGCAGGCCAGCACGAGCCACAGCGCGCGCGGGAGGAACGGACGTCGGGGCGATGCGGACAAGCGGTGAACCCGGTGGCGGACGCGCGCAGGCTAGCAAACCGCGCGCCGCGGTGGCCGCCCGTTGCGTGAATGGAATGCTGCGTATGGACCGCGCCCTGTTGCGCGACCACGCGCGCCCCCATCCTGTCGCCATGCTGCGCGTGTGCGCGCCACGAGGATACGAACGATGACCATGAAGACCCTGCTCGAGACCCGGCAGGCCCCGCCCCGCCACTGGGTCGGCGACGGTTTCCCGGTGCACGGGATGTTCGGCTACAGCGGGGACGGCGTGGCCGCCCGCAGCCCGTTCCTGATGCTCGACTACGCGGCGCCGACCCGCTTCGAGCCTCACACCGGTCATCGCCGCGGCGTCGGCCAGCATCCGCATCGCGGCTTCGAGACGGTCACCATCGTCTACGCGGGCGAGGTGGAGCACCGCGATTCCACCGGCAACGGCGGCGTGATCGGCCCCGGTGATGTGCAGTGGATGACCGCCGGCGACGGCATCCTGCACGAGGAATTCCATTCGCAGCGCTTCAGCCGCGAGGGTGGGCCGTTCGAGATGGTCCAGCTCTGGGTCAATCTGCCGGCCCGCGACAAGAAGGCCGCCGCTGGCTACCAGGCCATCACCGATGCGGCGATTCCCACCGTGCCGCTTCCCGGGGATGCGGGGCGCGTGCGCGTGATCGCCGGCGCGTTCAGTGACGTCGCCGGCCCCGCGCGCACCTTCACCCCGATCAACGTGCTGGATGTGCGCCTGGGCGCCGGCCAGTCCGCGAACCTCGACCAGCCCGAGGGCTGGACGACCCTGGTGGTGGTGCTGGACGGCACGGTGCAGATCAACGGCACGGCCCTGCTGCGCGCGGCGGAAATGGTCACCCTGTCCACCGAGGGCAGCGGCCTGCACATCGAGGCCAATGGCGATGCCAAGCTGCTGGTGCTCGCCGGCGAGCCGATCGACGAGCCGGTGGTGGGCTACGGGCCGTTCGTGATGAACAGCAAGCAGGAGATCATCCAGTCGATCGCCGACTTCAACAGCGGTCGCTACGGCCGGATGTAAACCGCGCTGCGATTGCCGTGGCGCGACACCGCCATCCGGTCAGTTCTCCTCGGCAGGCTGCGCGGCGATCTGCCGCAACGCCTGGCCGAACACCTCGGGTGGCTGCCCGCCGCTGACCAGATGCTTGCGCTCGATGATCACCGCGGGAACGCTGCCGATGCCCAGCTGGCGGAAGAACTCCTCCAGCTGGCGCACCTCGTCCGCGTAACGGCCGGAGGCCAGGACCTCGGCCGCGCGCGCGGCGTCCAGCCCGACGCCGGCCGCCACCTGCGCCAGCACGGCGTGGTCGGCGATGTCGCGGCCGTCGGTAAAGTTCGCGACCAGCAGCGCCTGCTTGAGCGCCAGCTGCAGGCCCGGCCCCTCATCGGCGGCCCAGTACAGCAGCCGATGCGCATCGAAGGTATTCCAGCTGCGGCTGCGCGCGTTGAAGTCGAAGACGAAGCCCAGCTCTTCGCCGCGCTGGCGGATGCGCTCCTGGTTCTCCGCCAGCTGCGCATCGCTCATGCCGTACTTGCGCTTGAGGTTGCTGGCCACGTCGACGCCCTCGCGCGGGGTGGTCGGGTCCAGCTCGAAGGGCTGCACGTGGATCTCGACCTCGATCTCGCCCCGCACGCGTTCCACCGCCTGCTGCAGCGACGCAAGCCCCACCGCACACCAGGGGCACACCACGTCGGAGACGAAGTCGATTCGCAGGGTTCGGGACGTTGGCGTACTCACGGCAACATCGGCAGGTTCAGACCCTGCTCCCTCGCGCACTGTTGCGCAAGCGCATACCCCGCATCCGCATGCCGCATCACGCCGGTGCCGGGATCGTTCCAGAGCACCCGCGCAATCCGCTTGTCGGCTTCCGGCGAGCCATCGCACACGATCACCACGCCGCTGTGCTGGGAGTAGCCCATGCCGACGCCGCCGCCGTGGTGCAGGCTGACCCAGGTGGCGCCGCCGGCAACGTTCAACATCGCGTTGAGCAGCGGCCAGTCGCTGACCGCGTCGCTGCCGTCCTGCATGGCTTCGGTTTCGCGGTTGGGCGAGGCCACGCTGCCGGAATCCAGGTGGTCGCGGCCAATCACGATGGGCGCCTTCAGCTCGCCGTTGCGGACCATTTCGTTGAACGCAAGCCCGAGCTTGTGCCGCAAGCCAAGGCCGACCCAGCAGATGCGTGCCGGCAGGCCCTGGAAGCTGATGCGCTCGCGCGCCATGTCCAGCCAGTTGTGCAGGTGGGCATCGTCCGGGATCAGTTCCTTGACCTTGGCATCGGTCCTGTAGATGTCCTCCGGATCGCCGCTCAGCGCCACCCAGCGGAACGGGCCGATGCCGCGGCAGAACAGCGGCCGCACGTAGGCGGGCACGAAGCCGGGGAAGTCGAACGCGTGGGTGCAGCCCTCGTCCTTGGCCATCTGCCGGATGTTGTTGCCGTAATCGACGGTGGGAATGCCGGCCGCGTGGAAGGCGAGCATCGCCTCGACGTGCACGCGCATCGACTTCTTCGCCGCATCGCGCACTTTGTCCGGATCCGCCTGCTGCTCAGCCAGCCACTGCTCGACGGTCCAGCCGATCGGCAGGTAGCCGTGCACCGGGTCGTGCGCGCTGGTCTGGTCGGTCACGCAGGCCGGGCGCACGCCGCGCCTCACCAGTTCGGGCAGGATCTCGGCGGCGTTGCCGAGCAGGGCGATGGACTTCGCTTCGCCGGCGGCGGTGTATTGCGAGATGCGCGCGAGCGCGTCGTCGATATCAACCGCTTGCTCGTCCACGTAGCGGGTGCGCAGGCGGAAGTCGATGCTGGCCTGGCGGCATTCGATGTTGAGGCTGCTCATGCCGGCCAGGCTCGCGGCCAGCGGCTGTGCGCCGCCCATGCCACCCAGCCCGGCGGTCAACAGCCACTTGCCTTTCAGCGAACCACCGTAATGCTGGCGGCCCATCTCGACGAAGGTCTCGTAGGTGCCCTGCACGATGCCCTGCGAGCCGATGTAGATCCACGAGCCGGCCGTCATCTGCCCGTACATCATCAGGCCCTTCTTATCCAGCTCGTTGAAGTGCTCCCAGGTGGCCCAGTGCGGCACCAGGTTGGAATTGGCGATCAGCACGCGCGGCGCATCCGCGTGGGTGGGGAACACACCGACCGGCTTGCCGGACTGCACCAGCAGGGTTTCGTTGTCGCCCAGCGTCTTCAGGGTCTCGAGGATCCTGTCGTAGCAGTCCCAGTCGCGCGCGGCGCGGCCAATGCCGCCATACACCACCAGCGCCGTGGGGTCTTCTGCCACTTCCGCATCCAGGTTGTTCTGCAACATCCGGAACGGCGCCTCGGTCAGCCAGCTCCTGCAGTTGAGCTGGTTGCCACGCGGGGCGCGGATCGAACGGGAGGGGTCGTGGCGACGGGACATCGAGCAAGGCTCCTGCAGGCGAATGCGGGATTATCGCACCCGCCTTCGCCCTGATCCGGAGCACGCGGGGATGACGGGAGACCGGGGCGGTAGGCGCTGTCGCGAATGTCCCCCGACAGGCGCCTGCGACGCCTGTCTCCTCCTTGATTTCGCGACAGCGCCTACCGCCCCGTTCACCTACTCAGGGACTCGGCCGTTCTCGCGCCGCCGCCAAGACCACGAACGACCCGTCATCCCGCTTCGCTATCATCGGCCCATGCCCATCACGCGCCGCATCGCCGCCGTTTTCGCCCTGCTGCTCGCGGTCGCCGGCTGCGCCACCCGCCCCGCCCCGGGTGGTTCCAACAGCGTGCTGCTGGTTTCGGTCGATGGGCTGCGCCCGACCGACATCACCGCAGCATCCATGCCGGTGCTCAACGCGCTGGGCCAGGCCGGCGTACGCGCCGAGGGCATGCGCCCGTCCTATCCCACGCTGACCTTCCCCAACCATTACTCGGTCGTCACCGGTCTGCGACCCGACCGCCACGGCATCGTCCACAACAGCATGCGCGATGCGGGGCTGGGCACGTTCCGCCCGTCCAACCGCGAGGCGGTGGGCAGCACCGGATGGTGGGGCGGCGTGCCGGTGTGGATCAGCGCCGAGCGCGCCGGACTCCGCACCGCGACCCTGTTCTGGCCGGGCAGCGAGGCCGAGATCGAGGGCGTGCGTCCGCGCGAATGGCGACCTTACGAGGAGGGCACCAACCCTGCCGCCAACGCCGCCACCGTCGCCGCGTGGCTGGCTGCTCCGGAGCAGGAGCGCCCGCGTTTCGCGACCCTGTACTTCGACCAGGTCGACGAGGCCAGCCACGCGCATGGTCCGGATTCCGCCGAGGCGCAGGCCGCGCGCGCCAACGTCGATGCCGCGCTCGGGCTGCTGGTGCGACGCCTGCGCGACAGCGGGCGGCTTGCGCACACCAACCTGGTAATCGTCTCCGACCACGGCTTCGAGACGGTCCGGCCCGCCCAGCGGCTGTCGACCGACGCGCTGGTCCCGGCCGACGTCGCCGAGGCCATCAGCGACGGCCAGGTCGTCGGCTTCGCGCCACTTCCCGGCAAGACCGCGGCTGCCGAGCACGCCCTGCTCGGCCGCCATGCCACGCATGCCTGCTGGCGCAAGTCGGAATTGCCCGCGCATTGGGACTACGGGTCGCACCCGCGGATCCCGGCCATCGTCTGCCAGATGGCGCCCGGCTGGGAGGCGCTGTGGCCGAACAAAGCCGCCTGGCTGGCAAAAAACCAGCCCGATCAGGTCCGTGGCGCACATGGCTACGACCCCGACCTGCCGCAGATGCGCGCCAGCTTCATCGCCAGTGGCCCGGCCTTCCGCACCCGGACCCGCCTGCCGGTCTTCGACAACGTCGATGTCTATCCGCTGCTGATGCACTTGCTGCAGCTGCCGGCCGAAGCCGGCGACGGCGAGCTGACGCCGCTGCTGCCCGCGCTGCGGGGCCGCCCGTGATCTCGTGCCGGCGGATCGACAGCCCGGTCGGGCCGCTGATGCTGGCGGCGGATGACGCCGGGCTGCGCCACATCGAGTTCCGCGACAATCGCCACCCCGCCAACCGAGGCGACTGGCACGGCGGCGACAACGCCGTGTTGCAGGCCGCCGAGGCGCAACTGGGCGAGTACTTCGCCGGCCGCCGCCGGCGTTTCGAACTGCCGCTTGCGCCGCAGGGCACCCCGTTCCAGCGGCAGGTGTGGCAGGCATTGGCCGGCATCCCGTACGGTGCAACGGTCAGTTACGCGCAGCTGGCACGCCAGATCGGCAATCCCGCCGGGCTGCGCGCGGTGGGCGCGGCCAACGGGCGCAACCCGCTGCCGATCGTGCTGCCCTGCCACCGCGTGATCGGCGCCGACGGCGAGCTCACCGGGTTTGGCGGCGGCCTGCCGGTGAAGCAGTTCCTGCTCCAGCTGGAGGGCGCATTGCCCGAGCAGTCCGGCCTGTTCTGACGGCCGCGCCATGCGCCGCCCTACAGCCGGTGGATGCGCAGGCGCCGTCCCTTGATCCTGCCCGCGCGCAGGCGTTCAAGGGCATTGCCCGCCTGGCCACGGGCGATGGCCACGTAGCTGCGGGTGGGATAGACGTCGATCCTGCCGATCGCCTCCTTGGCCAGTCCGGCCTCGCCGGTCAGCGCGCCGACGATGTCGCCGGGGCGCAGCTTGTCGGTGCGGCCGGCATCGATGCGCAGGGTGGCCATCGCGGCCTGGGGCACGCCACGCGGCTTTCCTTCCAGCGGGGCGATGCGTTCGAACCGCAACGGCGCGCCCTGGCGCTCCTCGATCAGCGCAACGCGCCCGCGCTCCCGCTCCGCGACCAGGCTCAGCGCAAGCCCGTCGCGGCCCGCGCGGCCGGTGCGGCCGATGCGGTGCAGGAAGGTGTCGGCATCGGTGGGCAGTTCGTAATTCACCACCGCGCCGATGTCGTCGATGTCCAGGCCGCGCGCGGCCACGTCGCTGGCCACCAGCACGTTGCAGCTGCGGTTGGCGAAGCGCACCAGCACTTCCTCGCGGTCGCGCTGCTCCATGTCGCCGTGCAGCGCCAGCGCGGTGAAGCCGTAGTGCGCCAGCGATCCCACCACTTCCTCGGTGTCCTTGCGCATGTTGCAGAAGACCACGGTGGATTCCGGGTTGAACTGCAGCAGCAGCGCGGCCAGTTGCTGCACCCGCCGGGCCGGGTCGGCCTCGAAGAACCGGGTCTCGATGGTGGACGGTTGCACGCCCGTGCCCACGCTCACCTCCAGCGGGTCGCGCAGCATCATGCTGGCCAGCGCGCGGATCGCGTCGGGGAAGGTGGCCGAGAACAGCAGCGTCTGCCGCTCCCTGGGCGTGCGCCTGACCAAGGCGCGCAGCGGTTCCTCGAAGCCCATGTCGAGCATGCGGTCGGCTTCGTCCAGCACCAGCACGCCCACGCCGCGCAGGTCCAGCGCATCCTTCTGCACCAGCTCCAGCACGCGCCCGGGCGTGCCCACGACGACGTGCGGCGCATGCACCAGCGACGCCAGCTGCGGTGCGAGGGAGATCCCGCCGCACAGCACCGACAGCTTGAGGTTGGCGATGCCGGTGGCCAGCTTGCGCAACTGCTTGCCCACCTGGTCGGCGAGTTCGCGCGTGGGGCACAGCACCAGCGCCTGCGTGCGCCCCGCATTGGCATCGATCGCCTGCAGCAGGCCGAGGCCGAACGCCGCGGTCTTGCCGCTACCGGTCGGCGCCTGAGCGATCAGGTCGCGGCCATCGAGGATGGCCGGCAGCGCCTGCGCCTGGATCGGAGTGAGGTCTGTGTAGGCGAGCGCGTCGAGGCCGGCGCGCAGGGCGGGCGCAAGCGCGAGCTCGGCGAAGGTGGCGGGCGTGGTCATCGCCCATTGTCGCCTACAGCAGCCGGCCGACGGCCTCGCGGTATCGGGAGGCGATCTCGTCGCGCTCGCGGTGGCGCCCGTCTTCGACCACGCGCACGCCGGCCACCTCGACATCGCGGACGATGCTCGTGTTGCCGCTGAAGATCCAGCGGTCGAGCAGGTCTGCTTCGCTAGCGCCAGCAAGGACCGGGGCATTCGCATCGAGCACGATGCGGTCGGCCACCTGGAAGCCGGTGCTGGAGGCCGCGCTGGCCTGGGTTGCCGCGAACAGGGTGGCGCCGACGCTCGGCGACTGCAGCGTGCTGGCGATGTTGCGACGACGGGTTGCCAGGCGCTGCCCGTACTCCAGCCAGCGCAGTTCCTCCACCGGGCTGACCGAGATGTGCGAATCCGAGCCCACGCCCCAGGCGCCGCCCGCATCCATGTAATCGCGCAGCGGGAACAGGCCGTCACCGAGGTTGGCTTCTGTGGTGGTGCAGATGGCGACCGTGGCGCCACTGCGGGCAATGCCGCGGACTTCGGCCGCGTCCAGGTGGGTGGCATGGACCAGGGTCCAGCGGGCATCGACTGGCGCGTGTTCAAGCAGCCACTGCACCGGGCGCGCACCGCGCACGGCCACGCACTCCTCCACTTCGGCCAACTGCTCGGCGATGTGGACGTGGATGCGGCTGTCCGCCGACAGCGCCGCCAGGACGTCGCGCATGGCCCGCTCGGGCACCGCGCGCAAGCTGTGCAGGGCGCAGCCGATGCGCAGGGTGTCGTCCTGCTGCGGGCGCAATGTTTCCAGCAGGCGCAGGTAGGCGTCGACGTCGTGGCCAAAGCGGCGCTGGCGCGAGGACAATGGCCGCCCGTCGAAACCGCCACTCATGTACAGGACCGGCAACAGGGTCAGGCGGATGCCGGTTGCGCGCGCGGCGGCGATCAGGGCATTGCTCATCGCGGTGGCTGGCGCGTACGGCCGGCCATCGGGCGCGTGGTGGAGGTAATGGAATTCGCAGACGCTGGTGTAACCGGCCTCCAGCATCTCGACGTAGAGCTGGCTGGCTACCGCATGCAGCAGCTCCGGGGTGAAGCGCGCGGCCATTGCGTACATGGTCTCGCGCCAGGTCCAGAACGAGTCGTTGGGGTCGCTATGGCGCTCCGCCACGCCGGCCATCGCCCGCTGGAACGCATGCGAATGCAGGTTGGCGATGCCGGGCAGGGCCCAGCCACGCGGGTGCGGGGTGACGATCGACATGGCGGGATTGTATGCGCCCGCTGGCTACAATCCGGGGATGAATCCGCCTGCGAACTGGGATGGCCTGCTGCTGGGCCCCGCGATTGCGACGCTCGACGCGGGCGAAGGATACGGCCTGATCGAGGATGGCGCGCTGGGCTGGAAGGACGGCGTGCTGACCTACGTGGGCACGCGCGACGGGTTACCGGCCGACCCGGCGTCGCTGGCCGACGAAGTGATCGAGGCCGAAGGCCTGGTAACCCCGGGGCTGGTGGATTGCCACACCCACGCCGTGTTCGCGGGCGACCGCGCCGGCGAATTCGAACTGCGCCTGCAGGGCGCCAGTTACGAGGAGATCGCCCGCAGCGGCGGCGGCATCCTCTCGAGCGTGCGCGCGGTGCGCGAGGCGAGCGAGGAGGAGCTGCTCGACCAGTCCGCTGCGCGCGTCGCTTCACTGGTGCGCGATGGCGTGACCACGCTGGAGGTCAAGTCCGGCTACGGGCTGGACTTGGACAACGAACGGAAGATGCTGCGCGTCGCCCGCCAGCTGGGCGACCGCTTCGGCATCACCGTGCGCACCACCTACCTTGCCGCGCACGCGCTGCCGCCGGAGTTCGCAGGGGATGCGGACGGCTACATTGACGCGGCGATCGACTGGCTGCCGCGCCTGCATGCCGAGGGGCTGGTGGATGCGGTGGATGCGTTCTGCGAAGGCATCGGCTTTTCGCCGGCGCAGACGCGGCGCATGTTCGAGGCCGCGCACGCGCTGGGCTTGCCGGTGAAGCTGCACGCCGACCAGCTCAGCGACCTCGAGGGCGCCGCGCTGGCGGCGGAGTTCGGCGGGCTGTCGGCCGACCACATCGAGTACACCAGCGAGGCCGGGGTGCGGGCGATGCGCGCCGCCGGGACCGTGGCGGTGCTGTTGCCCGGCGCCTTCCACGTGCTGCGCGAAACCCGGCTGCCGCCGCTGGAGCTGCTGCGCCGGCATGGCGTGCCGATGGCGGTGGCCAGCGACTGCAATCCGGGCACCTCGCCATTGCTGTCGCTGCGCCAGGCGATGCAGCTGGCCTGCACCCACTTCCGCCTCACCCCCGAGGAAGCCTTGCGCGGGGCCACTACGCACGCCGCGCGCGCGCTGGGCCTGGCGGATCGCGGCGTGCTGCGCCCGGGCCTGCGCGCGGACCTGGCCCTCTGGAACCTCGAACGTCCCGCCGGCCTGTGCTATTGGCTGGGCGGACACCTCCTGCAAGCCTCGTATGCCGGCGGCCGCCGGATCGCCTGACCCCTGGAGCCCTGCATGCGCCTGTTCCGCCTTGCCCCGTTGTTCGCCGCCCTCGCCCTGGGCGCGCTGCCCCTGCACGCGCAGGAGCCCGCCGCGCGCAAGCTCGCGCAGGACGCGCTGATCGTCGATACCCACATCGACGCGCCGGGCATGCTCACCGAGGGATGGCGCGACCTGGCCATCGGGACCGACCGCGAGTTCGACTATCCCAAGGCACGCGCGGGCGGGCTCGATATCGCCTTCATGTCGGTCTACACCTCACCCACCGAGGACGCCGCAGGCACCGCCTGGGACATGGCCAACCGGCAGATCGATTCGGTGCTGGCGCTGGCCGCGCGCGCGCCGGACAAGTTCGCGGTGCTGACCTCGCCGGGCGATGCCGCGGAACTGCTGGCCGGCAACCGCATCCTGCTGCCGATGGGCTTGGAGAATGCCGCGCCGCTGGGCGACAAACTCGCCAACGTGGCGTTCTTCTTCGACCGCGGCATCCGCTACATCACCCTCGCCCACAGCGCGTCGAACCGCGTCTCCGATTCCAGCTACAGCGACGAGCGTCCGTGGGGCGGCCTTAGCCCGTTCGGGCGCGAAGTGGTGGCGGAGATGAACCGCCTCGGGATGATGGTCGACGTCTCGCACCTGTCCGACGCCGCTGCCGCGCAGGCCATCGCGCTGAGCACGGTGCCGGTGATCGCCAGCCATTCCGCCTTCCGCCACTTCACCCCCGGCTTCGAGCGCAACATCAGCGACGAACTGGCGCTGGCCCTCGCTGTGCGCGGCGGCGTGGTGCAGATCCCGTTCGGCACTGCGTTCGTCAACTCACAGGCGGCCGCCAACCTGCAGGCCAAGTTCGCCGGCCGCGCGGCATTGCATGCGCGCAACGAGAAGGCCAAGGCCGAAGGGCGTCCACTCGAGGACGTGGCGGCGTGGACTGCGGCGTGGGAAAAGGCGCACCCGCCGCCGGAGACCCCGATCGCGGCGGTGCTCGACCAGATCGACCATGGGGTCCGGTTGCTGGGCATCGACCACGTCGGCATCGGCTCCGATTTCGATGGGGTCAGCGGCGAGCTGCCGGCCGACCTGCGCACGGTCGCCGATTTCCCGAAGCTGGTGGCCGGCCTGCAACAGCGCGGCTACGCGGATGCCGACATCCGCAAGATCCTCGGCGGTAACTTGATGCGCGTGTGGGCCGCAGTCGAGGCCGGGGCAAGCCGCAAGGGCTGACCGCGGGGCGCCGAAACGCAAGGACCCCGCCGGGGCGGGGTCCTGCGGTGCCGCGCTAGGGCCGGATCAGGCCTTGGCGACGGTCTTCTTGGCAACGGCCTTCTTTGCAGCCGTCTTGGTCGCGGTCTTCTTCGCCACCGGGGCGGCGGCGGTGCCGGTCGCCTTGTCCACGGCCTTGGAACGGGCGTTGCCGTAGCTGGAGTTGTAGCGCTTGCCCTTGGCCGTCTTGCGGTCGCCCTTGCCCATCTGTGTTGCTCCTGGATCGAATCGTGTGTGTGGTCGCGCAGCGCGGAGGCGCCGGGCGCGGGGGCGCGAATTCTAGCACGCCAGGCGCGTGAACCCGGCGCGGCCCCTCAATGCGCGCAGGTGGCGTCGTGCACGTGGCCGTGGTTGAGCCGCAGGTTGGCAAGGTGCGCTAGGCCCACCAGGGTGCCGCCAAAGGTCATCGCAACGGCATGCGGCACCACTGAATGATGCAGCGGCGGATACAGCACGCCCACCCACAGCACCAGCAGCCCGGGTACCAGCAGCGCAAGCGCCCGCGCCGTGCGGTGGCGGCGGTAGCTCCACACCAGCACCGCCAGCCCGAACAGGGTGGCGAACAGGACGAAGGCCAGTTCCAGGGTGGGCGCCAGCAGCACCGCCACCCCCAGCGTGGGCAGCAGCGCGATCAGGATCGGCAGCAGGGCGCAATGCAGCGCGCAGACCAGTGCACCGGTCGCGCCGATGCGGTCCAGCAGCTGATGGCGTTTACGGGGTGACAAGCGGTGGGCCAAGGTGACAGTCTCGATTGCAACAATATAACATTCCATCAGCTCCGAATCCTCACACACCCACCATGCCTCGACAGCGTCCTTTCCCACGTCGCCACCTCCTCGCCCTCGCCCTGCTGGCGGTGCTGCCCGCGCAGGCGCAGGACACCGGTCGCCAGCACGGCCACGAGGACGAACCGCGCAACCTGGCGGCGGTGGAAGTGCGCGCAACACCGCTTGCCGATACCGCCGAAAACCTGACGATGCCGGTCGAGATCCTGGCCGGCAGCCGGCTGGACGAGGCCCGCGCCGGCACCCTCGGGGAAACCGTTTCCCGGCTGCCGGGGGTGCAGTCGTCGAACTTCGGCCCCGGCGTTGGTCGACCGATCATCCGCGGCCTCGACGGCGCGCGCGTTCAGGTGCTCAGCGACGGCCTTGGCTCGGGCGACGTCTCCACCCTCAGCGTCGACCACGCGGTCTCGATCGAGCCGTTCCTCGCCGACCAGATCGAGGTACTGAAGGGCCCGGCCACCCTGCTCTACGGCAGCGGCGCGATTGGCGGCGCGGTCAACGTGGTCGATGGCCGCGTCCCCGAGGCGCTGCCCGAGCAGCCGTTGGAAGGCCGTGCCGAACTGCGCGGGGCCAGCGGCAATCGCGAGCGCACCGGCATGTTGCGGCTGGACGGCAGCGCCGGGCGCATCGCGTTCCATGTCGATGCGCTGCACCGGGAGACCGATGACTACGCCATCCCGGGTTATCCCGAAAGCGCTGCACTGATGGCCGAGCATGGCGAGCAGCCCGACCCCGACAGCGCCGGCCGCCTGCCCAACAGCGCGGTGCGCACCGACAGCGCAGCGCTGGGACTGGCGTGGATCGGCGACCGCGGTTTCCTCGGCGGCGCGGTGAGCCTGTTCAACACCGCCTACGGGATTCCCGCCGGCCACGCACACGGTGGCCACAGCGAGGATGCCGACGTCGATGCCGACGACGAAGGGCACCCGGTGCACGTGCTGATGGACCAGCGCCGCGCGGAGTTGCGCGGCGGGATCGATGCGATCGGCCCGTTCGAGACCCTGCGGGTCAAGCTGGCGGACACCGACTACAGCCACACCGAGTTCGAGGCTGAAGCGGTAGGAACGGTGTTCCAGAATCGCCACCGCGAGGCGCGCGCGGAGCTTGTCCATCGCCCGTTCGCGGGCTGGAAGGGGGCGTTCGGGCTGCAGGCCAGCAAGCGAGATTTCGACGCCATCGGTGACGAGGCCTTCGTGCCCGCCTCGCGCAGTTACGACACCGGCCTGTTCTGGATCGGCAAGCGCGCCCTGGGCCCGCTGCAGCTTGACCTCGGCCTGCGCCACGACGACAACCGCATCGACGTCGACAACATCGCCACCGCCGCGCCGGACCGCCACATCCATACCACCAGCGCCTCGGCCGGCCTAGGCTGGAGCATCAGCGACGCCGTGCACCTGTCATTGGGCCTGGACCGCGCGCAACGCGCCCCCGGCGCGGAGGAGCTGTACTCGCGTGGCCTGCACGTGGCCACCGGCAGCTTCGAGGTCGGCACGCCGACGCTCAAGGTGGAGACTGCCCACCGCGTCGAGCTTGGCCTGCACCTGCACCACGGCCCGCTCGAGGCGCAACTGTCGGCCTGGCAGGTGCGCTATGACGATTTCATCTACCTGGCCGGCACCGATGCCGAGGTCGACCATGCGCGCCTGCGCGTCTGGCGCCAGGGCGATGCGCGCCTGCACGGCCTCGAGGCGAAGCTGCGCTGGGACCTGCTCGACACGGCCAGCGGGCTGTGGTCGCTGGAGGCCTTTGCCGACACGGTGCGCGCGCGCCTCGCCCACCCGCCGGGCAGCAGCGAGGCGCTGGTGTTGCGGATCCCGCACGGCGACCACGTCGATGACGTGCAGGCACGGGTGGCGACCGGCGGGCACCTGCCGCGGATCGCGCCGGCGCGCGTGGGCGCCAGCCTGCGCTGGGAAGGCGACGCATGGCGGGCATCGCTGGGCGCGGTTCGCCACGCCCGCCAGGAGCGCGTGGCCGCCTACGAAACGGCGACGCCCGGCTATTCGCTGATCGACGCGAACCTCACCTGGCACCGCGACGGCGCGAACGGCCGCGCCTGGGAGGTGTTCGTGGACGGGCGCAACCTGACCAACCGCGAGGCGCGGCCGCATACCTCGTTCCTCAAGGACGACGTGCCTTTGGCCGGCCGCAGCATCGGCTTCGGGGTGCGCGCGTTCTTCTAGCGGGACGGCGCGCCACCCGTGGGCGCGCCGATGACGATGCGGGTCAGGACGCGGCGCAGCGCGCGCACAGGCCGTGCACCTCGAGCGTCTGCGCTTGCGGCGCGAACCCCAGCTTGCGCGCAGCGGTGTCCAGTGCGGAGACGATGCTCGCGTCCTCGAGCTCCGTCGCCGCGTTGCAGCCCTCGCAGATCAGGAACGGCACCGAATGCTGCGCGCTGCTTGGATGGTGGCAGGCGACGAAGGCGTTGATCGATTCCAGCTTGTGGATGAAGCCATTGGCCAGCAGGAAATCCAGCGCGCGGTAGACCGTGGGCGGCGCCGCCGCGCCCGGCGCGCCGTCCTTCTCCAGGCGAATGCGCTCCAGCAGGTCGTAGGCCTTGATCGGCTTGCCGGCATCGGCCACGAGCTGCAGCACGCGCGCGCGGATCGGGGTCAGGCGCAGGCCGCGCTCGCCGCAGGCACGCTCGACCGCGGACACGAAATCCCCCGCGTCGTGGACGTGGCGGCTGGGATCCGTGCAGGCGTGCGGCGCGCTCATGCCCCAGATCTAGGCGCCCGGCGGGAGCATTGCAAGGGCGGCGTCGATCCTCTGCAGCGCCTGGTCGCGGCCGCACAGGTACACGGTCCAGCCGATGTCCGGGCTGACCTGGGTGCCGGTGATCGCCACCCGCATCGGCTGCGCGATCTTGCCCATGCCGATGCCCTGCGCCTCGGCGGTGGCCTTGAGCGCCTCACCGATCGCCTCGGGCGTCCACGCCGCCAGTCCGGCGAGGCGGCCGCGCGCATCCTGCAGCGGGCCGCGCGCGTCCGGCTTGAAATGTTTGGCAACCGCCGCCTCGTCATAGGCCGCCAGCGGTTGGAACCACACCGTCGCCTTCTCCACCATCTCCTTCAGCGTCTGCGCGCGCTCGCGCAATGCCAGGACCACGTCGACGGGCGTGGGTCCTTGCGAGAGGTCGAGGCCGGCCTGCCGCAGATGCCACTCCAGGTGCGGGGCGAGCGCCACGGGATCGTCGGACTTCAGGTACTGCTGGTTGAGCCAGCCCAGCTTGGCCATGTCCAGCCGCGCGGCCTTGGCGTTGACGTCGGCGAGGTCGAACAGCGACTGCATCTGCGCCACCGAGAACACTTCCTGGTCGCCATGCGACCAGCCCAGCCGCACCAGGTAGTTCAGCAGCGCATGCGGCAGGTAGCCGGCATCGCGGTACTGCATGACGTCGGCCGCGCCGGTGCGCTTGGAGAGCTTGGCGCCCTGCTCGTCGAGGATCATCGGCAGGTGCGCGAAGGCCGGCACCGGCGCGCCGAGCGCCTGGTAGATGTTGATCTGGCGCGGGGTGTTGTTGACGTGGTCGTCGCCGCGCACCACGTCGGTGATGCGCATGTCGATGTCGTCCACCACCACGGCGAAGTTGTAGGTGGCGTAGCCGTCGGGGCGGAAGATCACCAGGTCGTCGAGCTCGCTGTTGGCGATCTCGATCCGGCCCTTGACCTTGTCGTCCCAGGCCACCGCGCCTTCGAGCGGATTGCGGAAGCGGATCACGCGGTTCGGGTCGCCGGCGCGCGATGCGTGGTAGTCGGCGCCTGCGGCGCGGTCGCGCCATTCACCGCTGTAGCGCGGCTTGTCGCCCCTGGCCATCGCCGCCTCGCGCATCGCGTCGAGCTCGGCCTTCGTTTCGTAGGCGTAGTAGGCCTTGTCCTCGGCGACCAGGCGCTCGGCGGCTTCGCGGTAGCGGTCCAGGCGCTGGGTCTGGTAGACCGGGCCTTCGTCGTAGTCCAGGCCCAGCCAGGCCATGGCGTCGAGGATCGCGTCGATCGCGGCCTGGGTGCTGCGCTCGCGGTCGGTATCCTCGATCCGCAGGATGAACTCGCCGCCGCGGTGGCGCGCCTCCAGCCAGCAGTACAGCGCGGTGCGCGCGCCGCCGATGTGCAGGTAGCCGGTGGGGCTGGGGGCGAAGCGGGTGCGGCAGGGCATGGGGGGCCGGGGGATGGGATTTCGACCATTCTAGCGAAGGCGGGTTGCCAGCGCCTTCGGGCCGTCGCCAACCACCCACTACAATCCCCGCATGACCACCCTGCTCGTCTCCGACCTGCATCTCGATCCGGCGCGGCCGCACATCACCCGCCTGTTCACCGATTTCCTCGCCGGCGAGGCGCGCGATGCAGGCGCGCTGTACATCCTTGGCGACCTGTTCGAGGCCTGGGTGGGCGATGACGATCCTTCCGAAGCGGGCGCGTCGGTCGCGGACGGACTGCGCGCCGCGTCCGATGCCGGCGTGGCGGTGTATTTCCAGCACGGCAACCGCGACTTCCTGCTGGGCGACGCCTATGCCGCGCGCGCCGGTTTGACCATCCTGCCCGACCCTGCGGTGATCCTGCTCGACGGGACACCGGTGCTGCTGGGCCACGGCGACCTGCTGTGCACCGACGACGAGGCCTACCAGGCCTTCCGCGCCCAGACCCGCGACCCGGCCTGGCGGGCGCGCTTCCTGTCGCAGCCGCTGCAGGCGCGGCTCGCGTTCGCGGCGCAGGCGCGCGCCGCCAGCCAGGCGCGGCAGGGCGAGCTGCACGAAGCGGGCACGATGGAGACGATCACCGACGTCGCACCGGCCACGGTCGAGGAGCTGTTCGCGCGCTATGGCGTGGACACCATGATCCACGGCCACACCCACCGGCCCGCGATCCATACGCTCGTCGTTGGCGATCGCGACTGCCGGCGCATCGTGCTCGGCGACTGGTACACGCAGGGTTCCGTGCTGCGCGTGCGCGACGGCCACTACGACCTGCGCGCCCTCCCGCTGGCGGCCGGCAACGCGGCTCCGGCGCCGTCGTAGCAACCGCTTCGGCCGCGACAGGCGCGTCCGGTCGCACCGGAGGCCGGCATTCCGTCGCGGCCGAGGCCGCTCCCGGCGGAGGTCTGAAGAACTGTCGTCAATCGCCGGGGCTTTCAGCAGACGCGTGCCCGGCAACAGCCGGTTGTTCGGACCTTCCCTGGATGACCGAGGCAGACCGGGCGGCCTGCTGCAGCGCGGCCAGTTCCTCGTCGCTGAAGCCTGCGGCGCTGCGGGCCTCGATATTGAACGGGCCGTGCAGCACTTCACGCGCGTACTGCGCCAGCAGTTCGCGGAACTTCGACTCCGGCTCGATGTCCCGCCGTTCGCAGAACCAGCGGAACCAGCGGCTGCCGGCAGCCACGTGCGCGATCTCCTCGCGCAGGATCACTTCCAGCACATCGGCTGTCGCATCGTCACGGAGCGAGCGCAGCTTCACGATCATGCCGGGCGTGACGTCCAGCCCGCGCGCCTCCAGCACCCGCGGCACCAGGGCCATGCGCGCCAGTCCGTCGTGGGCGGTCTTCTCGCACATTTCCCACAGGCCGTTGTGGGCGTCGAAATCGCCGTAGTCGTGGCCCAGCGCCTGCAGCCGTTCGCGCAGCATCAGGAAGTGCCGCGACTCGTCGTCGGCGATGCGCACCCAGTCGGCGTAGAAGTCCGCGGGCAAGCCGCGGAAGCGGTAGGCGGCATCCCAGGCCAGGTCGACGGCGTTGAGTTCGATGTGGGCGATGGCGTGGATGAAGGCAGCGCGCCCGGCGCCGCTGCCCAGGCCGCGGCGCGGCAGGTCGCGCGGATGCACCAGCGACGGCCGCGCCGGCCTGCCGGGCATGCGGATCGCCTGCGGCGGAGGAGCGTCCTGTGGAACGGCGAGTCCGCCGCGCGCGAACGCGGCCGCATGGCCGCGGGTCAGTGCGATCTTGTCGTCGACCGACGCCGCGTCCAGGCACTCGCGCGCGGCCTCGAACAGCGTCCTCATCCCATCCCCCGCTCCGGGATCAGAGCGAGAGCCTGCGCTGGCGCTTGGCGTCGTCCGAGCGCAGCTGCTTGAGGCCCTCGAAATACCCCGGCTCCACCCCGGTGACGTACTCGCCGCTGAAGCAGGAGCTGTCGAACTTCATGCCGGTGAACTTCGGCCCCGCAACCGCGGCCTCGAGGTCGGCCAGGTCCTGGTAGACCAGCCAGTCGCAGCCGATCATGCGCTCGATCTCCTCCTCGGTGCGACCGTAGGCGATCAGCTCCTCGGGCGTGGGCATGTCGATGCCGTAGATGTTGGGATGCCGTACCGGCGGCGCGGCCGAGGCCAGGTAGACCTTGCGCGCGCCGGCGTCGCGCGCCATCTGCACGATCTGCTGCGAGGTGGTGCCGCGCACGATCGAGTCGTCGACCAGCAGCACCACCCGGTTGCGGAATTCCAGCGGGATCGGGTTGAGCTTGCGCTTGACCGACTTCACCCGCTCGCCCTGCCCCGGCATGATGAAGGTGCGGCCGACGTAGCGGTTCTTGATGAAGCCCTCGCGGTACTTCACCCCCAGCACGTTGGCGATTTCCAGCGCGGCGTCGCGCGAGGTGTCGGGGATCGGGATCACGGTGTCGATGCCATGGTCCGGGCGCAGGCGCAGGATCTTCTCGCCCAGGGTCACGCCCATGCGCATGCGCGCCTTGTGCACGGAGATGTTCTCGATCATCGAGTCGGGGCGCGCGAAGTACACGTATTCGAAGATGCACGGCGCGTGCCCGGCCGGGTCCATGCACTGGCGGGTGTGCAGCTCGCCGCGCGGGGTCACCACCACGCCCTCGCCCGGGGCGATGTCGCGCATGCGCTCGAAGCCGAGGATGTCCAGCGCCACCGATTCGGACGCCACCGCATATTCGTTGCCGGCATCGGTCTCGCGCTTGCCCAGCACCAGCGGACGGATGCCGTGCGGATCGCGGAACGCCACCAGGCCCAGGCCCAGCACCGTGGCCACCGCCGCATAGCCGCCGCGGGCACGGCGGCCCAGGCCCTCGATCGCGCGAAACGCCGCTTCCGGCGTGAGCGTGCGGCTCTTGTCGAGCTCGTGCGCGAACACGTTCAGCAGCACTTCCGAGTCCGACTGGGTATTGATGTTGCGCCGGTCCTGTTCGAACACCTCGCGCCGCAGGGTGTCGGTGTTGACCAGGTTGCCGTTGTGCGCCAGCGCGATGCCGTAGGGCGAGTTGACGTAGAACGGCTGCGCTTCGTCGCTGCCCTCGCTGCCGGCGGTGGGGTAGCGGCAGTGGGCGATGCCGACCCGCCCTTCCAGCAGCCGCATGGTCCGGGCATCGAACACGTCGCGCACCAGGCCATTGCCCTTTTGCACGCGCAGCTGGGTGCCGCTGGCGGTGGCGATACCGGCCGCGTCCTGGCCGCGGTGCTGGAGCACGGTCAACCCGTCGTACAACGCGGTCGCGACTTCAGTGGTGGCGACGATGCCGATGATGCCGCACATGATGCGATTCCCGTTGCTGTGGGGTTTGCGAAGTGGTGACGCGACGACGACCGGTCAAGGGTGCGCGCGGACGATGCCGTCGAGCCCCGCGCGGGACTTGAGCTGCGACTTGAGCCGCTCGGCGTCCTCGCGGGTCGGCACCGGGCCGGCCTTGACCCGCGTCAGGCGCCCCTTGTCGGTGTCCACCGTGTCGGTGAACGCAGTCATGCCGAGGCCGCGCAGGCGATCGCGCAGGCGGGTGGCATCGGCGGCGCTGCTGAAGGCGCCGACCTGCACCGCGAACCCGACCCCGGAAGCGGCAACGGCAGGCGCGGGTCGGGGGGCAGCCTGGGTCGCCGGCGGCGTCGGTGCCGGCGCGGCAGCGGGCGAACGTGCAGCGGCTGGTGCAGTCGCCGCCGACGCGGGCTCGGCCGCATCCAGCGCCACCACCCGCGGCGTGACGTCGTCGCGCACCCGCGCGGCGCGCACGCGCACCACTTCGGCCGCCTCGCGCGAAGCATAGGGGCCCAGCCGCACGCGCTGCGCCGGACGCCCGTTGAGGGTGAACGGTTCGGCGTAGGCCACCAGCCCCGCGCCATCGAGCTGGCGCACGATCAGCCGCGCATCGCGCTCGCTGGAGAAAGCGCCGAAATGCACCACGTAGTCGCCTCCGGCGGCGGTGGCCGGCGGGCGTTCTGCGGCAGCCGGCGCTGCGGTCGTGGCCGCGGGAGCCGACGATGCGGCCGGCGCGTTGTCCGGATCGGGCCGCGGACTCGCTGGAGCGGGCTCCGAGCCTGCGCGATCGGCCACGTCCGCCGCATCCGGCGCGGGCCGGTCGCCGTCCGGCGACGCGGTCGCCGTATCCACCACCGGCAGCCGGTCGCCTGCGGCGGGCTCGCGCATGGCCAGCACGCCTCCGCTCGGGGCCTCGGGCGGCACCACCAGCGGCAGGTCGACCGTCTTGTAGCCTTCCTGCGGCGCATCGGGCACGCGCATCGACAGGTCGGACACGCCACTGTCGGGCGCCGGGCCCTTGACCAGCATCGGCAGGAAGATCACGGCCAGCGCAACCAGCACGGCGGCACCGATCAGGCGCTGTTTCAGTCCGGCATCCATCAGGTTCCGACCAGGTTCGGCAGAGCGGCGGGCGCGAGGATTATACGCCGGCGCCGGGAGCCGCTTCTGAATCGGCGCCCTGCAGCGCATGCAGCGCGAGCCCCGCGGCATGGAACGAGCCGAACACCAGCACCCGGTCGCCGCGCGAAGCGGCCGCCAGGATCGCGGCCAGCGCCGTCGCCGGATCGTCGTGGCGTCGGGCGTGCGCCGCCGCCGAATCGCGCAGGCGTCCGGCCAGGGTCGCAGCGTCGATGCCGCGCGCGCCGGCGCCGGGCGTGCCCGCCAGCCACCAGTCGTCGACATCCCCGGCCAGCGCGGCGACCACGCCCGCCGCATCCTTGTCAGCCAGCGGCGCGTACAGGGCGTGGGTGCGCCCGCGTACAGGGCGCGCGTGCAGCCATGCCGCCAGTTCGCGAGCGGCCTGCGGGTTGTGGCCGACGTCGACATGCACGTCCACGCCGTCGCGGACCACGTGCTGCAGCCGGCCCGGCAGGCGCGCTCCGGCCACCCCGCGCGCGATCGACGCGTCGGGCAGATCGACGTCCAGCGCCCGGAGCGCCGCGATCGCGGTGGCCGCATTGCGCAGCTGCACCGGCGCGGCCAGCGCCGGCAGCGGCAGCTCCAGCGCATGCCCCAGCTCGCGCCAGCGCCAGCGCCCGGCATCCAGCGGTTCGAAGAAGAAGTCGTTGCCGGCGCGGATCGCCGACGCGCCCAGCGCATAGGCGTGGCGCAGCACGCTGGCCGGCGGATCGTCCTCGCCCAGCACCAGCGGCTTCCAGGCGCGGGCGATACCGGCCTTCTCGGCGCCGATGGCCTCGCGGTCCGGGCCCAGCCAGTCCTGGTGGTCGAGATCGACCGTGGTGATCACCGCCACGTCGGCGTCGACCAGGTTGGTCGCGTCCAGGCGCCCGCCGAGCCCGACCTCGAGGACGGCCAGGTCGAGCGCGGCGCGCTCGAACAGCCGCAGCGCGGCCAGGGTGCCGAATTCGAAATAGGTCAGCGGGGTTTCGCCGCGCGCCGCCTCCACGGCCTCGAAGCCCTCCACCAGCGCCGCAGCATCGGCTTCGCGTCCATCGATGCGCACGCGCTCGCGGTAGTCGAACAGGTGCGGCGAGGTGTAGGCGCCGACCCGCAGCCCGGCCTCGCGCGCGATCGCCTCGATGAAGGCCACCGTCGAGCCCTTGCCGTTGGTGCCGGCCACGCTGACGACGCGGCGCGCGGGCCTGCCCAGGCGCATGCGCGCGGCCACTTGGCGCACGCGCGCAAGCCCCATCTCGATCGCCTGCGGATGCTGGCGCTCGATGTGGGCGAGCCAGTCGGAAAGCGTGTCAGGCATGGCGTGGGACGCTTGGATGCCCTGCGATGCTTGCGGAGATCGCTGCCCCCGCGCGCGGGACGCGACGCTCCGCGGTGCCGGCGCAGGGCGCGCCGGCCGTCAGAGCGCCCGGTGCACCGCCTCGCCGAAGAAGGCGGTGTGGTGCGAACAATCGTTGAGCCGCACCACCTCCAGGCTCGACAGATCGTCGCCCTCGAGCAGGTTGAGCGTGGTCGGCGCCTGGCGGAAGGTCCACAGGCGCGACAGCGGGATCCCCAGCACCTGGCACAGCAGCACCCGGTTGACCGCATCATGCGCCACCACCAGCAGGGTGTCGTTGCCGCCCAGGCCCTCGACCGACCACTCCAGCGCCTCCCAGGCCCGGCGCAGCACCTGCTTGATCGACTCGCCGCCGCCGGGCATCAGCACCGTGTCGGGCGCTTCGCGCCAGGCGCGCAGCAGCTCCGGATCGCGCTCGGCGATCTCGCTGGCCAGCAGCCCTTCCCAACTGCCGTGGGCGATCTCCATGAACCCCATCTCGGTGGTGAGCATCGGCGCGCGCACCTCGCCCAGCGCGTGCTGCGCGGTCTGGTAGGCGCGGGTCAGCGGCGAACTCACCGCCTTGTCGATGCGCACGTCGCGCAGCCGCTCGCCCAGCAGCCGCGCCTGCTTCTCGCCCACCGGCGAGAGCGGGATGTCTTCCTGTCCCTGGTAGCGGCCTTCGGCATTCCACGGCGTTTCGCCGTGACGGGCAAGCAGGATTCTCATTCGGCAACGGGTCCGGTATGGCGGGAACGCGCGCGGGCCTTGCCCGGCGCGGCGCATAGTTTAAGCCAAGCCGGCCGCGCGGCGGCCGCCCACACGGTTCGACGCCGCGGCAGCCGTCAGCGCCGCGGCGCCACGTCCATTTCCTCGAGCAGGTGCGGGGCCGGATAGGCCTCCTGCATGATCCAGCGCAGGTAGCGCTGGTCGACCGAGATGGTGCGGGTCATGTCGGCGTCGAAGACCCAGTTCGACACCACCGCCTCCCAGTTCATGTCGAACAGCAGCCCGGCCAGGCGCCCGTGCGCGTCGAGCACCGGCGAGCCGGAGTTGCCGCCGGTGACGTCCAGGTCGGCGAGGAAGTTCACCGGCACCGTGCGCAGTCGCCGGTCGACCAGCCCGCCGTGGCGACCTTCGGCCACCGCGTCGAGCAGCGCCTGCGGCGCATCGAACGGCGCCTCGCCGGTCGCCTTCCGCGCCACCTGCTCCAGCCGGGTGAAGGGTTCGTGCGTGGTTCCGTCGAGCGCGGTGTAGGGCACGACCTTGCCGAAGGTGATGCGCAGCGAGGAGTTCGCGTCCGGATACACGTCACCGCCCTGGCTGCGGCGGTAGTCGGCCACCGCCTGCAGGTAGACCGGACGCGCCGCCAGCCGTTCGCCGGCGCGCGACTTTCGCTCCTGCTCCAGTTCGAGCAGGGTCGGCATCAGCGCGACGGCATAGGAGATGGCCGGATCGCGGTTGCCTTCCAGTTCGGCCCGGTTTGCCTCCAGCCAGGCCATGCGCACCCCGGTCTGGCCGATCTTCGTCTTCGCCAGCCGATCCAGCGCGGCTTCGATCGCGGCGTCGTCGTCGCCGCCCAGCCACTCGTCGAGCGCGTCCACGCGCTGCGCCTCGGGCAGCTTGACGTACTCGGCCAGCCAGTAGCGCTGCAGTTCGCGATCCATGGCCGGCACATGGCGGCGCTCCATCTGCTGCAGGCCGCCCTCGATGGTGGGCAGGTCGCGCTCCTGGTAGCCCTGCTCGCGCCCGGCATCGGGCCTTTCGCGCTCGATGGCGAGGCGGTAGAGGGTAATCGCCGCCGACATCGCGCCGGTGCCGTGCAGCATGCGCAGCACCAGGTCGCGCTCGCGCGTGGCGCGTTCGACGTCGTCCAGCGCCACCAGCCGGCGGTGCGCGTCGATCGCGGCGGCGCCCGCCTCACCGCGCCCGGCCAGCCATTCCAGCACCGCCGTCTCCTCGGCGCGCTTGGCCGCCGCCGCGTCGGTGCGGGCGAAGCCTTCGAGCTGCCCGTCGTAGTTCTTCATCGCGTTTTCCCAGCCGCGCACGGTGCTGGCGTAGCGGACCTCGATGTCCGGATCGGCCTTGCCGCGCTCGTCCACCAGGGCGGTCAGCGCGCGGTAGTGGCGCACGATGGTCGGATAGGTCCAGCGCGCGGTGTCCTCGAACTCGCCCGCCAGCGCGTAGCGGCTGGTGCGTCCCGGATAGCCGGCCGCCATCACGAAACCGCCGGCGCGCAGCGGCCGCTCGGCGAACTTCAGCCAGTGCCGCGGCTGGTAGGGCACGTTGTCCGCGGCGAATGCGGCGGGCTTGCCGTCGGGTCCGACATAGGCGCGGTAGAACGCGAAATCGCCGGTATGCCGCGGCCACATCCAGTTGTCGACCTCGCCGCCGAAGTTGCCGATGCCGCCCGGGGGCGCATAGACCAGTCGCACGTCGCTGATCTCGAGGTTGCGGAACAGGCGATAGCTGTTGCCGCCGAGGAAGCTGTACATGCGGCAGCGATAGCCGGGTTCGGCCTCGCATTCGGCCACCAGCTGCTTCTCGATCGCGTCCAGCGCCAGGGTGCGCCCGGGCGCGTCGGCCGCGGCCGCGATCGCGGCCTGCACCCGCTCGCTGACGTCGGTGATCGCATCGAGCACGTAGATGCGCGCGTTCGGCCCGGCGCTGATCTCCGCGTCCGGCGCGGCGGCATTGAAGCCGTCGCGCATCAGGTTGTTCTCGGGGGTGGAGTTGAGCTGGATGGCGCCGTAGGCGCAGTGGTGGTTGGTGAGCACCAGGCCCCGGGGCGACACGAAGCTGGCCGTGCAGCCCCCCAGCGACACCACCGCACCGAGCGGATCGCCGGTGAGGTCGGCAAGCCGCTCCGGATCCAGCCGCAGCCCGGCCTTCTTCAGCGGCTGCGCGATTTCGGGCAGCTGCTGCGGAACCCACATGCCTTCGGCGGCGCGGGCGGTCGCCAGCGCGGCAGTGGCGGCGAGGAACAGGACGAGGATCAGGCGACGATGGGCCATGCTGCAGGTCTGGAGTCCGGAAAAATTGAGAGTCTAGCCACTCGCCCCGCGCGACGCAGGCGTGGGGATATCGATGGCCGGCGGGGGCGGGAGCGTCATCAGGCCCGGGTATAATAGTTTCATTCCAAACCGGTAATGCCATCCATGGGCCGCATGATGAAAGCGCTGGTCAAGCGCGAAGCCGCCAGGGGCATCTGGATGGAGCAGGTGCCGGTTCCGGAGCCCGGGCCGAACGAGGTCCTGATCCGGGTCGAGAAGACCGCCATCTGCGGCACCGACCTGCACATCTACCTCTGGGACGAATGGAGCCAGCGCACGATCCGCCCCGGCCTGGTGATCGGTCACGAGTTCGTCGGCCGCGTGGCCGGACTCGGGCCGGGCGTCTCCGGTTACACGATCGGCCAGCGGGTGTCGGCCGAGGGCCACATCGTCTGCGGCCACTGCCGCAACTGCCGCGCCGGCAAGCAGCACCTGTGTCCGAATACGATCGGCATCGGCGTGAACCGGAGCGGCGCGTTCGCCGAGTACATCGTCATGCCGGCCTCCAACCTGTGGCCGATTCCCGACCAGATTCCCTCCGAGCTGGCGGCCTTCTTCGACCCCTACGGAAACGCCGCGCACTGCGCGCTGGAATTCGACGTGGTCGGCGAGGACGTGCTGATCACCGGCGCCGGCCCGATCGGGGTGATGGCGGCGGGCATCTGCAAGCACATCGGCGCGCGCAACGTGGTGGTGACCGACGTCAACGACTACCGCCTGAAGCTGGCCGCCGACATGGGCGCGACCCGCGTGGTCAACGTCGCCAGCACTCCGCTGCGCGACGTGATGGCCGACCTGCACATGGACGGCTTCGACGTTGGCCTGGAGATGAGCGGGAACCCGCACGCCTTCAACGACATGCTCGATGCGATGTATCACGGCGGCAAGGTGGCCCTGCTCGGGATCCTGCCGCGCGGCGCGGGCGTGGACTGGGACCGGATCATCTTCAAGGGCCTGACCGTGCAGGGCATCTACGGCCGACGCATGTACGAGACCTGGTACAAGATGACCCAGCTGGTGCTGTCGGGTTTCCCGCTGGGCAAGGTGCTCAGCCACCAGCTGCACGCCGACGACTTCCAGAAGGGCTTCGACCTGATGGAGTCGGGGAAGTCGGGGAAGATCGTCCTGAGCTGGAACTGATTTGCTGGTGGTGGCTGGTGGTTCCTGGAAGCGACCGTCGCCGCCCGCCCCCGCCGTCCCGGTTCCCATTCCCATTCCCTTCCCCGAACACCATTCACCAACCACCAACCACCGACGCCCATGCCCCCGACCGACCGCTACGCCGCCACCCTCGACGAGATCCGCGAGGCCGGGCTGTTCAAGTCCGAGCGGATCATCACCAGCCCGCAGTCGGCGGAGATCACGCTCGCCGACGGCCGCCGGGTGCTGAACTTCTGCGCCAACAACTACCTGGGCCTGGCCGACCATCCGGACATCATCGCCAGCGCGCGCCAGGCGCTGGACACGCACGGCTTCGGCATGGCCTCGGTGCGCTTCATCTGCGGCACCCAGGACCTGCACAAGCAGCTCGAGCGCACGATCTCCTCGTTCTTCGGCAAGGACGACACGATCCTCTACGCGGCCTGCTTCGACGCCAACGGCGGCCTGTTCGAGCCGCTGCTGGACGAGAACGACGCGGTCGTTTCCGATTCGCTGAACCACGCCTCGATCATCGACGGCGTGCGCCTGTGCAAGGCGCGGCGCTACCGCTACGCCAACCGCGACCTGCAGGATCTGGAGAAGCAGCTGGAGCAGGCGAAGGCCGATGGCGCGCGCACCATCATGATCACCACCGACGGCGTGTTCTCGATGGACGGCTTCATCGCCCCGCTCGACGGGATCACCGCGCTGGCGCGGAAGTACGGCGCCCTGGTCCACATCTACGAGTGCCACGCCACCGGCTTCATCGGCGCCAGCGGCCGCGGCTCGGCCGAGGCCATGGGCGTGCTGGAGAAGATCGACATCATCACCGGCACCCTGGGCAAGGCGATGGGCGGCGCACTGGGCGGGTTCACCACCGCGAAGGCCGAGGTTGTCGAACTGCTGCGCCAGCGCTCGCGTCCCTATCTGTTCTCGAACTCGCTGCCGCCTCACGTGGTGGCGGCGGGCACGCGCGCGTTCGAGATGCTGGCCACCGCGGGCGAGCTGCGCGAGCGGCTGGCCGACAACACCGCCTACTTCCGCGAGCGCATGAGCGCGGCCGGTTTCGACCTGCGCCCGGGCACCCACCCCATCTGTCCGGTGATGCTGTACGAGGCGCCGCTGGCGCAGCGGTTCGCCGAGCGCCTGCTCGAGGAAGGCGTGTACGCGATCGGCTTCTTCTTCCCGGTCGTGCCCAAGGGCCAGGCCAGGATCCGCACCCAGATGTCGGCCGCGCACACGCGCGCGCACCTGGACCAGGCGATCGATGCGTTCGTACGCGTCGGCCGGGAGCTGGGAGTCGTCAAGGGCTGAGCCCGCGCAGGGCGCGCCAGCCCGGGAATCGGTGGCATGTGCGGACTGCGCGTGCGCCGCCCGGCGGCCGCGCTACTGCTCCGGCGGCGTCACGGCCTCGGCCTGGGCGGCGGCTGGTGCCGCATTCGGATCGACCCGGCGGCCGGCGCTGTAGCCGTTGGCCTGCAGCCAGGCGTCGAAATCGTCGGCGGTCATACGCTTGCCGTTCTGGGTCATGTTGAACCGGTACGGCGTATTGTCGAACTCGGTCTTCTTGACGTAACCGGCCGCGCCACCGGCGACGGGCGCCGCGGCAGCCACGCTCTGGCAGCCCTCCACGCGCAGGCGCCACAGCACGTTGTCGACAGACTGCGATTCGTCGAAATCCGGGGCCAGCACGCCGCGCTGCGAACCCAGCTGCGGATTGGCGATCACGAAGCCCGCGACCACCGGCGCCAGCACCGTCGGCTGCACCGCCATCGGCTGGACCATCGCCGGCCCCTGGCACGAGGAGGACGCCTGCGCACCGAACGCCGCCATCGACAGCACCACCACCATCAGTCCACGCATCTCCACAACCCCGGATCCTGAGCTGGCCGGAGTTTAGCAGCGCCGGGCGATGCGACAAGGCCCGGATCGCGCCACGGCGCGACGGCGGGCACAAAAAAACGGTTCTTCACCCATTCGCGGGGACGTTCATTCGTGACAACGGGGGGCTGCTCGCTCCCCCGCGCGCGGGGGTGAGGATGGTCCGTTTGCGCGGCACCGCCGCGCGGAGCATCGGAACGCCCGGCGCGCTGCGCCGGGCCGGACGGGGCGGGGGCGAACCGGTTGTCGCGCCACTTCACGCGCGCCTGCGGCGCGCGCCCCCATCCCGACCTTCCCCCGCACGCGGGGGAAGGAGTCGTGTCGGCACACCTTCCCGCTGGGTGCGTCGGCTCCCCTGGAGGCGCGGCGGGCCAGCAACCGTGCCGGGCCTGACCGGGCGCAGAGCGACCCCGACCCGCAGGCGTGAATCCGATCCGTTGTCGCGAACAGTCATCCCGCGAACGGGAGAAGAACCACAAAAAAGGAAGCCCGGCGTGAGCCGGGCTTCCCTGGTCTGCAGCGTTCGCGTCCGGTCAGTTCTGGACGTTCAGCTCGGTGCGACGGTTGACCTCGCTCTTGCAGCCCGGCAGCGTCTGCACGGTCGGCTCCAGCGGACGGCTCTCGCCATAACCCACCGGACCATTCAGGCGGCTGGTGTCGATGCCGTTGCTGGTCA
>JAEWGI010000069.1 GCA_023388355.1 Pseudomonadota bacterium
CTAACGCCTAAGTTAAGCCGCGCCGCGTAGTTACGCCAGGCACATGGCAAGCTGTACCTGCCATATGCCTGGCGTAACGAAGCGGTGTCGGCTTGAACGCATTGTTAGGCACCTGTAACTCTCTTGCGGATGCCACCTGTTGCCGTAAAGATGCAGAGAAGTAGTCCAAGCTTGTGCACTAAGAAGTCCGCGAGAAAGACGGGGGAAAGTGCGGCAAAAACGCTAATATTCAGGTATCTAGCATCTGGAACAAACTTCCATAGTTCATGCAGATAGAATGCGTTGACTGTGAGAAGTGAGACGAACAGAGCAAGCAAGGAGAAAGGCTCGCGTTTCAGGACTCGGCTCAACAGAATAGCAATTACTACTCCGGCGATACCTCGTGAGAAGAAGAAGATGACGCCCGACCAAGGCATAACGTGCGGTCCAAAACCCACATTCTCGAGAGGATTCAGCAAAGCATGCGCTTGATGAATGGCCGACCAAACGAAAGCCGCGGCCCAGAGCAGCGCAAGGAACGAGATCAAAGCTGCTGTAAGGTTCCTGGCCATGCTTTATCAGTGGGTGTCTAACACCCAAGTTAAGCCGAGACGCGTAGTGGAGCGAAGCACATGGCAAGCTTCACCTGCCATGTGCTTTGCGGAACGAAGCGGCTTCGGCTTGAACGCATTGTTAGGTGCCACCCTAGTACACGTCATCTGGAGGAATTTCCCAGTTTGCGAGGGATAGGAAATGGTCACCGATTGCTCGAACTGGTCCATCTTCTGGACTCCAGCGCACCACCACATGGTACTTATCCGCCGCTGCTTCGATTATCCACTCGGCGCCGTCCAGACCGAAAGCTTCTTCGCTTGTCGGCAAGCTCCAGAAGTTGTGCTGCTCGAGGATCGCTTCCATCTGCGCGATCGCAGTCGGGTCAAGCACGAATTCGGTACGTCGAAGTATCTGGCCAGGATCGTAGCCACCGGCTCCGTCCAGTTCGACGGCAGTCAGGGTTGCTCTCTCTGACGTTGCATCAATACGAACAGCAATGGGATGGTGGAACGTGCGGAGCCAAGTGAATCTGTAGGTGCGGCGGCCATCTTCTCTCGGAGTCAGCACCGGCTCCGACATAGCTCTAAGGTGATTGGAGTACCAATCGCTTCTGAAGCCGTCCAGGTCAGGCGATCCCGGATCAAGTGAACCGCTTGGGAAGTACGAGGCGGAGCACGCGCCAACCAACGTTGCCGCGAGTAACGCTGCTATTCCCGCATGTCTTGCGACCATCTCAGTGGCACCTAACGCCTGAGTTAAGCCGACGTGCGTAGCGGAGCCAACAACATGGCAAGCTGTTCTGCCATGTTGTTGGTGTAGCGAAGCGCGTTCGGCTTGAACGAGTTGTTAGGCCGCTGCCTGCGGAATGGCAGTCTTGACATGACCGGCATCAGAAGTCGACGGTGCTGGTGGCCTTGCGCAAGCCATTGTCAATTGCCTCATCCAGCGTTTTTGCAGGCGCAATCTCGCCGTCCTCGAGGTCTAGAAGCTCGCCATCAATTTCGATTGACTCAACTACCGCGTCCTTACCAGGCTCCTGTGCCGCTGTCACGGTGATGAAGCTCGCGTAGTAAGAAATTGAGCTGGCCTTTCTTTCCATAATTCCCCCGATGAGAGTGATCTCTTTTAGCGGCCTAACGCTTGAATTAAGCCGCGCCGCGAAGCGGCGTCGGCTTGAATGAATTGTTAGGCTGCAAGGCGCCACTCCCCGCGCTTTGAAACTTCAGCTGCTTGGACAATCTTGCGCTCCCGTAAGCGGGTGCATGCCCAGCGCATATCGTACTGCCACGTAAAGAAGAGCTCGCCAGATGCGCGGAGTTCCTTCTCGTGATGTGTCCAGATGTGTTCTGCAACCTGGACGATGCTGGCCGAGCCGCCATGAGCTTTCAGCGCCGCAACAACCCAGTCTTGTAGGTCTTCCCGCTTTGCCATTAGTTCCCCCTGATTCTTGATTTGCAGCCTAACACCTAAGTTAAGCCGAGCTGCGTAGTGGAGCCAAGCACATGGCAAGCTGTACCTGCTATGTGTTTGGTGGAACGAAGCGGCTTCGGCTTGAACGCATTGTTAGGCGTTCCGCGGACTAAGCGAAGCGGACTTGGATAGCTGGCGGAAAGCCGACCACTATCGTGCACTGAAAGACTCCCGACTCAGGAATCCAGGATTGTTCTGCCAAGGAGCACGCCGCTCTAAAACGTGCGATGTCGAGAGTACGGCCGTCGAAGCCGGGGAGTTCAAGCGGATCGCCGTCAAACTTAATGACCAGTGTTGCGTCGGCTGGTCCTTGTCCATCTAGTCCTGTAGTGAGCGGGCGCCACTTCACGCCGCGTCCCATCTGGGTTCCGAGAATTACGACAGGCATAGTTCCCCCTTAGAAGTGATGCGGCCTAACACCGGAATTAAGCCGCGCCGCGAAGCGGCGTCGGCTTGAATGAATTGTTAGGCGGCAGTGTCCAATGCTGGAGCACTCTTAGACAATGTAGCGATCAGCGTGGGGGTTGCTGCGCCTAGATGAATGGCCAAGATTGGATTGAGCGATGCGCCGCAGTAAAGGTACAGCCACACTGTGCCTCCTCCCAAGACAATCATGACCATTGTTGTGCCCCAATAGAACGGCGACTTAAGCCATGCCGGACGCTGGCTCTTGGATCGCTTGCGCAGATGGTAAAGAGCGTAGACCTCAGTCAGGACCCCACCAACGCACCCAAACGCAATAGCTCCTACGAGATCCATTCAGCCCCCGAACTTCGCAGAGTTGACTGCGCGAAAGGCTGTCCAGAGATCCTCACCAACAGACACCTTCTTCTTTGAGGCGAAGAGCTGCTTCCCCGTTTTGCTTTTGGCAAAGGATTGGCGGACAGCATCGCTGGACTTCAGCACTTTACGAACGCGCCCCTCGTCGATCTTTGTTTCGCGCGCAATCCCGTAAACGGTGCGGTACTTGTACTTCGGCGACTCGAGCGCCTTGAGCACGACCTGTTCAAGCGTGTCCGGTTGCTTGCGCTTCTTCGTTCGGATGGCCATTCTCTCTCCCCTGCCTCCTAACACCTGAGTTAAGCCGACTTGCGTAGTGGAGCCAAACACATGGCAAGCTTTTTCTGCCATGTGTTTGGTGTAACGAAGCAAGTTCGGCTTGAACGAATTGTTAGCTGGCAAGCGGTTCATTCCGTTAGCCGAACCGAGATGCTCCGCACAATCTGCGTGTGTCCTGAGTCAATCGGAACGAGTATGACTCCTGTGCGGAGGCGCCGAGTAGCTGGGTTGAACTGCTTTGCGACAAAGTTGCCGGAGTAAGTGCCGACCAAAACGTGATTGGGCAGGCCGTCAAGTGTCATGTACGACGTCTGCTTTGACTGTATGGCCTTTCCAGCAGCAAATAGGGTTGCAGAAAAGAAGAAGATCATGAACAAGAACAGCCCAATAGACTGCATCTTCTTCTGCTCATCAGAGTACTTGGAAGTATCTGTAGCTGCCTTGTTTTCTGGGGTTCCGCTAATATTACGCGGGTCCATTGCAAAGCCAGCTGCTACGAACACGGCAAGGCCCAGGCCTATCAGGGATGGGTTGACAAAAAAAGGTATGGGGCCAAGCAGGATAAGCAGAAAGAGGAAGTTGCCAAACCACTTCACATACTTGTTTTGATTTTTTTGCAGATGAAGAGATAAAAGCGCAACGATCAACCACAAGCAGATGAGAAAGACCATGTTGCTTAGAAGGACTGGCATTCGATTAAGGGGAATCTCTACGAATTCTGGCGGAACTCCCAGAAAAGAGTACCGGCCAGCTTCATACGTGTACATGCAGAAGAAGCTCGCGGCTGGGATGCCAGCGAGAACTGCTTGTGACCGATCGCGAGAATCATTCATTGCCAGCTAACACCTGAGTTAAGCCGCGCCGCGAAGCGGCGTCGGCTTGGACGAATTGTTAGGGCGCATGCCGCGGGGCATCCAGTATGTGGTCTGTGTATAGGCGCTCCAGCTCATACATGCGGTCTTCCATTGGCCCGAACATGAGGTCTGACTTCCCAATGCCGAAGGAAGGCCGATACGAGCCTGCCAAGGTGCCATCGTTGGCTCGGCGCAGCCGTAAGCTTCCCCGTCAAGCAGACACTTCAAAAGTAGAGTTTCCGGCGAATCGCTGTCGGTACTCCGCAGGCGTCAGGTCGCCCAAGGAGTCGTGGGGGCGCTCTTCGTTGTACTCGAGCATC
>JAEWGI010000019.1 GCA_023388355.1 Pseudomonadota bacterium
GGCTTCAAGCTCGACTGCGGCGGCGGCCTGGGCGCGGCCACCCACATCACCGGGGCCTTCGCGTTCGCGGCGGCGGGCAAGGCGCTGGAAATGCTGCTGGCGCGTGCGCAGCCGCGGGAAGCGGCGCATACCGGCACCCGCGCCGACGCGGACGCCTAGGACCTCAGCCCGGCAGGCCGAACAGGCGGCGCGCGTTGGCCGTGGTCGCCGCGGCCACGTCTTCCGGTGCCATGCCCCGCAGCGCGGCGATGGTGTCGCAGACCACGCGCAGCCTTGCCGGCTCGTTGCGCTGGCCGCGGTGGCCGGCGTCGGGCTGGTCCGGTGCGTCGGTTTCCAGCAGCAGGAAGTCCAGCGGCATGGTCGCGGCCAGCGTGCGCAGCCGATTGGCGCGCTCGTAGGTCACCGGGCCGCCGAGCCCGAGCATGAACCCCAGGTCCCAGAGCGTTTCCGCCTGCTGCCTGCTGCCCGAAAAGCTGTGCACCACGCCGCGCACGCCGCCGGCGCGACGGATCGCGGCGGTGACCTGGTCGACCGCGCGCCGCGCGTGCACGATCACCGGCAGTCCGGCGTCGCGCGCGATGGCGAGCTGGCCCTCGAAGAAGCGCGACTGCGCGTCCGCGTCCAGGCCCTTGACGAAGAAGTCGAGGCCGCATTCGCCCACCGCGACCGGGCGCTCGCGTTCGATCCACTCCTCGAGCAGGGCCAGGTGGGGCTCGCGGTGGTGGCGCAGGAAGGTGGGATGCAGGCCGTAGGCAGCGTGCAGCCCGCGGTCCAGGGCGGCGGCTTCGCGCAGCGCGGGCCATTCGTCGGCATGGGTAGCGGGCAGCACCTGCACCACCACGCCCGCGGCACGTGCCCGGGCGACCACGTCGGCGCGGTCGGGGGCGAATTCGTCGGCATCCAGGTGGCAGTGCGTATCGACCAGCATGGCGTTCAGCCGCGGCGCGCCTCGCCATCGACGACGCGGCCGCCCGCCGGCGACGCCGGCTTGCGCTTGCGGCGCGAGATCAGCAGCGCGCCCATGCCCAGCAGGAGTTCGTCGACAAAGGGCAGTGGATCGGGCACGACCACGCTGATGGCGAACAGCACGGCGGCAAGTACGAAGAGCTTCGGGTAGCTGAGCCGGCCCAGCCAGACCAGCAAGGGGGCGAGGATGGGATTGGCCACACAGGTCTCCAGCAGGGACGCGCTCATCCGCACGCTAGCACGGGCCCGACGGCGACAGGGTTCACGATCCGTGCAGTTCGGCGCCGTCCAATCGGCACCTGTTCAGGCGGGGAGTGTTCGAATCCACCCGTCCCCCATCCATGGACCGCGCAAGCGCCGGTTTCGCCCCCGAGGAGCCTCCCATGAAAAACAACACCCTCGCCATTGCCCTCGCTTCCCTGCTCGTCGGCGGCGTCGCGGTCGCCGCCTTCCAGGGCAATCGCGACGACGGCCCGCGCGCCGACGTCGCCTCGCTTGCCGCCGATGACGCCCGCGTGGGCGACGCATTCGGCGACGGCGGCGCGCTGCCCGCCGAGGGCCGCCTGGAGTACGCCCAGGTCCTCGCCATCGAGCCGATCACCGAGCGCGAGCCGCAGTACGCCACGGTCATCGGATCCGAGGCCATCCGCGAAACCAGCACCACCAGCTCGCCGCGCGAGGTTTGCGAGGACGTGGTGGTGCAGGAGCGCCTGCCCGAGCGTGACGGGCTGACCGGTGGCACCGTCGCCGGCGCCGTGATCGGTGGCCTGGTCGGCAACCAGGTCGGCAGCGGCAACGGCCGCAAGCTGGCCACCGTGGCCGGTGCGGTCGGTGGCGGCTTCGCCGGCCGCGAGGTCGACCGCCGCCACGTCGGCGGCCGCGTGGTCGAGCGCGTCGACCGCCAGTGCCGCACCGTGCACGACAGCTCGCAGTCCTCGCGCGTGGTCGCGTACAACGTGACCTACCGCAACCCGGACGGCACCACTGGCAGCATGCGCACCGACAGCAAGCCGGCCAACCGCATTGCCCTTGGCGACACCGAAGTCACCGTCGGCTATGACGTGACCTACGAGTACGATGGCGTCGAGCGCAGCATCCGCATGGACGAGCGCCCCGGCGACCGCCTGCCGGTGATCGACGGCCAGGTGGTGACCCAGGTGGCCGCCGTGGAGGACGACACCTCGCGCGGCTGAGTCCCGCCGCCACCAGTGGCACTTCCGGCATGGCCGCGCTCCCTGGGGGCGCGGCCATCTTCATTGCCCCGCACGCTGCTGCCCGTGCAGGCCCGCCAGTTCGCTGTGCGTCCGCCGCTCCTGCGCGGTGGGCTCCCGCGGCCGTGCGGCGCGGCTACAATGCGGGGTTTCCGCCCACCGGTAACGCTTCCATGGCCCTGAACCCCTACGACCTCTACGACGTCCGCTCCCTGCTCAGCGAGGAGGAGCGCGCCGTCCAGGACACCGTGGCCCGGTTCACCGACGAGCGCGTGCTGCCGATCATCGGCGAGTGCTTCGACGAAGGCCGCTTCCCGACCGAGCTGATCCCGGAGATCGCGGGCCTCGGCCTGCTCGGCGCGACGCTTCCGGCCGAGTACGGCGGGTCCGAGCTCAACTACGTCAGCTACGGCCTGATCTGCCAGGAGCTCGAGCGCGGCGACTCCGGCCTGCGCAGCTTCGCCAGCGTGCAGTCCTCGCTGTGCATGTATCCGATCTTCGCCTACGGCACCGAGGAGCAGAAGAAGCGCTGGCTGCCGGACATGGCCGCGGGCAAGGTCATCGGCTGCTTCGGCCTGACCGAGCCGCACGGCGGCTCCGATCCGGCGAACATGAAGACCCATGCCAAGCGAGACGGCGACGACTGGGTGATCAACGGCTCCAAGATGTGGATCACCAACGGCAACCTGGCCGACATCGCCATCGTCTGGGCGCAGACCGACGACGGCATCCAGGGTTTCGTGGTGGAGAAGGATTTCCCGGGCTTCAAGGCGCAGCTGGTCAAGCACAAGATGAGCCTGCGCGCGTCGGTGACCAGCGCGCTGTTCTTCGACGGCGTGCGCGTGCCCGAGGCCAATCGGCTGCCGAACGTGAAGGGCCTCAAGGGCCCGCTGGGCTGCCTGACCCAGGCGCGCTACGGCATCACCTGGGGTCCGATCGGTGCGGCCATCGCCTGCCTCGACGAGGCGCTGGGCTACAGCAAGGAACGGATCCTGTTCGGCCGTCCGGTGGCGGCGACGCAGAGCGCGCAGATCAAGCTGGCCGACTGGGCGCGTCGCATCACCTCGGCGCAGCTGCTGAGCCTGCAGCTCGGGCGGCTGAAAGACGCCGGGAAGATGCAGCCGACCCAGGTGTCGCTGGCCAAGTGGAACAACTGCCGGATGGCGATCGACATCGCCCGCGAGGCGCGCGACCTGCTCGGCGGCGCGGGCATCACCACCGAGCACAGCCCGATCCGCCACGCGCTCAACCTCGAGTCGGTGATCACCTACGAGGGCACGGAAACCGTGCACCAGCTGGTGGTGGGGCGCGAGCTGACCGGTATCAACGCGTTCTGAGTCCCGTCGGCGCCGCGGACGCGTGGTCCGCAGCGCGGTTGTTCGCTTCGCCCTGTCGCAATCGAGGCCCGAGGAGGCTTGGCATGTCGCTGCCGGATATCACGATCCAGACCGAACGCCTCGTCCTGCGCCTGCCGCAGGCGCAGGACTTCGAACGCTTCGCCGAACTGCTGGGCAACGAGGAGGCGGCGCGCTGGATCGGCGGCCACCTGCCGCGCGCGGCAGCCTGGCGCAAGTTCCTGCAGCAGCCGGGCGCGTGGATGGTCCAGGGGTTCGGGATGTTTTCCTTCATCGACCGCGACAGCGGCCAGTGGCTGGGCCAGGGCGGGCCGTGGCGGCCGGACGGATGGCCGGGCAACGAGATCGGCTACATGCTGCATCCGGACGCCTGGGGCCGGGGCTACGCGACCGAAGCGCTCCCCGCGACCATCGACTGGGCGCTGGAGACCCTGGGCTGGGACGACTTCATCCACTGCATCGCGCCGGACAACCTCGCATCGCAGAAGGTGGCGCAGCGCCTGGGGTCGACCCTGCGCGGGCCCGGCCAGCTGCCGCCGCCCCACCAGGATGCCCCCTGCCAGATCTGGGGGCAGACGCGCCAGGCGTGGCTGCGCCGTCGGGAGCGCGCGGCATGACCACCATCCACGGCGTGTCCTGGTCGGGCAACTGCCACAAGCTCAAGCTGCTGCTCGAACAGCTGGGCACGCCGCATCGCTGGGTCGAGGTCGACCTGCTGGGCGGCGCGACCCGCAGCCCGGAATACCTGGCGAAGAATCCCAACGGCAAGGTGCCGATGCTCGAGCTCGACGACGGCCGGGTGCTGGTCGAATCCAACGCGATCGTGTGCTGGCTGGCGGAAGGCACGCCATACCTGCCGGCCGATCCCTGGCAGCGCGCGCAGGCGCTGAGCTGGATGTTCTTCGAGCAGTACAGCCACGAGCCGTGCATTGCCGTGGCCCGCTTCATCTGCGGCTGGACGCCGCCCGATTCGCCGCGGCGCGCGGAGCTGCCGCGCCTGCGCGAGCGCGGGCACCAGGCGCTGGCGGTGATGGACCGGCACCTGGCGTCGAACCCGTGGTTCACCGGCCCGGACTACGGCGTGGCCGATATCGCCCTCCATCCCTACACCGCCGCGGCCGGCGACGGCGGCTTCGATCTGTCGGGCTATCCGGCGCTGCTGGACTGGCTGGCGCGGGTGCGCGCCACGCCCGGTTTCGTTGCGATGCCCGAGGCGACGGGACAGGCGCGCGAGTGGATCGCGCAATCGACTCGCGTCGGCTGAGGCCGCGCAATGGCGGCGGGCCGGTCCCGCCACTGAAGGGAACCGCATGTTCGCCACCGTTCCGAATCCGATCCCGGCCCGCATGAAGGGCCTCAACCGCGCCGAGATCTGCGACCTCAATTTCCAGGAGTTCGTGCGCGGCTGGAGCGGGCGCAGCGGCGCCAGGCCCGCCGACGGCGAGGCCATCCTCGACGGCAGCGCGCTGGATGCGCGCGGCTTCCGCGAGCTGTTCGAATCGCAGCTGATCAGCCGCCACCTCGACCTGATGGCGCGCGTGCTGCGGGTGCAGAACAAGGTCTTCTACACCATCGGCTCCAGCGGCCACGAAGGCAACGCGATGGTGGCGCGGCTCACGCGCCATACCGACCCTGCCTTCCTGCACTACCGCAGCGGCGGCTTCATGGCCGAGCGCTTCCGCAAGCTGCCGGGCATGGATCCGGTCATGGATTCGGCGCTGTCGTTCGCCGCGTCGAAGGACGACCCGGCCAGCGGCGGCCGGCACAAGGTCTGGGGCAGCAGGCCGCTGTGGGTACTGCCGCAGACCTCGACCATCGCCTCGCACCTGCCCAAGGCCTTTGGCACCGCGGTGGCGATCGAGCAGGCGCGCCGCATCGGCCACGCGCTGCCGATCCCCCACGACAGCATCGCGATCTGCTCCTTTGGCGACGCCTCCAGCAACCACGCCACCGCGCAGACCGCCTTCAACGCCGCCGCCTGGACCGCCTACCAGAAGCTGCCGGCGCCGGTGCTGTTCGTGTGCGAGGACAACGGCATCGGCATCTCGGTGAAAACGCCCGACGGCTGGGTGGCGCGCAACTTCGCGCAGCGGCCCGACCTGGACTACTTCGCCGCCGACGGCCTCGACCTGGCATCCGGCTACGCCGACGTGCAGCGCGCCGTCGGGCACTGCCGGCGCACGCGGCGCCCGACCTTCCTGCACCTGCGCACCACCCGGATCATGGGCCACGCCGGCACCGACTTCGAGATCGAGTGGCGCAGCATCGAGGAGCTGTGCGCGGTCGAGGCGACCGACCCGCTGCTGCGCTCGGCCGCGATCGCGCTCGAGTCGGGGCTGATGTCGAAGGACGAGGTGCTCGCGCTGTACGAGGCCACGCGCGCGAGATGCTTCGCCGCGGCGGAGGAGGCGGACCGCCGTCCGCGCCTGACGACGCTTGAGGACGTAACCGCGCCGCTGGCACCCTACACGCCCGACGCGGTACGGGCCGAAGCCACGCGCGCGTCCGACCGCGAGGCCCGCGCCAAGGCGTTTGGTGGCGAGGCGAAGCTGCCCGAGACGCAGGGCCCCAAGCATCTGGCGGTGCAGATCAATGCCGCGCTGCACGACCTGTTCGTCAAGTATCCCGAGGCGCTGCTGTTCGGTGAGGACGTGGCGCAGAAGGGCGGGGTGTACACGGTGACCAGGGGCCTGCAGAAGGCCTTCGGATCGCGCCGCGTGTTCAACACCCTGCTCGACGAGGCCATCATCCTCGGCCTGGCCCAGGGCTACGCCAACATGGGCCTGCTGCCCCTGCCCGAGATCCAGTACCTGGCCTACTTCCACAACGCCTGCGACCAGATCCGCGGCGAAGCGGCGAGCCTGCAGTTCTTCAGCAATGGCCAGTACCGCAATCCGATGGTGATGCGCATCGCCTCGCTGGGCTACCAGCGCGGCTTCGGCGGCCATTTCCACAACGACAACTCGATCACCGCGCTGCGCGACATTCCCGGGCTGGTGGTCGGTTGCCCCAGCCGCGGCGACGATGCGGCCACCATGCTGCGCACGCTGATGGCGCTGGCGAAGGTGGACGGGCGGGTGTGCGCGTTGCTGGAGCCGATCGCGCTGTACATGACCAAGGACCTGCACGCGGCCGGCGACGGCGGCTGGCTGACGACGTATCCGCCGCCGGGCCAGGCGATGGTGTTGGGGGAGGAACGCGTCTACGACGGCGATGCGAACGACCTGGTCGTTTTCACCTTCGGCAACGGGGTGCCGATGAGCCTGCGCGCGGCGCGCGCGATCGAGGCGTCGCACGGCTGGAAGGTGCGCGTGGTCGACCTGCGCTGGCTGGTGCCGCTCAACGAGGCCGCGATCGTGCGCCATGCGGCCGAATGCGACCGCATCCTGGTCGTCGACGAGGGGCGCCGCAGCGCCGGAGTGGGCGAGGGCATCATCACCGCGATCGCCGAAGGCGGCTACCGCGCGCGGCCGTTCCGGCGGGTGGTCGGGGCCGATACGTTCACGCCGCTGGCGGGCGCGGCGTTCCTGGTGATCCCTTCGGAGGCCGATATCGTCGCGGCCGCCGACGAACTCGCGGATTCCACCGGCGCGCCGCGATGAGCGCGCCGGCGGACCCGACGCCTGTTCGGCCTATTCGCCGTAGCTGACCCGGACTTCGACGCGCCGGTTGGGCGCCAGGCAGTCGATCAGCTCCTGTCCGCGCTCCCCGCGGCATTCGACCACCGGCTCGACGCTGCCGCGGCCGACGGCGGTGACCATGCCTGCGTCCACGCCGAGTTCGACCAGCAAAGCGCGTACGGCTTCGGCGCGGCGCGTGGACAGGGCGCCGTTGGCCCGGTCGTTCCCGATCCGGTCGCTGTGGCCGATCACGTGCACCGCCCTGACCGGCACCGCGCTGCCGGCCAGGTGCGATGCCAGGATCTCCAGTTCCGCGGCGCCGGCGCTCTCCCGGTCGATGCTGGCCTGGCCGAAGGCGAACAGGTCGTCGGCCGCCACCTTCTCGATGGTGGCGCGCACCGGCAGGGGCGCGGGGGGAGGAGGCGGTTCCGCGACGGGCGGCTGGCTGGCGCAGCCTGCGAGCAGCAGCATCGAGACAAGGGCGAAGCCGGCGGCAGCCGGCGCAAGGGCGGTCACGTTCATGGAGGTCCCCGGGGGAATGGAGGGTGCGCGCTCACGCCGCCTCATGATCGTCCTGATCTCCCGATCCCCTGCGGCGTCCTGCGCGGCGCGGAGCGTAGCAGGGTCGCCCGCGACGGTTCACCACATGGCCGTCACACGAACCTGCGGCGTGGCCTCAGTCAGCGCGCCAGCCCGTCCATCAGCGGCAGCGGCCGGCAGGCCACCCCCGCCACCACGAAAGGCCCTTCGCCGCCATCGAGCGGCAGCACCGCCAGTGCCTCGCTTCCGGCCACGCTCACCACCTGCCCGAGGGCGCGATCCGGCGCTTCCGGGGCGGACACCGGGCCCACCGCGAGCGCGGCGTCGCCCGACAGCCGCACCAGCCCGCGCTTGGCCTGGCCGAGGAAATGGGTGCGGGCCACGATTTCCTGGCCCGGGTAGCAGCCCTTGTGCACGCTGTAGGCGCGCAGGCGGTCGAGCGAGAGCTGCTGCGGCGTCCACTGTCCGGCCTGGCCGGCGTCCAGGCGCGGCAGGCCGTGGGCGAGGTCCTGGATCCGCCAGCGCGTCGCCTGTCCGGCGTCCGCGGGCGCGCCGCGGGTGGAGACGCGCAGCGTGCGGGGGCCACCGCCGGCGCTGAAGTCCAGCTCCAGGCCGGTGGCGGGATCGCTGCCCGCGAATTGCGCGCCCCGGGCCGAACCCGGCGCGCCGAAGCCGCCGTCGATCCGCCAGTCCGGCTCGTGCGCGATCTCGACCCGGCTGCGGAAGCGGAAGCGCGAAAGCGCGTCCACGAACGCGTCCGGCGCGGCATCGGCCAGCAGCACCGCCAGCGTGCGCTCATCCAGTGCCGCCAGCGCGAACAGCGCGATCAGGCGTCCCTTGGGCGTCAGCCAGCCGTTCCACTGCCAGTGTCCGGGCGCCAGCGGCGACAGGTCGCCCATGAACTGGGCCTGCGCGAAAGCGGTCGCGTGTTCGCCGCGCAGCGAGACCGCCGACCAGCCCGGAGCGGCGAAATATCCACCATTGGTCGCAGTTGGCTTGTCGGACATGGGCGCGGGACTTAAACTTGAGTGCGTGAAAGACCGCGACATCTTAGGCGATCAACGCTCCGGACCGGTCGCGGAAGGGGAAATGCGCGCCGCGACCACGGACACAAACGCGGACGCGGAGCGGCGGCAGGGGCCGGTGGAATCCGGCGGCCGCGACGGGCCGGATCCAACCCGGTACGGAGACTGGGAAAAGAACGGCCGTTGCATCGATTTCTGAGCTGACCGCGGGGCCGGCAACGGGCCTGCGGCAGATCGAGCCACGCGGCCGAGCGCCGCCAGCGAGGAGACCAGCCAGCAATGGCACACCGCGAACGCCCCCTGTCGCCCTTCATGCTCGGGCAGACGTATCGGTTCCAGCTCACGTCGCTCATGTCCATCCTCCACCGCATCACCGGCATGTCGCTGGCGCTGGGCGGAATCTCGCTGGTGTGGTGGCTGATGTCCATCGCCATCGGCGGCGAAGCCTACGAATTCGCATTGCGCCAGTGGTCCTCGCCGCTGGGCATGGCCTTCCTGTTCGGCTTCACCCTGGCGCTGGTCTACCACCTGCTCAACGGAATCCGCCATTTGCTGTGGGACGCGGGCTGGGGCTTCGAGCTCCCCAGGGCCTACGCCACCGGCTATGCGGTGTTCGCGGTGGGTCTGGTGCTGACCGGGCTGATCTGGTTCTTCGGCATGAGGGGCATGGCATGAGCGGCGGCGGCGAAACCTCGCGCGCGGCACCGTTCCGCACGCCCCTCAAGCGCGCCCGCGGGCTCGGCTCGGGCAAGTCCGGCACCGGCCACTTCTGGACCCAGCGGGTGACCGCGATCGTGCTGGCGCCACTGGCGATCTGGTTCGTCTGGACCCTGGTCACCCTGGTCGGCGCGGATCTGGAGACGGCCCGCGCGATCATCGCCCGGCCCTGGAACACGATCATCTTCGCGGTGTTCCTGGTCACCATGTTCTGGCATGCCAAGCTGGGCCTGCAGATCGTGATCGAGGACTACGTGCACACGCGCTCGCTCGAGATCACCGCGCACTTCCTCAACAACTTCCTCTGCGGGCTGGGCGCCATCGCCTCGCTGTATGCGATCGCCCGCATCGCCTTTGCCACGTGAGCCCGCGATGACGTCCGCCTATCCGATTACCGAACACCAGTACGACATGATCGTCGTCGGCGCCGGCGGCGCCGGCCTGCGCGCGACCTTCGGGCTCGCGCATAAGGGCCTGAAGACCGCGTGCATCACCAAGGTCTTCCCGACCCGCTCGCATACCGTGGCGGCGCAGGGCGGCATTTCCGCCGCGCTGGGCAACATGGGCGAGGACGACTGGCGCTTCCACTTCTACGACACCATCAAGGGCTCGGACTGGCTGGGCGACCAGGACGCGATCCAGTACATGTGCCGCGAGGCGATCCCGGCGATCGTCGAACTCGAGCACCAGGGCGTGCCGTTCTCGCGCACCGAGGAAGGCAAGATCTACCAGCGTCCCTTCGGCGGCATGACCACGCACTACGGCAAGGGCACCGCGCAGCGCACCTGCGCCGCGGCCGACCGCACCGGCCACGCGATCCTGCACACGCTCTACCAGCAATCGCTGGCGCACGACGCCGAGTTCTTCATCGAGTACTTCGCGCTCGACCTGATCATGGACGAGGAGGGCGTGTGCCGCGGAGTACTCGCGCTCGACATGTCCGAGGGCACCCTGCACCTGTTCCGCGCCCACGGCACGGTGCTGGCAACGGGCGGCTACGGGCGCGCGTACTTCTCCGCGACCTCGGCCCACACTTGCACCGGCGACGGCGGCGGCATGGCGCTGCGCGCGGGCCTGGGGCTGCAGGACATGGAGTTCGTGCAGTTCCACCCCACCGGCATCTACGGCGCCGGCTGCCTGATCACCGAGGGCGTGCGCGGCGAAGGCGGCATCCTGCGCAACGCCAGCGGCGAGCGCTTCATGGAGCGCTACGCGCCCAACGCCAAGGACCTGGCCTCGCGCGACGTGGTCAGCCGCTCGATGACCATCGAGATCCGCGAAGGTCGCGGCGTCGGCGAGCACAAGGACCACATCCATCTCGACCTGACCCACCTCGACCCGGCCGACATCCACAAGAAGCTGCCCGGCATCGCCGAGAGCGCCCGCATCTTCGCCGGCGTGGACGTCGAGAAGCAGCCGATCCCGGTGATCCCCACCGTGCACTACAACATGGGCGGCATCCCGACCAACTACCACGGCGAGGTGGTGCAGCTGAAGAACGGCGACCCGGACGCGGTGGTGCCGGGCCTGTACGCGATCGGCGAAGCGGCCTGCGTGTCGGTGCACGGCGCCAACCGCCTGGGCTCGAACTCGCTGCTCGACCTGGTGGTGTTCGGGCGCGCGGTGGCCAACCGCTGCGCCGGGACGATCAGGCCGAACCAGCCGCACAAGCGCCTGGCCGGCGATGCCACCGACAAGGCGGTCTCCAACCTCGACCGCCTGCGCAACGCCAGCGGCGACACGCCGACGGCCGTGATCCGCGACCGCATGCAGCGCTCGATGCAGGACCATGCCGCGGTGTTCCGCACCCAGGAGACGCTCGCCCAGGGCGTCGAGCAGGTCCGGCGGATCCGCGACTCCTTCGCCGACGTGCGCGTGAGCGACCGTTCGCTGGTCTGGAACTCCGACCTGATCGAGACCCTGGAGCTGCAGAACCTGCTGGGCCAGGCGCTGGTGACGATCACGTCCGCGGAGAACCGCAAGGAATCGCGCGGCGCCCACGCGCGCGAGGACTTCCCCGACCGTGACGACGCGAACTGGCACAAGCACACCCAGTGCTGGATGGACGAGGCAGGCAATACCCGCATCGACTACCGCCCCGTGCACATGTACACCCTCGACGACGAAGTCGAGGTGGTACCGCCCGTGGCACGCGTTTACTGAAGCCGGGATTGGGGATTCGGGATCGGGGATTCGCATCAGCAATCCGATATGAATCCCGCTTGTCCGAATCCCGAATCCCCAATTCCGAATCCCGGATTCTAGAAAAAATGGCCGAATTCACCCTCCCGAAGAACTCGAAGATCGGCAAGGGCCGCCACTTCAAGGCGCCGGCCGATGCGACGCGCGTGCGCACCTTCAAGGTGTATCGCTGGAACCCGGACGACGACCGGAACCCGCGCACCGACACCTACGAGGTCGACCTCGACAAGTGCGGGCCGATGGTCCTGGACGCGCTGATCAAGATCAAGAACGAGGTCGACCCGACCCTGACCTTCCGCCGCTCCTGCCGCGAGGGCATCTGCGGCTCGTGCGCGATGAATATCGACGGCACCAACACCCTGGCCTGCACGCGCGCGATCGACGATTGCGCCAAGGCCGAGGTGCCGATCTACCCGCTGCCGCACATGAGCGTGGTCAAGGACCTGGTGCCGGACCTGACCCACTTCTACGCCCAGTACGCCTCGATCCAGCCCTGGCTGCGCACCCAGAGCACGCCGCCGCCGGACCGCGAGCGCCTGCAGTCGCCGGCCGACCGCGACAAGCTCGACGGCCTGTACGAATGCATCCTGTGCGCCTGCTGCAGCACCGCCTGCCCGAGCTACTGGTGGAACGGCGAGCGCTACCTGGGGCCGGCGATCCTGCTGCAGGCCTACCGCTGGATCGTCGACAGCCGCGACGAGGACACCGGCGCGCGGCTGGACGACCTCGAGGATCCGTTCAAGCTCTACCGCTGCCACACCATCATGAACTGCACCCGCACCTGTCCCAAGGGCCTGAACCCGGCCAAGGCGATCGGTTCGATCAAGCAGCTGATGCTGGCACGGCACGGCTGATACGCGCGCCGTTCCTGCCCGAGCGGCTCCAGCCGGGAGTGGACCGACGATCCATCGCCTGCATGGATGGCGTCGCGGCTGAAGCCGCTCCCGCGGGGGAAATCGCATGCCCGACCCATCCGCCGACTCCGAACTCAAGCGCATCCGCTGGCGCTGCCGGCGCGGCATGCGCGAGCTCGACCAGCTGTTCGAGCGCTGGTTGGACCAGGCATGGGCGGCGGCTTCCGAATCCGAGCGCGGGGTTTTCCTACGCCTGCTGGACTGCGAGGACGATAGGCTCTGGCACTGGTTCATGGGGCACGAGGCCGCCAGCGATGCCGAACTCGACGCGCTCGTCCAGCGCATCCGCCAGCTGCCGCCAGGCTAGCCCTGCCAGCCTTTCCTGCCGGCTGCAGTGGCGGCCCTCGCGCTGGCTGCACGCGGCGCTGCTCGCGCTGGCTGCGCTGGCCGCGTTCTCGATCCTGGCCTCGGAGATGCCCCGGGCCGCGGCGTGGCCGCTGGCGCTGGCGGCGCTGGGCCACGGCGTGCTGCTGTTGCTGCGCGAGCGCGGCCGGCCGCCGCGCGAGCTCCTGCTGCACGGCGCGGCGGCGCCCACGGTGGATGGCGTCCCGATCGCGGACTTCGACCTGCGCTGGCGCGGACCGCTGGCGTTCGCCGCGTGGCGCGATGCCGACGGCCGTCGCCAGCGCGCCACGTGGTGGCCCGATACGCTCGCGCCCGCGCAGCGACGTGAACTGCGACTGGCCATGCCGCCGCCGCCGGCTGCGCGGCGGCGGCGTTCGATGGCACCATAGCGCGCTCCGACGCAGCCGGCCCGACCGCCCATGGCGACACCCCAGCGCACTCCCCGAAGCATGGCCTGCGCCGCGCAGCCGACGCGCGCGACATCGGCCTGCGGTACGGACTGAGCGCGCGCCCGGCATGTTCAAGCCCGTTTCAGTCGCCATCGGCCTGCGCTACCTGCGCGCCAAGCGCCGCAACGGCTTCATCTCCTTCATCTCGCTGGCCTCGATCCTCGGCATCGCCATCGGCGTGATGGTGCTGATCACCACCCTGGCGGTGATGAGCGGCTTCCAGCGCGAGATCAAGGACCGCATGCTCGGCATGGTCGCGCACGCCACGGTCAGCGCCGACGGCGAGGCAATGGTCGGCTGGCCGCACGCGATCGAGGTCGCCAAGCGCGACCCGCGCGTCTCCGGCGCCGCGCCGTACATCGATGCGCAGGCGCTGCTGCGCGGCGCGCGCCAGGAGCCGGCGGCGATCCGCGGCGTGGCGCCGCAGGACGAGGCGCAGGTGTCGGACCTGGCCGAATGGATGGTGCAGGGCGCGCTGTCGGACCTGGCGCCGGGCGAGTTCAACATCGTGCTGGGCAAGGAGCTGGCGCAGTGGCTGGGCGTGCGCGTGGGCGACAAGGTGGTGGTCACCACCGATTTCCAGGTCACGCCGATGGGGGCGATGCCGCAGCTCAAGCGCTTCACCGTCAGCGGCCTCTTCGAGGCCGGTTACCAGGATTTCGACCGGCGCCTGGCGGTGGTCAACATCCAGGACGCGCAGCGGCTGCTGCGGATGGGCGAGGGCGTCACCGGCGTGCGCCTGAAGCTGCACGACATGGACCAGGCCTGGAACGTCGCCGCCGACCTGGCCCAGGCGCTTGCCGAGCAAAGCCACAGCTATTACCGGGTCAGCGACTGGAGCATGGAGAACGCCAACATGTTCCGCGCGCTGAAGCTCGAGAAGACCATGATCGGCATCCTGCTGTCGCTGATCATCCTGATGGGCGCGTTCTCGCTGCTCAGCTCGCAGGTGATGCTGGTGACCGACAAGCTGGCGGACATCGCCATCCTGCGCACGCTCGGGCTCACGCCCGGCGGGGTGATGGGCGTATTCGTGGTGCAGGGCACGATGATCGGGCTGATCGGCACCGTCGCCGGGGTGGCTGGAGGCCTGCTGCTGACCTTCAACCTCGAGCACATCCTGCGTGCGATCGAGCGCGCCTTCGACGTGGTGCTGATGCCCGAGGACGTGTATTACGTGACCGGCCTGCCGATCGACATGCAGGCCGGCGACGTGGTCATGATCGCCGCGGTGGCGCTGCTGATGGCGTTCCTGGCCACGATCTACCCGGCCTGGCGCGCCGCGCGCACGGCGCCGGCGGAGGCGCTGCGGTATGAATGAGAGCAGGGAGCCGGGAAGACCGGACATTCGTCCGTTGAAGACCGGGGGCCGGGAACCGGAACAGCAGGGCGCCGCGACCGACGTGTATTCGGGCGAGGTGATCCGGGCAGAGGCCCTGGGCAAGACCTATGCCGAGGGGCGGATGCGCACGCCGGTGTTCGACGGGCTGGATTTCCAGGTCGAGGCGGGTGAGACCGTCGCCATCCTTGGCGCGTCGGGTGCGGGCAAGAGCACCCTGCTGCACCTGCTGGGCGGACTGGATACGCCGACCGCGGGCGAGGTCTACGTCGCCGGGCACAGGATGAGCGCGCTGTCGGATGCCGAGCGCGGGCGGCTGCGCAATCGCGCGCTCGGCTTCGTCTACCAGTTCCACCACCTGCTGCCGGAGTTCACCGCGCTGGAGAACGTGATGCTGCCGCTGCTGCTGGGCGGCAGCGCGGTCGAGGCCGCATCGACGCGCGCGCGCGAACTGCTTGAAGCGGTCGGCCTCGGCCACCGGCTCGAGCACAAGCCGGGCGAGCTGTCCGGCGGCGAACGCCAGCGTGCGGCGGTGGCGCGCGCCCTGGTCAACCGCCCGGCCTGCGTGCTGGGCGACGAGCCCACCGGCAACCTCGACGAGCGCACCGCCGCGACCGTGTTCGAACTGATGCTGGAACTCAACCGCGCCCAGCGCACCAGCCTGGCCCTGGTCACCCACGACCGCCGGCTGGCGCGAAAGCTCGACCGCGTGGTCGAACTGCACGAGGGCAAACTCAGGCAGGTGGCGCGCGACGCGATCTAGGGTGGGCCAGGAAGCTTGGCGTCACACCGGGCTTGGTGGGCCCCCGGCTTTCGCCGCGTCTGGAGCGGCCCCCATCCCGACCTTCCGCCTGCGAAGGGCGCAATGCCCTGCCTTGCGGGGAAAGGAACAAAGCCGCGACCGCGCAACTAGGCCTGCTCCCTCCCCCGCACAGCGGGGGAGGGCTGGGGTGGGGGCCAGGCTTTCGCCGCGCCTGATGCGGCCTCAGCGATTCCCACCGCGCGGACCGCGATTCCCGCCACCGCGATTGCCGCCACCGCCGCCGGGCCGCGGGCCCTTGGGACGGTTGTTGCCGCCCGGGCGCGGGCCGCGCGGGCGGGCTGTGCCGGGGTTTTGGCCGGGTGAGGCGTGGTCGGAGGGGAAGCTCACCGCGCCGCCCGGGTGCCCGTAGGGATGTGCGGCCTTGGCGCGGCCCTGGCCACCGCCCGGGCCGCGCTTCTTGCCCGGGCCTGGCTTGCGCGGGCCGCGGCCGTCGGCGTTGCGGTGTCCGGCCGGGCCGGTGTCGACGCCGTCGGGCACGTACCAGGTGCGGAACGCGGCCGGATTGCCGTCCGGAAGCGGCTTGGGGCCCTTGGTCTTGCGCTGCTTGAACGGTTTCTGCGACTGCTTGGCCGCCTGTTCGCCGCTCACCGTCAGCCCACCGTGCGGCTTCTTGCCGCCGCGGCCGCGACGGTCCTCGCGCACATGGTCGAAGCGGCGCAGTTCGCGCCCTTCGTCGGCGGTGTTGTGGCCGTTGACGTAGCCCTGCGGACGGCGGTCGCCGCCCACGTGCACGGTCGATTTCGACGCCTTGCGCTGGCCGATCACCGGCAGCAGGGTCAGCGCCGGCGGCGGGCCTTCCTCCAGCTTGAGTTCCTTGCGCAGGGCCTCGACCTGGGCGTCGGACAGTTCCTGCGACTGCCCGCGCAGCAGCGTCTGCGGCAGCGACACCTGGCCATAGCGGATGCGCTTGAGGCGGCTGACCTGGCAGCCCTGCGATTCCCACAGCCGGCGCACCTCGCGGTTGCGGCCCTCCTTGAGCAGCACCTGGAACCATTCGTTCGAATCGGTGCCGCCGATGCGCTTGATCTGGTCGAACTTCGCCGGCCCGTCCTCCAGCGCCACGCCACGGGCGAGGCGGTCGACGATCTTCTCCGACACCGTTTCCTCGCCCTCGGGCGCGCGCACCCGGGACACGTACTCGCGTTCGATCTCGAACGAGGGATGCATCATCGCGTTGGCCAGCTCGCCGTCGGTGGTGAGCAGCAGCAGGCCGGTGGTGTTGATGTCGAGGCGGCCGATCGCGATCCAGCGCGCGCCCTTGAGCGCGGGCAGGGATTCGAAGATCGTCGGACGGCCCTCGGGATCCTCGCGCGTGGTCACCTCGCCTTCGGGCTTGTTGTACATCAGCACCCGGGCCGGTTCGGTCAGGGCGCTGGCGACGAACTGGCGGCCGTCGATCTCGATGCGGTCGCCGCCCTTGACCGACATGCCGGTCTGGGCGGTCTCGCCGTTGACCTTGACCAGGCCGTCGGCGATGCGCTGTTCCAGCGCGCGGCGCGAGCCGAGGCCGGCCTGGGCCAGCACCTTGTGCAGGCGCTCTTCAAGCTTCGGGGTGTCGGCAGCCTTGTCTTCGCTGCGCTTGAGCGACAGCTTGCGGCTGCCGCCTGGGTGTTGCTCACTCATGTCTGCTCCGGACGCTGTCGCCGTCGTCGGCGAGGGCGTCGTGCTGTCCGGCCTCGGCATTGTCGCCGTCGGCCAGGGGGTGGTCTGTGTCGGGTGAATCGTCGACATCGACATCGTCGCTGTCGGCATCGGTATCGGTATCGGTATCGGCGGCTTCGGGATCGACGACGCTGTCGTCGTCGAACCCCGGCGCATCCGCATCGGCCGGGTGACCGGGGGCGTCCAGCGCTGCGTCGCCTGCCGCGTCGCCGGCCTCGTCCGACGCGTCGTCGCCAGCGGCGGCAACGGCGGTGTCCGCATCGTCCGCCGGCACATCGCCTCCGGCATATTCCGCTGCCTCATCGTTGGCGGCAGGGTCGCCGGCGTCCCGGTCCCCGCCTTCCTGCAATCCGTCGGCCCCTGCGATCCCGCCCACGCCGCGGCCGCCCTCGAATTCGAACTGCGGTTCGAGTTCGCCGAAATCCTTGAGCTCCGACAGCGGCGGCAGTTCGTCCAGGCGCTTGAGGCCGAAGTAGTCGAGGAAGGCCTTGGTGGTGCCCAGCAGCTCCGGCCGGCCCGGCATGTCGCGATGACCGACGACGCGGATCCACTCGCGCTCCTCCAGCGCCTTGACGATGTTGCTGCTGGTGGCCACGCCGCGCACCTGCTCGATCTCGCCGCGGGTGATCGGCTGGCGGTAGGCGATCAGGGCCAGCGTTTCCAGGGTGGCGCGGGTGTACTTGACCTGGCGCTCGGTCCACAGCCGCGCCACCCAGGCGTGCACGTCGGCCTGGACCTGGTAGCGCCAGCCCGAGGCGACTTCGACCAGCTCGATGCCGCGCCCGGCGGCATCGGCCTGGAGCGCTTCGAGCGCGGCCTGGATGCTGCCTTCCGGGGCGGGTTCGTCGAGCGGGAACAGCGCGCCCAGCTGCACCACGGTCAGCGGCTGGCTCGACGCCAGCAGCGCGGCCTCGATGATGCGGTTGATGAGGATCTGATCCATGCCTGGTTTGTTGCTGTTGATGGTTGGTGGCTGTGCCGGCAGGGGGCGCCGGCTGTCGGTTTCGGTGCGGTGGGCAGGCGTTGGTGGTCGGTGGGTGGGAGGTGCGGAGCGCCGCACTTCACCAGCCACCAACTACCAGCCACCGACCCCGCCTCAGTCTTCCGCCGCTTCGTCGTCGAACTCGCTGCTGAACTCCAGCGGTTCGTCCGCCGGGCGCGCGCTGGCCAGCGATTTGAGGTAGATCGGCGCGAGCGGCGCCTCCTGGACGATGTCGAGCAGGCGTTCCTTGGCCAGCTCCAGGATCGACAGGAAGGTAACCACCACGCCCAGGCGGCCCTCGCTGGCCTCGAACAGGGTCTCGAAGCGGTGGAAGGCGCCGTCCTCGAGCTTCGTCAGCAGTTCGCCCATGCGCTGGCGCACGCTCAGCGCGTCGCGCCGGATCGCGTGGCTGGTCAGCAGCTCGGCGCGCTTGAGCACCTCGTGCAGGGCCAGCAGCATCTCGCGCAGGTCCACCGGCGGCGGCAGCTTCACCGAGGCGCGGTCGGGGACGAACGCGGCCGCGGGCGAGGTGTCGCGATCCATGCGCGGCAGGGTGTCGAGGTCCTCGGCGGCCTGCTTGAAGCGCTCGTATTCCTGCAGGCGCCGTACCAGGTCGGCGCGCGGATCGTCTTCCTCGCCCTCCGCGGCGGGCGGCCGCGGCAGCAGCATCCGCGACTTGATCTCGGCCAGGATCGCGGCCATCACCAGGTACTCGGCCGCCAGCTCGAAGCGCAGCTCCTGCATCACCCCGATGTATTCGACGTACTGGCGGGTGATCTCGGCCACCGGGATGTCGAGGATGTCCAGGTTCTGGCGGCGGATCAGGTACAGCAGCAGGTCGAGCGGGCCTTCGAACGCCTCGAGGATCACCTCCAGCGCATCGGGCGGGATGTACAGATCCTGCGGGATCTGCAGCACCGGCTGGCCGTGCACCACCGCCAGCGGCATTTCCTGCTGCTGGGGATGGGCTGGCGCCTGCGCGGCGGTGTCCTGGGCGGGTTGGCTCATTCGCGGTGCGGCCCCCTCCGGGCCGTCTGGCTGGTCGAACTGCGGGTTTCCGCACCGGCGTACGCGGCTGCGCGCACTGGGGCGCGCGTCCCCGAAGGGTGCGCGGCCGGAATATCGCACTGGCTGGCAAAGCGTCTTGCGACCGGGCGCCACGGGCAGGCCATGCCGGATGTCGGCAGAAGACTGCTGGGGGCTCGTCGGGTCTGGCCGAAGGGCCGCGACTCTGCGTCCTGCTGCGACGTGAGCGGCGATCGGCTGCGGAACTTGCGCCCTAGGGTAAGCGCTGTCCGGCGGGCTGTCCAGCGGGCAGGGCCGCGGCGTCTTCTAGAATGATGGCGGTCATGACTGGTGGAGCAGGGCGGATGTGGTACGCGATCGAGGGCTACGACGGGGAACAGGTGCTCGACCGGCGCAGGGACGCACGTGAACGGCACCTGCAGCGGCTGCTGGCGCTGCGCGACGAGGGCCGGCTGTTGCTGGCCGGGCCGTGCCCGGCGATCGACGCCGAGGATCCGGGCCCGGCGGGCTTCAGCGGCAGCATCGTGATTGCCCAATTCCCTTCGCTGCAGGACGCGCGCGCCTGGGCCGACGCCGATCCCTACGTCGAGGCGGGGGTGTACAGCCGGGTGGAGGTGCGCCCGTTCCGCAAGGTATTGCCCTGACAGGCGGCTGACTCCCGCCGCAGGCGCGGCTTCGGCCGCGACCGCCGGGTCGGGAGTCGACGGATCAGCAGGATCGGTCGCGGCTGGGTTGGCGGCCGCGGCGGGGTTGGCGGGGGTGGCGGCCGTGTTCCCGGGGCATGTTGCAACGTGCCATGCACGCCGGCCTGAAAACGTTTACATTCGCCCCACACCCGCCCCCCGTACAGGATTCGATGACCCGTCCTGCGACCTGCAGCCGCCTGGTGCCGTTCCTGTCGACCGCGCTGGCGGCGCTGCTGGCGGCGCCAGCGGCGGCGGCCCCGGCGCACACGTCCGCAGGCGATGCCGCGGCCGAGCGCGCCTTCGTCGACGCGCTGATGGCGAAGATGACCCTGGCCGACAAGCTGGGCCAGCTCAACCAGCCGCCGGGGGTGGGCAACAACACCGGGCCGACAGCGATGGCCGGCAGCGAGGACCAGGTGCGCCAGGGCCAGATCGGCTCCTGGCTGGGCACCCAGGGCGCGGCGCTGACCTGCCGCCTGCAGAAGATCGCGGTGGAGGAATCGCGGCTGGGCATCCCGCTGCTGTTCGCCTACGACGTGGTCCACGGCATGCGCACGATCTTCCCGGTGCCGCTGGGCGAGGCCTCCAGCTTCGATCCGGTGGAGGTGCGCAACGCCGCGCGGATCGCCGCGGTCGAGGCCACCGCCCACGGCGTGCACTGGACCTACGCACCGATGGTCGACATCGCCCGCGACCCGCGCTGGGGCCGGATCGTCGAGGGCGCGGGCGAAGACCCCTACCTGGGCTCGGTGCTGGCGGCGGCGCGGGTGCGCGGCTTCCAGGGCGGGGACCTGGCCGCGCCCGACACCATGCTCGCCACCGCCAAGCACTTCGTGGCCTATGGCGCGGCGCAGGGCGGGCGCGACTACGACGTGGCGGACATCTCCGGGCGCAGCCTGCACGAGGTCTACCTGCCGCCGTTCAAGGCCGCCATCGACGCCGGCGCGCAGTCGATCATGGCCAGCTTCAACGAGATCGGCGGGGTGCCGATGCACGCGCACGGGCCGCTGATCCAGGGCCTGCTGCGCGAACAGTGGGGCTGGGACGGGGTGCTGGTGAGCGACTACACCGGGGTGATGGAGCTGATGTCGCACGGCGTGGCCGCCACCCGCGAGGACGCCGGCCGGCTGGCGCTGCGCGCGGGCGTGGACGTGGACATGGTCAGCGCGATCTACCTGCAGGACCTGCCGGCCGCGGTCGAGGCCGGGCGCGTGCCGCTGGCCGAGGTGGATGCCTCGGTGCGGCGGGTGCTCAACGCCAAGTTCCGCCTCGGCCTGTTCGACGACCCCTACCGCTACTGCAGCGACCCGGCCCGGCAGGAGGCGCTGACGCTCACGCCGGAGCATCGCGCCGCCGCGCGGCGCATGGCGCAGCGCTCGATGGTCCTGCTCGAGAACGAGGGCGGCGTGCTGCCGCTGTCGAAGTCGATCGGGACGCTGGCGGTGATCGGGCCGCTGGCCGACGAGCCCTGGGCGATGCTGGGCAACTGGGTGGGCATCGGCCGGCCGGAGGACGCGGTGACCCCGCTGATGGCGCTGCGCGAGCGCCTGGGCCAGGACAGCCGGCTGCTGGTGGCGAAAGGTGCGCAGATCGACGGCGACGACACCTCCGGCTTCGACGAAGCGGTCCGCGCCGCGCGCCAGGCCGACGCCGTGCTGATGTTCCTCGGCGAGCACCCGGAGATGAGTGCGGAAGCCAACAACCGCACCTCGCTCGACCTGCCCGGCGTGCAGGAGCAGCTGGCGCTGGCGGTCGCCGCGACCGGCAGGCCAGTCGTGGTGGCGCTGCTCAACGGCCGGCCGCTGTCGACCGGCGCGCTGCAGGGCAGGGTGCCGGCGATCCTGGAGGCGTGGTTCCCGGGCGTGGAAGGCGGCAATGCCATCGTCGACCTGCTGTTCGGCGACGTGGCGCCGTCGGGCAAGCTGCCGGTCACCGTGCCGCGCAACGTCGGCCAGGTACCGGTCTACCACGCGCGCCGCAACACCGGGCGGCCGCCGGCGGCGGACAACAAGTTCACCAGCAAGTACATCGACGTGCACTGGACGCCGCTGTACCCGTTCGGACACGGCCTGTCCTACACCACGTTCGAGTACGGCCAGCCGCAGGTCGAACGCGCGACGGTCTCCATCGCCGACCCGCGCCAGCGGGTGCGCGTGCGGGTGACCAACACCGGCCCGCGCGCCGGCACCGAGGTGGTGCAGCTGTACCTGCGCGACGACGTGGCCAGCGTGACCCGGCCGGTGCGCGAGCTGCGCGGGTTCCGCCGCGTCGAGCTGCAGCCGGGCGAATCGCGCGAGGTGGAGTTCGAGCTCGGCTTCGAGGACCTGGCGCTGTTCGATGCGCGCATGCGGCAGGTGCTGGAGCCGGGCGGTTTCACCGTGTTCGCCGGCGGCAGTTCGCTGGCGCAGCGGTCGGTGCGGTTCGAGGTGGTGGCGCAATGAGGCCGGCCGCGGGAGGGCGGGGATGAGCGTGACGATCAAGGACGTGGCGCGGCAGGCCAAGGTGTCGGTGGCCACCGTGTCGCGGGCGCTGAACGGACACCCCAACGTGGCCGAAGACGTGCGCCAGCGCGTGCTGGACGTGGCCGCGGAGCTGCGCTACAGCCCGCACCACGCCGCGCGCAGCCTGAGCAGCCGGCGCACCCAGACCATCGGCGTGGTGCTGCCCGACCTGTACGGCGAGTTCTTTTCCGAGCTGATGCGCGGCATCGACCACGTCGCCCGCGAGCGCGGCCTGTACCTGCTGGTGTCGAGCTACCACGGCAACCCGCAGGAGCAGGGAGCCGCGTTGCGCACCATGCGCGGGCGGGTGGACGGGCTGCTGCTGATGTCGCCCTTCGTGGCCGGAGCCGAGGCCCTGGCCGCGGACCTGCCGCCGATGCCGGTGGTACTGATGAATCCGCCGCTGGCCGAGAGCGCGCAGCCCTCGGTCGGCGTGGACAACCACGGCGGCGCGATGGCGATGGTGCGCCACCTGCTCGGCGCCGGGCACCGGCGCATCGCCTTCATCGCCGGGCCGGAGGACAACTTCGACGCCTGCGAGCGCCTGCGCGGCTATCGCGACGCGCTGGCGCAGCTCGCGCCGGGCAGCGAGCCCCGGGTGCTGCAGGGGCGGTTCGACGAAGCCTCCGGACACCTCGCCGGCCGGCGCCTGCTGGAGGACGCGGAGCGTCCAGACGCGGTGTTCGCCGCCAACGACATGATGGCGCTGGGCTGCCTGTTCGCGTTCAGCCAGGCGGGGCTGCGGGTGCCGGAGGACATCGCCCTGGCCGGCTTCGACGACATCCCGCTTTCGCGTTACGTGCACCCGCCGCTGACCACGATGCGGGTCGAGATCGCCGAGCTCGGCGCGCGCGCTATCCGGCGCCTGCTCGACGCCGGTCCCGGCGCGCCGGGCGCCGCCGGTCCGGACCTGCTGCAGCCGGAGCTCGTGATCAGGCCATCGAGCCGGGCGCGCGGCGACAGCGGATGAGCAAGGGCGCGGATCCGATCCGCGGCCGGAGTTGAAAGAAAGGCATTGCGCCGATCCCCCGTTTCAACGACGAAGCAAGCCCTGGGAGGGGCACACCATGAACCGCAAGTCCCGTTCCGCGTCGCGCAGGTTCGAGCGCAGCCTGCTCAGCTGCGCCCTGGCCGGCTGCATGCTGCTCTCGGCGCCGGCCCTGGCGCAGTCCACCGGCGCCACCGTCCGCGGCCAGGTGATGGCCGACTCCACGCCCGCCGCACAGGCGCAGGTCACCGCCACCAACATCGCCACCGGCCTGACCCGCAGCGTGCAGACCGGGCCCAACGGCAGCTACAACCTCGCCGGGCTGCCGCCGGGCACCTATCGCATCGACGTCAGCGCCAACGGCCAGGCCAGCTCGCAGACCGTCACCCTGGCCGTGGGCCAGACCGCGACGCTCGACCTCGGCGTGGGCGGCGTGGCCGAAACCGCGAGCGAGGGCGCGGCGACCGACCTGGACGCGGTGCTGGTCACGGCGCAGTCGCTGGTCGAGACGCGCACGTCGGAGATCGCGACCTACGTGTCGCAGCGGCAGATCGAGGCGCTGCCGCAGAACTCGCGCAACTTCCTCGCCTTCGCCGACACGGTGCCCGGGATGGTGTTCACCACCGAGACCAACGGCAATACCCGGCTGCGGTCCGGCGCCCAGACGGCGTCGGGGATCAATGTCTACATCGACGGCGTCGGCCAGAAGAACTACACCCTGCCGGGCGGGGCCACAGGTCAGGACTCCAGCCGCGGCAATCCGTTCCCGCAGTCGGCGATCGGCGAATACAAGGTCATCACCCAGAACTACAAGGCCGAGTTCGACCAGATCAGCAGCGCGGCGATCGTCGCGGTCACGCGTTCGGGAAGCAACGACTTCCAGGGCAACTTCTTCTGGGACAAGACCAGCACCGACTGGCGCAAGGCCACGGAGTTCGAAGAACGCGCGGGCTTCAAGGAGGAGTCGTCGCAGGAACAGTACGGCGTTTCCTTCGGCGGCCCGATCATCGCCGACCGCGCGCATTTCTTCATCGCCTACGAGGCCAAGGAAATCCGGACCCCGCGCAGCCTGGAGATCGGGCGCGGGTTCGACCTCGACGATCTTCCGCCGGCGCTGCGCGACGCCTTCGGCACCGGCTCGCTCAATTCGCCGTTCAAGGAGGACCTGTACTTCGCCAAGGTCGACTGGCTGTTCGGCCAGGACCACCTGTTCGAGCTGAGCGTGAAGCGCCGCGAGGAAAGCGACATCGGCGGCGTGGGCGGGCAGACCCCGCTGGTCGCCGGCGTCGACAACACCAACGAGGAAACGCGCGTCGACCTGCGCTACCAGTTCACCCGCGGGGACTGGCTCAACGATGCCCACCTCACGTACGAGGAAGCCTACTGGAGCCCGCGTCCGACCACCATGGAGCCGGGCTACGTGCTGGTCGACGGCGGACGCAACGACGTGATCTTCCGCGGCGGCGGCAGCCCCAACTACCAGAACAAGGGCCAGGAGGGCTGGTCGTTCCAGAACGACCTGACCTTTACCGGCTGGCTGGGCCACACCATCAAGATGGGGCTGAAGTTCAAGTCCGTGGAAGTGGCGGCGCAGGAGCGCAACTTCTACAACCCGCAGTTCTATTACGACATCCAGGAAAGCACCACGGTCCCGTTCCTGGTGTCCTTCGGCGCTCCGCTCGCGGGCGTGGGCGACGGCAGCGTGGCCTCGCGCAACCGCCAGTTCGGCATCTACATCCAGGACGACTGGGACGTGACCGACCGCCTGCAGCTCAACCTCGGCGTGCGCTGGGACTACGAACAGACGCCGGGCCACGAGGACTACGTGACCCCGGCCGCGGTGGTCGCTGCGCTGGAGGCGTCGGAGGCGATCAACGCGCCCGGGTCGGGCATCGATATCCGCGACTACATCAGCACCGGCGGCAACCGCAAGCCCGACCGCGACAACTGGGCGCCGCGACTGGGCTTCTCCTACGACCTGAGCGGCGACCAGCGGCACGTGCTGTTCGGCGGAATGGGCCGCTCCTACGACCGCAACCTGTTCGACTACCTCCAGAACGAAGTGACCAAGGCCTCGTTCCCGCAGTTCACCTACGAGTTCGATACACCGGCCCATCCCTGCGAGACCGCGAACTGCCTGGAGTGGAGCCCGGCCTACCTGGATCCGGAGGCGCTGCGCGCGGTGGCCTCGGCGGACGGCTCGGGGCGCGAGGTCTACCTCAACCACAACGACCTGGCGGTTCCCTATTCGGACCAGTTCAGCATCGGCATCCGCAACACCCTGGGCGACTGGAACACCGAAGTGACGCTGTCGCATATCCGCAGCAGGGACGGGGTGGCGGCGTTCCTGGGCAACCGCCGCGAGGGCGGCGCGTTCTTCGCCCCCGGCACCACCTGGGGACAGCCCTGGGGCCAGAATTTCGCGCCCTTCGGCACCCTGGCCCTGATCGGCAACGCGCTGGAGACCAGGTCGAACGCGCTCTACCTCAAGGCCGACAAGCCCTACACCCGCCAGTCGGGCTGGGGCGTGACCGTTGCCTACACCTACACCGACGGCGAGCAGAACAGCAATATCACCGGCTGGCCCGGCGCCTTCGACTATCCCACCATCGACGGCTACGGCTGGTTTCCGGCGCGCTACGTGCCCAGGCACCGGCTGGTGGCGACGGGCATCTACGACGCGCCCTGGGGGCTCACCGTGTCGGCGAAGCTGACCCTGGCCTCGCACACGCCCGACTACGGCATCAACTGCTATGACGCGCCGGACTGGAACAACTGCTTCTTCGACTGGTTCGTTCCGGAAGGCAGCATCGGCTTCAAGCAGTTCGACATCGCCGTGGTCAAGGAATGGGAGCCGTCGGACCGGATACGCCTGCGGGTGCGCGCGGATCTGCTCAACGCATTCAACTGGGTCAACTATGCGGACTACAACGACTGGTACGGCGCTCCCGGCGAACGCGATCCGAACTGGGGACTGCCGAGCAGCCAGTACCTGCCGACGCGACAGTTCAAGCTGTCGTTCGGCCTGGACTGGTGAGCCGACGGCGATGCCAGGGCAGCACGTGAACCGGGCCGGGCGCCATGGCCGCTGAACCGGTGCGTATCTTCGGGCGCTGGGCGGCGGTGGGCCTGCTGGTCCTGCTCGCCGCCTGCCAGCGCGAGGCCCCGCCGCCGGCGGAGCCGGCCGTGGAGCCGCCGAGGCCCGGGCCGATCCCGCAGGTGGTGGTGCCCGAGCCGGACCCGCGCGTGGAGGAACCGCCGGGTCCACCGGAGCTGCCGCCGCTGTTCCGCGACATCGAGCGGCGGACGTTCCAGTTCTTCTGGGACACCAGCAACGAGGTCAACGGGCTGACGCCGGACCGGTTCCCGTCGCGCCCGTTCGCGAGCATCGCCTCGGTGGGCTTCTCGCTCACCGCCTATCCGATCGGGATCGAGAACGGCTGGGTCAGCCGCACCCAGGCGGTGGATCGCACCCTGGTCACGCTGCAGTTCCTGGACGGGGCGCGGATGGGGCCGCAGGCGACCGGTCGCAGCGGGCACAAGGGCTTCTTCTACCACTTCCTCGACATGCGCACTGGCGACCGCTACGACAGCTGGGTGGAGCTGTCGAGCGTGGATACCGGCCTGCTGCTGATGGGCGTGCTGTTCGCGCAGTCGTACTACACCGGCGACGATCCGCGCGAGGTCGAGATCCGCGAGCTGGCCGAGCGCATCTACCGCCGGGTCGAATGGCCGTGGCTGCAGCAGCGGCCGCCGCTGATCTCCATGGGCTGGTATCCCGAACGCGGATTCATCGCCCACGACTGGAAGGGCTACAACGAGGCGATGCTGGTCTACATCCTCGCGCTCGGTTCGCCCACCCATCCGATCGAGCCGGAGGCATGGGAAGTGTGGACGCGCACCTACGAGCGCGACTGGGGCGTGTTCCACGGCCAGGAATACCTGAGCTTCGGCCCGCACTTCGGCCACCAGTACTCGCACGTGTGGATCGACTTCCGCGGCATCCGCGACGAATACATGAAGAACCGCGGCATCGACTACTTCGAGAACAGCCGCCGCGCGACCTACGCCCAGCGCGCCTACGCGATCGAGAACCCGATGAAGTGGGACGACTACGGCGAGAACATCTGGGGCCTGACCGCCAGCGACGGGCCGCAGCGCACCACCCAGGAGTTCAAGGACGAGCAGCGTGAGTTCCGCCACTACAGCGCGCGCGGGACGGGGCTGTCGGACGCCTTCGACGACGGCACGATCGCGCCGACAGCGTCGATCGGATCGATCGCCTTCGCGCCGGAAATCGTGATCCCCGCCACCGAGGAGCTGTACGAGCGCTACGGCGAGTACCTGTACTCGAGCTACGGCTTCCTGGATGCGGTCAATCCGAGCTTCAGGTACGACGTTCCGCTCAAGACCGGCCGCTTGATCCCCGGCCGTGGCTGGGTGGCCAGCGATTACATCGGCATCGACCAGGGGCCGATCCTGACCATGATCGCGAACTACCGCAACGACTTCGTGTGGAAGGTGATGCGCGAAAATCCCCATATCCGCAAGGGTCTGGAGCGCGCCGGATTCACCGGCGGCTGGCTGGCGCCGCCGGGCGAGCCGGTGAGTTCCGGCGAACCCGATCCGGAAGCGGCCGCGGCCAGCGACATCGGCATGGCCCAGTCGCGCGTGCACGAGGAGCAGGACCCGCCGGCCGAGCCCAGGGCTTCGGATCCGCCGCAGTAGGCCTGCGACAATGCCTGCCGCCATCGTCGCCGCCGCGACGCACGTGACAGATCCAGACTGATGCGATTGCGCCTGCTCCTGCCGCTTGCGCTGCTGCCGGTCCTGCTGCTTGCGGGCTGCGCGCGCGAGGATGCCTCCACCACGGTCCGGTTCTGGGCGATGGGGCGCGAAGCCGAGGTGGTGGACGGGCTGCTGCGCGAGTTCGAGCGTGAGCATCCGCAGATCCGGGTGGAGCTGCAGCAGGTACCGTGGACCGCCGCGCACGAGAAACTGCTGACCGCATTCGCCGCCGACGGGCTGCCCGACGTATGCCAGCTGGGCAACAGCTGGATCGCCGAGTTCGCGACGCTGGGCACGCTTGAGCCGCTGCAGCAGCGGGTCGACGCCTCGCGCGTGATCGAGCAGGCGGACTACTTCCCCGGCATCTGGGCCACCAACGTGGTCGACGGCGAACTGGTGGGCGTGCCCTGGTACGTCGACACACGCCTGCTGTTCTATCGCCGCGACCTGCTGGCGCGCGCCGGGGTCGACGCGCCGCCGCAGAGCTGGGCCGAGTGGGAGCAGGCGATGGCGGCGATCATGCGCGATGCCGGTCCCGGCCGGCATGCGGTGCTGATGCCGGTCAACGAGTTCGAGCCGCAGCTGTCATTCGCGCTGCAGACCGGCGACCCGCTGCTGCGCGATGACAACGGTCGCGGCAACTTCCGCAGCCCGGGCTTTCGCAGGGCGCTGGCGTTCTATGCCAACGTGTTCGAGCAGGGCTGGGCGCCGGCGGTGTCGGAGACGCAGATCTCCAACGTGTGGGACGAGTTCTTCCGCGGCTCCTACGTGTTCTACCTGTCCGGGCCCTGGAACATCCGCGAGTTCCGCCGCCGGCAGCCGCCGGAGCTGGCCGGCGCCTGGGGCACGATGCCGCTGCCCGGACCCGACGGTCCCGGCGCGGGCATCGCCGGCGGCACCAGCCTGGTGCTGTTCCGTTCCTCGCAGCGCAAGGACGCGGCCTGGGCCCTGGTCGAATTCCTGTCGCGGCCCGACATCCAGCAGCGCTTCCACGCCATGATCGGCAACCTGCCGCCGCGGCGCAGCACCTGGGAGCATCCGGCCCTGGCCGAAGACGAACTGGCGCGCGCCTTCCGCGACCAGCTCGAACGCGTGCGGCCGACCCCGCAGGTGCTGGAGTGGGAGCGGATCGCGCAGGAGATGCGCCTGGCGACCGAGCGCGTGGTGCGCGGCGGGCAGCCGCAGGACGACGCCGTGGCCGAACTGGATGCGCGGGTGGACGCGATCCTGGAAAAGCGGCGCTGGGTGCGCGAACGGGAGGAGCGGTGATGGTCGCGTGGGGAGCGGGCTTCGGTGACCCGGAGGGGCGGGCGGGGCCGGTGGCTTCGGCGGCCCCCACCCCGGCCCTCCCCCGCAGGCGGGGGAGGGGGGCCAATTCCGCCTGCGTTCCGCTCCCTCCCCCGCTCGCGGGGGAGGGTTGGGGTGGGGGCCACCGGAGCCCCGATCGACGCGCTGCCCGCGTCCCATCCGGAGCCAGCCTTGCGCGCTAGCCTCGCCGCCTGGATCTTCGTCGCCCCCGCGCTGCTGGTGCTGGGCGTGTTCTTCGGCCTGCCGGTGCTGGCCGCGCTGCTGCTCAGCCTCACCGACTTCGACCTCTACGCGCTGGCCGATCCAGCCAACCTGCGCTTCATCGCCTTCGACAACTACCTCGACCTGCTGCGCACGCCGCTGTTCTGGAAGTCGCTCGGCAACACCTTCTATTTCGTCCTCGTCGGCGTGCCGCTGTCGATCGCGCTGTCGCTGGGCGCGGCGCTGCTGCTGCACTCGCCGCTGGTGCGGATGCGTGCGCTGTTTCGCACCGCGCTGTTCGCCCCGGTGGTGACCACCCTGGTGGCGGTGGCGGTGATCTGGCGCTACCTGTTCCACACCGGCTATGGCCTGGTGAACTGGGCGCTGGGCCACGTCGGCATCGCGCCGGTGGACTGGCTGGGCGATCCGCGCTGGGCGATGCCGACCATCATCGCGTTCGCGGCCTGGAAGAACTTCGGCTACAACATGGTGATCTTCCTTGCCGGGCTGCAGGCGATTCCGCAGGGCCTGTACGAGGCAGCGCGCATCGACGGCGCCTCGCGCTGGCAGCAGTTCGTCCACATCACCCTGCCGCAGCTGGGGCCGGTGCTGGTGGTGGTGGGCGTGATCACGGTCTCGGGCTACTTCCAGCTGTTCGCCGAGCCCTATGTGATGACCCGCGGCGATCCGCTGCAGAGCACGGTCAGCGTGCTGTACTACATGTTCGAGGAAGGGTTCAGGTGGTGGAACCTCGGGCGCGCCTCGGCGGTGGCGTTCGTACTGTTTCTGGTGATCCTCGCCGCGACCGCGCTGATGCTGCGCGCCGGCCGGCGCAGGGGGCTGGTATGAGCCGGCCCGTGGGCGACACCGGCTGGCGCGCGCTGCGCGTGAACGGCGCGCTGCTGGTGCTGGCGGCGCTGAGCCTGGCGCCGCTGGCGTGGATGCTCTCGGTCTCGCTCATGCCGCGCGGCGAGGCGGGGCAGTTTCCGCCGCCGCTGCTGCCGTCGGTGGTGACCCTGGACAATTACCGCGAGCTGTTCGCCCGCACCGGCATGGTGCGCAACTTCGGAAACAGCGTGCTGGTGTCGCTGGCGATCACCGCGCTGTCGCTGCTGTTCAACACCCTGGCCGGATACGCCTTCGCCAAGCTGCGCTTCCGCGGCCGCGAGCGCATCTTCCAGCTGCTGCTGGCGGCGCTGGTGGTGCCGGCCCAGGTGGCGATGCTGCCGCTGTTCCTGCTGATGAAGCAGCTCGGGCTGGTGAACAGCTACTGGGGCGTGATCGTCCCCGGCATGGCCAGCGTGTTCGGCATCTTCCTGGTGCGGCAGTACGCGCGCGGCATTCCGGACGCAATCATCGAGGCGGCGCGGATCGACGGCGCCGGCGAGCTGCGGATCTTCTTCCAGGTGGTGCTGCCGATGCTCAAGCCGGTGCTGGCCACGCTGGCGGTGTTCACCTTCATGGGTGCCTGGAACGATTTCATGTGGCCGCTGATCGTGCTCACCGACCAGGAGCGCTACACCCTGCCGGTGGCGCTGGCGGCGCTTTCGCGCGAGTACGTCATGGACGTGGAGCTGATGATGGCCGGCGCGGTGGTGACGGTGCTGCCGGTGCTGGCGCTGTTCCTGCTGCTGCAGCGCTACTACATCCAGGGCCTGCTGCTGGGAAGCGTGAAAGGGTGAGGCCTCCTGCTGTCGTAGGAGCGGCTTCAGCCGCGATTGCCGGGTCGGGTTTTGCGCAACCGGATTTGCCGATCGCGGCTGAAGCCGCTCCTACAATGTGCGGGGAATTTCCTTGACCGTCCGGACCATGACCGATCTTTTCCACCAGCTCCTGCCCGTCCCGCGACGCGGCGTCGCTGCCGCGGCGCTGGCCGCCGCGCTGTGCGCGGCGCCTGCGCTTGCGGCGACGCCCGCGGCCGAGGCCATCGCCTTCGAGCCGGAGCCGCCGCGGCTGCTGGACGGCTTCGACGATCCGTCGCCCTGGCGCGTGGTGGCATCCGACCAGGTCAGCGCCAGCCTGCGGCTGGCCGAGGGCGCCGACGGTCGCGCGCTGTGCCTGGACTACGATTTCAACGGCGTCTCCGGCTATGCCGGCATCCAGCGCGACCTGGCGCTGGACTATCCGGCGAACTACCGCTTCTCGTTCCAGCTGCGCGGCGATTCGCCCGACAACGACCTGCAGTTCAAGCTCGTCGACGCCAGCGGCGACAACGTGTGGTGGGTGAACCGGCCGCGCTACGACTTTCCGCGCCAGTGGACCGCGGTGGAGTACCGGCAGCGCCACATCGACCGGGCCTGGGGGCCCGATCCCGACCAGGTGCTGCGGCGGAGCGCGAAGGTCGAGTTCACGATCTCCAACCGGGTCGGCGGCCGCGGCAGCGTCTGTTTCGACAGCCTCTCGTTCGCCGTGCTGCCGGCCGCGGACCATTCGCCGCTGGCCGCCAGCGCGCTTGCGACCGCGGGCGATGCGGCGCTTGCGGTCGACGGCCTGGTGGCGACTGCCTGGCGCGCCGGCACGACCGCACTGCCGCAGCGGCTGGTGCTCGATCTTGGCAGCCTGCGGGAGTTCGGCGGCCTGCGCCTGCGCTGGGATGCGAAGGAGCATGCCACCCACTACCGCATCAGCCTGTCCGGCGACGGCACCGGCTGGCGCGAGGTGCGCACGGTGCGCGGCGGCAACGGCGGCGACGACTGGATCGCGCTGCCGGAATCCGAGGCGCGCTACGTCGCCCTCGACCTGGAGCGCGGCCCGGCCCGGCGCTACGCCCTGCTGGAGGCGCAGGTGCAGCCGCTCGCGTTCGCGGCCACGGACAACGACTTCATCGCCTCGATCGCGGCGCAGTCGCCGCGTGGGCGCTTCCCGCGCGGCTTTCGCGGCGAGCAGCCGTACTGGACCGTGCTCGGCCTGAATGGTGGGCTGCAGCAGGGGCTGATCGGAGAGGACGGCGCGATCGAGGTCGCGCGCGGTGCCTTCAGCATCGAACCCTTCGTGCTGGTCGACGGTGCGATCGCGAGCTGGGCCGACGTGGCGACCACGCAGTCGCTGCAGGACGGCTACCTGCCGATCCCGTCGGTGCATTGGCAGCGCGACGACCTGGCGCTCGACATCACCGCCTTCGCCCACGGCGAGCCGCGCGAATCGCGCCTGGTCGCCCGTTACCGGCTGACCAATCCCGGCGGCAAGGCGCGCGACTACACCCTGGCGCTCGCGGTGCAGCCGTTCCAGGTCAACCCGCCCAGCCAGTTCCTCAATACCCGGGGCGGGGTGAGTCCGGTCCGCGCGCTGGCGATCGATGGCGGCACGGTCTCGGTCGACGGGCGCGCGCGGGTGTTCGCCAAGCAGCTGCCCGACGCCGCCTTCGCCAGCAGCTTCGACGGCGGCATGGCCGCTTCGCACCTGGCGGCGGGCACGCGTGCAGCGGGCGCATCGGTGGTCGATCCGCAGGGGCTCGCATCGGGCGCGCTGCTGTACCGGATGCGGCTGGCGCCGTGGGAATCGCGCACCGTCGAGGTGATGGCGCCGATGACCGGCACCGGCGCGCTCGCAAGGCGCTGGTGGGATGCGGCCGCGCTGCAGGACGAGGTCGCCGGGATGTGGCGCGAGCGGCTCGATCGCGTGGTCCTGACCGTGCCGCCGCAGGGGCAGGCACTGGCCGATACCCTGCGCACGTCGCTGGCGCACATGCTGATCTCGCGCATCGGTCCGCGCCTGCAGCCGGGCACGCGTTCCTACGCCCGCAGCTGGATCCGCGACGGCGCGACGATCTCCGAAGGGCTGCTGCGCATGGGCCGGCCGGAGGTGGTGCGCGAGTACGTCGAGTGGTACGCGCCGCACCAGTTCGACAGCGGCAAGGTGCCCTGCTGCGTGGACGACCGCGGCAGCGATCCGGTTCCCGAGAACGACAGCCACGGGCAGCTGATCTTCAACATCGCCGAATACTGGCGCCATACCGGCGACACCGCGTTCCTGGAGCGGATGTGGCCGCACGTCGAGGCCGCGTACGGCTACATGGAGCAGCTGCGGCTGTCCGAACGCACCGCGGCCAACCGCCGCCTCAACCGCGCCTTCTACGGAATGATGCCGGCCTCGATCAGCCACGAAGGCTATTCGGCCAAGCCGATGCACTCGTACTGGGACAACTTCTGGGCCCTGCGCGGCTACAAGGACGCGGTGCAGGTGGCGCAGGCGCTGGGCCGAGACGATGACGCGCGGCGCATGGCCGACTCGCGCGACCGGTTCCACGCCGACCTGATGGATTCGCTGCGCGCCGCCGCCAGGCTGCACGACACCGACTACCTGCCCGGCGCGGCCGAACTGGGCGATTTCGATCCCACCTCGACCACGATCGCGCTTGCGCCGGGCGGCGAGCAGGAGCGGCTGCCGCAGGACCTGCTGCACAACACCTTCGAAAGGTACTGGCGGCATTTCGCCGCGCGCCGCGACGGCACGCTGGAGTGGAAGGACTACACGCCCTACGAATGGCGCAACGTGGGCGCGTTCGTGCGCCTGGGCTGGCGCGGGCGGGCGCAGGAGGTGGTCGACTACTTTTTCGCCGACCGCGCGCCGCCGGCCTGGAACCAGTGGGGCGAGGTGGTCTCGCGCACGCCGCGCGAGCCGTTCTTCCTCGGCGACCTGCCGCATGCCTGGGTGGCATCGGACTTCGTGCGCTCGGCGCTGGACCTGTTCGCCTACGCGCGCGAGGCCGACCACAGCCTGGTGCTGGCCGCCGGCGTGCCGGCTGCGTGGCTGGACGGGCAGGGCGTAGGCATCGCCGGCCTGCGCACGGCGTCGGGCGAACTGACCTACCGGCTGCGGCGCGAGGGCGGGGCGCTGCTGCTGGAGATCGACGACACCGGGCTGGTGCCGCCGCCGGGGGGGCTGGTGCTGCCCTGGCCGCTGGAGGGGGAGCCCGGCGCGTTGCAGGCGGAGTCGGGCAGTGCGGAACTGGACGGGCGCGAACTGCGCGTGAGCTCGCTGCCTGCGCGGGTGCGGATCGGAGTGCGCGCGGATGAACCCTGAGCGCCGGCCGCTTGGGCCCTGACGCAGGCGGGACGGGACTTCCACCCGCGCGGATGCGATGCGCAGCGCGCCAAGCGAGGCGTCCGCGATCGCGACGCGGCCTTGCGCGGGCCCGGGTTAGCCTGCTGCTTGGGCCGCATCCCCGATCCGCATGTCGCGTACTCCCGCAGGCTCCATCGCGCTGTGGCCGCTGCCGCTGGCCATCGCGCTGCTGTTCGGCGTGGCCGCGCACGTGGCGCTGTGGCTGTCGATCCGGGACGGCTGGATCGAGGGCTGCGTGCCCTACCTGGAAGGCTGCACCTCGATCAGCCGCGCCGCCCGCCACGGGCTGGGCAACCACGTGTTCCGCCTGATGGTGCTGCCCTGCGCGGCGCTGCTGGGGCTGCACTGGTGGCTGTCGGCGCGCTGGCTGGGGCGCGGCCGGGGCGCGGTGGCCTGGCTTGGCGCGGCGGCGGCGCTGGCGCTGGCCGTGTATGCGACCTTCCTCGGCACCGACGGCGAGGCCTACCGCTTCCTGCGCCGCTATGGCGTGGTCTGCTTCTTCGGCTTCGGCTATCTCGCCCAGCTGGGGTTCCTGCGCGGCCTGCGCGTGGACGCGCATCGCGGTGCGCGACTGTCCACGGCGCTGGTGACGGTCAGCGTGCTGATGCTGCTGCTGGGGCTGGCCAACGTGGTGGCCGGCGCGGTGGTCGTCGACGAGGACTTCAAGGACCGGATCGAGAACGTACTGGAATGGCACCTGGGCTGGCTGCTGGCCGCCTGGTACCTGCTGCACGCCTGGCTGTGGCGCCGGCTGGACGCGAAGCTGGTGTTCGCGCCGGCGCCGGACGGGAAGCACTGACAGCGGCGTGGCGCAGGCAGGCAGCTTGCCGCGTCAGTCGCGCGGCGGCCGGTGCAGGGTGGAATGGTGGCGGGCCGGGGCCGGATGCGACCGCAGGTCGCATCCGGGCAAGGTCAGGCGCTGGCGGCGCGGGCCTCGGCGATGAGGGCGGCGGCGCGCGCGGCGCTTTCCCGCACGCGGGTCCAGTCGCCGGCGGCGATCCAGTCCTTCGGCACCATCCACGAGCCGCCGATGCACAGCACGTTGGGCTGGGCGAGGAACTCGCCGGCGTTCGCTTCGCCGATGCCGCCGGTGGGGCAGAGCTTGAGCGCGCCCAGCGGACCGGCCAGGCCCTTGAGCATGGTCAGCCCGCCGACCGCGCTGGCCGGGAACAGCTTGCAGCAGCGGAAGCCGCGCGCCATCAGCGACATGAACTCGGTGGGCGTGGCGCCGCCGGGCACCGCCGGGATCGATGCGCGCGCCAGCGCTTCCGCCAGCGCGGGCGGGGTGCCCGGGGTCACCAGGAAGTCGGCGCCGGCATCGACCGACTGCTTGATGTGGGTCTCGTCGAGCACGGTGCCGGCGCCGATCACGATCTCGGGCAGCGCCTTCTTCAGTGCCGCCAGCGCGTCCAGCGCGGCCGGCGTGCGCAGGGTCAGCTCCAGCGAAGTCAGTCCGCCCTCGAGCAGCGCATCGGCGATGCGGCGCCCCTGGTCGACGCTGTCGACGGTGATCACCGGCAGGATGCCGGCGTTGCGGAGGAGCTGTTCGGCGTGGTTCTGGAGGGCTTCGATGGTCATTGGAGGTGTCGGGGCGATGGATGCACGGGTTCGTTGGCTGCTGGTGGCCGGCGGCTGGCCGGAAGCGAAGCGCATGACGGCGGCACCGGGTCCCAGCCACCAGGCACCCACTGTCGCAAAGGCTCAGGCGTCGCGATGCTCGTGCGGCGCCAGCGCCGCGGCTTGCGGATCGTCGCCCAGCTCGTATTCCTGGTCGTACTCCCAGGGGCCGCCGTCGCGCGAGGGCGGGCCGCAGGAGATCGACAGCGCGCCCTGGTCGGCCGGCGAGACCATCGCGCGGCTGAAGGCGAACAGATTGCGGCCGATGTCCCAGGCGCAGTGCGAGGTGTCCGGCGCGGCTTCGCGCGCGGCCCATTCGGCGGCGTCGACCAGGGCTTCCAGCGTGCCGGCTTCGCCGTCGAGGCGGAGCATGTCGCCCTCGCGCAGCTTCGCGATCGCACCGCCGCGCGCGGCCTCGGGGGTGAGGTGGATCGCGGCGGGGATCTTGCCCGAGGCGCCCGACAGGCGGCCGTCGGTCACCAGCGCCACGCGCCGGCCCTGGTTCTGGAGCATGCCCAGCAGCGGCGCCAGCGAATGCAGCTCCGGCATGCCGTTGGCCTTCGGGCCCTGGTAGCGGACCACGGCGATGAAGTCCCGTGGCAGCGCGCCGGCCGCGTGCAGCTTGTTGAGCGTGCGTGGATCGTCCACCACCACCGCCGGCGCCTCGATCGTGCGGTATTCGGGCTTGACCGCGGAGAGCTTGATCAGCGAGCGGCCGAGGTTGCCGCGCAGCAGGCGCAGCCCGCCCTGGGCCTCGAACGGAGCATCGGCCGTGCGCACCACCGCGTCGTCGCCGCTGGTCGCCGGTGCGGGCGCGTAGCCGAGCACGCCGCCCGACAGGGTCGGCTCGTCGCACCAGGCGCGCATGCCGCCGGGCAGGACGGTTTCGATGTCGGCGTGCATCAGCCCGGCGTCGAGCAGCTCGCGGAACACGAAGCCCACGCCGCCGGCGGCCTGGAAGCGGTTCACGTCGGCGTCGCCGTTGGGGTACACGCGTGCCAGCAGCGGCACCACCTGCGACAGGCGGTCCATGTCGTCCCAGGTCAGCACGATGCCGGCCGCGCGCGCCACCGCCACCCAGTGGATGGTGTGGTTGGTCGAGCCGCCGGTGGCCATCAGCGCGACCACCGCATTGACGATCGCGCGCTCGTCGATCAGGCGCCCCAGCGGGCGGTAATCGTCGCCGAGCCCGGAAATGCGCAGTGCGCGCTCGGTGGCGGCGCGGGTCAGCGCCTCGCGGACCGAGGTGCCGGGATTGGCGAACGAGCCGGGCAGCTGCACACCCATCGCCTCCAGCAGCACCTGGTTGGAGTTGGCGGTGCCGTAGAAGGTGCAGGTGCCGGGCGCGTGGTAGGACGCCGATTCGGCTTCGAGCAGCTCCTCGCGCGTGGCCTCGCCGGCGGCGTAGCGCTCGCGCACCTCGGCCTTGAGCTTGTTGGGGATGCCCGGGGTCATCGGCCCGGCCGGGATGAACACCGAGGGCAGGTGGCCGAAGGCCAGCGCGCCGATCAGCAGGCCCGGCACGATCTTGTCGCAGATGCCCAGGTGCACGGCGCTGTCGAACATGTCGTGCGACAGGCCGATGGCAGTGGCCTGCGCGATCACGTCGCGCGAGAACAGCGACAGCTCCATGCCGGCGCGGCCCTGGGTGACGCCGTCGCACATCGCCGGCACGCCGCCGGCGACCTGGGCGGTGGCGCCGAGCGAGCGGGCGTGTTCGCGGATCAGGGCGGGGTAGGGCTCGTACGGCTGGTGCGCCGAGAGCATGTCGTTGTAGGCGGTGATGATCGCCAGGTTGGGCGAGGCGCCGCCGCGCAGGCGCGACTTGTCGGTCGGGCCGCAGGCGGCGAAGGCGTGGGCGAGGTTGCCGCAGCTCAGGCGCGAGCGGTTGGGCCCGGCCTGGTGCATGGCATCGATGCCGGCCAGGTAGGCCGCGCGCGAGGCGCGGCTGCGGCGGCGGATGCGTTCGGTGACGTCGTGCAGTACGGGATGCAGGCTCATTGGCTTTCTGGCGATGAGGCGTGTGTACGGTGTCGCGGGGTCACGGACACCAGTGGACGTGCAGCGGCGCGCCGGGGGTCAGGAACGCGATGCGTGCGGGATATTCGAGCGGATCGTCGCCGTCGAGCACGCGCTCGAGCAGCTTGCGCTTGCTTTCGCCGCGGATCAGCAGCAGGCGGGTGTGGGCGGGGGCGAGCCCGGCCGGAGTAAGGCTGATGCGGCGCAGGAACTTGCCGGCGCCGGGACAGCCGGTGGCGTCGGCCGCGACGTAGGCGCTGTGCGAGGCCAGCGCCTGCCCCAGGTTCTGCATGCGCGGGAACAGCGAGGCGGTGTGGCCGTCCTCGCCCATGCCCAGCACCACCACGCCGGGCGGCGCCTGCGCGTGCAGGTTGGCGGCGTTGACCGCCTCCTCGATGCTGCGCCCGGGGCGGGTGATGTTCTCGAAGCGCGCCCTGGCGGCGTTGTTGCGCAGCAGCGATTCGCGGATCAGGCGCGAGTTGCTGTCCGGGTCGTCGGGCAGCAGCCAGCGCTCGTCGACCAGGGCCACGTCCACCCTGTCCCACTCCAGCGGCGCCTTCGACAGCGCCTCGTACACGGGCGCCGGGGTGCTGCCCCCGGACAGCAGCAGGCGCGCGCGCGGCTGCTCCTGCAGGTCGCGCGACAGCACCGACGAGATCGCCACGGCCGCGCCCCAGGTCCACTGGGTCTGGGATTCGTAGCTGTGCATCTGCACCGCAGCGCGGGGCGCGCCGGGCGCGGTGCCGGTGTTGTCGCGAACGTTCACGCCGCCACCGCCGCATGCGCCTCGCGGCGGGCGATCGCGGCCGTGCCCAGCAGTCCGGCGTGCGGATGCAGCACCGCCAGCGAGGGAACCCGCGCCATGGTCGGGGAGAACCGGCCCTTGTGCTCGAAGCGCTGGCGGAAACCGGAATGCTGCAGGGCGTCGAGCATCTTCGGCACCAGGCCGCCGGTCAGGAACACGCCGTCCCAGGCGCCGAGCGTGAGCACCAGGTCGCCGGCGATCGCGCCGAACACGGCGCAGAACACGTCGACCGCGCGCGAGCAGCGCGGATCGCCGGCCTGCGCGCCGGCGGTGATGTCGGCCGGCTGCATCGGGCCCGGGTCCTCGCCGGCGATCTCGCTCAGCGCGCGATGGATGTTCACCAGCCCGGGGCCGCACACCAGGCGTTCGTTCGAGACCCGGCCGAACTGGGCCGAGAGGCGGTCCAGGATCGCCAGCTCCTCGGGCGTGCCGGGCGGGAAGCTCACGTGCCCGCCCTCGGTTTCCAGCGGGTAGTGGCGGCCATCGCGGATCACCAGCCCGCCCACGCCCAGGCCGGTGCCCGGGCCCAGGATGGCGTAGGTGCGGTGCCGGGGCGACTCGTCCGGAACCCAGGACGCGCCGCCGATGCGGACCACGTCTCCGGACTGCAGCAGCGGGATCGCCATCGCCTGGGCGGCGAAGTCGTTGACCAGGGTGACGCGCTCGAAGCCCAGCTGGGCCTGCGTGCGCGGGCGCGAGATCACCCAGGGATGGTTGGTGATGCGCGCCTCGTCGCCATCGACCCGGCCGGCGACCGCGAACACGCCTTCCACGATCCCGGTGTCGTGCTGGCCGGTTTCGCGCAGGTAGTGGCGCGCCGCTTCGGCCAGCGAGGGAAAGTCCGACACCGCGAACCGCTGCACGCTGTCGACCATCAGCGGCGCGCCGGCGCAGGGATCGGCCAGCGCGAAACGGGCGTTGGTGCCGCCGATATCAGCCAGCAGGACCTGCGAACCGGCGCTCATCCGCGCCTGCCCGCAGGACCGCCCACCGTGTGCGGCAGGAACGCGGCCGCGCCGGCCGGGCCCCAGGAGCCGGCGGGATATTCCTGCACGGGGGTGCCGGCCTGCTGCCAGGCGGCGCTGATGCTGTCGATCCAGCGCCAGGCGGCCTCGACCTCGTCGTCGCGCACGAACAGGGTCTGGTCGCCCTTGAGCGCGTCGATCATCAGCCGTTCGTAGGCGATGCGGCGCTTGGGCGGCAGCATCGCCATGTCCAGCGACATCGGCATCAGCTCGGTCGCGCCCCATTCGGGCGCGGCCAGGCTGCCCATCAGCCCCAGTTCGATCGTCTCTTCCGGCTGCAGCCGCATGCGCAGCCGGTTGGGCGTGGCGCGACGGCTGTCGGGGCGGTCGAACACCCAGTGGGTGACGGGCTTGAAGTTCACCAGCACCTCGGTGGTGCGCGAGGGCAGCCGCTTGCCGGTCGCGAGCCGGAACGGCACGCCGGCCCAGCGCCAGTTGTCGATCCATGCGGTCAGGCCGACAAAGGTTTCGACAGCGCTGTCAGCCGTAAACCCTTTTGCCGCCGCGCCTTCCACCACGCCCGGGCCGTAGCGTCCGCGGATGCTGTCGACGCCCACCGCTTCCGCGGTCATCGGTCGCAGCGCGCGCAGCACCTTGCGCTTCTCGTCGCGCACGCTGTCGGCATCGAGCGCCGCCGGCGGCTCCATCGCCACCAGCGCCAGCAGCTGCAGCATGTGGTTCTGGACCATGTCGCGCAGCGCGCCGTAGTCGGCGTAATAGCCCTCCCGGCCGTCCACGCCGCCGGTCTCGGCGACGAGGATGTCGACCGACTCGATGCAGCGGTTGTCCCACACCGCCTCGAGCAGGGTGTTGCCGAAGCGCAGCGCCAGCAGGTTCTGCACCGGTGCCTTGCCCAGGTAGTGGTCGATGCGGAAGATCCGCGACTCGTCCAGCGCCGACTTGAGGGTGGCGTCGATCGCGCGCGCCGAAGCCAGGTCGTGGCCGATCGGCTTTTCCAGCACCAGTCGCGAGGGCGGCTCGAGCAGGCCCGCGGCCTTGAGCCCGCGGCAGGCGGACTCGAACAGGTTGGGCGGGGTCGACAGGTAGCTCACCGCGGGCCGATCGGCGTACTGCGACAGCGCCGCGGCCATGCCTTCGGTGTCGTTGAGGTTGAGCGGGTGGTAGTGGATGCGCGAGAGCAGGTTGTCGAGCGCGCCGCTGTGCACGTCGCCCTCGTCGATGCGCTCGCGCAGCCAGGCGCGGAAGCCGTCGTCGTCGTGCGCCGTGCGGCCGATCGCGATCACCCGGAAACTGTCGGGCAGCAGCCGGTCGCGCAGCAGGTGCAGCAGCGACGGAAACAGATAGCGTTGTGCCAGGTCGCCCGTGGCACCGAACAGCAGGATGGAATCGTGCATGGACGCCGTATGCGGCTCTCGGTCAGTAGGGAAGGGGGTCGGACAGGGCGCGACCGTGACTGCCAATGATGCCAGAGAACCAGCGCGCGCTGTCCTTCAGGGTGCGTTCGAGCGTCCCGTAGTTGACGTGGATGATACCGAACCGCTTCGAATACCCCAGCGACCACTCCAGGTTGTCCAGCAATGACCACGCCATGTAGCCGCGTACGTCCACGCCTGCGGCGATCGCGTCGTGGATCGCGGACAAATGCTTTCGCAGGTAATCAATTCGCAGCGGGTCGCGGACGCGACCATCCTCGGCCACGGCCGGGTCGAAGAACGCCGCGCCGTTTTCGGTGACGTAGACGGGCAGATCGCCGTAGGTCTGCTTGAACCAGACCAGGGTGTCGGTCAGGCCCTGCGGGAATACCTCCCAGCCGGTTTCGGTATAGGTGCCCAGCGGCTGGCGCACGGCGCCGGCCTTGAGCGGGTAGCTGTCGCTGGCGGCGGTGACGCTGCGGGTGTAGTAGTTGATGCCGACGAAGTCGATCGGCTGGGCGATCTGGCGCAGGTCCTCGTCGGACGCCTGCGGCCAGGCGTCGCCGAAGATCTCCGCCAGCTCGGGCGGCCAGCGGCCGAGCAGGGCCGGATGCAGGTACTGCTCGTTCATGTACGCATGCGCACGGCGGGTGGCGGCCGCGTCTTCGGCCGAATCCGTCGCCGGGTACTTGGGCTCGATGTTCACCACCAGGCCGATCTCGTGCTTTCCCTCGACGCGGTAGGCCTGCACCGCGGCGCCGTGCGCGCGCATCAGGTTGTGCGAGGCGATCGGCGCCTCGTAGCGGCTGCGGTGGCCGGGGGCGAGGGCGCCGTGCAGGTAGCCGCCGTCGGTGATCACCCAGGGCTCGTTGAGCGTGACCCACTTCTTCACCCGGCCGTCGAGCGCGCGGTAGAGCACCCGGCCGTATTCGGCGAACCAGTCGGCGCAGTCGCGGTTGAGCCAGCCGCCGCGGTCGTCGAGCGCGGCAGGCAGGTCCCAGTGGAACAGGGTCAGCAGCGGCTCGATGTCGTTGGCCAGCAGTTCGTCGACCAGGCGCGAATAGAAGTCCAGGCCCTTCTGGTTCACCCGGCCGGTGCCCTCGGGCAGGATCCGCGACCACGACACGCTGAAGCGGTAGGCCTGCAGGCCCAGCTCGCGCATCAGGCGCACGTCGTCCTTCCAGCGGTGGTAGTGGTCGCAGGCGATATCGCCGGTGTCGCCGTTGAGGGTCATGCCGGGGGTGTGGGCGAAGCGGGTCCAGATGCTGGGGCCGGCGCCGTCGGCCAGCGGCGAGCCCTCGATCTGGTGGGCGGCGGTGGCGGCGCCCCAGAGGAAGCCGTCGGGGAAGCTGAAGTCCGTGTCCGGGGAGCGGGTCATGGCGGCATTGTCCTGCGCCGCGTGGGGGCGGCATCGGTTGAAAACGATTACATGCCAGAATAGCGCAATCGTCCGGCGCGGAGGTGCATGTGGCGTCCACCGCGCGCCGCGCGAACATGCGCGCGGAGCGGGCCGCATCGCGCGGGACCGGACACGGTGGGGAGCAACGATGGCGCGCGTGCAGCTCGACAACCTGCGCAAGGTCTACGACAACGGCCACGTCGCCGTGGCCGGCGCCAGCTTCGAGGTCGCCGATGGCGAGCGGCTGGTGCTGGTGGGGCCGTCGGGCTGCGGCAAGACCACGGTGCTGAGGATGATCGCGGGACTGGAGGCGATCACCGCCGGCACCCTGCGTATCGGACAGCGGGTGGTCAACGACGTCGCCCCGGCCGAGCGCGACATCGCGATGGTGTTCCAGAGCTACGCGCTGTACCCGCACATGAGCGTCGCCCAGAACCTGTCGTTCGCGCTGCGCCTGCGCGGACTGTCGAAGCAGGACGTGGCCACGCGGGTGGACGAGGCCGCGCGCATGCTCGGGCTGGAGGATCTGCTGTCGCGGCGGCCGGCGCAGCTGTCGGGCGGGCAGCGCCAGCGCGTCGCGCTGGGCCGCGCGCTGGTGCGCCAGCCGCAGGTGTTCCTGCTCGACGAGCCGCTGTCGAACCTGGACGCGAAGCTGCGCGCAGGGATGCGGGTGGAGATCGCGCGTCTGCACCAGCGGCTGGGCACGACCATGGTCTACGTCACCCACGACCAGATCGAGGCGATGACCCTGGGCCAGCGCATCGTGGTGATGCACGAGGGGCAGGTGCAGCAGATCGACACGCCGATGGCGCTGTACCGGCGCCCGGCCAACCGTTTCGTGGCCACCTTCCTGGGCAGCCCGGCGATGAACCTGCTGCGCGGGCGCGCGCTGCACGAGGGCGGCTGGTGGCTCGAACTTGCCGACGGCAGCCGCCTGCCGCTGCCGGCGGATGCGCCGCTGGATCCGGCCTGGCACGGGCGCGAGCTCGACTGCGGCGTGCGTCCCGAGCATCTGCTGGCGACCGGCGCCGATGGCGATGCGGGTTTCGAGGCGACAGTGGACGTGGTCGAACCGGTCGGCAGCGAGGTCCATGTCAACCTCGCCTTCGGCAGCGAAGCGCTGGTCGCGCGCCTGCCTCCCGGCGATCCGCCGCAGCCCGGCGCCCGGCTGCGGCTTGCGATCGCGCCGGGCGCGCTGCACGTTTTCGATCCACGCGACGGCAGCGCGTTGACGCCCGGCTGACGGCGCCTTGATGGCGCGCGGCGGCGATACGCGCCATCATGCGCGCATGAATTACGACGGCACCCCCCGATTGCCGCCGCCTCCACCGTTGTCCGGACAATGGGCGTTGTTCCTCGACGTCGACGGCACGCTGGTGGCGTTTTCCGACCATCCCGAACGGGTCAGCGTCGCTCCTCGCGTCATCGACCGCCTGGCCGCGCTGGCCGCGGCGCTGGACGGCGCGCTGGCGCTGGTGAGCGGACGCAGGATCGAGACCCTGGATGCGCTGTTCGCGCCGCACCGCTTCGCCGCCGCCGGCCTGCACGGGCTGCAGCGCCGGCGTGCGGGCGAGGACCTGCCCGCGCCCGAGCCGCCGCCGACCGCGCTGCAGGCCGTGAAGATGCAGGCCAGGACCCTGCTCAACCGCTATCCCGACGCGCTGCTGGAGGACAAGGGCGAGGCGATGGCGCTGCACTGGCGCACGATGCCCGAGGCCGCAGCCGACCTGCAGGCGTTCGCGGCGCAGGCGCTGACCCGGCTGCCCGGCTACCACCTGCAGCCGGGCGACCACGTGGTCGAGCTGCGTCCGGCCCACGGCGACAAGGGCGCGGCGATCGACGCGTTCCTGGACGAGGCGCCGTTCCGCGGACGCAAACCGGTCTTCATCGGCGACGACCTCACCGACGAGCACGGCTTCGAAATCGTCAATGCGCGCGGCGGCGTGAGTGTGCTGGTGGGCGACCGCGCGGGCTCGGCGGCCGGGCACCGCCTGGCCGGCATCGCCCAGGTGTACGCATGGCTGGGAGTGCCGGCATGAGCGCGGCCCCGGCCAGGCAGGCCTCGCTCGACCTGGGCGTGATCGGCAACGGCAGCTTCGGCGCGCTGATCGATCGCGACGCGCGCGTGGTCTGGAGCTGCCTGCCCGCCTTCGACGGCGATCCGGCGTTCTGCGCCCTGCTGTCGCCGCGCGAGCACGAGGGCGGCGATCTGGCGATCGAGCTCGAGGACCAGGAGCGCAGCGAACAGCAGTACGTCACCAACACCGCGATCCTGCGCACCGTGCTGTACGACCAGCACGGCGGCGCGGTGGAGGTGCTCGACTTCGCCCCGCGCTGGAAGCAGAGCAGCCGGATCTACCGCCCGGTGTCGATCATCCGCCGGATCAGGCCGCTGTCGGGTACGCCGCGGGTCCGCATCCGCTGCCGCCCGCTGGCCGACTGGGGCGCGCGCCTGCCCGAGTCGACCTGGGGCAGCAACCACATGCGCTGGATCCTGCCCGGCTTCACCCTGCGCCTGACCACCGACGTTCCGATCCGCTTCGTGCGTGAGCAGATCCCGTTCGTGCTCGGCGAGAGCGTGCACCTGGTGTTCGGCGCGGACGAACCGCTGACCCGCTCGATCTCCGGCTACGTCGAGGAGGCGCTCGGGCGCACCGACCACCACTGGCGCGAATGGGTGCGCTACCTGTCGATTCCGTTGGAGTGGCAGCAGGCGGTGATCCGCAGCGCGATCACGCTCAAGCTGTGCCAGTACGAGGACAGCGGCGCGATCATCGCCGCGATGACCACCTCCATCCCAGAGGCCCCGCACACGCCGCGCAACTGGGATTACCGCTACTGCTGGCTGCGCGACGCGGCCTTCGTGGTGCGTGCGCTCAACCGGCTCGGCGCGACCCGCAGCATGGAGGAGTTCCTCGCCTACATCGTCAACATCGCCACCCACGACGGCCACCTGCAGCCGCTGTACGGGATCGCCTTCGAGGACCGGCTGGAGGAGCACGAGGTCGAGTCGCTGGCCGGTTACCGCGGCATGGGCCCGGTGCGGCGCGGCAACCTGGCCTGGGTGCAGAAGCAGCACGACGTGTACGGCAGCGTGGTGCTGGCCTCGACCCAGCTGTTCATCGACCAGCGCCTGGCCAATCCCGGCGACGAGTCCGCGTTCGCCCGGCTCGAAATCCTGGGCGAACGGGCCTTCGAGCTGCATGACCAGCCCGATGCCGGCCTGTGGGAGTTCCGCGGCCGCGCCGAGGTGCACACCTACACCGCGGCGATGTGCTGGGCGGCCTGCGACCGCCTGTCGCGGATCGCCGGCCTGCTCGGGCTGGAGCGGCGCGCGGCGCACTGGCGCGAGCGCGCCGACGCGATCCACGCGACCGTGATCGAACGCGCCTGGCGTCCCGATGCTGGCCACTTCAGCGCCTCGTTCGACAGCGACTACCTCGACGCCTCGCTGCTGCTGCTGACCGACATCGGCTTCCTGCCGCCGGACGACCCGCGCTACGTCGCCACCGTGGATGCGATCGGCAGCGAGCTGCGGCGCGGCGACGCGCTGTTCCGCTACGTCGCGCCGGACGATTTCGGCGAGCCGGAAACCAGCTTCACCATCTGCACCTTCTGGTACATCGACGCGCTCGCGGCCACCGGGCGGGTGGAGGAGGCGCGGGCGATGTTCGAGCGGCTGCTGGCACGGCGCAACCACCTGGGCCTGCTGTCGGAGGACCTCGGGTTCGACGATGGCGAAGCCTGGGGCAATTTCCCGCAGACCTACTCGCACGTGGGCCTGATCATCGCCGCGATGCGGCTGTCGCGCAGCTGGCAGGAGGCCTCGTGAATCGTCTCGTGGTGGTATCCAACAGGGTGGCGGTGCCGGGCGAGAGCCGCGCCGGTGGGCTGGCGGTGGGCCTGGAGGCCGCGCTGCGCACCCACGGCGGGCTCTGGTTCGGCTGGTCGGGCAAGGTGGTGCGCGAGGCCAGCGGCCGCATCCACGAACAGGCCGAGGGCGACGTGCGCTACGTCACCATGGACCTGGATCGCGCCGACCACGACGCCTACTACAACGGCTTCGCCAACCGCACCCTGTGGCCGCTGCTGCATTCGCGCCTGGACCTGGTCGACTATGCGCGCGAAACCCGCGCCGGCTACCGCAGGGTCAACCTGCTGTTCGCCGAGAAGCTGGCGCCGCAGCTGCGCGACAGCGACATCCTCTGGATCCACGACTACCACCTGATCCCGCTGGCCGCCCTGCTGCGCGAGCGCGGTGTCGGCTGCCGGATCGGCTTCTTCCTGCACGTGCCGATGCCCTCGGCCGACCTGGTCTCGGCGCTGCCCGAGCACGGGCGCCTGTTCGGCACGCTCTACGCCTACGACCTGGTCGGCTTCCAGACCGTGCGCGACGCCGACCGCTTCCGCACCTACGCGCGCATCTTCGGCGGCGGTGGGGTGGAGCCCGACGGCAGCGTCTCGCTGCCGGGCGGGCGGCGGATGGCGGTGGGGACATTCCCGATCGGCATCGACGCCGGCCGCATCGCCACGCAGTCCGCGGCGGCGGTCAACAAGCCGGCGGTGCGCGCGCTGCGCGAGAGCCTGAGCGGCCGCCAGATGGCGATCGGCGTGGACCGGCTGGACTACTCCAAGGGCCTGCCCGAGCGCTTCCGCGCCTTCGGCCGCTACATCGAGCGCCATCCGGAGGAGCGCGGCAAGCTGACCTTCCTCCAGATCGCGCCGGTCTCGCGCGGCGACGTGGCCGAGTACCGGCAACTGCGCGACCAGCTCGAAGGCATCGGCGGGCACATCAACGGCACCCATTCCTCGCCCGACTGGACCCCGCTGCGCTACGTCAACCGCAACTTCGGCCACGCCACGCTCACCGGCTTCTACCGGATGGCCTCGCTGGCCCTGGTCACCCCGCTGCGCGACGGCATGAACCTGGTGGCCAAGGAATACGTGGCCGCGCAGGACCCGGAAGACCCCGGCGTGCTGGTGCTGTCGATGCTGGCCGGCGCGGCCGCCGAGCTGGACGCGGCGCTGCTGGTCAATCCCTACGACCTGGACGGCGTGGCCGACGCCATCGCCCGCGCCTCGGCCATGCCGCTGGCCGAGCGGCGCGAGCGCTGGGAGTCGATGATGCGGCCGATCACCGCCTACGACATCCACGTCTGGTGCCGGCGCTTCCTGGAACGCCTGGACGAGGTGGCCGGCTGAAGACCGGCGCAGCCGCGGGCCGGGGCGGTCGCTATACTCGCGGATTCGAATGGCGTCTGGATCCCTTCGATCCGATGTCATTCAATGACTTGCAAGCATCTCTTGCCACTTTGAACGAATAATTGCGCCGCGCCACCAGGCGCGGCCGGGGCCCCCAACGCCGCATGCGCCTGTCCACGATCAAGCTGTCGGGTTTCAAATCCTTCGTCGACCCCACCACGCTGCACCTGCCGACCAACATGACCGGCGTGGTCGGGCCGAACGGCTGCGGCAAGTCGAACATCATCGACGCGGTGCGCTGGGTGATGGGCGAAAGCTCGGCCAGCCGCCTGCGCGGCGACTCGCTGACCGACGTGATCTTCGCCGGCTCGACCGCGCGCAAGCCGGTTTCGCAGGCCACGGTCGAGCTGATCTTCGACAACGCCGACCACACCATCGCCGGCGAATACGCCGCGTTCAACGAGATCTCGGTCAAGCGCACCGTTGGCCGCGACGGCCAGAGCGGCTACTACCTCAACGGCGCGAAATGCCGCCGCCGCGACATCACCGACCTGTTCCTCGGCACCGGCCTGGGGCCGCGCAGCTACTCGATCATCGAGCAGGGCATGATTTCGCAGGTGATCGAGGCCAGGCCCGAAGAGCTGCGCGTCTACCTCGAGGAAGCCGCCGGCATCTCCAAGTACAAGGAGCGGCGCAAGGAAACCGAGACCCGCATCCGCCACACCCGCGAAAACCTCGACCGCCTCAACGACCTGCGCGAGGAGGTCGGCAAGCAGCTCCAGCACCTGGCCCGGCAGGCGAAGCAGGCCGAGCAGTACACCGCGATCCAGGCCGAGCGCAAGCTTCGCGACGCGGAGTGGAAGGCGCTGGAGTACCGCGCCCTGGACGGCCAGCTGCAGGCGCTGCGCGAGGGCCTGGCGCAGGAGGAGACGCGGCTGCAGCAGCTGATCGCCGAGCAGCGCGAGGCCGAGCGCGAGCTGGAAACCGGGCGCGTGCGCCGCGACGAGGCTTCCGGCGCCCTGTCCCGGACCCAGGCCGAGAGCTACGAGGTTGGCGGCACCCTGGCGCGGCTGGAACAGCAGATCGCGCACCAGCGCGAGCTGGCCGAGCGCCTGCACAAGGCGCGCGAGGAAACCCGGCACGCGCTGGATGAGATCGGCAGCCACATCAGCGGCGATCAATCGCGCCTTGAAGAACTGCAGGCCGCGATCGCCGACGCCGAGCCGCGCCTGGAAGCGCTGCGCGGGGACGACGGCGTGCGCCAGGAGGCGCTGCGCGAGGCCGAGGAGGCGCTGGCCGACTGGCAGCAGCGCTGGGACGCGCACCATCGCGAGCAGAACGAGGCGGCCCGCGCCGGCGACGTCGAGCGCACCCGGGTCGACTACCTCGACCGCCAGGCCCTGGACGCCGACCGCCGCCGCGAGCAGCTGGTCGCCGAACGTGGCGCGCTCGACCTCGAGGCGCTGTCGCAGGCCTTCGAGGACATCGCCCTGCGGCACGAGGAGCAGAAGCTCGCGCTCGACGGCCTGGGCGAGACCCTGGAGCAGCGCAAGCAGGCCGCGGTCGACCTGCAGGACCAGCAGCGCAACACCCAGGGCGAGCTGTCGGACCTGCGCAAGCAGGCCCAGGAGGCGCGCGGGCGACTGTCGTCGCTGGAAACCCTGCAGCACGCCGCGCTCGGCCAGGAGCAGGGCGCGGCGGTGGAGTGGCTGCGCCAGCGCGGACTGGACTCGGCCGCGCGCGTGGGCGAGCGGCTGGTGGTCGAGCCGGGCTGGGAGAACGCGGTCGAGAGCGCGCTCGGACAGCTGATCGAGGGCGTGCTGGTGGATGCGCCCGAAGCGCTGGTCGACGCCCTGGGCGACCTCGGCGAAGGCCGCCTGGCGCTGGTGGCGGCGGTCGAGGGCGACGAGCCCGTGGCGCCGACTTCACTGGCCGCCAGGGTGCAGGGACCGCGCGCGATCCGGCGCCTGCTGGCGCGGCTGCACGCGGCCGATACGCTGGCCCAGGCGCAGGCGCTGCAATCCGGCCTGGGCGAGGGCGAGTCGGTGATCACCCGTGCCGGGGAGCGCCTTGGCGCCGGCTGGGTGCGGGTGCTGCGCACCGGCGCGGCCAAGCAGGGCGCGCTGCTGCGCGAGCGCGAGATCAAGGAGCTGCGGGCCAGGATCGAGGAACTGCAGGCGCGCGAGCACGAGCTCGACGCCGCCCTGGCCTCCGGCCGCGAGCGCCTGCTGCTGGCCGAGCAGCAGCGCGAAGACGCGCAGCGCCAGCTGTACATGGCGCACCGCAGCGTGTCCGAGCTGGCCGGCCAGCTGCAGGGCCAGCAGGGGCGGGTGGACAACGCCCGCGCCCGGATCGAGAAGATCGAGGCCGAGCTGTCGCAACTGGCGGGAGTGCTCGAAGACAGCGCGCGCCAGGCGCGCGAGGCGCGATCCACGCTGGAAGACGCGGTCGGACGCATGGCCGAAATGGAATCCGCGCGCGCCGCGCTGGAAGCCGAGCGCCGCAGCCTGGCCGAAGCGCGTGACGCCGCCCGGTCGGCCGCGCGCGAATCGCGCGATACCGCGCACGCGCTGGCGCTGACGCTCGAATCGCAGCGCGCCCAGGTGGTGGCGCTGGCGCAGGCGCTGCAGCGGATGGGCGGCCAGCGCGGCCAGCTCGACGCCCGCCTGGGCGAGCTCGTGGCGCAGCTGTCGGACGGCGACGCGCCGGTGCTGGCGCTGGAGCAGGAGCGCCAGGCGGCGCTGGAGCAGCGGGTGCTGGCCGAGCGCAACCTCGGCGCCGCACGCTCGGCGCTGGAGGGCATCGACACCGAGCTGCGCGGCTTCGAGCGCATCCGCCACGAGCGCGAGGAGCAGGCCCTGGCCCAGCGCGAGGCGATCGCGCAGCGGCGGCTGGACCAGCAGGCCCTGGACATCCGCGCCGGCCAGCTGGGCGAGGCGGTGGTCGAGGCCGGCTTCGTGCTCGACGAGGTGATGGCCGGGCTGGAAGCGGACGCGCAGGCCTCGGCCTGGGAGAAGATGGTCACCGACTTCGACGCCAGGCTGCGCCGGCTCGAACCGGTCAACCTCGCCGCGATCCAGGAACACGCCGAGGCCGCGCAGCGCAAGGAGTACCTCGACTCGCAGGATGCCGACCTCACCTCCGCGCTGGAGACCCTGGAAGAGGCGATCCGCAAGATCGACCGCGAGACCCGCGGCCGCTTCAAGGACACCTTCGACCGGGTCAACTCCGGCGTGCAGGAGATCTATCCGCGCCTGTTCGGCGGCGGCCATGCCTACCTCGAACTCACCGGCGAGGACCTGCTCGATACCGGCGTTGCGATCATGGCGCGCCCGCCGGGCAAGCGAGTGAGCAATATCTCGCTGCTGTCCGGCGGCGAGAAGGCGATGACCGCGGTGGCGCTGGTGTTCGCGATCTTCCAGCTCAACCCGGCGCCGTTCTGCCTGCTCGACGAGGTCGACGCGCCGCTGGACGAGGCCAACGTCGGCCGCTTCACCGCGATGGTCTCGGAGATGAGCGAGCAGGTGCAGTTCCTGTTCGTCACCCACAACAAGGCGACGATGGAAGCGGCGCAGCAGCTGAGCGGCGTTACCATGCGTGAGCCGGGCGTGAGCCGCCTGGTGTCGGTCGACCTGGCCGAGGCGGCGCGCCTGGTCGGCGCCGCGTGAGGACCCGCACGACCTTCGGAGGATCGGAATGACCGAACTGCGCATAGGCATCCTGGTGGCGGGGCTGATCCTGCTGGTGGCGATCTGGTACTTCGGCACCCGACCGCGCAAGGGCCAGGGCCGACGGATGGCGCGCGGCGGTCGCGAAGAGGAAGGCCGCATGGAGCCGACCCTGGGCGCGCAGATCGAACGCGAGCTGGCCGATGCGCCCGCGCCGGGCGACGCCGAGGCGCTGGTGCAGACGGAAATGGAGCTGCTCGACGGCACGGTCGGCGCCGCCTCGCCCAACAGCGAGCTGGGCAAGCGCGTGAGCGACGAGTTCGACAGGATCGTCACCCTGTACATCGCCGCCCGCGCCGGACAGGTGCTGCGTGGCCCCGACATCGTGGTCGCGGCCGAGAAGGCCGGCCTGACCTATGGCCACATGAACGTGTTCCATCGTCTTGTGGAAAGCCACCCCGAGCGCGGCCCGATCTTCAGCGTGGCCAACATCCGCAAGCCCGGCAGCTTCGAGATGAGCGAGATCCAGTCGCTGGAAACACCGGCGATCGCGTTCTTCCTCACCCTGCCGGCGCCGGTGAGCGCGCTCGACGCCTGGGACGCGATGCTGCCCGCCGCCCAGCGCATGGCCGAACTGCTCGACGGCGTGGTCCTGGACGAACAGCGCAACGCCCTTGGCCGCCAGCGCATCGCCGGCCTGCGCGACGAACTGCGCGCATGGGACCGGGAAAACGAAGCTCCGCCGGTGACGCGCAGCCCGCGCTGGTAGGAGCTGTCGCCGCGCCTTTGGGCTTGCGTTGCGATCTTTGGGCCCGCCGCGGGTGGTGGGCCTTCTCCGCAAATGTCCCCCGGACTCCGCCTGGCGGCAGACGCCGCTTCCTTGATTTCGCGGAGGAAGCCTGCCGGTTGCGGAGAGGCCCGTCAGATCGCCTCGCCACTGGGCAGCCGGGACGCATGGCAACAGCGACGCCGGCACCAGCCAAAGCGCCCCCCGCCAAAGCGGCCCCCGCGCCCTACAATCCGTCCATGCCCGATCCCGCCGCCACCGCCCGCGTCGCCGAGCTGCGCGCGCGCATCGAAGACGCCAATCACCGCTACTACGTGCTTGACGATCCGTCGATCCCGGACGCCGAGTACGACGCCCTGATGCGTGAACTCGAGGCCCTCGAACTCGCCCATCCCGAGCTGGCCAGCGACGACTCGCCCACCCGCACCGTCGGCACCCGCTCCGATGGCGGCTTTCCGGAGGTCGACCACGCCATCCCGATGCTCTCGCTGGCGAATGCCTTCGAGACCCCCGGCGTGGGCGAGGACGCCGACGACCGCGTGCGCCATGCGGAAGTGGCCGACTTCGAGCGCCGCATCGAGCAGCGTCTGGATATCGCCAGGCCGGTGTTCTCGGTCGAACCCAAGCTCGACGGCCTGGCGATCAGCCTGCGCTACGAGGACGGGGTGTTCGTGCAGGGCGCCACCCGCGGCGATGGGGCCACCGGCGAAAACGTCACCGCCAACCTGCGCCAGGTGCGGGCGGTTCCGCTCAAGCTGCGCACAGGCGTCGCGCCGCCGCCGGCGGTGCTGGAGGTGCGCGGCGAAATCTACATGCCGCGCCAGGCCTTCGCCGCCTGGAACGCCCGCGCCCTGGAGAACAACGAGAAGCTGCTGGCGAACCCGCGCAACGGCGCCGCCGGATCCCTGCGCCAGCTCGATCCGGCCGTCACCCGTCGCCGGCCGCTGGCCTTCTTCGCCTACGGCGTCGGCGAAGTGCGCGGCTTCGATCTGCCGGAAACCCACTCCCGGACCCTGGCCCTGCTGCACGAACTCGGCTTCCCGGTCGCGCCCGAGGCCGACACCGCCACCGGCTTCGACGGCCTGATCGCCTACTACCGGCGCATCGGCAGGCTGCGCGACACGCTGCCCTACGACATCGACGGCGTGGTCTACAAGCTCGACGACTACGACCAGCAGCGCGAGATGGGCTTCGTCTCGCGCGCGCCGCGCTGGGCGCTGGCGCACAAGTTCCCCGCGCAGGAGCAGTCCACCGTGCTGCGCGCGATCGAGGTCCAGATCGGGCGCACCGGCGCGATCACGCCGGTCGCGCGGCTGGAGCCGGTGCGGGTGGCCGGCGTGACCGTCACCAACGCCACCCTGCACAACGCCGACCAGATCGCGCGCCTGGACGTGCGCGAGGGCGACACCGTGATCGTGCGCCGCGCCGGCGACGTGATCCCCGAGATCGTGCGCGTGATCGGGGAACACCGTCCCGCTGGTGCAGTGCCATGGACGATGCCGGCGGACTGCCCGGTGTGCGGCTCGGAGCTGGTGCGCGAGGAGGGCGCGGCCGCGTGGCGCTGCAGCGGCGGGCTGGCCTGTCCGGCGCAGCGCAAGGAGGCGGTGCGCCACTTCGCCTCGCGCCGGGCGATGGACATCGAGGGCCTGGGCGACCGCCAGGCCGAAGCGCTGGTGGAGTTCGACTTCGTGCACTCGCCTGCCGACCTGTACGCGCTCACGGTCGAGGACCTGGTGCGGATGAAGGCCGCGCTCGACGCCGCCACCGCCGCCGACTTCATCCAGGCCCTGGCCGACAGTCGCGGCGCGCTGACGCTGGACGAGGGCGGGCAGGCGCTGCTTGCCGACGAGTCGTACGAGTGGAAGCACGCCGCCTTCCTGCGCGCCCATCTGTCGGTCGACGTCACCGGCAAGCTCGCCACGCGCTGGGCAGAGAGCCTGGTCGCCGGCATCGCAGCCAGCAGGGCCACCACCCTGCCGCGCTTCCTGTTCGCGCTCGGCATCCCGCACCTGGGCGAAACCACGGCGAAGTCGCTGGCGCAGTGGCTGGGCTCGCTCGAATTCGTGCGCAGCACGCCGGCCGTGCTGCTGCAGGCGCTGCCGGATATCGGTGCCGAGGTCGCGCGCTCGATCGCGACCTTCTTCGAGCAGCCAGGCAACGCCGAGGTGGTCGACGCCCTGCTTGCGGCCGGGATCGGCTTCGCGGACGCGGCGCCGCCGTCGGCGGCGCTGCGCGAGCGGCTCGGCCTCGCCCACCTGCTCGGCACGCTGCCGGTCGACAAGCTCGGCGGCAAGAGCGCGACGCGACTGGCCGACACCTACGGCACGCTCGACGCGCTGCTGCGGGCCAACGCCAGCGGCTGGACCGGCGCCGGACTGTCGGCGGCGGGCGCGGAGAACCTCGCCGCCTACCTGGCCGACGATGCCGCGCTCGCGGCCCTGCGCGAGGCGGACGAGGCGATGCGGAGGCTGCTCGAAGCGGCGCCGGCGGAGGCCGGACAGGTCGCCGGCCCGCTCGACGGAAAGACGGTGGTGCTCACCGGCAGCCTCTCGGCGATGACCCGCGACGAGGCCGGCGAGCGGCTCGCGGCGCTGGGCGCGAAGGTCAGCGGCAGCGTGTCGAAGAAGACCCACCTGGTGGTGGCCGGCGAAGCCGCCGGCTCCAAGCTGGCCAAGGCGCAGGAGCTGGGGGTCGAGGTCTGGGACGAGGCGCGGCTGCTGGCCTTCCTGTCGGCGCACGGAGCAGGGGAATGAGCCGCTTCGCCCCAGGTCCGGGCTGGCGCGAGGACATCGACCCCGATGTGCCGTGGACGCCCTCGGGCAGGCGGGATGCGCTGCGCCTGCGCGCCTGGGTCAACCGCCTGGTGCGCGAGTTCTTCTTCGCCCGCGACGTGCTGGAGGTCGAGACGCCGCTGATGTCGCGCGCGGGCAATACCGACCCGAACATCGCCTCGTTCGCGCTGGAATTCTCCGGCCGCACCGACGGCGCGCCGCGCAAGCGCTGGCTGCGCACCTCGGCCGAGTATCCGATGAAGCGGCTGCTGGCCGCGGGCGTGGGCGACTGCTTCGAGCTGGGCCGGGTATTCCGCGACGGCGAGGCGGGCGGGCGCCACAACCCCGAATTCAGCATGCTCGAGTGGTACCGGGTGGGCTGGGACCACCTGCGCCTGGCTGGGGAAACCGTCGAACTGGTGCAGGCGGCGCTGTCGCTGGTCGGCCGCGAGGCCTCGGTCGCGCAGGTCACCTTCCGCGAGCTGTATCGCGACACGCTCGGCGTCGATCCGCTGGCCGCCGGCATCGATGAACTGCGCGCGGCATCGGACGGCATCGCGATCGATCCCGAAGGCCTGAGCCGCGACGACTGGCTGGACCTGCTGATGACCCACCGCATCCAGCCGCGCTTCCCGCCCAACCAGCTGCTGGTGCTGCACGACTATCCCGCGTCGCAGTGCGCGCTGGCCCGGGTGGTGCGGCGCGGCGACGTGGAGGTGGCCGAACGCTTCGAGCTGTACCTGGGCGCGCTGGAACTGGCCAACGGCTACCACGAGCTCGTCGACGCGGACGAACAGCGCCAGCGCTTCCTGCGCGACGTCGACGTGCGACGCTCCCGCGGAGTGCAGGCCCCGCCGATCGACGAGGCGTTGCTGGACTCGCTGGACGCCGGACTGCCCGCCTGCGCGGGCGTGGCGCTGGGCATCGACCGCCTGCTGATGGCCATGCTCGACACCCCGCGCATCGCCGACGTGCTGGCTTTCGATTTCGGCCGCGCCTGAGCCGCGGCTTCCCGTTCCGGGCGCCGCGGCCGTCCCCTCCGGCGGCAGCCGCGACCCGGAGCATGGGTGCGGGTACAGGTGCGGCGCCGCGGCAGCGTCCCGGTAGAATCGCGCCATGACCGACGCCATCGACTACGCCCGCTACGACCGCATCCGCCCGATCCGCTGGACCGGCGATGCGCTCGAACTGCTCGACCAGCGCCGCCTGCCGTTCGAGGTCGCGTACCTGGCCTGCCGCAGCAGCGACGAGGTGGCCGCCGCGATCCATTCGCTGGCCGTGCGTGGCGCGCCGGCGATCGGCATTTCCGCCGCCTGGGGCGTGGTGCTGGCGGCGCGCGAAGTGGATGCCGCCGACGCGACCGACGCCGCGCGCGCGCTCGAACCGGCGATGCAGCGGCTCAACGCCGCGCGCCCCACCGCGGTCAACCTGGCCTGGGCGCTGGCGCGCATGCGCGCGGCCCTGCTGCGCGCGCAGGCGGGCGAGGGCATGGACTGGCGCGAAGCGCTGGAGGCCGAAGCCCGCGCGATCGAAACCGAGGACCTCGCTGCCAACCACGCGATGGGCACGCTCGGCGCCTCGCTGATCGCGCCGGGCAGCGGCGTGCTCACCCACTGCAACACCGGCTCGCTGGCCACCGCCGGCTTCGGCACCGCCCTGGGCGTAATCCGCGCCGGCGTGGCGCAGGACAGGATCGGCAAGGTCTTTGCCGGCGAAACACGCCCCTGGCAGCAGGGCGCGCGCCTGACCGCCTGGGAGCTGCTGCAGGACGGCATTCCCGCCACCCTGATCGCCGACTCGGCCGCCGCCCACCTGATGAAGACCGGCGCGGTGCAGTGGGTGATCGTCGGCGCCGACCGCATCTGCGCCAACGGCGACACCGCCAACAAGATCGGCACCTACCAGCTGGCCATCGCCGCGCGCCACCACGGCGCGAAGTTCATGGTGGTCGCACCGTCCTCGACGGTCGACATGGACACCGCCTCGGGCGAGCTGATCGAGATCGAGGAGCGCGACCCGGCCGAACTGTTCGCCATCGGCGGCAGCCGCACGGTGGCCGAGGGCGTGCCCGCGTGGAACCCGGTGTTCGACGTGACCCCGCACGGCCTGATCGACGCGATCGTGACCGAGAAGGGTATTGTCGAGCGTCCGGACACGGACGCGATGCGGGCGATGTTCGCGGCCTGAAGGTCGCAGCCGGCGCTCCGCGGGCGGCAGATATCGATCTCCCGCGTCACCGCCGACAACCCACTCCCTCCCCCGCGCGCGGCGCCAGGCCGGACGGGCCGGGGTGGGGGCCCGCAGATCGCCACGTCGACCAGACGCCGGCTCGCCAACCCGCTCTTCCCCGGTCGGGGCTACGAATCCGCTGCTGCCGGAAGGGCGAAAAAGCCGCGCCGCCACCGCCGGAATCACCCCTTGCGCGCCAGCCGCCAGATCGCCACCGCGCTGAACAGCACGGTGAATCCCGCCGCCCCGGCAATCGCCATCTGCACCGACACGAACTGAAATTTCTCCACCCCCGCGGCGTGCATCGCCAGCTGGTTGACGTGGAACTGCGGCCACGCCGGCGCCTGCCAGTGCAGCGACTGCGGCAGCGGGAAGAACAGGCCAGAGAGATAGCAGCCGGGCAGGTAGACCAGGTTCGCATAGCCCGGCGCGGCGCTGCCGCGGAACAGGGTGCCGATCATCAGGCCCATGGCGCAGAACGGAACCGCGCCGGCCACCAGGGTCGCGCTCATGGCCAGCAGCGGCAGCGGTTCGAGCGGCACCCGGCCGCTGGCCAGCGCGACGACGGGGATCGGCACGTAGGCCAGTACGCCGAAGCAGATCCCGCATGCGATCTTCGCCACCAGCCAGGACGCCGCCGGCGCCGGCTGCGCGCGCTTGAGGCGCAGCATGCCCATCTCGCGCTCCATCGCCAGCGAGGTGCCGATGCCGAACAGCGCGGGCATGCTGATGGCCATCACCGAGAACGCGGAGAACAGGAAGACGGCGGTATCCGGGTCGGTGGCGGTCGCCTCGCCGGCCACCAGCAGCGCGATCAGCGCGTACAGCGCCACCGGCATCACCAGGGTCGGAAAGGCGAGGCCGCGGTTGCGCAGCAGGCGCAGGGCCTCGCAGCGGATTTCCTCCAGGTAGGCGCGCAGCAGCCGGCGCGCGGAGGGCAGGGCGATGGGGGTGTTCAGGGTGCGGGCGTTCATGCGGCCTCCTGCGTGAGCTGGTCGAATGCCTCGCCGAGTCCGGCCTCGCGGACTTCCAGCCGCGCCAGCGACGGGTCCTCGGCCAGCAGGCGGCGCACCACCGATTCGGCATCGCTGGCGGTCAGGTGCAGGCGCTCGCGTTCGCGCCTGGCCTCGCTCACCCCGGGCCAGCGGCCGACCTCGTCGACGCCGATGCGCGAGTCGCAGCTGATCGTGCGCCGGGTCACCAGCGCGCGCATCTGGTCGACGCTGCCGCTGGCGACCAGGCGGCCGCGGGCGATGACCGCCACCCGGTCGGCCAGCGCTTCGGCCTCTTCCAGATAGTGGGTGGTGAGCACGATCGAGCAACCCTCCGCAAGCAGCCCGCGGACGCTGGCCCACAGCGCCTGGCGCGCCTGCACGTCCAGCCCCACCGAAGGCTCGTCGAGGAACAGCACCCGCGGCTGCCCGCAGATGGCGACCGCGAACTGGGCGAGCCGCTTCTGCCCACCCGACAGCGTGCCGTAGGGCCGGTCGGCGAACGCCTCGACGCCGGAGCGGCGCAGGCTTTCGGCCAGCGGCAGTGGATCGGCGTAGTAGCTGGAGGCCAGCCGCACCAGTTCGCGCGGGCTGAGCTCCTTCGGCAGCTCCACGTCCTGCAGCATCGTGCCCAGGCCCTGGCGTCGTGCCACGTCCTGCGGCGCGCCGCCGAGCAGCGTCACCTCGCCGCCGTCGGCTTCGAGCAGCCCCAGCCACAGCGCGATCGCGGTGGACTTGCCGGCGCCGTTGGGGCCGAGCAGGGCCAGCAGTTCGCCGCGCTGCAGCTGCAGGTCGAACCGGTCGAGCGCGGTCACTGCGCCGAACGACTTGCGGATGCCGCTCAGGGCCGCGACCGGCGCAGCGTCGCCGCCGCCGGGTCCGGCCGGCGGTAGCGGGGCGGGCGCGGGCGCGTCGGGCGGTGGAGGTGCGTGGCCGGAGTGCCCGATCCTGCGCCCGTTGAGCAGCTGACCGATCAGCGTTGGCCGCACCAGCCAGTGGTAGCTGGCGAACAGCAGTGCCAGGCTGATGGCGAGGATGAGCGGGTACTTGAGGCTCCAGTGCAGCGGCCAGTGGCCCACCCAGACCTGGAGCGCGGCCACCACCGGCAGATGCGCGAGGTAGATCCAGTACGAGGCGTCGGCGACGTAGCGGCGCACGGGGCTGTAGCGGTCCAGGTAGCGCAGCGCGGCGCCGGTGATGCCGAGCGTCAGCCCCCAGGCGGCGACGCCGTGCATCAGCGCGAAGCCTGCCTTGGTGAGCACGGCGCCCTCGAACAGCCGCAGTGGATCGGCCGGGAAGCCCGCGGCCGCCATCGGCGTGACGCGCATGCTGGCCAGCATCCAGGCCGCGGCCAGCGCACCGGCGAGCAGGTTCGGCAGCCAATGGCGCGCCAGCAGCGACAGCGCATCGTTCGAACGATGCAGCAGCCAGCCCGCGGCGAAAGCGGTGCCAAAGCCCGCCAGCGGCGCCAGCTGCGGGACGAGCGTCTGGTCGGGCGTCGGAATGCCGGTCCAGTAGAACCACTCCGGCAGCGCCATCAGCGCCGCGGCGACGGGCAGTGCGAGTACCGGCAGGGCGGCGACCGGGATTCGCAGCAGCATCGAAACCGCGCGATCGACCAGGCCGCGCAGCGCCTGCGCGCGGTCGATCCGCGCCACCAGCCCGGCCAGCAGCAGGACCAGCACATAGCACTGCAGCAGTTGGTACAGGAACCACAGGTGGGTCAGCGGGAAGGCCCCGGCGACCCCGGGCATTTCCGGCATCGCCGGCAGGTTGCCGCCGAACACGCGGGTGAGGCCCGCGATCCAGACCATCGTGATCAGCGGGAACAGCACGACCCAGCCGGCTACCAGCGGCAGCGCGATGCGCAGCGCGCGGTTCTTCCAGAATCCCGCCGTGCCGAGCCTGCCGTGGAGCAGGCGCGCGAAGTAGCCGGCGATGAAGAAGAACAGCGTCATCCGGAACACGTGGGAGACAAAGGCGGCGTCGCCGAGCAGTGCGCTGGGCGAGTTGTCCTGCATCGCCCACAGCCCCGGCGGCCATCCGGGCATGAAGGACAGGGCGGCGTGGAAGGCCACGCCCAACAGGAGGGCGAAACCGCGGACGGCGTCCAGCGCGTGCAGGCGCTGCGGATCGGGGTGGGACATGGCGAAGTCCTTCAGAGGAAGTCGCGGCGGCGGGCGACGGTTAACTGCGGCAGGGCGACGGCAAGCGCGAGTACCAGCGCCTCTATCAGCAGCACGCCGAGCACGGTGCCGTTCCAGACGGCGACATCGCCGTCGATGTGGCTGCGGATGCCGGGCAGGGCGCCGACCACGAACATGAAGATGCTCACCGACATGTTGGTGAGGATGATCGCGGCGCCCATCGCGGCTTCCGAGCGCGCATGCAGCGCCGCGCACAGCACGACGGCGAAGTTGGCGAGCAGGAAACCGCACAGCGTGACCACGAAGGGCAGCATGCCGTTGGGAATGCCGGGCGAGGCCAGCACCAGGACGACGGCCGATGCCGTGGCGGCCAGCCAGGGAAGGGCGAAGCACGCCAGCAGGCCGAGCGTCTTGGCCAGCACATATTGCGGGATCGAGACCGGCAGGCTGAGGATGAACTCCAGCGAGTGCTCCTTGCGCTCGTTCGCCACGCCGTAGATCGCGAGCATCACGCCCCCGGCGATCACCGCGGTGATCCAGGCGATCGAGCCGACGTTGAAGGCGATCTTGCCGAACGCGCAGGCCAGCGCGGACAGCGCGGCCGCGATGGCGGTCGCCAGCATCATCCGGCGATGCACGTGGAGTTCCCTGGCGATGAGCCTTGCGACGATGTCGTTCATGGAGTGCGCGCTTCCCGGTAGTGCATGACGTTGGCGACGAAGATCTCCTCCAGGCTCATGCGCTGGACGCCGCGCACGGCCGTGCCCAACAGCGCCAGCTGTGCCTCGTCGAAACGGTTCGTGGTGAGGGTGCGGAAGGTGCCCTCGCCGGCCTGGGCCACGATGTCGGGCAGATCCGGCAGGGCGGCCCCGTGCTCAAGCTGCACCTCGATGCGTCGCCAGCGCTCCAGGAAGGACTCCTTGTCGCTGCTTTCCAGCAGGCGACCGCGGTCCATGAAGGCGATGCGGTCGGAGATGCGCTCCACGTCGACCGTGTTGTGCGAGGAGAACAGGATCGAGCGGCTGTCGTCGCGCAGCACGTCCATGAACTCGGTGAGCAGCTCCTGGCGCGCGACCGGGTCGAGCCCGTTGCCGGGCTCGTCGAGGATCAGCAGGCGCGGCCGCCGCGCCAGCGCCAGCAGCAGCGCGGCCTTGACCTGCTCGCCGTGCGAGAGCGCGTGCGCTGCCTGCTGCGGGTGCAGGTTGAAGCGCTGCAGCAGGGTGGCGGCGTAGTCCGCGTCCCAGCCCGGGTGGATCGAGGCGACGAAGGCCATGTGCCAGCCGATCGTGGCGTTGGGCAGCAGGCGCATGTCTGCCGAGACGTAGCCGACGTCGCGCTTGGCCTCGGCCTGCGCCGCCGGCATGGCGTGGCCGAGCACGCGGATCTCGCCGGCATCGGGCGCCAGCATGCCCATGGCCATGCGCAGGGTGGTGCTCTTGCCGGCGCCGTTCGGGCCGACCAGTCCCATCACCTCGCCGGGCTCGAGGTCGAAGGAGATCCCCTGCAGGTGGAAGAAGCGGAAGGCCTTGCTGACGCCCCGCATGCGGATGTGGGCGGTGGTGCTCATGGCTTGCTCCCGGTGCGCAGGAGGCTGCGCAGGCGTGATTCGAGGTCCCTGTCGGACAGGCCCAGCTGGCGCGCGATGTCGGCGGCGCTGCGCAGGTGCCCGTCGAGCTTGTGCTGCTGGAGTTCGCTGGCGGCGCTGCCGCGACCGCTGTCGGCCACGAACGAGCCCTTGCCGTGGCGGGTGACGATCACGCCCTCGGACTCGAGGTCGAGATAGGCGCGCTTGACCGTGATCACGCTGACCCTGATCGCCGCGGCCAGGGCCCGGATCGAGGGCAGCTCCTGCCCGGCCGGCCACGCCCCGGAGGCGATGCGCGCACGGACCTGCTCCACGATCTGGAGGTACATGGGTCGTGCGTCGGTCTGCGAGATGTGCAGGTCGCTGTTCATACTGTGCATATAGTGTATGCACAGTTGGCGGGCGTTGGGAAGCCCGGGGCGTCCGGTCCGGCCGCTACGCCGCGGCGGATGGATACGCCCGGGGCGTTCGGTGGGGTGCCGCCGCTGCGGAAAGAGTGCATTCGCGGCCCGCTCCACCAGCATCTGGCGGCAGCCGCCGGGTCACCGGCGAACTGGTTCGTCGGGGGCGCCGATCACGCCACGGCGGGCCGCGCGGTCAGCGCATCGGCCTGCGCCAGTCGAACGACGGATTGCGCAACGGCAGCACGATGCCGATCGCCATCGAAGGCAGCAGGGCGAAGGCGAGGAACTGCAGCGTCTGCATTCCGGTCACCGAGACGTGGCCATGGCCCGGCGAGAGCAGTTGCGCGGTGGTCATCCATGCGGCGTGGACGCCGATGGAGGTCCACACGTTGCCCGACAGCGCGCGTGCATAGCCCAGGATCAGTGCGAACCCCGGCAGGAACATCCATTGCCGGGTCGAGGACAGCGCCCCAACGGCCCAGGCGAACGCGACGAACAGCAGCATCTGTGCGAGCAGCGCAACCCACGCCGCGTGGCGTCGGCCGACCAGGCCCTGCGCATAGCCGCGTATCGCCAACTCCTCGGGAAAGGCTTCGAACAGGAGCACGCCCAGCGCAAGTGGCGGCACCGCGGCGAGGATCGCCATGGGCGACGACACCAGTGAAATCGTGGACCAGCCCAACGCCAGGCACAGTGCGCCGCCCGCGAGCGCCGGCAACAGCCACAGGGCGGCGCCGGACGCGAAGGCGCGCAGGTTGGCCGGCAGCGAGGCGAAGCCGGCTTCGCGCCATGTGCGGCCATCGCGGCGGAGCAGGGCATGGACCAGAAGCACGACCCCTGCGCAGACCAGGCCGCCCTGCAGCAGGTGGCGTCCCACGTGGTAACCGTCCTGCGCGCCGGGCAGCGCCAGTGCGCCACGCCAGAGCACGATGATGCCGGTCAGCAGCAGCGCCAGGCGCAGCGCGGTCGCAGCCCTTCCCATCCTGCTTCCTCCGATTCGAGCCGGGTCGATTCTGGTGTCGTCGCCGGCCGAGATGAACTGACAGCTGTCATGCATCTTTCCGGCGATCCGGGAGCGGCGCGCGCGATGCCCCGGTGGCGCCTTCGCGGCGGCTTTCCGGGGCGTGCAAGTGCTTGTTTTTCCGCTGGAAAATTCTGGCGGAAAACCTGCCTGCGTGGTACAATTCCGACCCTGTTTCCGGCGGAGCCGAAAGGCTCCGCCGCCACGTTTCCGGGCTCCGCTTTCCGGGGCGCCTGAAGACCCAGGCACGACGTGCCGACAACGAGGATGCAAGCCACCCGATGACCGATCTCGCGCAGGAAATCATCCCGGTCAACCTCGAAGACGAAATGCGGCGCAGCTACCTCGATTACGCGATGAGCGTGATCGTGGGTCGCGCGCTGCCGGACGTCCGCGACGGCCTCAAGCCGGTGCACCGGCGCGTGCTGCACGCCATGAACGAGCTCGGCGCGCACAGCAACAAGCCCTACTACAAGTCGGCGCGCATCGTCGGCGACGTGATCGGCAAATACCACCCGCACGGCGACCAGTCGGTGTACGACACGCTGGTGCGCATGGCCCAGCCGTTCTCGCTGCGCTACATGCTGGTGGACGGGCAGGGCAACTTCGGTTCGGTCGACGGCGACTCCGCCGCGGCCATGCGCTACACCGAGGCGCGCATGGCGCGCCTGACGCACGAGCTGATGGCCGACATCGACAAGGAAACGGTCGATTTCACCCCCAACTACGACGAGAAGGAACTCGAGCCGTCGGTGATGCCGACGCGCTTCCCCAACCTGCTGGTCAACGGTTCGGCCGGCATCGCCGTGGGCATGGCCACCAACATCCCGCCGCACAACCTGGGCGAGGTGGTCGACGCGCTGATCGCGCTGATCGACAACCCGGACATCGACATCGATGGCCTGATGGAATACATCCCCGGCCCGGACTTCCCCACCGGCGGCATCATCAACGGCGTCGGCGGCATCCACCTGGCCTACCGCACCGGCCGTGGCCGCGTGCGCATCCGCGCGAAATGCGACGTGGAGGTGGCCGACAACGGCCGCGAGTCGATCATCGTCACCGAGATCCCGTACCAGGTGAACAAGGCGCGGCTGATCGAGAAGATCGCCGAGCTGGTGAAGGAAAAGAAGCTCGAAGGCATCAGCGAGCTGCGCGACGAGTCCGACAAGGACGGCATGCGCATCTACATCGAGGTCAAGCGCGGCGATTCGGCCGAGGTCGTGCTCAACAACCTCTACCAGCAGACCCAGATGGAGTCGGTGTTCGGCATCAACATGGTGGCGATCGTCGAGGGCCGGCCGCGGCTGCTCAACCTGCGGGAGATCCTGGAGGCGTTCGTCCGCCACCGCCGCGAGGTGGTCACGCGCAGGACCATCTTCGAGCTGCGCAAGGCGCGCAACCGCGCCCACGTGCTCGAAGGCCTGACCGTCGCGCTGGCCAACATCGACGAGATGATCGAGCTGATCAAGACCTCGGAGAGCCCGGCGGTCGCGAAGGAGCGCATGCTGGCGCGGCTGTGGCAGCCGGGCCTGGTCGGCGCGCTGCTGGGCGCCGCCGGCGCCGAGGCCTCGCGCCCCGAAGACCTGCCCAGGGGCGTGGGCCTGCTTGCCGACGGCTACCAGCTCACCGAAACCCAGGCCCAGCAGATCCTGGAGATGCGCCTGCACCGGCTGACCGGCCTGGAGCAGGAGAAGCTGACCGAGGAATACCGCCAGCTGCTCGACACCATCCGCGGCCTGATCGAGATCCTCGAGGATCCGGAAGTGCTGCTGGAGGTGATCCGCACCGAGCTGCGCAACGTCAAGGAAGAGTTTGGCGACGAGCGCCGCAGCGAGATCCGCGCCAGCGAGGAAGACCTCGACATCCTCGACCTGATCGCGCCGGAAGACGTGGTGGTCACGCTCTCGCACGCCGGCTACGCCAAGCGCCAGCCGGTCACCGCCTACCGCGCCCAGCGCCGCGGCGGCCGCGGGCGCAACGCGGCGAGCACCAAGGACGAGGATTTCATCGACCAGCTGTGGCTGGTCAACACCCACGACACCCTGCTCACCTTCACCAGCGCCGGGCGCGTGTTCTGGCTGCCGGTGCACCAGCTGCCCGACGCCGGCCCCAACGCGCGCGGCCGCCCGATCATCAACTGGATCGCGCTGGAGGAAGGCGAGAAGGTGCAGGCGGTGGTGCCGGTGCGCGAGTACGATCCCGACAAGTTCGTGTTCTTCGCCACCCGCCACGGCACGGTAAAGAAGACCCCGCTGCCCGAGTTCGCCTACCGCCTGGCGCGCGGCAAGATCGCGATCAACCTGGCCGAGGGCGACGCGCTGGTGAACGTCGAGCTGTCCGACGGCGACCGCGACATCATGCTGTTCGCCAGCAACGGCAAGGCCGTGCGCTTCGCCGGACAGACCGTGCGCCCGATGGGCCGCACCGCCACCGGCGTGCGCGGCATCCGGCTGGCCGAGGGCGAGGAGGTGCGCAGCCTGATCGTGGTCGACGGCGACGGCGACATCCTCACCGCCAGCGAGCGCGGCTACGGCAAGCGCACGCCGCTGGCCGAGTACCCGCGCAAGGGCCGCGGCACCCAGGGCGTGATCGCACTGCAGACCACGGCCCGCAACGGCAAGCTGGTCGGTGCGATCCAGCTGTCGGACCAGCACGAGGTGCTGCTGATCTCCGACGCCGGCACCCTGGTGCGCACCCGCGCCGCGGAGATCTCGCAGGTCGGGCGCAACACCCAGGGCGTAACCCTGATGCGGGTCGGCGAGGGCGAGTCGCTGCAGGCGATCGAGCGCCTGGACGCGTCGCTCGACGCCGATGGCGAGCCCGCGGCCGATGCGCGACCGGAGCCGGGGCTGCAGCCCGAGGCCTGAGGCGTCCTGCGCTCGGCTTGCCTGCCCGACCTCCCTATACTGGGGCCGGAACCGGGTGGGAGCGGGGCGCTTGGACAAGTCGACTGGATGGGGACTGAAGGCCGCGACGGCGGCGCTGCTGGTGGCGGGCCTGCTCGCTTTGGCGGGCTGCCAGCGCAACGAGGGCGGCCAGCTGCCCGCGGTCAGCGGCGAGGCGATCCGCGGCGAACGCGAGGCCATCGAGGGCTTCGGGCTGGTGCGCGCCTGGCCCGACCAGGCCGACGAATCGCTGGCGATCGCGCTCGAGTTCTCGCAGCCGCTGGTGGGCACCCAGGATTTCGACAGGCTGCTGACCTTCGCCGAACCGATCGCCGAACCCAGCGGCTGGACGCTGTCCGACGACGGCACGGTGCTGCGCTATCCGCACGTCAAGGCCGACAGCCACTACACCGTGCGCATTTCGGGCGAGCTGACCGCCGCCGACGGCAGCCGCCTGGGCGAGGACCGGGAGGAGAAGGTCTACACCGGCGAACTCGATCCGGTGGTGGGCTTCGCATCGCAGGGCAGCGTGCTGCCGGCGAAGGAATCGCGCGGGCTGCCGGTGGTGTCGGTCAACGTGTCCGAGGTCGACGTCGAATTCCTGCGGGTCAAGGAATCGTCGCTGCCGCAGTTCTTCAGCGACTTCCAGCGCGGCGGCCGTCGCGGCAGCTGGGAGCTGGAAAGCCGCTGGGGCAACCGGTCGCCGCTGTCGCAGCTGGCCGATCCGGTCTACGTCAACCGCTTCGTGCTCGGCGGCAAGCGCAACGAGCGCGTGCTCACCTACCTGCCGCTGCAGGAAATCAGCGAGCTGCAGAAGCCGGGCCTGTACTTCGCGGTGATGAAGCGGGCCGGGACGTTCGAGGACGAGTTCGAGACCGCCTTCTTCACCGTCAGCGACATCGGCCTGCATGCGCGCGCCTATCGCGACAGGCTGTTCGTGCACACCGCCTCGCTGGCCGACGGCGGCGCGATCGGGGGCACCGCGCTGCGGATCCTCGACGGCCGTGGCGAAACCGTCTACCGCGCGACCACCGACCGCAACGGCAACGCCCTGATCGACTACGAGATGGACGCCGCGCACGTGCTGGTGGCCAGCCGCGGCAGCGACGTGTCGATGCTGCCGTTCAACCAGCCGGCGCTGGACCTGTCGGAATTCGCGGTGTCCGGGCGCGAGCAGGCCTGGTTCGACGTGTTCGCATGGTCGGGCCGCGACCTGTACCGTCCCGGCGAGACCGTGCGCGTCTCGGCGCTGCTGCGCGACCACGACGGCCGGCCGGTGGCCGTGGACGGCGGGAACGGCGCGCCCCGGTCGCTGTACGTGCGGCTGAAGCAGCCCGACGGCAAACCGTTCTTCGAGACCCGGCTGGAGCCGGGCGCGCTGGGCTATTTCAGCTTCGAGCGCGAAGTGCCGGTGGATGCGCCCACCGGCCGCTGGCAGGTGGAGTTCCGTACCGACCCGGCCAGCAAGGAAGCGGTGCAGGGCATGAGCCTGCGGATCGAGGAGTTCCTGCCCGAGCGCATGAAGCTCGAGCTCGACGCGGCCGAACCCGTCCTCCGGCCCGGCCAGCCGCTGGTCCTGCAGGCCACCGGCGCCTACCTGTACGGCGCGCCGGCCGCCGGCAACCGCTTCACCGCACGGCTGGCGGTCGCCGTCGAGCAGCATCCGGTCGAAGGCATGCCCGGCTGGTTCTTCGGCGATCCCACGGTGAAGCTGCCGAAGGAAGCGAAGGACGTGATCGATGCCACCCTCGACGACGAGGGCAGGCTGAGCCAGGAGATCGCGCTGCCCGAGGAGGTCAAGGCGACCACGCCGGTGGCGGCGGTGGTCAGCGGCAGCCTGTTCGAAACCGGCGGCCGCAGCGTCAACCGCAGCCTTGCCCGGGTGCTGTGGCCCGCCGATGCGCTGGTGGGCGTGCGCCCGCAGTTCGACGACGATGACGGTGCCGACGCCAACAGCAGCCCGGGTTTCGAGTTCACCCGGGTGGGCGTGGACGGCAAGCCGCGTCCGGTGAAGGGGCTGCAGGTCACCCTGGTGCGCGAACATCGCGACTACCACTGGCGCCACGGCGACGACGGCTGGGACTACGAGTTCAGCAGCCGCTACGAGAACGTGGAGACGCGCAGCATCGACGTCGGCGAGACCGCCGCGCGGCTGAACTTCCCGGTCGAGTGGGGCGAATACCGGATCGACGTGCTCGACCCGGAAACGAAGCTGGTCACCCGCTATCCGTTCCGCGCCGGCTGGAGCTGGAGCGACGGCAACCGCGGGCTCGACGCGCGGCCCGACAAGGTCAAGCTGTCGCTCGACCGCAGCGGCTACCGCGCCGGCGATACGCTCAAGGTCACGGTCACGCCGCCGCATCCGGGCAAGGGCGTGCTGCTGGTGGAAAGCGACCGGTTGCTGTACGTGCAGGCGATCGAGGCCCGCGCCGGCAGCAGCTTCGAGATCCCGGTGACCGAGGACTGGGAGCGGCACGACGTCTACGTCACCGCGCTGGTGTTCCGCGGCGGCAGCGCGCCCAGCAAGATCACCCCGGCGCGCGCGGTGGGCGTGGCCCACGTGCCGATGGACCGGCGCGACCGGCGGGTCGCGGTCGGCCTGAAGGCGCCGGAGAAGATCGAGCCCGAGGGCCCGCTGCAGGTGGTGCTGAGCGCGCCGCAGCTGGCCGGCAAGGAGGCGTACGCGACGGTGTCCGCGGTCGACGTGGGCATCCTCAACATCACCCGCTACCCGGTGCCCGACGCACGCGGCCACTTCTTCGCCCAGCGGCGGCTGGGGGTCGACGCCTGGGACGTGTACGGCCGGGTGATCGAGAGTTTCGAAGGCGGCAGCGCACGCCTGCGCTTCGGCGGCGACATGGCCCTGGCCGCGCTGCCGCAGGCGCGGCGCCCGACCGCGCGGGTGCAGACGGTGGACCTGTTCGCCGGACCGGTCCGGCTCGACGCCCAGGGCAATGCCCGGGTGCGGCTGGACGTGCCCGACTTCAACGGCACCCTGCGGGTTTCCGCGCTGGTGTTCTCGGCCGACGGCTACGGCAGCCGCGACGTCGAAACCCTGGTGCGCGCGCCGCTGGTGGCCGAAGCCAGCATGCCGCGGGTGATGGCGCCGGGGGATCGCGGCACGGTGACCCTGGACCTGGGCAACTTCAGCGGCCGCGCCGGGACCTTCGACGTGCGCGTGGACGGGATCGGCCCGCTCACGATCGGCGACGGCAGGCGCCGGGTGCAGCTGGCGGTGGACGGCAAGACCACGCTCAACTTCCCGGTCTCGGCCGGCAGCGGCCATACCGTGGCCCAGGTTCGGGTGCGGGTGGACGGCAGCGGGGTGGAAGTCGACCGCCGCTACGACCTGCCGGTGCGCGCCGCCTGGCCGTCGGTGCTGCGTTCGAACACGCGCGTGCTGACCACGCCCGGCCCGGTCACGCTCGACGCCTCGCTGGCGCAGGGGCTGATGCCCGGCTCGGTGACCGCGCGCTTCAGCGTCAGCGCGATCCCGCCGATCCCGTTCGCGAGCGCGATCCGCGGCGCGCTGGACTATCCCTACGGCTGCGCCGAACAGACCACCAGCAAGGGTTACGCCGCGCTGCAGCTGGACGAGGCGACCGCGACGATGCTCGGCCTCCGCGACGTCGACACCGATCGTCGCCGGCAGTACGTGGAGGGCGCGCTCGGACGCCTGGCGTCGATGCAGGTCGGATCGGGCCACTTCTCGATGTGGGGCGACAGCAGCTACGTCAATCCGCTGCTCACGCCCTACATCGTCGAGTTCCTGCTCGATGCGCGCGAGGCCGGCTTCAACGTGCCCGAGGCGATGCTGCAGAAGGCGCTGGAGCGGCTTGGCGAGGACCTGCTGGCCGGCGGCGAGCAGTTCTACGGCCGCGACCACCGCTCGCACCTGCGCTTCGCCTACCAGGCCTACGCCGGCTACGCGCTGGCGCGGGTGAACCGGGCCCCGCTGGGCACCCTGCGCGCGCTCTACGACAACGACCGCAAGCACGCGCTGGGCGCGCTGCCGCTGGTGCACCTGGGCCTGGCGCTGTCGCTGCAGGGCGACGGCGACCGCGGCGCGAAGGCCATCGCGCAGGCGTTCGCGTTCGAGGGCGACCGTCCCGGCTACCTGTGGGACTACGGCAGCCCGCTGCGCGACCAGTCGCTGATGATCGCGCTCACCCACGAACGCGACCTGGCAAGGCCCGAGCACACCGCGCGCGCGATCGAGGTCGCGCGCGAGCTGGACGCGCGCCGCGGCCGCAGCGGCCGGCTGTACCTGAGCACCCAGGAGCAGATCGCGCTGGCGCGGCTTGGCCGGGCGCTGGCGGCGGCACCGGGCAACCGGGTGGCCGGCACGCTCACCGAGGGCGGTGTGGCGCAGCAGATCGCGCCCCTGCGCATGGTCGGCCGCAGCTACGACGACGCCGCGCTGGCCGCGGGCGTGCGCTTCGAGCCGACCCTGGTGGCCGCGGCCGGGGCCGCGACCGGGGCCGAACCGGCCGCGCAGCCGCCGCTGTTCGTGAGCATCGACGTGGCCGGCGTGCCGGTGGCGGCGCCCGCGGCCGACTTCAGCCGGATCAAGGTCGAGCGCAGCTTCCACACCACCGAGGGCGGGCGCTGGACCCCGGGGCCGCTGAAGGAGGGCGAGGCGCTGATCGTGTCGGTGGCGATCACCTCCGACGCGTCGATCCGCGACGCGCTGCTCACCGACCTGCTGCCGGCGGGGCTGGAGGTGGAAAACTTCAACCTCGGCGACGCCCGGCAGTGGGCCGACGTGGTGGTGTCGGGAATCTCCATCAGCGAGCGCTCCGACGCCGCCGAGGTGCGCCACGAGGAGTTCCGCGACGACCGCTACGTGGCCGCGCTGGAACTGGACCGCGGCCGCACCGCGCGCGTGTTCTACCTGGTTCGCGCGGTCACGCCGGGCACCTACGCGGTCCCGCCGCCGATGGTGGAGGACATGTACCGGCCCGACATCCGCGGCGTCGGGCGCGCGCTGCCGGCGTCGATCACGGTGGTGCAGCCGTGAGCGAGGGGGTCGGGCATGGCGGGCGACCGCGCTGAGCCGCGTGCGCAGGCGGCTGCCGCCCACGGTCTGACCGCGACGCCATGCGCCGCCTGAGGCGGCTGGGACCCTGGCTGCGCTGGGGCACGGTGGCGCTGCTGCTGGGTCTGCTGGCGCTGGACCTGGCATTCCCGCCGCAGCTGCCCGGCGCGCGCGACACCAGCACCCTGGTGGTCGCCGCCGACGGCACCCCGCTGCGCGCCTTCGCCGACGCCGAGGGCGTATGGCGCCACCCGGCCACCCGCGACAGCGTCTCGCCGCTGTACATCGAGGCGCTGCTGGCCTACGAGGACCGCTGGTTCGACCGCCACCCCGGGGTCAATCCCTTCGCCCTGCTGCGCGCCGGTTGGCAGTGGGCGCGCGGTGGCGGCATCGTTTCCGGCGGCTCGACCCTGACCATGCAGGTCGCGCGCATCCTCGACCGCAGGCCCGGCGCATCCACCCGCAGCCTGCCGGGCAAGGCGCTGCAGATGCTGCGCGCGGTGCAGCTGGAGGCGCACCTGTCCAAGGACCAGATCCTCGCCCTGTACCTGGAGCGGGCGCCGTTCGGCGGCACCATCGAGGGCGTCGAAGCGGCCAGCTGGGCCTACCTGGGCAAGTCCGCCGCGCGCCTGTCGCACGCCGAGGCGGCGCTGCTGACGGTGCTGCCGCAGGCGCCCAGCCGGCTCCGGCCCGACCGCCATCCGGACGCGGCGCAGGTGGCGCGCGACAAGGTGCTCGAACGCATGGCCACGCTGGGCCGCTGGACCCCCGAGCGGGTGCGCGACGCGCGGATCGAGACCGTGGTCGCGCGCCGCCTGCGCCCGCCAATGTCGGCACCGCTGCTGGCCCGGCGTCTGCGCGCGGCGCATCCGCAAGACGCGCGCATCGTCTCCACCCTCGACGCAGGGCTGCAGCGCACGCTCGAGGCACGGGTGGCGACGTACTTCTCGGACTTGCCCGAACGCACCTCGGCGGCGCTGCTGGTGGTCGACAACGCGAGCATGCAGGCGCGCGCCTACGTCGGTTCGCTGGACCTGACCGACCGCGCGCGCCTGGGCCACGTGGACATGGTGCGCGCCTGGCGCTCGCCCGGGTCGACCCTCAAGCCGTTCCTGTACGGCATGGCCCTGGACGATGGCCTGATCCATTCGCAGAGCCTGCTGGTGGATGCGCCGCAGTCGTTCGGCGGCTACCGGCCGGGCAACTTCGATGCCGCGTTCAACGGCCCGGTCGCGGCCACGACGGCGCTGCAGCGCTCGCTCAACGTGCCTGCGGTGGACCTGCTCGACCGGGTCGGGCCGGCGCGCTTCGCCGCGCGCCTGGCGCATGCCGGGATCGACCTGCGCTTCCCGCGCGGCGTCTCGCCCAACCTGGCCCTGATCCTGGGCGGCACCGGCGCGCGCCTGGAGGACCTGGTGGGCGCGCATGCGGCCCTGCACCGCGACGGCGTCGCCGGGCGGGTGCGCTACCGCCGGACCGATCCGGAGAACGAGCGCCGGCTGCTGTCGCCGGGCGCGGCCTGGATCGTGCGCGACATCCTCGATTCGAACCCGCGCCCGGGCGAGCGCGAGGGCATGTTCGACGCCGCCCGCCGGCCGCGGGTGTCGTGGAAGACCGGCACCAGCTACGGTTTCCGCGATGCCTGGGCGCTGGGCGGCACCCGCCGCTATACCGTCGGGGTCTGGGTCGGCCGCCCCGACGGCACGCCGCTGCCGGGCCAGTACGGCGCGCTGACCGCGCTGCCGCTGCTGTTCGAAGTGATCGACAGCCTGCCGCGCGACCGCGTCGACGACGCGCCGGTGCCGCCGCCGCCGTCGGTGGAACGGCGCGAGGTGTGCTGGCCGCTGGGCACCGCCGCCGACGCGCAGGCGCCGGAACTGTGCCGGCGTCGGCTGGAGGCCCGGGTGCTCGACGGCGCGATCCCGCCGACCTTCGCCGAACGCGACGCGCGCGCCTGGAGCTCCGGGCTGGTGCGCTTCGAGGTCGATGCCGCGACCGGCCTGCGCCTGTCCGCGAACTGCAGCGCGCCGCACCTGCCCCGGACCGCGGCGGTGGCGCGCTGGCCGGCGCTGGTCGCGCCCTGGCTGCCGGCCTCCGACCGCCGGGCGTCGAGCCTGCCGGCGCTGTCGCCGGACTGCGCCGACGACGGTCGCGACGCGGTGGCTGAACTGCGCATCGACGGGCTCGCCGACGGCTCCACCCTGGCGCGCCCGCCGGGCAGCGCGCGCGGCATCCGCGTGTCCCTGCGCGCGATCGGGACCGAAGCCACGGTGCAATGGCTGCTCGACGGCCGCCCGATCGCGACCACCCGCGGCGCGAACCGCCTGGTCCACGTCTTCGACACGGCCGGCAGGCACCGGCTCACAGCCCTGGCCGACACCGGCGCCTGGGCCAGCATCGACCTGCGCGTGCTTGCGCCGGAGCGTACCGGGGCGGCCGGTCCGCCCGCACCCGATCCGGCGTCGTGACAGCGCGGTTGCCCGGCCTCAGTCGTCCAGCCGGGCCAGCACGTGCTCGGCGCCCGAGACCTTGAATTCGCCCGGTGCCTCCACGAACAGCTGCCTGACCACCCCGTCCTCCGCGTACAGGGCGAAGCGCTTGGAGCGGATGCCCATGCCGTAGCCGCTGGCGTCCATCTCCAGCCCCAGCGCGCGGGTGAGGTCGGCGTTGCCGTCCGAGAGCAGGCGCAGGCCCTGGGGCACGCCCTGGCTCTCGCCCCAGGCCTGCATCACGAACGGATCGTTCACCGCCATGCAGGCCACGTCGATGCCGCGTTCGCGGAAGCGGTCGAACTGCTCGACGAAGCCCGGCAGGTGCCGCTCCGAGCAGGTGGGCGTGAACGCGCCCGGAACCGCGAACAGCACCACCTTGCGGTCCTCGAACAGGGTCGGGGTATCGACCGCCTGGACGCCGTCGTCGATGTACTTGAGCACCACTTCGGGGATGCGGTCGCCGATCTGGATGGTCATGGGAATGCAGCCTCGGGGCAGGGGTGGGCGGCCCCTATCGTCGCACGTCGCGCGCGGCGCGGGGCTTGAAAAACGCGCGTGCGGCCTGACATAGGGGGAAGTGGCGGCAGGGTGCCGCCGACCAGACTTCAGGAGGCACACAGATGAGCATTGTCCGTTATCGCCAGCGCCCGACGGAGCTGGCGCTGCACGACGAGATCAAGCAGGTGTTCGACCGCTTCTTCGGCGAGCCCGACACCGACGCGTCGGCCGTGGTCACCGCCCAGTGGGTGCCGCGCGTCGACATCAAGGAAGAGGCCGACCGCTTCGTGATCTACGCCGACCTGCCGGGCATCGATCCGCAGCAGATCGAGATCCAGATGGACAAGGGCATCCTCTCGATCAAGGGCGAGCGCAAGAGCGAGTCGAGCACCGAGACCGAGCGCTATTCGCGGGTGGAACGCCGCTACGGCAGCTTCCACCGCCGCTTCGCGCTGCCCGACAGCGCCGACCCGGAGGGTATCGCCGCCAACGGGCGCGACGGCGTGCTGGAAATCGTGATCCCCAAGCGGCCGGAGACCACGCCGCGCCGGATCCAGGTCGGGGTGCAGACCGCGCACTGACCCGCGCCGCGTCCACCGGTAAACTGGCGATGGCCCGCATCATGCGGGCCATCGTCGTGGAGCGACCATGCAGTTCAAGGATTACTACAACGTGCTGGGCGTGGAGCCCAACGCCGGCGACGCGGAGATCAAGTCCGCCTACCGCCGGCTGGCGCGCAAGTACCACCCCGACGTGAGCAAGGAGGCGGGCGCCGAGGACCAGTTCAAGGCCGTCAACGAGGCCTACGAGGCGCTGCGCGATCCCGAGCGCCGCAAGGCCTACGACCAGCTGCGCGCACGCGGCTACCGCCCGGGCGACGAGGTTCCGCCCGCGGGCTTCGGCGGCGGCGGCGGCACGGGCGCGGGCGGCTTCGATTTCGACGAGGTGTTTGCCGGCGGCGGCGCGGGCGGCGGCTTCAGCGATTTCTTCGAGAGCCTGTTCCGGCGCGGAGCCGCGGGCGGCGCCAACGGCGCGCGCCCGTCCGCGCGCGGCCAGGGCATGGGCGACACCCGCGCCCGGCTCGCGGTCCCGCTGGAGACCGTGCACCGCGGCGACAGCGTGCGGATCACGGTCGACGGACGCTCGTTCGACGTGCTCGTGCCGCGCGGGATCCGCCCCGGCCAGGTGATCCGGCTGGGCGGTCAGGGTGCGCACGGCGGCAACCTGCTGCTGGAGATCGAATACGCCGCGCATCCGCAGTTCGAGGTCGACGGCCGCAACATCATCCACAGCCTGCCGGTTGCGCCCTGGGAGGCGGCCCTGGGGGCGACGGTCAGCGTGCCGACGCTGGGCGGCCGGGTCGAACTCAAGATCCCCGCCGGCTCCGAAGCCGGCCGCAAGCTGCGCCTGCGCGGCCGCGGCCTGCCGGGCCCCGGCGGCGCGGCGGCGGGCGACCAGCTGGTGGAAATCGAGATCCAGGCCCCGGTCCCGCAGGACGCGCGCCAGCGCGAGGCCTATGAAAAGCTGCGCGAGAGTTTCCCCGGGGATTGGCGGCAGGCCTGAGGCTGCGCGTGACTGCGCCCCCGCTCTTTCCCCCGCGTGCGGGGCTGCGCGCGCGCCGGGGTGGAAGGCCGGGATGCGCCTGCGTGGGAACAGCCTATCGAAGCTGCACCGCTATCCCGCTTCCGGCTCCGGCGCCGGGGCGTTGCCCTGGCCGAGGGTGGAGACGATCGCCTCGGTCAGCTCGGCTTCGCTGAAAGGCTTGGTGAGATAGCCCTGCGCACCCTGGCGGATGCCCCAGACGCGGTCGGTTTCCTGGTCCTTGGTGGTGACCAGGATCACGGGGATGTGGCCGGTAGCGGCGTCGCGCTTGATCGTGCGCGTGGCCTGGAAACCGTTGAGGTTGGGCATCACCACGTCCATCAGGATCAGGTCGGGCAGGTGCTCCTGTGCGGCGCGCACGCCGGCGGCGCCATCCTCGGCCGTGACCGCCTCGTGGCCGAGCTTCTCGACGATGCGGCGGATGCCCATCAGCTGCGAGGGTGAATCATCGACGATGAGGATGCGCGCCATTCTGTTTTCCCCTTGCGGACAGCGGAGATTGTAGCGGTCGCGGCGGGCTTGCCAACCGCTTCGGCTAAGGGAATGTGACCAGGGTCCTGCCGACCGATCCGCCGCCCAGCATGCCCTCGAACACCTCCGGCAGCCCCTCGAGCGTGGTTTCGCGGGTGCAGATGCGATCCAGGTGGCGCGGTTTCCAGTCCGAGGCCAGGCGCTGCCAGACCTCGTCGCGGATCTCGCGTGCGGTGCCGGCAGACGCCACGCCGAGCAGGGACACGCCGCGGATGATGTGCGGCATCACCGTTGTCGGCAGCTCCGCGCTCGCCGCCAGCCCGGCGCTGGCGACGTTGCCGTAGGGGCGGGTCTGGGCCAGCAGGCTGGCGAGCATGGTGCCGCCGACGTTGTCGAGGCCGCCGCCGAAGCGCACCGACTCCAGCGGGCGGGTGGTGGCCAGCGCGTCGCGGCCCAGCACCTCGCTGGCGCCGATCGAGCGCAGGTAGTCGACGTGCGCCGGCTTGCCGCTGATCGCGTGCACGGCGTAGCCGGCGCGGCTGAAGATGTCGACCGCCAGCGAGCCGACGCCGCCGGTGGCGCCGGTGACGGCGAGCGGGCCGAGCGATGGATCCTGCCGGTTCTCCTGCATCCGCAACAGCGCCAGTGCCGCGGTGAAGCCGGCGGTCCCAAGGATCATGCTGTCGCGCAGCGACAGCCCCATCGGCAGCGGAACCGCCCACTTCGCCTCGACCCTGGCGTACCGGGCGTAGCCGCCGTCGCGGGTTTCGCTCAGGCCGCTGCCGGTGACCAGGACCTGGTCGCCCTCGCGGAACCTCGGGTCGGCCGACGACACCACGTGGCCGGCGACGTCGATGCCGCCGACCAGCGGGAATTCGCGCAGGATCCGCCCCTTGCCGGTCGCGGCCAGCGCATCCTTGAAGTTCACGGACGAGAACGCGGTCCTGAGCACGATCTCGCCCGGGGACAGTTCGTCCAGCGAGACCTGCTCGATGCCGCTGCGATAGCCGGCGTCGTCGCTGTGTATGCGGAATGCGGCGAAGCTTCCGGGGAGTTCCATCTGTCTCTCCGTGGTTCCGGCATGCCGGACAGTGACTGCGCGTGCATTGTCACACAGCGCGCAACGCGCGACACGGCTTGCCGGCTGGACATGCGCCGCAGCGACGCGCGCGCGACCGCTGGCCCGGCTTCAGCCGCGATCGAGATCCACGCATTCGCGCCCGGATGGAGAACGCGTCGCCCCGCGTCAGCCGCCTACCGCATGGACTCGCGGTGCTTCCTGTCCAACCATTTGGTCGCGCTCACCGGCGCATAGTCCTGCATCCATCCCAGCATCGCGTCGATGTCGCTGCCGTGCCACAGGTCGGCGCGCTGCGCGGGATGCAGGAAGCGTTCTTCGACCATGCGGTCGATCATGCCGATCAGGGGCTCGTAGAAGCCGTCCACGTCGAGGAAGGCGCAGGGCTTGTTGCCGATGCCCAGCTGGCGCCAGGTCAGCATCTCGAACATCTCGTCGAGCGTGCCGAAGCCGCCGGGCAGGGCGACGAAACCGTCGGACAGGTCGAACATGCGCATCTTGCGCTCGTGCATCGAACCAACCACTTCCAGCCGGGTGACGTCCCTGTGCGCGACTTCCCAGTTGACCAGCTGTTCGGGAATCACGCCGACCACTTCGCCGCCGCCCTGCAGCACCGCGTCGGCGACGATGCCCATCAGGCCGACGTTGCCGCCGCCGTAGACCAGCTGCAGGCCGTCGCGCGCGATGCGGTCGCCGAGCGCCATGGCACGTTCGGTGTAGGCCGGCTTGCTGCCGGCGTTGGAGCCGCAATAGACGCAGATCGAGCGCATGGATCAGGTTCCGGTGGAGTGGGGCGGGGAGGGGTCGTCCACGGGCCGGCCGCAGTCGACCGAATCGACCACGCCGCCGCCGTAGTGCAGGCTCGAGACGCGTTGGCGTCCCTGCGCATCGATCCCGCTCCAGAAATCGATCGCATGGCTTCCCGCGGGTGGATCGCCGCCAGGGCCGGCGGCAGTATGGCCGGACAGCGTGCTGTCGGGCGCGCGTCCCATCAGCGCCAGCGCCTCGCGGTAGTTCATGCCGGGACGCACCTGCGCGCAGCGGGCGTGCACCGGGGTGTCATCGATCGCGGGCGTGGCGGCAGGCGTCGGCGGGTGCATTGGCGTGGAGGCGGCGCAGGCGGCAAGGGCGGCGAGCAGCAGCGGCGACAGGTGCGGTTCGGGCATGCTGCGGCTCTCCAAAGGCGAAGGCCCAGGCATTGCCCGGGCCTTCGTGTATCCCGATCCGGCCGCTCAGTTGGCCTTGTGGATCGCGCGCTTGTCGACCGCCATCGCGGCGTCGTGGATGGCTTCCGACAGGCTGGGGTGGGCGTGGCAGATGCGGGCGAGATCGTCGGCCGAACCCTTGAACTCCATGGTCAGCACGCCCTCGTGCACCAGCTCCGAAACGTTGGCGCCGACCAGGTGCATGCCCAGGACGCGATCGGTCTCGGCGTGCGCCAGCACCTTCACGAAGCCCGCCGGCTCGACCATCGCCACCGCGCGGCCGTTGGCGGCGAACGGGAAGCTGCCCGCCTTGTACGGAATGCCTTCCTCTTTCAGCTGCTGCTCGGTCTTGCCGACCCAGGCCAGCTCGGGCTCGGTGTAGATCACCCAGGGGATGGTGTCGAAGTTGACGTGGCCCGGCAGGCCCGCGATCAGCTCGGCCACCGCGATGCCTTCCTCGAAGCCCTTGTGCGCCAGCATCGGGCCGCGCACGCAGTCGCCCACGGCCCAGACACCGTCGACGCCGGTGTGGCAGTGCTCGTCGACCTCGATCTGACCGCGCTCGGTGAGCTTCACGCCCGAGCCTTCGGCCAGCAGGCCCTTCGACGCGGCCTTGCGGCCCACGGCCACCAGCAGCCTGTCGACGGTGATCGTCTCCTCGCCCTTCTTGTCGGCGAAGGTGACCTTCACTTCCTTCTTCTTGCCCTTGCCGGTCACCTCGGCCTTCGAGACCTTGGCGCCCAGGCGAATGTCCAGACCCTGCTTCTTGAACTCGCGCGCGGCGACCTTCGACACCTCGGCGTCGGCCGCGGCCAGGAAGTCCGGCAGCGCTTCGAGGATCACCACCTCGGAACCCAGGCGCTTCCACACGCTGCCCAGCTCCAGGCCGATCACGCCGGCGCCGATCACGGCCAGGCGCTTCGGCACCTCGGTGAAATCCAGAGCGCCGACGTTGTCGACGATGGCCTCACCGTCGAACTTGGCGAACGGCAGTTCGATCGAATCCGAACCCGCGGCGATGATCACGTTGGTGCCGGTGAGCTCCAACTCGGTGTCGTCGTGCTGCTTCACCTTGACCACGCGATCGGCGTGCAGGGTGGCGAAGCCGTAGTAGGACTTGACCTTGTTGGCCTTGAACAGCTGCGCGATGCCGCCGGTGAACTGCTTCACGATGGCGTCCTTGCGGCCGACCATGGTGCCGACGTCGATCTTCGGATCCCTGGCGCTGATGCCGTGCTGTTCGAACACGTGCTGCAGGTTGTGGAACTGGCGCGAGGAGTCCAGCAGCGCCTTGGACGGGATGCAGCCCACGCGCAGGCAGGTACCGCCCAGCGCCGGCTTGCCGTCCTTGCCCAGGCCGGCGTCGATGCAGGCCACGCTCATGCCCAGCTGCGCGGCGCGGATCGCGGCGTGGTAGCCGGCTGGGCCGGCTCCGATGACGACGACGTCGTATTGTTCCATCGAAAAACTCCTTGACCGGAATTCCCTCCCCTTCAAGGGGAGGGTCAGGGTGGGGATGGTGTTGCCTCGATGGCGTCCGCTGGGGGACACCATCCCCATCCCGACCTTCCCCTTGAAGGGGAAGGAGAGGAAATCAAAGCCCCAGCACCATCCGGCCCGGATTCTCGAGCTGGTTCTTGATGTCGACCAGGAACAGCACCGCGTCCTTGCCGTCGATGATGCGGTGGTCGTAGCTGATGGCGATGTACATCATCGGCGCGGCGACGACCTGGCCGTTCTCGACGATGGCGCGCTCCTTGATGGTGTGCATGCCCAGGATCGCCGACTGCGGCGGGTTCACGATCGGGGTCGAGAACAGCGAACCGAAGGTGCCGCCGTTGGTGATGGTGAAGGTGCCGCCCTGCAGGTCCTCGAGCTTGAGCCCGCCCTCGCGCGCGGCCTTGGCGTAGTCGCCGATGGTCTTTTCGACGTCGGCGAAGGACATGCGTTCGACGTTGCGCAGCACCGGCGTGACCAGGCCGCGGTCGGTGGAGATCGCCACCGAAATGTCGGCATAGCCGTGGTAGATGATGTCGTCGCCGTCGACCGAGGCGTTGACCACCGGGTAGCGCTGCAGCGCGTTGGCGGCGGCCTTGGCGAAGAAGCTCATGAAGCCGAGCTTGACGCCGGTGTCCTTCTGGAACTGTTCGCCCAGCTCCTTGCGCATGGCCATCACCTTGCCCAGGTTGACCTCGTTGAACGAGGTCAGCATCGCAGTCGAGTCCTTCGACTGCATCAGGCGCTCGGCGATGCGCTTGCGGATGCGGGTCATCGGCACGCGCTCTTCGGGACGCGCGCCGCCCGACACGCCGCCGGTCCTGCCGGCCGCGTAGTTGACCAGGTCTTCCTTGGTCACCGCGCCGCGGCGGCCGGTGCCCTGCACCTGCGACGGGTCGATGCCGTCCTTCTCGGCGGTGAAGCGCGCGCCCGGGGGCAGGTCGCCGGTCTTGCCGGACGACGCCGGGGCGGGATGGGTCGAGGCGGGAGCCGCGGCCTCGGCTTTCTTCGCGCCCTTCTTCTCCTGCACTTCCTCGGCGCCCGCGGCGGGCTGGCTGTCCTTGTCCTCGCTCTTGCCTTCGTCCTTGCCCGCGTCGGCGGACGCCTTCGCGCCTTCCTCGATGATCGCCAGCAGCTGCTGGCTGGTCACCGTGTCGCCTTCCTTGAACTTGATCTCCTTGAGCACGCCGTCGACCGGCGAGGGCACCTCGAGCACGACCTTGTCGGTCTCCAGGTCGACGAGGTTCTCGTCGCGGCTGACGGCGTCGCCGGCCTTCTTGTGCCAGCCGGCGATGGTGGCGTCGGACACGGATTCGGGAAGGACCGGAACTTTGACTTCGGTGGCCATGGGGTGGCGTCCTTGATGCGTGGAGTCGGGCGGTGTTATTCGGCGGCGATCTGGTCGCCGGGAGGAAGGACCAGCGCTTCGGCGACCAGCTTGAGCTGCTCTTCGACGTGGTCAGCGAAGTGGCCGACGGCTGGCGACGGCGAGCGGCTGCGGCCGGCGTAGCTCAGCGCCTGGTTCTTGCCCAGGCAGGCCTGCAGATGGTGCTTGATCTGGTACCACGCGCCCTGGTTCTGCGGCTCTTCCTGGCACCAGATCACGTCGCTGGCCTTGCCGTACCTCTTCAGCTCCGCGGCCAGCAGTTCGCGCGGGAACGGATACAGCTGCTCGACGCGGATCACGGCGACGTCATCCTGGCCGCGCTTGTGCACGTCCTCAAGCAGGTCGTAGTAGACCTTGCCCGAGCACAGCACCACGCGCTTGACCTTCTTCGGATTGGCCGAAGGGTCCGCGATCAGCTGCTGGAACTGGCCGTCGGCCAGCTCGTCCAGGGTCGACACCGCCAGCTTGTGGCGCAGCAGCGACTTGGGGCTCATCACGATCAGCGGCTTGCGCGTGGACATCTTCATCTGCCGGCGCAGCATGTGGAAGCACTGCGCGGGCGTGGTCGGCACGCACACCAGCATGTTGTCCAGCGCGCACAGCTGCAGGAAGCGCTCCAGGCGCGCCGAACTGTGCTCGGGGCCCTGGCCTTCGTAGCCGTGCGGCAGCAGCAGGGTCAGGCCGGAGATGCGGCCCCACTTGGCCTCGCCCGAGGCGATGAACTGGTCGATCACCACCTGGGCGCCGTTGGCGAAGTCGCCGAACTGGCCTTCCCAGATGTCGAGCGTGTTCGGGTCGGTGGTGGAGAAGCCGTATTCGAAGGCCATCACCGCTTCCTCGCTCAGCAGCGAGTCGATGATGGTGCAGCGCTCCGGACGGTCGACCAGCGCGCGCAGCGGCATGTGGTAGCTGTCGGCCTTCTGGTCGTGCAGGATCGCATGGCGGTGGAAGAAGGTGCCGCGGCCCGAGTCCTGGCCCACCAGGCGCAGGCCGAAGCCTTCATCGAGCAGGGTGGCGTAGGCGAGGTTCTCGGCGAAACCCCAGTCGCCCGGGACGTCCCCGGCCGACATCTTCACCCGTTCCTCGTAGATCTTCGCCACCCGCGGGTGCAGCTGCAGGCCGTCGGGCAGGGTGGTGATGTTGCGCGCCAGCGCGGTCAGCCTGTCCTTCGCGACGCGCGTGTCGACGGCGTCGGACAGGCTGCCGGCGAGATACTTCGACCAGTCGATGGTCAGCTCGTAGTCCTCGGGCTTGGACCCGGCCAGCTCGGTGGTGACCTCGCCGGCGTCGAGCTTGTCGCGGTAGCCGTCGACCAGGGCCCTGGCCGCCTCGGCGTCGATCACGCCGGCCTTGTCCAACTGCGCGGCGTACAGCTCGCGCGTGGTCGGATGCTTGCGGATGGTGCGGTACATCGTCGGCTGGGTCGCCGCCGGCTCGTCGGCCTCGTTGTGGCCGTGGCGGCGGTAGCAGACCAGGTCGATCACCACGTCCTTCTTGAACTGCTGGCGGAACTCGTAGGCCAGGTTCGCCACGAACACCACCGCTTCGGGGTTGTCCGCGTTGACGTGGAAGATCGGCGCACCGACCATCTTGGCCACGTCGGTGCAGTACAGCGTCGAGCGGGCGTCTTCCTTGTTGCTGGTGGTGAAGCCGACCTGGTTGTTGATCACCACGTGGAGGGTGCCGCCGACCGCGAAGCCGCGCGCCTGCGACATCTGGAACAGCTCCATCACCACGCCCTGTCCGGCGAACGCGGCGTCGCCGTGGATCAGCACCGGCACGACCTGGCCGCGCTCCTCGTCGACGCGGCGCTCCTGGCGCGAGCGCACCGAACCGGCGACCACCGGGTCGACGATCTCGAGGTGCGAGGGGTTGAAGGCCAGCGCCAGGTGCACCGGCGCGCCGGGGGTGGCGATGTCGGCCGAGAAGCCCATGTGGTACTTCACGTCGCCGGCGTGGGCCAGTTCGTTGTGCTCGAACTTGCCCTCGAACTCGTCGAACAGCGTGCGCGGGTTCTTGCCCAGGGTGTTGACCAGCACGTTGAGGCGGCCGCGGTGGGCCATGCCGATCACGATGTCCTTGACCCTGTCCATGCCGGCCTGGCGGATCACCGTGTCCAGCAGCGGGATCAGCGAATCGCCGCCCTCGAGCGAGAAGCGCTTCTGGCCGACGTACTTGGTGTGCAGGTAGCGCTCCAGCCCTTCGGCGGCGGTGAGCCGCTCGAGCACGCGCTGGCGGGCCTCGGCACTGAGGTTGTAGTCACCGCCGGCCGCTTCCAGCCGTCGATACAGCCACTGGCGCTGCTCGACATCGGAAATGTGCATGAACTCGGCGCCGATCGGGCCGGTATAGGTCGCCTTGAGCCGGGCGAGCAGTTCGCGCAGCCGCATCCGCGGCTGGCCGGCCACGCCGCCGGTGCTGAATTCGCCGTCGAGGTCGTTCTCGGACAGGCTGTGGAACGGCAGCCCGAGGTCCGGCGGATTCATCGGCGGGGTCAGCGCCAGCGGATCGAGCCTGGCGCCCAGGTGGCCGCGCGAGCGATAGGCGGTGATCAGGCGTCCGACGTGGCGTTCACGCTCGTCGCTGGCGCCTCCGGCGACCACGCCGCGCGCGGCCTGGCGTCCGGCTTCGGCGACCGCCGCGGCCACCGGCGAATGCGGCACATCGCCGGCGTCGCGTCCACCAATGCTGTCGAACCACGCTTGCCAGCGGGGGCCGACGCTGTCGGGAGAGACGAGGTACCGCTCGTAGAGATCCTCGATGTAGGCGGCATTGGCGCCGAGCTGGGAGGACTGCGCAAACTGCTTCAGGAGACTGTCCACGGCGGGCGTCTGGGACTCTGGTGGGGAAGGCAAATTGCTGATCCGGAAAGATTTTTCAGCTTCCGGGAGCAGCTGGAGATTGAGCGCGACATTATAGCCACTGGCCATGTGGCGTTGCATCATGCTTTGGGTGGAGCGGGACCTGCGTTGGGGCCGCGGACAGGTCCTGCCGCACGCATCTGGGCAACAACCCGTGCCGATCGTGCCGTGCCCGGCACAACGCCGGCCCGGGATTGCGGGAGCGGCCTCGGCCGCGATCGGGAATCGCGCCGGTTTTTCGCGGGAATCCGGTCGATTCCCGGAAGACCGCGGATGCAGCGCCGCTCAGATTCCCAGCGCGCGCAGTTCGCTGCAAGGGCGGGAGCGCTCCCAGATTTCGTCGAAGTCACCGGTCAGCTGGCGGGCGCGGGCGCGGGCGTGATGCTCCGTTTCACCATCGAAACGGTGGCCCAGGGCGCGGAAGTAGTAGCCGCCGGTATCGCTGGCGATCAGCGCCGACGGGGTGCCGCGGTCGACCGGGTCTTCGACCTCGCGGAACGCGATCACGCTCGGCAGGCGCTGGCCGAGCGCGATCAGCGGCGCATGCGCGCGCTGCGCGGCCAGCGCATCGTGCAGCAGCACGCGCAGCCGCGGATCGTTGCCGGCGACGGCAAAGCCGCGCAGGGCTTCGAGCACGCGCGGATGGTCGTACAGGCCCGGGTCGAGCGTGCGGCTGTGGATCCAGAGCCGGCGGCGCGCGCCCTGAACGATGGCAACGGTGGTGGCGACTGCGGCGGCGCGGTCCCCGACCGCCACCGGCCGGTCCAGCCGGCGCTGCATCGCCACGTGGCCGATGCCGGCCTCGACGAAGCGCTCGCCGAACGGCGTGAAGCCGTGCCGATGGTAGAACCCGATCGCGCCCTCCTGCGCATGCAGGCTCACGCGCTCGAGCCCGTCCTCGCGCGCGATCCGCAGCAGGCGGTGGAGCAGGGCGCTGCCGACGCCGTGCGCGCGCCATTCGCGCAGCACCGCCATGCGTCCGATCCGGCCTTCCCGGCTCAGCCGCGCGGTGCCGATCGCCAGGCCGCTGCCGTCGCGCGCGAGCACGTGGCGGCTGTGCGGATCCTGGTGGTCGGATTCGAGCTCCGGCGGCACGCCCTGTTCCTGGATGAAGACCGCCTCGCGCACGGCGCGCAGCTGCGCCAGCGCGGCCGCGTAGTCGACCGCGACGACCTGGAACGGGCCGGGCGGGGTCACCCCGCGTCCCTGTCCGGCAGCCACCGGTAGCCGCCGCTGTGCAGCAGTTGGTGCAGTGCGTCGCGGCCGGCGGCGGAGAGCGTGGCGTAGAGCGTGCCGTCGACGCGCTCGCTCCCGGCAATGCGCTGGGCGTCGCGCACCGGCAGGGCCAGGTCGTGGCCGGAGGCATACAGCCGCCCGCCGTCGGCGGCGCGGCGCCAGGCCATGCGCGCGAACGGATGCCGCTGCAGCACTCCGCCGCCGTGCTCCAGCGACCATTCGATCTCGATCCGCGAGGGCGCGTCGCCGTCCGCGGCGGCCACGTCGGCGCTGCGGTAGCTGGTGATGAAGCGGCCGAACCAGTCGCCAAGCCGGTCGGGATCGCGGAAGCGCAGCGCGTTGAGCGCCTCGACCACCCGCGCCATCGCCGCCGCGTCGATCTCGTTGGCGTCCTGCGGCAGCGCCAGGTCGGCATCGCCGTAGCGCAGCGAGTCGTCGGCCGCGGCGGCGAGGGTGTCGATGTAATCGCCCATCAGCTCGGCCGCCGACGGCGCGCGCATGCCGACCGAGAAGGTCAGGCAGGGGTCCTCGGCCACGCCGTGATGGGGCACGCCCGGCGGCAGGTAGAGCATGTCGCCCGGCTCCAGCACCCAGTCGTGGCTGGGGTGGAACTCCCGCAGCAGCCGGATCTCCACGTCGTCGCGGAAGTCCAGCGGCGGGGCCACGCCGTCGAGGGCGGGGCCGGCGTCGATCTGCCAGCGGCGGTGGCCCTGGGCCTGCAGCAGGAACACGTCGTACTGGTCGACGTGCGCACCGACCGAGCCGCCGGTGGCGGCGAAGCTGACCATGATGTCGTCGATGCGCCAGCGCGGGATGAAGTCGAAGTGGGCCAGCAGGGCGGCCACGTCGGCGTCCCACTTGTCGACGTCCTGGACCAGCAGGGTCCAGTCGCGTTCGCCCAGGGTGGGAAAGAGTTCCTCCGGGAACGGGCCGGTGCGCACCTGCCAGCCGTCGCTGGCGCGGTCGTGGCGGACCAGGCGCGACAGCGCCAGCTCCTCGCAGGCCAGGCCGGCGAGGTCCTCGGGTTCGATCGGCGAGACGAAGTCGGGGAATGCGCCGCGGACCAGCAGCGGCCGCTTCTGCCAGTAGTCGCGCAGGAACTGCGCCGGCGGCATGCCGAGCATGCGCCCGCGCCCGCCCCGCACTTCGACCGGCAGGCCGCTGCTCACGGCGAGGTGCCGGCTTCGGCTTCGCGGGCCAGGCGTCGCTCCAGGCGCTCGGCCCCGGATCCGGCGTAGGCGCGGCAGGCGCCTGCGTCGCCCAGCGGTCGGGTCGCATCCGGACCCAGCCGCGTCCACAGCGCGCTGGCCGAGGGGTGCGGGGTGACCAGGATGTCGCAGTCCAGCGCGGCCACGCTGGCGAAACTCCGGCGCAGGCGCGCGATCGCCTCGGGGTGGTCGCTGAAGCGGTAACCGTCGGCGGACACCGCGGTCAGGCTGTCGGCGTAGACGATCCGGCGGCAGTCCTCGCCATCGCACGAACGCCAGGTCCAGCTGGTGCCGCCGACCGAATGGCCGGGCGTCGCGACCGCCTGCAGCTCGACGCTGCCGGCGCGCACCACGCCGTTGTTGGCAAGCAGGCGCACGTCCGCGACCGGGTCGAAGTCCTCCAGTTCGCCGAACTGCGGATCGCTCTCGTCGCTGGCGCCGCGGCGCAGGGTGGCCATCGCCGCGGCGGGCGCGAACACCGGCGCGCCGGTGGCGGCCTGCAGCGCGGCCAGCCCGCCGACGTGGTCGAAGTGCTCGTGCGAGAACACGATCGCGCGCACGTCCTTCGGGTCGAAGCCGAGGGTGCGGATGTTGTCGATGATCTGCGGGCCGCCCTTCGGCGTGGCGCCGTCGACCAGCACGTGGCCTTCGTCCGAGGTCACCAGCAGCGCGGCAATGCCGCAGGTGCCCACGTACCAGGTGTTGCCGTGCACGCGCAGCGGGGTGGCGGGGTCATCCCAGCCGGAGGCGTCGCTGCAGCCGGCGGGCGCTGCGGTCGTCGCGGCTTCGGCCGTCCCGGCCGGCAGGTCGCCGGAACCGGAGTCGTGGCCGTGGGCGCAGGCCGCCAGCGCAAGCAGGGCGGCAGGAAGGAGGAAAGCGTGGCGGAAGTTCATGCGCCCATCTCGTCGTAACCTTTGCCAAGAAACTGCAGCAGGCACCAGCCGTGCCCGAACGGGTCCGCGACCTGCACGATGCGGCCCCAGGCGGCCTCGCGCACCGCGCCTTCCTGCCGTGCGCCCGCAGCCAGTGCGGTGGCGAGCGCGACGTCGAGGTCGTCGACCACCACGTCCAGGTGCAGCGGCGACCAGTGCCGCGCGTAGCGCCGGGGCTGGCCGTCTGCGCCGGGGCTGTCTTCGGGCTTCTGCAGCAGGTACACCGGTGCCTGTGCGCCCAGCAGTTCAAGCACGCCGTCGCCCAGGCGACGCCCCGCGCGCAGGCCGAACGCCTCGACGTAGAACCGTTCGGCCGCGGCCAGGTCGGGAACGTCGATGTTCAGCAGCAGGCGCATGCTCAGATGCCTGCCGCCAGCTCCGCGGCCAGGCCGGTATAGCTGGCCGGGGTCAGCGCCAGCAGCCGCTGGCGCTCGGCTTCGGGCAGGTCCAGCGACTGGATGAACCCGCGCATCGAGTCGGCGGTGATGCCCTGGCCGCGGGTCAGCGCCTTGAGCTGTTCGTAGGGATTGGGCAGGCCGTGGCGGCGCATCACCGTCTGCACGGCTTCGGCCAGCACTTCCCAGGCGCCGTCCAGGTCGGCGTCCAGGCGCTGCGGGTTCACTTCCAGCTTGCCCAGGCCTTTGGCCAGCGAATCCAGCGCGACCTGGGTGTGACCGAAGGCGGTGCCCAGCGCGCGCAGCACGGTGGAATCGGTGAGGTCGCGCTGCCAGCGGCTGATCGGCAGCTTGGCGCTGAAATGCTCGAACAGGGCGTTGCCGATGCCGAAGTTGCCTTCGGCGTTCTCGAAATCGATCGGGTTGACCTTGTGCGGCATGGTCGAGGAGCCGATCTCGCCTTCCTTGAGCTTCTGCTTGAAGTACCCCAGCGAGATGTAGCCCCAGACGTCGCGGGACAGGTCGATAAGCACGGTGTTGGCGCGCCGCACCGCGTCGCCCAGCTCGGCCACGTTGTCGTGCGGCTCGATCTGGGTGGTCCAGGGGTTGAACGGCAGGCCCAGGCCTTCGACGAAGCGCTGCGCGAACGCCGGCCAGTCGACGTCCGGGTAGCTGATGGCGTGGGCGTTGTAGTTGCCCACCGCGCCGTTGATCTTGCCGGTCAGCTCAACCGCGGCGATCTGCCGGCGCTGGCGCTCCAGGCGCGCGACCACGTTGGCCACTTCCTTGCCCAGGGTGGTGGGCGAGGCAGTCTGGCCGTGGGTGCGCGAGAGCATCGGCTGGGCGGCCTGGGCATGGGCCAGCGCACGCAGCGAGGCGGCGACGCCGTCGATGGCCGGCAGCAGCACGCGGTCGCGCGCCTCGCGCAGCATCAGCGCGTAGGACAGGTTGTTGATGTCCTCGCTGGTGCAGGCGAAGTGGACGAATTCCAGCGCCTGGGCAAGCTCGGGATTCGACTGCAGGCGCTCCTTGATGAAGTACTCCACCGCCTTGACGTCGTGGTTGGTGGTGCGCTCGATCTCCTTGACCCGGGCCGCGTCGGCTGGGCTGAACCCGCGCCACAGCGCCTGCAGCGCGTCGACCTGGGACGGACCGAAGGCGTCGAGTTCGCCAATGCCCGGCTCGGCGGCCAGCGCGACCAGCCATTCGATCTCCACCCGCACGCGCGCATGGATCAGGCCGAATTCGGAGAAGATCGGGCGCAGCGCGTCGACCTTCGACGCATAGCGGCCGTCAAGCGGCGAGAGGGCGAGCAGGGCGGCGTCTTGCGGAGCGGTGGCGGACATTCGGGGCGGTCGGACGCGTGGCGGGGCGCCTATTCTAGTCCCCGGGTCGCGCCGGCGCCGCGCCGCGGCCGCGCGGGTCCGGCGCCGGGCGTGCGCGCTCCCGGCGACGGCGGTCGACGCAGCGGCCTGCGCGCAGGCGCCCTGCGCATCGACGGGGCTTCCGCGCAGCTCACGTATCCTTCCTGCAGCCGCGGCGATGCTGGCGGCAGCCGCTTCCGGGAGATGCAACGATGGCCAGGTCGAAGACGCGATCCGCCGATGCCGCGGGTCCCCGCATCGAACACGACAGCATGGGCGAGCTGCAGGTGCCCGCCGGCGCGCTGTGGGGCGCGCAGACCCAGCGCGCGGTGCTGAACTTCCCGGTCTCGGGACGGCCGATGCCGCGCGGCTTCATCCGCGCCCTGGGCCTGGTCAAGGCGGCTGCGGCCGGCGTCAACGGCGCCCTGGGCCTGCTGCCGGAAGCCACCGCGGCGGCGATCCGGCACGCCGCGCTGGAGGTGGCCGAGGGCCGCCACGACGCGCAGTTCCCGGTGGACGTCTACCAGACCGGCTCGGGCACCTCGTCGAACATGAATGCCAACGAGGTGATCGCCGCGCTGGCGTCGACCGCGCGGCGCCGGGTCCATCCCAACGACCAGGTCAACCTCGGCCAGAGCTCGAACGACGTGATCCCCACCGCCATCCGCGTCTCCGCGCAGCTGGCCGTGGTCGAGGATCTGCTGCCGGCGTTGCGCCACCTGCGCAAGGCCATCGACGGCCGCGCGCGCGCGTTCGGCAAGGTGGTCAAGACCGGCCGCACCCACTTGATGGACGCGATGCCGATGACCTTCGCCCAGGAGTTCGGCGCCTGGTCCTCGCAGCTGTCCTCGGCCGAAGCGCGCATCCGCGACTCGCTCACGCGCCTGCGCCGCCTGCCGATCGGCGGTACCGCGATCGGCACCGGGATCAACGCCCACCCGAAATTCGGGGAACGCGCGGCGCGCGACCTGTCGAAGCTGGCCGGCACGAAGTTCGAGCCGGCCGTGGACCGGTTCGAGGGCATCGCCGCGCAGGACGATGCGGTGGAGCTGTCGGGCCAGCTCAACGCGCTGGCGGTGGCCCTGATCAAGATCGCCAACGACCTGCGCTGGATGAACTCCGGGCCGCTGGGAGGGCTGGGCGAGATCGAACTGCCGGCGCTGCAGCCGGGCAGTTCGATCATGCCGGGCAAGATCAATCCGGTGGTGCCCGAGGCGATGGTGATGGTGTGCGCGCAGGTGATCGGCCACCACGCCGCGATCACCGTGGCCGGGCAGACCGGCAACTTCCAGCTCAACGTCGCCCTGCCGCTGATCGCGGCCAACCTGCTCGACTCGATCGGCCTGCTGGCCAACGCCAGCCGGCTGCTGGCCGACAGCTCGATCGCCGGAATCAGGCTGCGTCGCGACAACATCGGCGCCGCGCTGGATCGCAACCCGATCCTGGTCACCGCGCTCAACCCGGTGATCGGCTACGAGAAGGCGGCGGCCATCGCCAAGCGCGCCTATCGCGAAGGCCGCCCGGTGTTCGACATCGCGCTCGAGGACAGTGGCCTGGCGGCGGATGCACTGCGCCGCCTGCTCGATCCGGCCGCCCTGACCCGTGGCGGCATTCCCGGCAGGGCCGACGGCTGACCCGCTCGCTGCAGTATCCGCGTGCAGGCGCCGGGTCGCCGCCGCCTGTGGTGCGATCGGCATCGCCGCCTGCAGCGGCGGACGAGCCAGGTACTGTTGTCCAGCGGAGCCCGGGAACATGACGCCACGAGTCGCCGCCACCGTGTCCATCATCATCGCGATGGGCCTGTTCGCCAGGAACCGCCTGCCCGCCGCGGTGGTCGCGCTGGCGGCGTTCTGCTTCATCGGGGTGTCGAGCATGCCGCAGGTGGTCGCCGGCTTCGGCGATCCGGTGATGGTGCTGGTCGCGGCGCCGCTGACGATCGCCGTGGGCCTGGAGATGGCCGGCGTGAGCGCGCGGGCCGGACAGCTGCTGATCCGCCGCACCGGCGCCAGCCTCCGAGGTGCGCGCATGGACAGGCAACCGGAAACCGGATCCGTCGCCCTGCTGCCGATGTTCGCGAGCTTCCCGCTGACCAGGTTGGCAAGATGGCCGGCTCGGGCCTGGTCCGGTGGGCCGGACTGCTGTGCCTGGTCGCCGGCGCTGCGCTGCCGCTGGTGACCCGGTTCATGGACCACCCGCGCGACCGGATCGGCGACGTCGGCATCGAGTACGACGACCGCACTTCATGGGAGGCCAGACGATGAGCCACAGCAACGGACCCCGCACCGGACGCCCGTCCACGCGCGCCCCGCAGGGCATGGTGTCGACGCCGCACTACCTGGCCAGCGCCGCCGGGCTCGACCTGCTGCGCCGCGGCGGCAGCGCGGTCGATGCCGCGATCGCCGCCAACGCCGTGCTCTGCGTGGCCTATCCGCACATGGCCGGGCTCGGCGGCGACGGCTTCTGGCTGATCGCCGAAGCCGACGGCGGCCGGGTGCACGGCATCAACGCCAGCGGCCCGTCGGCGCGGCTGGCGACGCTGGAGCGCTATCGCGAACACGCGGTCGACGGCGAGATCCCCGCGCGCGGCCCGCAGGCGGTGCTGACCGTGCCCGGCGCGATCGACGGGTGGCGGATCGCGCACGAGCGCTACGGCCGACTGCCGTGGGCGGCGCTGTTCGAGGCGGCCATCGGCTATGCCGCCGAGGGCGTGCCGGTCAGCCGCTCGCTGCGGGACTGGCTGGTCCAGGACGTGCCGGTGCTGTCGCGCTTCCCGGAGACCGCGGCGATCTTCCTGCCCGGCGGCCGGGTGCCGGGCGAAGGCCAGCGCCTGGTGCAGCCGGCGCTGGCGCGTTCGCTGCGCGAGATCGCCGAAAAGGGCGCGCGCGGGCTTCTACGAGGGCGGCGTCGGCGCGCGCCTGTGCGGGGGCGTGGCCGCGCAGGGCTCGCCGCTGCGCGATGACGACCTGGCCGCGTACTCGGCCGAGTGGGTCGAGCCGATCCGCGGCCGCTACCGCGGCCACGAGGCGCTGCAGCTGCCGCCCAACACCCAGGGCTTCACCGCGCTGCAGATCCTCGGCCTGCTCGAAGGCTTCGACGTGGCGGCCTGGGGGGACGGCAGCGCCGACTACTGCCACCACATGGCCGAGGCGGTGAAGCTGGCCTTCGCCGACCGCGAGGAATGGCTGACCGACCCGGCCTTCGTCGACATCCCGGTGCAGCGGCTGATCGCCGGCGACTACGCCGACGCGCGCCGCCGCCTGATCGACCCGCGGCAGGCGCAGGACATCGCGCAGGTGCCGGCCGGCATCGCCTGCCCGCAGCCGCACGAGCGCCGCGCGCCGGACGGCGACACCTGCTACTTCTGCGTCGCCGACCGCGACGGCATGGTGGTGTCGCTGATCCAGTCGATCTACCACGATTTCGGCAGCGCGGTGGTCGGCGGCGACACCGGCATCATCGTGCAGAACCGCGGCGCGTTCTTCTCGCTCGACGAGCGCCACCCCAACTGCCTGCAGCCGGGCAAGCGCACCTTCCACACCCTGATCCCGGCGATGCTCCTGCGCGACGGCAAGCCCTGGCTGGCCTACGGCTCGATGGGCGGCGAAGGACAGCCGCAGACCCAGGCGGCGATCGTCACCCGGCTGGTCGATTTCGGCTACGACGTGCAGCAGGCGATCGAGGCGCCGCGCTGGCTGATGGGCCGCACCTGGGGCACGCGCAGCCGCAACCTGTCGCTGGAGGGGCGCATCGGCGACGAGGTGGCGCGCGAGCTCGAGCGCCGCGGCCAGCCGGTGCGGATGGTCAGCGACTGGAACGACAACATGGGCCACGCCCACGCCATCCGCATCGACCGCGCGCCGGGCTTCTTCGAGGGCGGCGCCGACCCGCGCGGCGACGGTGCCGCGCTGGGCTACTGAGGCGCGCTGGATCCGGCCGGTCCGCGTGCTTTCGCGCCCCGTCGGCGTCGGCCACAATCGATACCGGCAGGACACATCGGGAGGCCATGCGATGCGCAACCAACTGACCATCGCCGTGGGCGAGATCTACCAGGGCATCCGCCACGAGCATTGGCACGGCAAGACGTTTCGCCAGTTCTGGACGTGGTTCAACGAGCGCTGCATCCGGATCGTCGGTGCGGCCGACGCGGACGAGCTCGACGAGCTGGAGCGCGCGTTGCTGGAGGTGCGCGCCGCGGTCGAGGATGGCGGATACGCGGTGTCTTCCGATCGTCTCGACGAGGTGATTGAACCGCCGATGTGAACGCGGCACCGTGGCGCCTCGACGGCGAGGGCGGGGGGCGTCCCCGCGTCGCGGCGCGCGTCCGGCCCGCCGGCCGGTGGAGCGCGCGCCGGGCGAGACCGCGCGGGGCGACGCTTTCCGGTGGATCGTCGGAGGACGCAAGGCGATGAACGGCTCGCAAGGCTAGCGGCGTGCGAACTCGCGGTGGACCTCGTCCATGCACCGGTCGAGGTCGCGGGCTTCCATCGTGGCGTAGGGCCGGAACTCCGGCACCGCTTCGCCCAGCCGCTGCTGCGCTTCGAGCAGGGCCGGCAGGCGCCGGCAGATGCCGCGCACCCCGGGTTCGACCGCCTGCCGCACCGCCTTGTCCATGCGCCGCTCCAGGCGACCGGTCATGGCGCTGAACATCAGCCCGAACAGGCCCTGGTCGACCACGTCGAGCGCCGCGTTCGCACTGCGTTCGCCGATGTCGATCCCGGCCATTGCGATGTCGATGACCCGACCGCGGTAGGCCAGCAGCTCCCGGCGCTGGGCGGCGTCGATGGCCAGCGCCTCGCCGTCGATCAGGAAGTCGCCGCGCGGCGTGATCTCCGCCTTCGGCAGCGCCTGTTCGCCGTGGTTCGACCCGCCGAAGCGAAGGCTGTCGCCCACGTCCAGGTTCTCGGTCTCCAGTTCCGCGCGGGCGACGGCCAGTTCCCTGCGGACTTCGCGCCGGGCTTCGCTCATCTCCTGGCTGATCTCGCGGCTGATCGAGCCGTCGGCGGACTCGCCGGCCAGAGCGGCCGGCGCCAGCAGCACGGCCAGCAGGCAGGCCGGGAGCCGCGACTTCAGGGAACGGGGGGTGTGCGCGTGCGTCATGGGAGACTCCGGCATGGAAGAAGCGGGATCAGCGCTTGCGCGGAACGTCGACGCTGCCGCGGACGCCGCCGTGGTCGATGTCGCCGCTGCCGACCGACGAAACGACCAGGTCGCCGCCCACGCCGCTGACGTCGAGATCGCCCGAACCGATCGATCCGACCTGGACGCTGCCGCCGACATCCGCCAGTTCCGCGTCGCCTGAGCCGATCGAGCCGATCTTCACGCTGCCGTCCGCGCGGCGCAGGCTGAAATCGCCCGAGCCGATGCTGCCGACTTCGACGTCGCCGCGCAGGTTCGCCGCCTCGACGTCGCCCGAGCCGATCGACAGCACGTGCAGGCTGCCCGCATCGTCCACCCGGACGTCGCCGGAGCCGACCTTGGCGGTCACGCGTCCGCGCGTGCGGCGCAGGTCGACGTCGCCCGATCCCACGTCGGCGCTGAGCGCCGAGGCGCCGGTGGCCCAGGCGTCGCCCGAGCCCACGTCCAGCTGTACCAGGACGCTGTCGGGCACGTTCGCATCGAGTTCGAGGTAGGCGTAGCGCTTGCCGAAGGCAAGCCCGCTCCAGCCGGGGTCGCGCTGCAGCCGCACGACCAGCTTGTCGCCGCTGCGCTCCTGGGCGAGGGTCAGTCGCTCCAGGTGGCCGGCATCCGACGCACAGGCGCGGCCCGTGACCTTGCCGCTGGCCGCCGGGGCGGCCTCGACGCGCAGCTTGTGGGGGCCGATGTCGAACAGCACCGACTTCACGCCCCTGAAGTCGAGGTCGAGATTGCGCGGCGCGCCGTGCGCGCATTCGTCCGCCAGCGCGGGCGCCGAAGCGGTGGCAAGGAGCAGCAGGGCGAGGGTGGCGTGGCGGGACATGGGCGTTCCTTCGTCAGGGGCATGGGGCATGGATGCGGCGACGGTGTGGATGGTTGAAGGGGCGGCGTCTTGCGTGCCATGCCGGCAGGATGCGCGGTCACACGGCCGTCGCGGCCGCGTCGGCTTCGGTCGCCGGATCCGCCGGCGCTGTCGGCGCGTCGTCGTCGGTGCCGGATCCGACGTCCTTGTGGCAGTCTCCGATGTCGCTGGCGTCCATGCGTGCATAGGGGGCGAACTCGGGCACGGCCGCGGCGAGCGCCGTCTGCGCCTGCAGCAGCTGCGGCAGGTGGTCGCACAGCTGCATCGCCGCGGCCTCGAGCTTCCGGGCTTCGGCCTCGATGCGCTTTTCGACCTCGTGGGCATCGCCGCGGAAGATGCTGGCGATGGCTTCGCCGGCCGCCTTCATGCCCAGGTCCGCGCCCTGGACGCCGAGATCCATGCCGGCGCTGGCGACGGCGAGGATGCCTTCGCGGTAATCGCGGGCCAGCGCGAGGCTGCGCTCGTCCATCGCGACGGTCGTGCCGGCGACGATCAGCTCGCCATCGGGGGTGATCTCGGCGGCGGGCAGGCCGTCCGCCTTGCGCTGGATGCGGTTGCCGTTGACCTGTATGTCGAGGTCGCCGTTGAGGCTGAGGTTGCCTTCGTGCATCTTCCTGCGCGCCTTGTCCATGGCCCTGGCGACGGTGCGGCCGAGGGCGGTGTCCGGTACGGCGGCATCGACGTCGGCCTGGGTGCCGGGCGGGGCCGGCGGCGGAGTGTCGCGCTGGCAGGCGGTGAACAGGGGCAGGGCGGCGACGAGGGCGAGGGTGGCGAAGCGCTTCATGCGGGTGTCCTCAGGATCGCGGGGGCAGTGGGTGAGACGCGGCGACCGGGGTGGCTGTGACGATGATGCGCTCCGGCAGGCTTTGCGGCAGTGCCGCCTTCGTCGGGTTGGGTTGCGCCATCCATGGCAGTGCATCTGTCCTTCGGGTCGATCCGGCCCGGCCATCCATGGGCGGTGGTTCGGCAGGCTTTGCGGCAGTGCCGCCTTGGTCGGGTTGGGTTGTGCCATCCATGGCGGTGCATCTGTCCTTCGGGTCGATCCGGCCCGGCCATCCATGGCCGGTCGTTCGCGAACGCGGCCGATGCCGATAGGGCATCGGCCAAGCGCGTTCGCTCACCCCTCGTCCCGCCACCTGCGCAGGCGGATGGCGGCGAAGATCATCGCCGCGCCGGCGGCCACGCCGGCCCACAGGTCGAGGCTGGCCAGGTTGCGGTACACGCCCAGCGGATTCATCAGGTTGCGGGCCGCGCCCGGCACGTCGAAGTCGACGGTCTGCAGGTATTCCAGATCCATGAACGTCATCGGGAAGATGCTGGTCAGCGCCCGCAGCACGATGTTGCGGAAGAACGGCCAGGTGACGTCGTCGAACACGCCCAGAAACTCGAGCCATGCGACGAAGATGCCGGCGAACAGCGGGATGATGGTCGCCCACAGGAACGGCTTGCTGCGTGCCCAGGCCGAGCACAGCATCAGCCAGCCGACGGTCGGCATCGCCCAGAGCGCGTACAGCGGGATCGCGGCGATGTACTGCAGCGAGATCAGCGTGGGGCTGGCCGGTCCCCACAGCAGCGCAAGCGGGTCGCCACCGTAGAACAGCACCACCAGGCTCACCAGCAGCAGGAAGCCGAACAGGGTCAGGATCGACGCGACCGTGGCGATCAGCGGGGCCACGATCACCGCGCTGGCGACCTTCGACATCACCGTCGCGCTGTCGGACAGCGGCAGCGATTTCCAGAACAGCACGCTGCGGTCCTTGCGCTCGTCGTACAGCGCGCCCAGGCAGTAGAAGAACACCACGAAGGCAAGCACCACGAACGGCCAGCCCGAGGCCATGATCAGGGTCAGGTCGATCCCGTCGCCCAGGCGCGCGAGTTCCTCGTGGCCCAGGCGCGAGGTGAGCATGCCCAGGTCCAGGCCGTTGATGTTGATGCGGGTGCCGTCCTGGAGCGAGATCTCGGCATCGTCGGGCAGCTTGCCGCGCGTGGCCACCATCGCCATCACGATGCCCATTGCCGCGAGCACCAGCGAGATCGCGCCGGCCACCATCGGGGCCCACAGGAATCCGCCGCGGTTCTCCCAGTATTCGCGCCGCACAAGCCATGCGAAGCGGCGGGTGGGCGGGATCGGCGCGGCGGCGGCAGGACGTGGCGCGACGGGCAGGGTATCGGCAGCGGCGTTCATGCGTAGGTTCCCTTCATCGTGGCGACGAACAGATCGGCCAGGCCCGGGGTCCGGGTTTCTCCATGTGCCGCGAGCGCGTGCTGCGGCACGCCGTCGAACAGCATCACGGTCTTGCCGAATGGCAGCGAGCGCTCGTCGATCGGGCCGAGGCCGCGCGCGGCCTCGACCTGGTCGGCGTTGACCAGGACTTCGACGAATCGCCCGCCCACTTCTTCCATCGGCGCGTCCAGCACCACCTTGCCGTCGCGGATGAACATCACGTCGGTGAGGATGTGCTCGATCTCCTCGACCTGGTGGGTGGTGATGATGATGGTCTTGTTCTCGTCGAAGTAGTCCTCCAGCAGGCGCTGGTAGAACTGCTTGCGGTAGAGGATGTCCAGCCCGAGGGTGGGTTCGTCGAGCACCAGCAGGCGCGCGTCGATGGCCATCACCAGTGCCAGGTGCAACTGCACGATCATGCCCTTGGACATCTCGCGCACCCGCTGCCCGGGCTTGAGCTGGGTGTTGGCCAGGAAGCGCTCGCAGCGGGCGCGGTCGAAGCGCGGGTGCACGCCGGCGACGAAGTCGATCGCCTCGCGCACCCGCATCCAGCGCGGCAGCACCGCCACGTCGGCGATGAAGCACACGTCGTTCATCAGCTCGTTGCGCTGGCTGCGCGGATCGCGGCCGAGTACGCCCAGCTCGCCTTCGAACGGGATCAGGCCCAGCATCGCCTTGAGCGCGGTGGTCTTGCCGGCGCCGTTGGGGCCGATCAGGCCGACGATGCGTCCCGCCTCGATGCGGAAGCTGGCGTTGTCGAGCGCGAGCGTGTTGCGGTAGGCCTTGCGCAGTCCGCGCGCATCGACCACCGGCGGGTTGTCGACAGCGGCGTTCATCGCGCAGCTCCCTGTTCGCGCGGCATCAGGTCTTCCAGCGCCAGGCCCAGGCGCTGGATGCGCTCGAGCACCTGCGGCCATTCCTCCTGCAGGAACCGCTCGCGTTCGTTGACCAGCAGTTTCTTCGCCGCTTCTTCGGTGACGTACATGCCCAGGCCCCTTCGTTTTTCGACCAGCGACTCGTCGGCCAGCTCCTGGTAGGCGCGCGAGACGGTGATCGGGTTGAGTTGGTATTCGGCTGCAACCTGGCGCACCGAAGGCAGTGCGTCGCCCGGTTTGAGGATCCCGTCCAGCATCATCGCGATCACGCGTTCCTTCAGCTGGCGGTAGATCGGAGCGCCGTCGCTCCACTGGATATTGGTCATGGCGTCAGCTCCGGCCGCGGCCCGTCCCGCGTGCGAACGAGAAATAGGGTACGGCGATCGCGCTGCGCACTCCGCGGACGCGGCGCTGGCCGGCGGGGCGCTCTTCGCCCCCTGCGTCCGCGTCTGCGGTTCCGGTCCCGTCCGCGCCCATGGGTCCGACCAGCCGGCTTTCGCCGATCACGGTGGCGATGAAGCCGATGGTGACCGCGACCGCCCGTTCGACCGAGCGCGCGTCCACCAGCGCCGCCTCGTACTGGCGACTGCGGGCCTGGAGGCGGACCGAGACGGCATCGGCATCGGCAAGCAGGGTGGCGGCGCTGGAGCGGTCCGCGGCGGGCGCGTCGGCGACGGCCGGGGCCGGTGCGGGCGGTGCCGGCAGGGCCGGACGCGCGGCGATCAGGCCGACCGCGAGCACCATGCCGGTGACCGAGAAAGCCAGTATCGTGTTGCGCAGCTTGTGGTTCATGGCCAACATCCTGCTTTGGTGGATAGGTGTTGTATTCAACTATAACACCAGAACAGGCCTTTGCAAGCGCCGCGTGGCCGGTTTCGACCCAACTGAAGTCATGGTCTCCCGCCGCCGCCCCTCAAACTCTTCGGAAATATCAATGAAAACCATCAGATACGGCGTTTTCATGTTGTTGCTTCTGATGTTTGCGGCCAGCGCTACGGCCGCCGGCCTGCTGGAGCGCAGCTACCGTCCGCTGACCGGCAAGACCCCGGTCGACCTCTCGGCCACCTACGGCGGCCAGGTGCTGCTGATCGTCAACACCGCCAGCAAGTGCGGGCTGGCGCCGCAGTTCGAGGGGCTGGAGGCGCTGTATTCGCGCTACAGGTCGCAGGGATTCGCGGTGCTCGGATTCCCGTCGGGCGACTTCCGCGACCAGGAATACGAGGACGAGGAGAAGATCCAGGAGTTCTGCACCCTGACCTACGGGGTGAAGTTCCCCATGTTCGCGCCCGTTCACGTGGTCGGCGACGATGCCACGCCGCTGTACCGCGACCTGCTGCGCGCCACCGGCGAGGCGCCGGAGTGGAACTTCCACAAGTACCTGGTGGGCCGCGACGGCAAGGTCATCGCCTCATGGGAGAGCCGGCTGCTGCCGGAGGATCCGGAGATCGTGGCTGAGATCGAGCGCGCGCTGCTGGCGCCGCGCCCCGGCGCATAGCCGACTGAACACCGGCCGCGGCGGCGATCGGGCGCGATTGCCGTGGCGGGCGGCGGCCGCGACAATAGCGCCCCCTGCGTCGCCATGGCGGCGCGTGCCGGAGTGTCCTGTCAAATGAACCGTTTCGCGCGTGGCGCCGCCGCGCTGTGCCTGACTGCGCTGGTCGCGGTCGCCTCCACCGCGCATCCGCAGGCCCTGACCAGCCTGTCGGGCGAGCACCAGCAGATCAGCTACCTGGTCGGGATGGACATCGGTCGCTCGCTGGCGGCCGCGGGCCCGGACCTGGATTACGCGAGCTTCGAGCGCGCCGTGACGCATGCGCTGGCCGGCGGCGAGCCGCTGATCGGCGAGGAGGAAGTGGCCCGGGTGGGGCAGGCGCTGATGCGGCGCATCGCCGTGCGCAGCGGACGCCAGGTTCCGGGCATGGCCCCGGGTTCGGCGCCGCCGACGGTCGATCCGGCCAAGGTCGGCCTTCTCACCGGCCTGGACGTGGGGCAGTCGCTCCGGCCGCTGGCCGACACGCTCGACGTGCCGGTGCTGGTGCAGGCGGTGCGCACGGTGATCGAGGGCGGCACGCCGCTGCTGTCCACCGACGAGGCCTCCGAGGTCCGGCTCGTGCTCGAACAGCGTTCGCGCCGGGAGGCCGAGCGCGTGGCCGAGGCCAACCGCGCCGCGGGGGCCGAGTTCCTGGCCGGAAACCGCACCGCGAAGGGCGTGTTCAGCACCGGCTCCGGGCTGCAGTACAGCGTGCTGCGCGCCGGCTCCGGGCCGCGCCCGCGCCCGGGTGACCGGGTCCGCGTGCACTACCGCGGCACCTTGCTCGACGGCACCGAATTCGACAGTTCGATCGCCCGCGGCGAGCCGGCCGAGTTCGCCCTCAACCAGGTGATCGCCGGCTGGACCGAGGGCCTGACCCTGATGCCGGTCGGTTCGCAATACCGCTTCTGGATCCCGGGAGAGCTGGCCTACGGGAAGGCCGGCAGTGCGCCGCTGATCGGGCCGAACGCCGTGCTGGTGTTCGAGGTCGAACTGCTCGCGATCCTCTGAGCCATCCGTCGGCGGCGCAGCCACCGTCACCCCCCCCTTGCCGAATGTCGCACTGGAGTTCCCCATGAAAGTTTCCAAGCGTTCCACCTCCCTGGCCGTGTCGGCGCTCGCGCTCGCGCTGGCCACCACGCTGGTGGCCTGCAAGCCGCTCGACAAGGACACCGGCAAGCCGGCCGAAGGCGCCGCGGCCGAGGCGGCCACGACCGAAACCGCCGTGCCGGCGCGCGGCGGACTGGACACCGAGCGCGAGCAGGTCAGCTACGTGATCGGCATGCAGATCGGCGACAGCCTCAAGGGCGCCAAGGGCGACATCGATCTCGATACCCTGTTCAAGGCCGTGCGCAGCACCCTCGACGACAAGGAGCCGCTGCTGTCGCAGGACGAGGCGATGCAGGTCATGCAGGCCTTCAGCATGCGCATGCAGGCCAGGCAGATGGAAGAGTTCGCAGCCTCCGGCGAGGCCAACGCGAAGGAAGGCGAAACCTTCCTGGCCGGGAACGCCGGCAAGGAAGGCGTCCAGACCACCGCCTCGGGCCTGCAGTACCAGGTGCTGACCGAAGGCTCGGGTCCGAAGCCCACGGCCGGCGACACCGTGCGCGTGCACTACAAGGGCACCCTGCTCGACGGCGAGACGTTCGACGATTCCTACGCCCGCGGCGAACCGGTCGAGTTCGCGCTCGCGCAGGTGGTGCCCGGCTGGCAGGAAGGCCTGCAGCTGATGCCGGTGGGCAGCAAGTACCGGCTGTGGATCCCCGGCGAGCTCGGCTACGGAGCGCAGGGCACGCCTGGCGGCCCGATCGGCCCGAATGCCACCCTCGTGTTCGAGGTCGAACTGCTCGACATCGTGGACGGCGCGGAGTAGGGAAGGGACGCACGGAATGCATGTCGCAATCTTCGGAACCGGCTATGTCGGCCTGGTCAGCGGCACCTGCCTGGCCGAAGTGGGCCACGATGTGGTCTGCGTGGACATCGACCAGGACAAGATCGACGGCCTCGGCCGCGGCGTGGTGCCCATTTACGAGCCTGGCCTCGAGCCGATGGTCAGGGACAACCACGCCGCCGGCCGGCTGAAGTTCACCACCGATGCCGCAGCGGCGGTGGCCGCTGCGGAGATCATTTTTATCGCGGTGGGCACCCCGCCGGACGAGGACGGCAGCGCCGACCTGCAGTACGTGCTGGCGGTGGCGCGCACCATCGGCCGCCATCTGCAGGCATCGGCGATCGTGGTCGGCAAGTCGACCGTGCCGGTCGGCACCGGCGATCGGGTGCGCGAGGCGATCGCGGCGGAACTGGCCGCTCGCGGGGTGGACCACGCCTTCGACGTGGTCTCCAACCCCGAGTTCCTGAAGGAGGGCGCCGCGGTCGAGGACTGCATGCGCCCGGACCGGATCGTGATCGGCAGCGCCGACCCGGCGTCGGTCGAGCGCCTGCGCAAGCTGTATGCGCCGTTCAACCGCAACCACGACCGGATCGTGGCCATGGACGTGCGTTCGGCCGAGCTGACCAAGTACGCGGCCAACGCGATGCTGGCGACCAAGATCAGCTTCATGAACGAGATTGCGGGGATCGCGGAGAAGGTCGGCGCCGACGTGGAGCTGGTGCGCAAGGGCATCGGCTCGGACCCGCGCATCGGCTGGCATTTCATCTACCCGGGTGCCGGCTACGGCGGGTCGTGCTTCCCCAAGGACGTGCAGGCCCTGGCCCGCACCGCGACCCGGTGCGGGCATGAGCCGCTGCTGCTCAACGCGGTGGAGGCCGTGAACGACCGCCAGAAGGGGCATCTGTTCGACCTGATCGTGCGCCACTACGGCGATGCCGGCGCGCTGCGCGGCAAGACGATCGCGCTGTGGGGGCTGGCGTTCAAGCCCGATACCGACGACATGCGCGAGGCCTCGAGCCGGCGCCTGCTGCAGCAGCTGTGGGACGCGGGCGCGCGGGTGCGCGCGTTCGATCCCGAAGCCCGCGACGAGGCCCGGCGCATCTACGGCGACCGCGACGACCTGGCGCTGTGCGCAAGCGCGGAGGAAGCCCTGCAGGGTGCCGATGCGCTGGTCGTGGTCACCGAGTGGAAGCAGTTCCGCAGCCTTGACTGCGCGCTCCTGTGCCAGACGCTGGCCGATGCGGTGGTGTTCGACGGCCGCAATCTCTACGAGCCCGGGGATCTCGAGGCCGAAGGCATCGCCTACTGGGCGATCGGCCGCGGGCGCTCGATCCTGGAGGATGCGGCGCGATGAGCGCGGCGCTCGAGCAGCGGGTGGTGGAGCTGGAAACGCGGCTGGCGTTCCAGGAGCAGACGATCGCCGAACTGAACGAAGCCCTCACCGCGATGCGGCTGGAGGCGGCGGGTACGGCCGAACTGTTGAAGCGCATGCTCGAGGACCTGAAACTCACCCGTGGCGACGGGCCAGGCGATCCCGCGCTCGAGCCGCCGCCGCCGCATTACTGACCGTCGAAAGAACCCGGGCAAGCCATGAGCGATACCCTGCGCGACCAGCTGTTGGGACTGGGCTTCAAGCCCGCGCCGAAGCCCGCGCCGCGGCCGGCACGCAACAAGCCGGCGGCGCCGCGCGCCGATGGCCCGCGCCAGCCGCACGGCGCCCGCCCGGCGGGCGCGGCGAAGAAGCCGGCGCGCAAGGGCGAGCGCGCCGCGCGCAGCCGCGAGGACATCGACCTGGCCAAGGCCTACGCCATCCGCGCCCAGCGCGAGAAGGACGAGCGGGTGCGGGCCGAGCGCGCACGCCAGGAGGAAGCGCGGCTGCGGCGCGAGGCGCGGGCGAAGCTCGAGGCCTTCCTGCAGGGGCGGGTGCTCAACGACCCGGCGGCCGAGATCGCCCGCCACTTTCCCTACGGCGGCAAGATCAAGCGCATCTACGTCAATCCCGAACAGCTGCGGGCGCTCAACGGCGGCGAGCTTGGCGTGGTCCAGCTCAACGGCCGCTATTGCCTGGTCGCCGCCGCCGACCTGGCCGAAGCCGAAACGATCTTCCCCGCGGCGGTGGCGCTGAAGGTCGACCCGGCCGCGCCGGCGGACGAGAACCCGTACGCGGACCCGAAATTCCAGGTGCCGGATGACCTGGTCTGGTAGCGCCGCCGCGCAGATGACGCCACCGGGGCGGCTTCAGCGCCGCAACCCCGGACCAGCGCAGCGCATCCGGGACCGGTGCACTTCGCCACCGGTCCCCGCCGCGGGTGGACCCGGCTGCGGCCTTCGGCCGCGTCCGGGCAGCGCGACCCTCGGCGTCTACTCGGGGTCGTAGTCGAGGTTCGAGGCCAGCCAGCGTTCGACCTGGGGCAGGTCCACGCCCTTGCGCCGGGCGTAGTCCTGCGCCTGTTCCTTCGCTACCCGGCCGACCACGAAGTACTGGCTGCGCGGATGGCTGAAGTAGTAGCCCGACACGGCCGCGGTCGGCATCATCGCGAAGCTTTCGGTCAGGGTCATGCCGGCGTTGCGCTGCGCGTCGAGGACGCGGAACAGCGTCGCCTTCTCGCTGTGTTCCGGGCAGGCCGGGTAGCCGGGGGCGGGGCGGATGCCGCGGTACTTCTCGGCGATCAGGGCCTCGTTGTCGAGCGACTCGTCGGCGTCATAGCCCCAGAACTCCTTGCGCACGCGCAGGTGCAGGTGCTCGGCGAACGCTTCGGCCAGGCGGTCGGCGAGCGCCTTGAGCAGGATCGCGTTGTAGTCGTCGTGGTCGGCGCGGAAGCGCTCCAGGTGCGGCTCGATGCCGGTCCCGGCGGTGACGGCGAACATGCCGATCCAGTCCTGCCGCCCCGAGTCCTTCGGCGCGATGAAGTCGGCCAGGCAGAAGTCGGGACGCTCGACGGGTTTGTCGACCTGCTGGCGGAGGAAGTGGAGCCGGATCGGCTCGAAGCCCTCCCCTTCAAGGGGAGGGTTTGGGAGGGGATGGTGTGCATGGCGGGCACCTGGTGCAACACCATCCCCGCCCCGGCCCTCCCCTTGAAGGGGAGGGGGAGGTGCAGCCACCTCGACATCATCCCCCACGCTGTTCGCCGGCCAGATGCCGAACACCGCGCTGGCCGTCAGCCATTTCTCCGCGATGATCCGGTCGAGCATCGCGCGCGCGTCGTTGTACAGCTCGGTGGCCTGCTTGCCGACCACCTCGTCCTCGAGGATCGCCGGGTACTTGCCGGCCAGCTCCCAGGCCTGGAAGAACGGCGTCCAGTCCATGCACGCCACCAGCTTCTCGAGCGGATAGTCGTCGAGCACGTGCAGGCCCGGCTGCTTCGGCGCCGGCGGCACGTAGTCGTCCCAGCCGCCATCGAACTTCTGTCCGCGCGCCTTCTCCAGCGACACCAGCCGCTTGGCGTCGCCGCGGTTGCGGTGGCGCTGGCGGATCTCGGCGTAGTCGGATTCGTTGGCGGCGACGAAGGGCGTGCGCAGCTCGGCCGAGACCAGCGACTGGGCCACGCCGACCGCGCGCGAGGCGTCCTTGACCCAGATCGTGGGCGACTTGTAGAACGGATCGATCTTGAGCGCGGTGTGTGCGCGCGAGGTGGTGGCGCCGCCGATCATCAGCGGCACGGTCAGGCCCTGGCGCTGCATCTCGCGCGCCACGTGGCCCATCTCCTCGAGCGATGGCGTGATCAGTCCCGAGACGCCGATCAGGTCGGCGTTCTCGGCGATCGCCGAGTCGATGATCTTCTGGGCCGGCACCATCACCCCCAGGTCGACCACCTCGAAGTTGTTGCAGGCCAGCACCACCCCGACGATGTTCTTGCCGATGTCGTGCACGTCGCCCTTGACCGTGGCCATCACGATCTTGCCGTTGTTCTTGCCGGTGTCGCCGGTGCGCAGCTTCTCGGCCTCGATGAACGGCAGCAGGTAGGCCACGGCCTTCTTCATCACGCGCGCGGACTTGACCACCTGCGGCAGGAACATCTTGCCGGCGCCGAACAGGTCGCCGACGATGTTCATGCCGTCCATCAGCGGGCCTTCGATCACGTCCAGCGGGCGCGCGGACAGCTGCCGCGCCTCCTCCGCATCCTGCTCGGCCCAGGCATCGATGCCGTGCACCAGCGCGTGCGCGAGGCGCTCGCGCACGGGCTTCTCGCGCCAGGACAGGTCCTCGGTCCTGGCCTTGCCCTTGCTGCCCTTGTACTTCTCGGCCAGTTCCAGCAGGCGCTCGGTGGCGTCCTTGCGGCGATTGAGGACCACGTCCTCCACCCGCTCGCGCAGCTCCGGGTCGAGGTCGTCGTAGATCGGCATCGCGCCGGCGTTGACGATGCCCATGTCCATGCCGGCCTGGATGGCGTGGTACAGGAACACGCTGTGGATCGCCTGGCGCACGGTCTCGTTGCCGCGGAACGAGAACGACACGTTCGACACGCCGCCCGAGACGTGGCAGTGGGGCAGGGTCTGGCGGATGATGCGGGTGGCCTCGATGAAGTCCACCGCGTAGTTGTCGTGCTCCTCGATGCCGGTGGCGATCGCGAAGATGTTGGGGTCGAAGATGATGTCCTCGGGCGGGAAGCCCACCTCGTCGACCAGGATGCGGTAGGCGCGGGTGCAGATCTCGACCTTGCGCGCGCAGGTGTCGGCCTGGCCGTCCTCGTCGAAGGCCATCACCACCGCCGCCGCGCCGTAGCGCAGCACCTTGCGCGCCTGTTCGAGGAAGGCGTCCTTGCCTTCCTTGAGCGAGATCGAGTTGACCACGCTCTTGCCCTGCAGGCACTTCAGGCCGGCCTCGATCACGGTCCACTTCGAGGAGTCGACCATCACCGGGATGCGGGCGATGTCGGGTTCGGACATGATCAGGTTGAGGAAGCGGGTCATCGCCGCTTCCGAATCGATCAGGCCCTCGTCCATGTTCACGTCGAGGATCTGCGCGCCGCTGGCGACCTGCTGGCGCGCCACCTCCACCGCTTCCTCGTAGCGGCCTTCCTTGATCAGCTTGCGGAACTGCGCGCTGCCGGTGACGTTGGTGCGCTCGCCGACGTTGACGAACAGCAGGTCGGGGGTGATGACCAGCGGTTCGAGGCCGGACAGGCGGGTGTGGCGGGAAAGCGTATTCATGGGCATGCCTGGAAAGCGGGAACGGCGTCATCCCCGCGGCTTTCGGCGGATGCATGGCTGGCCATGCGGGGATCCCGTGTCCGGGAAGCGTTGCGCGGCAAAGGCGCCGGGTCCCCGCCTGCGCGGGGACGACGGAGGGTTGCGGGCGGCGGGTTGCGCTGGCCGGTCACGCCGCGAGTGCTTCACGTGCCGGCAGCTGCCGCGGCGGCAGGCCGGCGACTGCTTCGGCGATTGCGCGGATGTGGTCGGGCGTGGTGCCGCAGCAGCCGCCGACCAGGTTCAGCAGTCCCGACCGGGCGAATTCGCGCAGCACCCCGGCCATTTCCTCCGGCGTCTCGTCGTAGCCGCCGAAGGCGTTGGGCAGGCCGGCGTTGGGGTGGGCGCTGATCCAGCATTCCGCGATCGAGGCCAGGGTTTCCACGTGCGGGCGCAGGTCCTTCGCGCCCAGGGCGCAGTTCAGGCCCACCGACAGCGGCCGCCCGTGCGCGACCGAGGCGTAGAACGCCTCCGCGACCTGCCCCGACAGGGTGCGGCCGGAGGCGTCGGTGATCGTGCCCGAGATCATCACCGGCAGCCGGCCGCCGCGCGCGTCGAAGGCCTCCTCGATCGCGTACAGCGCGGCCTTGGCGTTGAGCGTGTCGAAGACGGTCTCGACCATCAGCGTGTCGGCGCCGCCGTCGATCAGGCCGTCGACCGCTTCGCGGTAGACCTCCCGCAGTTCGTCGAAGCTGGTGTTGCGGAAGCCCGGGTCGTTGACCTCGGGGCTGATCGAGGCGGTGCGGCTGGTCGGCCCCAGCACGCCGATCGCGAAGCGCGGCCGGCCGCTGCGCGCCGCAACCGCGTCGCAGCATTCGCGGGCGATGCGCGCGCCCTCGACGTTGAGTTCGCGCACCAGGTGCTCCAGGCGGTAGTCGGCCTGGCTGACCGAGGTCGCGTTGAAGGTGTTGGTCTCGACCAGGTCGGCGCCGGCCTCGAGATAGGCGGTGTGGATGTCGGCGATGATCTGCGGCCGGGTAAGCAGCAGCAGGTCGTTGTTGCCGCGCAGGTCGTGGCCGCCGGCGGCCGGCGCCTCGCGCGTCGAATCGTAGCCGTCGACGAAGCGCTCGCCGCGATAGTCTGCCTCCTGCAGCTCGTGGCGCTGGATCATCGTGCCCATCGCCCCGTCGATCACCAGGATGCGCTCGCGCAGCGCGGCTTCGAGCAGCGCAACGCGCCCGGGATGCAACCAGGGCAGCTGCGGCCCCGATGCGGGTTTCGTGTCGTTCATGCCGCGCTCCTGTTCTTCCCGGGGTCCCGGGTCCCGGGTCCCGGCTTCATCGCAATCATCGAAATCACCTCGAAATGCGGCGGCCGCTTCTCGCGCGTCACCGTTTCGGCGTTGAGCAGGTCCAGTCCGGCGCGGGCGACGAAGCGGCGCAGGTCCTTGTCGCTGAAGCCCAGGTTGGCGTGACCATAGGCCTGGACCACGTTCTGGTGTTCGTGCCGGGCCAGGCTCGACAGCAGCAGGCGTCCGCCCGGGCGCAGCACGCGCGCGGCGTCGGCCACCGCCTGCGCCGGCTTGTCGGCATAGGTCAGCGCGTGCATCAGCACCACCAGGTCGAACTCGGCATCGCCGAAGGGCAGGGCGTGCATGTCGCCCTCGACCACCTCGACGTTGCGGAACCGGCGCAGCCGCTCGGCCGCGGCCGCGACCACGCGCTTGCTGCTGTCCACGCACACGTAGCGGTGCGCGTGCGGGGCCAGCAGTTCGGCCAGCACGCCGTCGCCCGAGGCGATGTCGAGCACGTCGCCGGTTTCCAGCAGCGGCAGCGCGCTGCGCGCCATCGCCTCCCAGGTGCGGCCCGGCGAGTAGTGGCGCTCCATGTCGCCGGCCACCGAGTCGGCCCAGTTCTGGTCGGCTGCGCGCATCGCCAGCACCCCGGCCACGCGCTCGGCGTCCTGGCGCAGCAGCGGATCGTCGCTGCCGGTGGACAGCGCCTGCCACAGCGCGCGCTGGGCCGGGTCGAGCGACTCGTGGTCGAAGCGGTAGTAGGCGGACACCCCGGCGCGGCGGTCGCGCACCAGGCCGGCGTCCTTGAGCTTGGCCAGGTGGGTCGACACGCGCGGCTGGGCCAGGCGGGTGATCGCGGAGAGTTCGGCCACGGTCAGCTCCTCACCCTCCAGCAGCGCCAGCAGGCGCACCCGGGTGGGGTCGGCCAGCACCTTGAGCCGGGCCGACCAGGCTTCGAGGTCCATACATATCTCCGTATCGCGATACAAAGATATTGTCCCGGCAGCGCTGTCGGGCGTCAAGCCGCGCCGGTTGTGCCGTCTGACGCGTGCGCGGTGAAGAAAAGCGCATGGGGTTCGCCGCGACGCCCGGCTACAATTACGTTTCGCCAGAAACAAACGAGGCCGTCGTGGAATTCGGGTTCAACGAAGAACAGCTGATGATCCAGGAGGTCGCGCGCAGGATCGCCCGCGAGAAGATCGCCCCCAGCGCCGAACACCACGACCGCACCGGTGAGTTCCCGCTCGAGAACATCCGCATCCTCGGCGAGAACGGCCTGATGGGCATCGAGGTGCCGGTCGAGTACGGCGGCGCGGGCATGGACCCGGTCAGCTACGTGCTGGCGATGGTCGAGATCGCGGCCGGCGACGCCGCCCATTCGACCATCATGTCGGTCAACAATTCGCTGTTCTGCAACGGCATCCTCACCCACGGCACGGAGGAGCAGAAGCAGAAGTACGTGCGCGCGATCGCCGAAGGCGCGGAGATCGGCGCCTTCGCGCTGACCGAGCCGCAGTCGGGCTCCGACGCCACCGCCATGCGCTGCCGCGCGGTGAAGCGGGACGACGGCACGTTCCTGGTCAACGGCAAGAAGAGCTGGATCACCTCCGGCCCGGTGGCGAAGTACATCGTGCTGTTCGCCATGACAGCGCCCGAGCAGGGCGCGCGCGGCATCACCGCCTTCCTCGTCGACACCGCGCGCGAGGGCTTCGGCCGCGGCAAGACCGAGCCCAAGCTCGGCATCCGCGCCTCGGCCACCTGCGAGATCGAGTTCAACGACTACGTGGTCCGGGCCGACGAGGTGCTGGGCAAGGAAGGCGAGGGCTTCAGGATCGCGATGGGCGTGCTTGACGCCGGCCGCATCGGCATCGCCTCGCAGGCCGTCGGCATCGCCCGCGCGGCCTACGAGGCCACGATCGAATACGTCAGGGAGCGCAAGGCCTTTGGCGCCGCGATCGGCACCTTCCAGATGACCCAGGCCAAGATCGCCGACATGAAGTGCAAGCTCGACGCCTCGCTGCTGCTCACCCTGCGCGCGGCCTGGCTCAAGGGCCAGGGGAAGAAGTTCTCGGCCGAAGCCGCGATCGCCAAGCTCACCGCCTCCGAGGCGGCGATGTGGATCGCCCACCAGGCGGTGCAGATCCACGGCGGCATGGGGTATTCGAAGGAAATGCCGATCGAGCGCTACTTCCGCGACGCCAAGATCACCGAGATCTACGAGGGCACCAGCGAGATCCAGCGGCTGGTGATCGCGCGCAGCGAAACCGGCCTGCGCTGAGCCCGGCCGTGTCCCTGTGCCGCCGCGCCAGGTGCCTCCCCCGCCCCGACACGGGAGGCGGCGCGCTTGCCGCCAGCCTGTCCCGCGCGCGCCGCGAGCGCAGCGCACCGTCCCCTGGCCCGCGTGGGAACGCGGGCCTTTTCGCATCCGGAGCCCCTCCGACATGAGCCCCGCCAAACCGACCCGGGCCACGGCCCGCAAGCCCGTCGCCACCAGATCCGGTTCGCGCAAGGCGCAAGCCGGCACGCTCGAGCCCATCTTCGCAGCGGTGCGCAAGCGCGCCGGCAAGTCCGCGCAGGACGATGCCGGCACCTTCGCCGGCGCCTTCTACCGGCGCCTGACCGAAGACGAACTGCCGATGCACAGCGTCGAGGGCTGGGCCGCGCTGGCCACTGACCTGCTCGAGTTCATCCGCCGTCGCAAGGCCGGCACCGTCAAGGTGCGCCTGTTCAACCCGGGCCTGCGTTCGCACGGCTGGGAGTCGCCGCACACCGTGCTGCAGATCGTCAACGACGACATGCCGTTCCTCGTGGATTCGGTGACCATGGCGCTGGCCGTGCAGGGCGTGGGCGTGCACGTGCTGGGCCATCCCGTGATCCAGATCGCGCGTGACAGGTCCGGGCGCCTGGTGGCGGTGGGCGAGGGCGAGACCGAGTCGGTGATGCACCTGGAGATCGATCGCCAGACCGCCGAGGGCATGGCTGCGGTGGAGTCGGCGGTGGTCGACGTGCTCGACGACGTGCGTGCGATCGTGCGCGACTGGCCGCAGATGCGCGACCGGATGCGTGAGGTGGCCGACGACCTGTCCAGCCGGCGCCTGCCGCTGGACGACGCCGGGCGCGGCGAGGCGCAGGAATTCCTGCGCTGGGCCGCCGACGACCACTTCACCTTCTTCGGCTACCGCGAGTACCAGCTGCGCCGCAAGGGCGGCCAGGAGCTGCTGGTGCCGGTGGAGGGCAGCGGCCTGGGCCTGCTGCGCGGTGAAGGCGATGCCGCCGGGCGGCCGCTCAAGTCGCTGGCCGCGCACCGCATGAGCACCGACGGGAACGCGGAGGCGCTGGTGCTGACCAAGACCAACGCGCGCTCGACCGTGCACCGTCCCGGCTACATGGACTACATCGGCGTGCTGGGCTTCGACGGCAAGGGGCGCGCGGTGTCCGAACAGCGCTTCCTCGGCCTTTACACCTCCAGCGCCTACAACCGACGGCCCTGGGACATCCCGCTGGTGCGCGGCCGCTACGCGCACGTGATGGAGCAATCCGGGCTCAAGCCCACCGGCCACAGCGGCAAGGCGCTCAAGCACATCCTCGAGACCCTGCCGCGCGACGAGCTGTTCCAGTCCAGCGCCGAGGAGCTGCATCGCCTGGCCACCGGCGTGCTGGGCCTGCAGGAGCGGGTGCGCAGCCGCCTGTTCCTGCGCCGCGACCGCTACGGACGCTTCTACTCGGTGCTGGCCTACGTGCCGCGCGATCGCTTCAGCACCGAGGTGCGCCACCGCATCGAGGCGATGCTGCGGCGCGTGCTGCATGCCGACCATGTCGACGCGGCCGTGTCGATCAGCGAATCGCCGCTGGCCCAGGTGCACCTGATCGTGCGCCCGCGACCGGACGAGCCGTTCGAGGTCGACCAGGCGCAGCTCCAGCGCGAGCTTGCCGCGATCGTGCGCAACTGGCAGGACGACCTGCGCGACGAACTGGTCGCGCGCCACGGCGAGGAGCAGGGGCTGGCGCTGGCCGCGCGCTACGGTCGCGCGCTGCCCGCCGGCTACATCGAGAACGCCACTCCGGCCATCGCCGCCACCGACGTGGAGCGCCTGGCCGCGCTGGACCAGGACCACCGGCTGCAGCTGAGCCTGCAGCAGTCGCCGCACGCGATGCCGGGCGAGGGCGCGCTGCGCTTCAAGCTCTACGGCAGGCATGACGACATTCCGCTGTCGGACGCGCTGCCGATGATGGAGAACCTGGGCCTGCGCGTGATCACCGAACATCCCTACCGGATCGAGGTGGACGGGGCGGCGGTGTTCATCCAGGACTTCGAGGTCGAGTCCTGCGTGCCGGGGCTCGATGTCGAGCGCGCCGGCGCCGATTTCGGCGAAGCCTTCGCCCGCACCTGGGGCGGCGATGCCGAGAACGACGGGCTCAACCGGCTGGTGCTGGCGGCATCGCTGGACTGGCGCCAGGTGGCGCTGCTGCGCGGCTACGCGCGCTACCTGCAGCAGGTGGGCGTGCCGTTCTCGCAGAGCTATGTCGAGGACACGTTTGCCGGAAATCCGCTGATCGCGCGGCTGCTGGTGGAGCTGTTCGAGGCGCGCTTCGATCCTGCCGTCGACGGTAGGCGCAAGGGCGAGGATGCCGGCGCCGCGCGCCTGGCCGCGCACCTGCAGGCGATGGCCGGCGGCGACGAGGCCTGCATAGCCCTGCTCAGGCCGGTGCTCGACGCACGCGGCCGCGGCCGCGACGAACGCTGCGAGGCCACGCGCGTCGCGATCCGCGCGCTGCTGGACAAGGTCTCCAGCCTCGACGAGGACCGCATCCTGCGCAGCTTCATGGGCGTGATCGACGCCACCCTGCGCACCAGCTACTACCAGCGCAGCGGCGATGGCGGCCATCTCGAAACCATCGCCTTCAAGTTCGATCCGGCCAGCGTGCCCGATCTGCCGAAGCCCAGGCCCTATCGCGAGATCTTCGTCTACGGCCCGCGCATCGAAGGCACCCACCTGCGCTTCGGGCCGGTGGCGCGCGGCGGCCTGCGCTGGTCCGACCGGCGCGAGGATTTCCGCACCGAGGTGCTGGGCCTGGTCAAGGCGCAGATGGTCAAGAACACGGTGATCGTGCCGGTCGGCTCCAAGGGCGGCTTCATCGTCAAGCGTCCGCCGGCCGGCGGCGATCGCGACGCGCTGTTCGCCGAGGGCGTGGCCTGCTACCGCCTGTTCATCAGCGGCATGCTCGACATCACCGACAACATCGTCGACGGCAAGGTGGTGCCGCCGCGCGACGTGGTGCGCCACGACCAGGACGACCCCTACCTGGTGGTCGCCGCCGACAAGGGCACCGCGACCTTCTCCGACACCGCCAACGCCATCGCCCGTGAATACGGCTTCTGGCTCGACGACGCCTTCGCCTCCGGCGGCTCGGTCGGCTACGACCACAAGGGCATGGGCATTACCGCACGCGGCGCCTGGGAGTCGGTCAAGCGCCACTTCCGCGCCCTGGGCCACGACTCGCAGTCGCAGGACTTCACCTGCGTGGGCGTCGGCGACATGTCCGGCGACGTGTTCGGCAACGGCATGCTGCTGTCGAAGCACATCCGGCTGGTGGCGGCGTTCGACCACCGCCACGTGTTCATCGATCCGGATCCGGACGCGGCGCGCTCCTGGGAGGAGCGTGCGCGCCTGTTCAAGGTGCCGCGTTCGAGCTGGGCGGATTACGACGCGAAGCTGATCTCGAAGGGCGGCGGCGTGTATCCGCGCTCGCTCAAGTCGATCGAGATCTCGCCGCAGGCGCGCGAGGCGCTGGGCCTGCCCGAGGGCACGACCGCGATGGCGCCCAACGCGCTGCTCCCGGCGATCCTGCGCGCGCCGGTCGACCTGCTCTGGAACGGCGGCATCGGCACCTACGTCAAGGGCAGCGCCGAACAGCATGCCGACGTCGGCGACCGCGCCAACAACGCGATCCGCGTCGATGGCCGCGACCTGCGGTGCAAGGTGGTGGGCGAGGGCGGCAACCTCGGCATGACCCAGCTCGGCCGGATCGAGGCCGCGCAGCACGGCGCCCTGCTCAACACCGACTTCATCGACAACTCCGCCGGCGTGGACACCTCCGACCACGAGGTCAACATCAAGATCCTGCTCAACGCCCAGGTGCGCGACGGCAAGCTCGGGATGGACGCGCGCAACAGGCTGCTGGCCTCGATGACCGACGAGGTCGCGCAGCTGGTGCTGTGGGACAACTACCGCCAGAACCAGGCCATCAGCCTGATGGAGCGCATGAGCGTGGCGCGGCTGGGCTCCAAGGAGCATTTCATCCGCACCATGGAGCAGCGCGGCCTGCTCGACCGCCAGATCGAATACCTGCCCTCGGATGCCGAGATCGCCGAGCGCAAGGCGCGCGGGCAGGGCCTGGTGCGGCCGGAGCTTGCGGTGCTGCTGTCGTATTCGAAGCTGGTCGCGTTCGACGAACTGGTCCAGTCCGACGTGCCCGAGGACGCCTACCTCTCGCGCGAGCTGCAGCGCTACTTTCCCGGGCCGCTGCAGAAGAAGTACGCCCAGGCGATGGAGCAGCACCCGCTCAAGCGCGAGATCATCGCCAGCGCGGTCACCAACACCATGATCAACCGCATGGGCGCGACTTTCCTGCTGCGCATGCAGGAGGACAGTGGCCGCAGCGTCGGCGACGTCGCCAAGGCCTTCACCATCACCCGCGAAACCCTGGAGGCGCGCGCGCTGTGGGTGGAGATCGACGCGCTCGACGGCAAGGTCGCCGAGTCGGTGCAGATCGACGCCCTGCTGGTGATCTGGAACCTGCAGCGCTCGTTCACCCGCTGGCTGCTCTCGCGCCCCGGCGCGATTCCCGACATCACCACCGCCGTGCAGCGCTACCACAACGGTTTCCGCGATATCCGCGCCGGCGACGGCATCCTGCCCGACTCGATGCGCCCCGGCTACGAGGCCAGCCTGGCCGACTGGCTCGACAAGGGCGTGCCGGCCGAACTTGCCGGCCAGCTTGCCGCGCTGCCCTACCTGGAGCCATGCAGCGACATCATCGAGCTGGCCACCGAGCGCAAGCGTCGCCCGGTGGACGTGGCCAGGCTGCACTTCCGCGTCGGCGAGGCGTTGCGCGTGCCCTGGCTGACCGAGCAGATCGACGCCCTGCAGGTCGACGGCCGCTGGCACGCCGTGGCCCGCGGCGTGCTGCGCGATGAGCTGGCCGCGCAGCAGCGCGCCATCGTCGGCCAGGTGCTGGGGATGCGCGGCGACAGCGCCGAAGCCAAGGTCGCCCACTGGCTTGAACGCGACGACCCGACCCTGCGCTTCACCCTGGCCATGCTGACTGAACTGGCCGCGCAGAAGACGCTCGACTATCCCACCGCCTCGGTCGCCGTCCAGCGCCTCTCGCAGCTCGCCCAGCGCGGCTGAGCACACGACGGGCGGCCCACGGCCGCCCGTCGCCACCATCGACCATCGACCGCCAACCGTCGAAGCGCCGCCCCGGCGCCAACCCCGCCAACCCGTCCCGCACACCTGTCCGGGTTATCCTGCTCCGCCACGCCGCGCACGGAGCCGCCGATGACCACGACGCCCCGCATCGCCTTCCTCGCCAGCCAGACCGACGACGCCCAGCAGGCTCTGGACGCGCTCACCGCGCGCCACGGCCAGTGCGAGCCGGAGGAGGCCGACGTGCTGTGCGCGCTGGGCGGCGACGGCTTCATGCTGCAGACCCTGCATCGCCACGGCAGTCTCGGCAAACCCGTATTCGGCATGAAGCTCGGCACCGTCGGCTTCCTGATGAACCAGCACCGCGAGGACGACCTGCTCGAACGCATCCGCGCCGCCGAGCCGGCCGTGCTGCATCCGCTGGAAATGATCGCCCAGACCGAATCCGGCGCCACCGTCGGCTCGCTCGCCTACAACGAGGTCTCGCTGCTGCGCCAGACCCGCCAGGCCGCGCACCTGTCGATCGAACTCAACGGCAAGCAGCGCCTGGACGAACTGATCGCCGATGGCGTGATGGTGGCCACCGGCGCCGGCAGCACCGCCTACAACTATTCCGCGCACGGCCCGATCCTGCCGCTGGGCGCCAACGTGATCGCGCTCACCCCGATCGCCGCCTTCCGCCCCCGCCGCTGGCGCGGCGCACTGCTGCGTTCGGACACCGAAGTGCGCTTCCGCGTCCTCGACCCGTACAAGCGCCCGGTCAGCGCCACCGCCGATTCGCACGAAGTGCGCGACGTGGTCGAAGTGACGATCCGCGAATCGCGCGAACGCATCGTCACCATGCTCTTCGACCCCGAGCACAACCTCGAAGAGCGCATCCTCAGCGAACAGTTCGAAGCCTGAAGCCGCAGCCTCCGCGAACAAAGCCCTCCCCTTCAAGGGGAGGGTTGGGAGGGGATGGTGTCGACTGGCGGGATCTGCCCGGCTGCAGCGTGGATGCACAGGGGAAAACCATCCCAACCCCGGCCCGTCCGGACCGGCGCAGCGCGCCGGGCGTTGGGTCGGCCTGAGCCGCAGTGCCGCTCAAGCATGCCGCCCTCACCCCCTTGAAGGGGAGGGGGTTGAACGGGCCCCTTGAAGGGGAGGGAGGTGAACGGCGTCCTCCGGCCCCCGTCTCACCCCCAGCGACACCCCCGCGCCATAATCCCCCCATGCCCGCCAAAGAGCCCGTCGCCGTCCTCACCATCGCGATCTCCTCGCGCGCCCTGTTCGACCTCGAGGACAGCCACGACCTGTTCGAGCGCGAGGGCATCGAACCCTACGCCGAGTACCAGCGCAGCCACGAGGACGAAATCCTCGAACCGGGCATGGCCTTCCCCCTGGTGCGCAAACTGCTCGCCCTCAACATCGACGCACCGCCCGAATCCCCGCGCGTCGAGGTGATCCTGCTCTCGCGCAACTCCGCCGACACCGGCCTGCGCATCTTCAACTCCATCCAGCATCACAAGCTCGACATCGCCCGCGCCACCTTCACCTCCGGCGAGCCCACCTGGACCTACATCCGTCCCTTCGGCGCCCAGCTGTTCCTCTCGGCCAACCCCGAATCGGTGCGCCTGGCCCTGGCCAACGGCGTCGCCGCCGCCACCATCCTTCCCGAACGCGACCGCCCCGGCGCCCTGGCCAAGGAACAGATCCGCATCGCCTTCGACGGCGACGCGGTGATCTTCGGCGACGAAGGCGAACGCGTCTCGCGCGAGGGCGGCATCGCCGCCTTCCACCGGCACGAGATCGAGCGCGCCCGCGAACCGCTCTCGGGCGGCCCCTTCCGCGCCTTCCTCTCGGCCCTGCACGACCTCCAGGCCGCGTACCCGGCCGGACAGGCCTCCCCGATCCGCACCGCCCTGGTCACCGCCCGCTCCGCGCCCGCGCACGAACGCGTCATCCGCACCCTGCGCGAATGGGGCGTACGCCTGGACGAAGCCCTGTTCCTCGGCGGCCGCGCCAAGGGTCCTTTCCTGCAGGCCTTTGGCGCGGACATCTTCTTCGACGACTCCCTGCACAACATCGACAGCGCCCGCCAGCACGTCCTCGCCGGCCACGTCCCGCACGGCGTATCGAACCTGTAGCGCACGGCCCGCGCGGCCCGTGATCCCTTGCGTCCGCGCCCATACCCGTCGTGCCCCGGCCCCGTATCCGTCGCCCCCGCGCGGGGCGGCCCAGCGTCTTTGCCGCAACGCACCGCCACGGCACGAGCCGCGCGCCGCATCGCTGCCCATCGCGGCTCGACCTGCGGATGGAGCGGAGCGCGGCGCCCGGACCACCGCGGCGCAATCCGCTAAAGTCCCCTGGTCCGGGGAACCAGATTCGCTCACCGATGTTCAAGCCGATCGGAATCCTGCTTGCCATCTACGTCTGCTACGCGGTCCTGACCGGCCGGGTCTGGGCGAAATCCGGCATCGGCGCGCGCGAAGTGATGCGCGAGGACACGCCCGGCTACTTCTGGTCCGTGATCGTCATCTACGGCGGCCTGTCGATCGCCCTGCTCACCGTGTTCTGACGCCAGGATCGGCCGCCCGCTCGGCTCCATCCGCGTCCCGGCCCTGTCCGTTCTGCTCCCTCCCCCGCTTGCGGGGGAGGGCCGGGGTGGGGGCAGGCGGCCGCGTCGATGCATCCCGCGCACCCGTGGTGCGCGCCCCCATCCCAACCTTCCCCCGCAAGCGGGGGAAGGAGCAGGAGCGGCCTGCGGGGAGTGGGCAGGAGCGACCAGCGGGGAATGAGCAGGAGCGGCCTGCGGGGAATGGGCCGGCGCGACCTGCGGGGAATGGGCAGGCGCGGCCCCTCGGCCCGGTTCTGCTCCCTCCCCCGCTTGCGGGGGAGGGCCGGGGTGGGGGCGTTTTTCGGCCAGCCGCGTCGCGGCATCCTTGCCCCCATCCCAACCTTCCCCCGCAGGCGGGGGAAGGAGCAGGAGCGGCCTGCGGGGAGTGGGCAGGAGCGGCCTGCGGGGAATCGGCAGGCGCGGCGTTCGGCCCTGCTCTGCTCCCTCCCCCGCTTGCGGGGGAGGGCCGGGGTGGGGGCGCTTTTCGGCCAGCCGCGTCGCGGCGTCCTTGCCCCCATCCCAACCTTCCCCCGCAAGCGGGGGAAGGAGCAGGAGCGACCTGCGAGGAATGAGCAGGAGCGGCCTGCGGGGGAATGAGCAGGAGCGGCCTGCGGGGGAAGGAGCAGGAGCGCGCGCTGCGGGGGAGGGCCGGGGTGGGGGGTGGGTTCACGAATCCGGTCGCGGCGGCTATGGTGCGGTGGGCTGCCTGCCGCAGCGGCGAGGCCGATGCGATGCCGTATTCCATCGTCGACGGAACGATGTCATTCGATGCGTTCACCAGCCTGACCCTGGCGATCCTGCTGCTGTTCGCCGGCAAGGGACTGGCGGTGCGCGTCGGGGCGCTGCGACGCTACAGCATTCCCGATCCGGTGATCGGCGGGGTGCTGTGCGCGGGGGTGGTGGGGGCGCTGTACTACGGGATCGGGCTGCAGGTGGAGTTCGAGCTGGGGATGCGCGACATCCTGCTGCTGTATTTCTTCGGCGCGCTGGGGCTGAACTCGGATCTGCGTTCGCTGCTGTCGGGCGGGCGGCTGCTGCTGGTGCTGGGGGTGCTGGCGACGGTGTACATCGTGATGCAGAACGGGCTGGGCATGGCGCTGGCGGCGCTGTTCGGCATGGACCCGCGCGTGGGGCTGATGGTCGGGTCGGTGTCGCTGACCGGCGGGGTGGGCACCACGATGGCCTGGGCGCCGCACTTCACCGATACGCTTGGCATCGCCGGGGCGGCGGAGCTGGGGCTGGCCTCCAACATGGTGGGCATGATCTCGGCCTGCCTGGTCGGCGGGCCGATCGCGGGCCACCTGATCCGGCGCCATCCGATCATGCCTTCAGCCGATGCCGCGCTGGAGGTGGGGCGCCTGTACGGCGACGATTCGCGCAGCACGCTCGACTACCACGGCGTGCTGCTGGCGCTGTTCTGGCTCAACATCGCGCTGATGCTGGGGCAGGGGATCAGCGGGCTGATCGTTGGAACCGGACTGGTGCTGCCGGCCTTCGTGGGCAGCCTGCTGGGCGGCATCGTGCTGCGCGCAGGTGGCGACCTGCTGGCTCCCAAGGGCGGGCGCATGTGGCGCTTCGAGGACATGCGCCCCGGGATCGCCCTGATCTCGGACATGTGCCTGGGCCTGTTCCTGACCATGGCCCTGATGGGGCTGCAGCTGTGGGTCCTGCAGCCGGTGCTGGGCTTCATGGCCGTGGCGATGACGCTGCAGATCACCATGGCGGTGGCATTCACCATGTTCGTGGTGTTCCGGGCGATGGGCAGCGACTACGAGTCGGCGGTGATCAGCGCGGGCTTTGGCGGCATCGCGCTGGGCTCGACGGCCACGGCGGTGGCGAACATGACCGCCGTGGCGCGCGAGTACGGCGCCGCGCCCAAGGCCTTCCTGGTGGTGCCGCTGGTGTGCGGCTTCGTGATCGACCTGGTGAACGCGCTGGTGATCGGGCTGATGGCGGGGTGACGATGGCCGCGGTGCTGGAAGACGCTGGACCCCCGCCTGCGCGGGGGCGACGGTTGTGGGAGCGGCTTCAGCCGCGATCGAACCCGCGGATGCGATGCCACCGGAATTCCGATCGCGGCTGAAGCCGCTCCTACATGGGAATTCGGGTGCTCAGGCGCCGCGCGGCAGGACCGTCAGCACGCGCGCAACGAACTCGTGGAATTCCTTGAGGTACTTGCCCAGGAACTCGGCGGTGGAGGCATCGGCGATCTCGCCGGCGTCATTGAGCATGCCGTCCTTGAACTGGATATAGGCCTCGGGCGCGTTCATCTGCGGCGAGTTGAGGAAGCCCAGGATGCTGCGCAGGTGCTGCTGGCCGATCGCGGTGCCGATGGCGCCGGGCGAGGTGCCGATCACGCCCGAGGGAATGTTGGCGAAGGAGTTGCTGCCCCAAGGGCGGCTGGCCCAGTCGATGGCGTTCTTCAGGCTGCCGGGGATGGAGCGGTTGTATTCGGGGGTGACGATCAGGATCGCGTCCGAGCCTTCGATCGCCTTCTTGAAGCGGGTGCCGGCCTCGGGATAGTCGGCGTCGTAGTCGTAGCTGTAGAGCGGGAGGTCGGCGAAGGAGATTTCGTGGAACTTCAGCTGCTCGGGCGCGAGCTTGAACATGGCGTTGGCAAGCTTGCGGTTGATCGAGCCCTTGGCGAGGCTGCCGATCAGGTAGCCGACGTTGTAGGTCTTCATGGACTGGTCCCGGGGTTGGATGCCACTGGGACTGTAGGTCGGGGGGCGTTAAGGGAATCTGGTCTGTTGCTACCGGGTGCTAGGGGAAGGAGGGCAGGGGAGTGATCGGCTTTCGGCCCGGTGGATCTGGTAGGCTCCCGCCGGGGCGCCAGACGCAGGGGGCATCATGGATGGGCTGGGTGTGGCCGCGTCGGCGGCCAGGATGTCAGGCGGCTGGTTCCGCCCGGTAGCGCTGTCGCTTCTCGGCCTGCTTGCGGGGTGGCACCCGGTCACCGGTTGGGCTGCGGAACCTACGATCTCCACGATCGCCGGAGGAGGATCGCCTGCCAGCGGGAACGGCGATGGTGGGCCTGCAACAGCCGCTCGTCTTGAACTGCCTGTCGCGGTCGCCGCGGACGACGCTGGCAACGTCTATGTCGCGGAACGCTACACATCCACGGTCCGCAGGATCAGCGCAGCCGGCATCATTACAACCGTCGCGGGCAATGGCGAGCGGGACTATAACGGCGATGGAATCCCTGCGACGGCCGCGTCCATTGACGTGATGGGCATTGCCGTGGACGCGACGGGGATTCTGCATATTGCCGATGGAACCGGGCGAATCCGAAAGGTTTCGGCATCCGGGGTGATCAGCACGATCGCGGTAACGACGGCGTACGGCGCGGCCACGCGGGTCGCGGTCAGTCGGTCGGGCGTCATCTATGCCGTTGGTGGTAATCGCATCCTGCGCGTTACCGCCAATGGCGGAGTCCAGCCGTATGCCGGCACGGGTGAGCGTGGCTTCAGTGGGGATGGAGGTCAGGCGCTTCAGGCGCAGTTCGAAGGCATTTCGTCGATTGCCGTGGACCTGCAGGAGCGAGTTTATGTCGTCGACGGCGAACAGCGGGTGCGTCGGATCGATCTGGATGGCGTGATCCGTACCGTCGCGGGCGACGGGAGGTTCAGGATCGATCCGGTCGCAACCAGCTATCGCTGGCTGAGGCCGCTGGGCGTGGCGACGGATTCACGAGGCAACTTCTACGTTGCCGGGGCCACCAACGTGGTACGCATCGTCAATGCGGACGGCATTGCAGCGGATGCGGCCGGGATGACCGTCGATGGCGGCTGGCTGGTGGTATCGGGCGCGCGTGGTTTCTCGGGAGATGGAGGTCCTGCAGCGACCGCATTGCTCGACGAGCCCGAAGCCGTGGCCCTGGACCGACGCGACAACATCTACATAGCAGATACGGTGAACGGCCGGATCCGCAAGGTGACGCCGGTTCCCACTCCCCGTACACCTGCGGGAATGGATGCGTTCGGCCGATACAGCGCGTATGGCGTGGGCAGCTTCGTGAGCCACGTGGCCATTGGCGACGTCAATGGGGACGGCAGGAAAGACGCCTTGCTCACGACGACCACCTGGGGCGGCGACTTCCGTGAGCCGGACCGGGATATGCGCCTGTGGGTCTTCCTGCAGAAGCCGGACGGCATACTCGCCGCAGCGAGGGCTCACGTCTACGCCCCAACGGAGGCTGACGGCCGGGCTGGGGCTGGCTTGGCCGCCGCAGACCTTAACGGAGACGGGTTCGATGACGTGGTCGTGGGCACGCTTACGGGGGTCACGGTCTTCCTGGGAAATGCCCAGGGACTCGCGACGGGCATTCCCTATGCGTCCAACAATCGAAACGCCCAGGTCACGCATAGCGTCAACATCGTCGATCTCGACCGCGACGGCAGACCTGACGTTCTGACGCTCAGCAGTGGACGGACGGAAGGGGGCTGGGCAGGCACCGATGAGACGGGACTCGTCATCCACCATGGAAACGGCATGGGCGGATTCGCGCGACAGTCCTTTATCCCGCGTCCCGCAAACGTCAATTGGGCCCCGCTCCGCATCGAGGACATGAATGACGATGGGCTCCCGGACCTGACCAGTTCATGGTCCGACATCGTCGATGGCTACTATCGCGGCGGGGCAGAGATCACGCTGCACAATGGCGTCGCCGGCTTTCGCACAACCACGCGCATGATGCCGGCCTTGGACGTTTCATGGGGTCCTGGATATGCGGTAGGGGATTTCGATACCGATGGAAGGAAGGACGTCATCGTGTCCTACGGCGTGAATGCACCCGACGCGGCCTACGCGTGGTTCCGCCAACTGCCCGCCGGGAATTTCGTCGAGCAGGCAATGTGGAAGGCGTTCGATGTGCCTCAGGAGATGCTTTCCGCGGACATGGACGGGGATGGACGCCATGATCTGCTGGTACTCCATTCCGGTTGGAGCTCGATTGGCTATCACGAGCAGACGGATGATGGCCTGGACGTGGAGATCAAATACCACATACCCCATTCAGGGAACGCGGAGTTTCCTTCGCTTGCAGTGGGGGATATGAACGGAGACGGCTGCAAGGACGTAGTGGTAGCTGATCGGAACCATGGCCTCATCGTGCTGCCAGGGAAGAACTGCAGCCCGCCACGTCGCATTCGTGCAAGCGGCTCGCAACCACTCGCTCCGCCCGGCGCCCTTTCCCTCAATCGGGTGACGACGCAGGCCGAGGGAGCAGCAGTTCCGCCGGGCGTGCGGGGAACTGTATCCAACCCACGGGTGGGGGTGGCGCAAGGTCGCGTCTCGGAATTGAGCAGTCGTGCAAGTGTTGTCGGCGGACCGATTCGGCCGAGGATCGTCCTGTTCCTGCTGGGTGTGCTGGGCATGTTTGCCTTCGCAGGAGCCTGGAGCATTCGATTGGTCCGGCGATAGTGGCCACGCGGTGTCACCCGTATGGGCCTGGTTGGCGGGCGGCGGTGTTCGCCTTCTGATTCGGGGACCCACCACCTGCAGCAGGGCGACAGAATGATCGAGGGTCTGGCCCGCTACGCAACGATCAAACGATTGCTGCGGCTGTCTTGGGCGGTAGTCTCGGTCTGATCCGCGCGGCGTCCGCCGCGTCGGCTGCCCGGGCCTAGCGCGCCGGGGGCAGGCGGATGTCGGAGAGCTTCCAGCGCAGGCCCTTGCGGGTCAGCACGAACACCAGCGGCGCGCCGTCATCGGTGTGGACGGTGGCGGTGAAGCGCGAGGTGGATTCGTAGCGCCGCTGCGCGTTTCGCCAGGGATCGGGGCGGGCGGCGGCGCCGGCTTCGGTGCGCGGTGGCGGCAGGCCGCTGGCGCGGTTCCAGACCTTGCGGCCTTCCATCAGCGCGCCCAGGCCGTAGGGAGTGACCATCAGCTCGATCGCGCCGCCGGCCAGTTCGTTGGCCACGGTGGCGCCCAGGGCGCCGAGCCAGCCGGACTGGCGCTCGATGCCGACGCTGCGCACAAGGCGGTCGCCGACCTGGTCCTTGAGGCTGGCGCGCAGCAGGGGAAAGTCGACGTGCCTGGCCAGTGCGGAGTGGTTTTCCTCGCGCACCGCCTTGCCGATGGCGTGCATGGTGAGCCACGGCCCGGCCGCCACCCAGGCCAGCAGCGAGGCGAGCAGGAGGACGGCGAGGATGAGCCACTTGCGCATCAGAACTCCAGGTCGAGTGCGGCGCACAGGTAATCCATGAACGGGGCCAGCGCGTGCAGGTCCCTGCCCAGCGTGGACAGCAGGCGCGGGCCAAGCATGACAGCGTCGTCGAGGCCGCGCCAGGCGACGAAGTTGCGGTGGCGCAGGTCGTCGATGAACTCGAAGTCGGGCGGGAAGCCGCGCGGTGGGCGCACCAGCATCTCGTCGCTGTCGAGGTCGAAGCGGCGGCGGAAGGCGGGCGCGTGCGCCGCGGCCTTCCAGCCGCCGGGATTGTCGAAGATGAACTGGCGGATGTGGCGCTGCACGGGCAGGTCGGGATGCCAGATGCCGCCGCCGAAGAAGCAGTTGCCCGGCTGCAGGTGCAGGTAGAACGAGGGCGCGGGCACTTGGCGGCTGCGCTCGTGGTACAGGCGCGCGCCCTGCCAGGACTTGTACGGCGTCTTGTCGCTGGCGAAGCGGGTGTCGCGGTGGATGCGGAACAGCGAGCCGCCGACCTTGCGCGAGTCGGAGCGGAAATGCGGGCTTACCTCGGCCAGCGGGCCCTGCAGGTCGTCGAGCAGGCGCTGGAAGGGTTCGCGCAGGTGCGCTTCGTAATCGCCCTTGCGGGCCTGGAACCAGGCGCGCTCGTTGTGGCGGGCGAGGCCGCGCAGGAACTTGAGGCTCTTGTCGGTGAAGTAGGTGCTCATGTCGGGAGGGTCTGGCGGGCTTGATCGTCATTCCCGCGTGGGCGGGAACCCGGTGCCGCCGGATGGCGGGCAGCAGGCTGGCGAGGCGTTTGCCGCGTTCATGGGGGCGACGCCTGTCCCGGCTTCCCCAGCGATGCGTTGAGGCGCTGGCCCCAGGCGTCGAGCTGGTCGAGCAGGGACAGGCGCGCGGGGCTGGCGGCATGTTCGGCGCGCAGTGTGGCGATGCGCTCGAAATACGGCGTGAACCCGAGTTCGGACAGGCTGCTGCCATCGGCCAGGCGCCGGCGGCGGTAGTCGTTCCAGCGTTCGCGCTCGGCCGCGTCGAGGGTGTCGGGCCAGTTGCGCGCCCGGTAGCGGAACAGCAGTTCGGGCATGCGCGGGTCGCGGAAGTCGAAGCCACGGCTGCCGAGCTGCGCGGGCGGCGTGGAGCGCACGTCCGCGAACAGGCGCTTGTCGCCGTCCTGCAGGAAGCCGTCGTAAAGCGCGGCATCGGCGTCGGCGGGCGGCTGCTCGCGCGGCTGGGCGTAGACGCGGCGCAGCTTCTCGGCCAGCCCGGGGCCGGCTTCGCGCAGGCGCGCGACGCGGGCTTCGGCGAGGCCGCGGTCGATCGAAAGGCGTGCGAAATCGTCGTCGCGCAGGTGCTCCCAGCGCACGATCGCCGGGCAGCGGTTGAGGTGCACTTCCTTGAGCGGGATGCGTGCCTGTCCCTCGGGCAGCTGGTCGGCGCGCAGGTACAGGCGCGCGGCGATGGTGTCGGCGTCGAGCTGGAGGATGGTGTCGGGATCGCCGTCGAGGTCGAACACGATCACCCGGCTGTCGATGCGCGGATGTCGCGCGACCGGCGCCACCGCGGCGGCGCACATCCGCGAGGCCGGATAGCGCTGGGAGACGTGCAGCACCGGCGCCATGGCCACGGTGTCGAGCAGGGTGGCGACATGGCGCTTGTCGCGCAGGCGCAGGGCGTAGTCCCACAGCTTCGGCTGCGCCTGGCGGAACAGCCGCGCCAGGCCGATCAGGGCGCGCACGTCCGACAGCGCCTCGTGCGCATCGCCGCTGCGCACGCCGTTGGCGGTGGCCAGGTGTTCGAGCCTGAACGAGGTGCCCTTGCCGTCCTCGCGCTGCGGCCAGGTGATACCGTCCGGGCGCAGCGCGTGCATCAGGCGCATCGCGTCGAGCAGGTCCCACCGGCAGTTGCCGCCGCGCCACTCGCGCTCGTAGGGATCGTGGAAATTGCGGTACAGGCCGTAGCGCACGAACTCGTCGTCGAAGCGCAGCGAGTTGTAGCCCAGGGTGCAGGTCTGCGGCCGCGACATCTCTTCGAAGATGCGGGCGAAGGCTTCCGCTTCCGGGACGCCCTCGGCCAGGGCGCGCTGCGGCGGCAGGCCGGTGACCAGGGTGGCGTCGGGCGAGGGCAGGAGGTCGTCGGCGGGGCGGACGAGGAAGTCGATCGGCTCCTCGATCGGGTTGAGCGCCTCGTCGGTGCGGATCGCCGCGAACTGCGCGATCCGCGTGCGGCGCGGATCGGCGCCGAAGGTTTCCAGGTCGTAGAACAGGAAGGATGCGGGCATGGCGGCATTGTAGGCGGGAGGCGGCCGGTGGGCTTCCCGGATGTCGCCCGGCGCAGGCCGGGGCCCGGTGCGCCTGCTTCAAGGCAGGGCGATCGGCCACGGTGAAGGACGCCCGGTCCCCGCCTGCGCGGGGACGACGGATCGCTTCGACTGCACGAGCGGCTCCAGCGGTGACGGGAGCTGCGGATTGCGATCGTCCGCGGGCCCGCGGGTCCGCGGTTGAATCCGCTCCTACGGTGGGGCCGGGGCCGGTTCGGCCAGTGGTTCGAGGCGGGCGAGGATGTCGGCGTCGAGCGCGTCCCAGTCCACCGCATCCAGGCTCTCGAGCCCGGCGGTGGCGCGCTGGAGGATGCCGCGCTGCACCTCGCTGCGCGCAAGCGCCTGCGAGTAGGGGATGCGGGTGAAGCTGACCATGCTGTAGTGCGGAACGAAGCGGCCCGGGTGCCGCTCCTGCAGCAGCAGTTCCAGCGCGCGCTGCAGCCGGTAGTCGGCGTCGTCCACGCGGTCGCGCATCTCGATGTAGTTTTCCAGCGCCATGCGCTGGATCGCCGCCGCATCCGGCGTGCGCTGCGCGGCGAAGGCGGCGTATGCGCTGGCGGTGTCGGGCGCCGCTTCCAGGTGCTCGGCCAGGGCCACGCAGTCCTCGAAGGCGCAATTCATGCCCTGGCCGTGGAAAGGCACCATCGCGTGCGCGGCGTCGCCCAGCAGCACGGCGCGGTCGTCCAGGTGCCAGCGGTCGAGATACAGGGTGCCGAGCAGGCCGGTGGGGTTGCGCTCGTAGTCGACGTCGAGCATCGGGATCAGCGGCACCGCGTCGGCGAACTGTTCGTCGAACAGCGCCTGCGCCGCGCTGCCGTCGGGCACGGTGGCGAAGCTGGGATGCGGGCCTTCGTGCGGCAGGAACAGGGTGACGGTGAAGGTGCGCTCGCTGTTGGGCAGGGCGATGCACATGTAGTGGCCGCGCGGCCAGATGTGCAGGGCGTTGGCCTCGATGCGGAAATCGCCGTTCGGGCCGGGCGGGATTTCCAGCTCCTTGTAGCCGTGGTCCAGCCACTCGGTGCGTTCGCCCAGGCCGTGCACGCGCGCCATCTGCGCGCGCAGCGTGGAGCCGGCGCCATCGGCCCCGACCAGGGTGGTGAAGGGGAGCGTTTGCTCGCGGCCGTCGCCCAGCACGCGGATGCGGCGGGTGGCGAAGTCCACCTCTTCCAGGCGCTGGTCGAAGTGCAGGGTGGCGCCGGCGGCTTCGGCCGCCTCGATCAGCGCGAGGTTGAGTTCGGCGCGGCTGATCGACCAGATCACCTCGCTGTCGTCGCGTCCGTAGCGCTGCAGTTCGGGCTCTTCGTCCAGCGGATGCACCATGCGCCCGCGCATCATCACCGCCTGGCGCATCACCGCCTCGTCGGCGCCGGCCTGGCGCAGCGCATGCAGGCCGCGTTCGGTGAGCGCCAAGTTGATCGAACGCCCGCCGGCGTAGCCGAACACGCGCGGATCGCCGCGCCGCTCGAACACCTCCACCCGCCAGCCGCGCCGCGCAAGCAGGGTGGCAAGCAGGCCGCCGGCCAGGCCCGCGCCGATGATGGTGATGGAAGGAGAATCGTCAGGTGGCATGGAATCGGTCCGTCATCCCCTCGTGGGGACAAGACGCTGGGTCGCCGCCCGCGCGGGGCGACGGGATCGTGGTGGTCGTACCGGTCATGCGGCGCGCCACTGCTCCACGGTGCGCGCAAAGCGCAGCACGTCGGTATGGGTGTTGTAGAGCGGGGCGGGAGAGATGCGGATGATGTCCGGTTCGCGCCAGTCGCCCAGGACACCGTGGCTGGCGAGGTGTTCGAACAGCGCGCGGCCGCGTTCGCGGCCGGCGGTGACGCGCAGGGAAAGCTGGCAGCCGCGTCGGGCGGGGTCGCGCGGGGTGATCACCTGCAGGGTGTCGCGCAGGCGCGCATCGATGAGGGTTTCGAGGTAGCCGGTCAGGCGTTCCGAGCGGGCGCGCAGGGCCGGCATGCCGGTGCGGGCGAACAGGTCTAGCGAGGCGCGCAGGGGCGCCAGGCCGAGGACCGGGGGATTGCTCAGCTGCCAGCCGTCCGCACCGGGCGTGGGCACGAATTCCGGACCCATGCGGAAGCGGGTGGCCGCTTCATGGCCCCACCAGCCGGCGAAGCGCGGGCGGTCGGTGCGCGCATGGCGCTCGTGCACGAAGCAGCCGGCGACCGCGCCGGGCCCTGCGTTCATGTATTTGTAGTGGCACCACACGGCGAAGTCCGCGCCGCTGTCGTGCAGGGCCAGCGGCAGGTTGCCGACGGCGTGGGCGAGGTCGAAGCCGGCGACGGCGCCGGCGTCGTGCGCAAGGCGCGCAATGGCGGCGATGTCGAAGGCCTGGCCGGTGCGGTACTGCACGCCGGGCCACAGCACCAGCGCAAGGCGCGGGCCGTGCCGCGCGATCGCATGCTCGATCGCGGCCATGGAGACGGTCCCGTCGGCTTCGTCGGGTTCGACTTCGATCAGCGAGGATCCGGGCGACAGGCCGTGGAAGCGCAGCTGCGATTCCACCGCGTAGCGGTCGGAGGGGAAGCTGCCGGCCTCGACCAGGATCGCGTTGCGTTCGCCGGCCGGGCGGAAGAAGCCCACCATCATCAGGTGCAGGTTGGCGGTGAGCGAGTTCATCGCCACCACTTCCGACTCCAGCGCGCCGACCACGTCGGCCAGCGGCTCGCGCACCAGTTCGTGATAGCGCATCCACTGCGTCGGGCCGGTGAAATGGCCCTCCACCGCCTCGGCGGCCCACTTGTCGAGCACCTCCTCGACGTGGCCACGCGCGCCGCGCGGCTGCAGGCCCAGCGAGTTGCCGCAGAAGTAGGCCTGGTCGGCGTCCCCGTGGCGCGGGATCAGGAACTCCCCGCGCAGCCTGGCCAGGGGGTCGGCGTCGTCGAGGGCGGTGGCGCGGGCATCGGAATAGGGATCGTCCATCGCCCCATTGTAGGAGCGGCGCCGGCCGCGATGGGGCTCCCGGCAGCGTTCAGGTGATGTCGGCCTGGGAGTCGGCCTGCATTTCGTAGCGGGTTGGGCGCGGGTTGAGGTGGCCGCAGGCCCTGCAGGTGCGCAGCGCGTCGTCGCGGTAGAAGCGTTCGAAGACCTGGAAGAAGTCCTGCTCGATGTCCTTGAGGTGGAAGAACTCCTCGTACACCTTCGCGTTGCAGCGCTCGCAGAACCACATCAGGCCATCGTCCTCGTGCGCCAGGCGCTTGCGTTCGATCACCAGTCCGATCGAGCCTTCGGCGCGCTGCGGCGAGTGCGGTACGCGCGGCGGCAACAGGAAGGTGTCGCCGGCGCGGATCGGGATGTCGCGCACGCGTCCTTCCTCCTGGATGCGCAGCACCATCTCGCCCTCGAGCTGGTGGAACCATTCCGGTCCTTCCTCCCAGTGGTAGTCGGTGCGCGCGTTGGGGCCGCCGACGACCATGACGATGAAGTCGCCGTCGTAAATGCACTTGTTGCCGACCGGCGGCTTGAGCAGGTGGCGGTTGTCGTCGATCCACTGCCTGAAGTTGAGCGGGTCGGGAATCATGCAACCTCCTTGCCTTCGCGAGCGCCCGCGCCCGGGCGGCGGGCCAGGGCCGCGCCAGGCGGGGAAGGGCGGCCGGCGGGCGCGGCCGCGAAGGTGGAGCCTGCGATCGGCGCGCGGCCCATCAGCGGTCCGCCCGGTCGACCTGGATGCGCGCCAGCGCCGGCGCGTACTGCTCGGCCAGCGCCTGCTCGCTGTCGACGTCTAGCCCGAGGTCGTGCACGCGGCCGTCGCGCAGGGTGTAGACCCAGCCGTAGACGTGCAGCTTCTGCCCGGACGCCCATGCGTCGCGCACGATCGTGGTCTGGGACACGTTGGCCACCTGTTCGAGCACGTTCAGTTCGCACAGCCGGTCCTGGCGCAGGCCGTGGTCGCCGACTTCGGCCAGCAGCGCGTCATGGCGCACGGCCACGTCCTTGACGTGCCGGATCCAGTTGTCGGCAAGGCCCACGCGCATGCCGTCGAGCGCGGCCAGCACGCCGCCGCAGCCGTAGTGGCCGACCACCAGGACGTGTTCGACCTTGAGCACCTCGACCGCGAACTGGATCACCGACAGGCAGTTGAGGTCGGTGTGCACCACCACGTTGGCGATGTTGCGGTGGACGAACACCTCGCCCGGCGCCATGTCGACGATCTGGTTGGCGGGCACGCGCGAGTCCGAGCAGCCGATCCACAGGAACTTCGGCGTCTGGATCTTCGACAGCCGGCGAAAGAAGTCCGGGTCTTCGGCCTCGATGCGCGAAGCCCAGGCTTCGTTCTTTTCCAGCAGTTCGTCGAGTCGGCTCATCGGGGCTCCAGCGGCGGGATCGCCCGCCATTATCGCAAAGCCCCGGGGCAGGAGCGTGTCGGGATGCCGCCGCCGGCGGCCGGCCGCGGCACGCGGCGATCAGTACGCAGCCGGATGCGGCGCGACTCAGCGCTGGCAGCGCGGACACGCATACATCCGCCGTCCCGCGCTCGTGCTGCGCGCGATCGGCGCGCCGCAGCACGTGCACGGCTCGCCTGCGCGGTCGAAGACATGGAAGCGGAAGCCGTCGGGCGTGTCGGTGAGGTAGTCGCGCCGCATGCCGCGTGCCGGCGCGATGCCGCGGCTGCGGTAGCTGTGGCGCGGGATGTCGAGCAGGGCGCGGGCGAGCCGGGCACGCTCGTCCGCGGCCAGATCGACCGGGCGGCGGCCGGGCGCGATGCCGGCTTCGAACAGCACCTCCGCGCGCAGGTAGTTGCCCATGCCGGCCAGGAAACCCTGGTCGAGCAGCAGCGCATCCAGCGTGCGCCGCGCGAAGCGCGAATCCTGCAGGCGTGCCTCCACGGTGGCGGCATCCAGCCGGGGATCGAGCACGTCGGGTCCGAGCCGCGACAGGAACGGATGCCCGGCCAGATCCTCGTCGCGCCACATCGCCACGTCGGAAGCCGAATAGAGCAGGATGGCGCGCTCGGCCGTCTCCAGCGCGACGCGCAGCGAGCGCGTGGTGTCGGGCCGCTCGCCCGCGTCGCAGACCTTCCAGACCCCGTAGAGCTGGTTGTGGCTGTACAGCGTCCAGCCGTGGTCGAAGCGGGTCAGCAGCGCCTTGCCGTGCGGCTCGATGGCGAGGATCCGCCGCCCCGGCAGCGTCTTCGCATGGCGCCCGAGCGCGGGAAAGGCGAACCACGCCGACACCAGCGTCCTGCCGACAACGGCTTCGGCAAGGCGGTCGGCGGCGCGGCGGATTTCGGGACCTTCGGGCATCGGTTCGCACTCGGCGTTGTCTTTTTGCCCCCTCCCCCGCTTGCGGGGGAGGGCCGGGGTGGGGGCGCCTTCCAGCCAGCCGCGTCGCGGCGTCCTTGCCCCCATCCCGACCTTCCCCCGCAGGCGGGGGAAGGAGCAAGAGCGGACCGCGGCAGCACAGCGCCTGTGGTGTTCGCTCCCTCCCCCGCTTGCGGGGGAGGGCCGGGGTGGGGGCGCTCTCCGGCCAGCCGCATCGCGGCGTACTTGCCCCCATCCCAACCTTCCCCCGCAAGCGGGGGAAGGAGCAAGAGCGGACCGCGCCAGCACAGCGCCTGTGGTGTTCGCTCCCTCCCCCGCTTGCGGGGGGAGGGCCGGGGTGGGGGCGCTCTCCGGCCAGCCGCGTCGCGGCGTCCTTGCCCCCCCCTCCCGACCTTCCCCCGCAGGCGGGGGAAGGAGCAAGAGCGGACCGCGGCAGCACAGCGCTTGTGGTGTTCGCTCCCTCCCCCGCTTGCGGGGGAGGGCCGGGGTGGGGGCGCTCTCCGGCCAGGGGTGGGGGCGCCTTCCAGCTAGCCGCGTCGCGGCGTCCTTGCCCCCATCCCAACCTTCCCCCGCAGGCGGGGGAAGGAGCAAGAGCGGACCGCGCCGGCGCTGCGCTTTTGGTATTCGCTCCCTCCCCCGCGAAGCGGGGGAGGGCTGGGGTGGGGGCGCTCTCCGGCCAGCCGCGTCGTGGCGTCCTTGCCCCCATCCCGACCTTCCCCCGCAGGCGGGGGAAGGAGCAAGAGCGGACCGCGCCAGCGCAGCGCTTGTGGTGTTCGCTCCCTCCCCCGCGTAGCGGGGGAGGGCCGGGGTGGGGGCGCTCTCCGGCCAGCTGCGTCGCAGCGTCCTTGCCCCCATCCCGACCTTCCCCCGCAGGCGGGGGAAGGAGCAAAACGGACCGCGCCAGCGCCGACCCTCTCAGTCGATGCCCGCGCGCATCAGCGCGGCGACGGCGCGGCCATCGGGCGCGTCGAGGCCGGCCAGCGCGTCCGCGACCGCGATCCGGTTGGCAACGGGGTGGTTCTGGTTGAGCTTGAACTTGAGCTCGATGCGCGCCGGCTCGAAGCGGAAGCCGACAATCCCGCGCAGCTGGCGCCGGTGGTCCTCGCGCGCATGTTCGAAACGCCAGGACTGGCCGACGCCGGCCTCGAAATGATCGCTCATCCGGGCCACCAGGTCGCCCAGCGCCGCCTCGTCCTCGAACGCGTCCAGCGCGCCCGACAGGTGCGCCACCGCGTAGTTCCAGGTGGGCACGCGCGCCGCTTCCTCCTTGTCCGGATACCAGCCGGGCGAGACGTAGGCGTGCGGGCCGTGCACGACCAGCAGCGCGGGGCCGGCGTGGCGGGCCTGCGGATTGGGCCGGGCCCAGTGGCCTTCGATGCGGACGCATTCGCCATCGCGGCGGTACAGCACCGGCAGGTGGCTGGCGAAAGGCGCACCGTCCGCGTCCGTGGTCACCAGGGTGACGAAGGGATCGGCGGCAAGCAGCGCGTCGAGCAGCGCGAGGTCGGTTTCGGCAAAGGCGCTTGGGGTGTACATGGCACGATCTTAGGGCATCGTCGGCCCGCGGCCACGGGTCCCGGCACGGTCGCTCCCGGGCTTCGATCCGGGAGAACCGGGATGCGCCGCGCCCGTCGGGGCCACGGTCCCGGCGTATCGCTCAGGCGCGGGAGCCGAGCGACTGCAGCATGCGCGTGCGCAGGGCGGCCTCGTCGTCGCCGGTCGGCGGCGCGAGTTCGGCCAGCGAGAAGCCGCGCTCGAGCGCATCGGCCTCGTCGAGTCCGTCGAATGCGACGAAATCCGCATCCATCAGCATCGCGCGCGCGGTGTCCTCGCTGTCGTACACGAGGGTGTTGCCGTCGCTGTCGAACACTTCCGCGGTGCCGGCCTCGCGCACCCGCAGGCGCGCCCAGACCAGGGTGCGTCCCAGCGTGGCCAGCCACCACTGTTCATGCGCGCGATCGGTCGGCGCGCTCACGACAGCGCCACCGACCACAGCCACAGCAGCGCCGACATGGCCACCGAAGCCATGATCACGAACGCGGCCACCCGCGCCGGCGTCGCCAGGCCGGTGAACTGGGCATCGGGTACCGACCGGTAGTGTCCGGCCAGCAGCCAGCGCAGCGCGCCGGGCGCCAGGAACGCGCTTTCCCCGAGCGACGCGCGGACCTCCGGATGGCGGTCGCGCAGGTGCACCAGCGACAGCGGCCAGAAGATCACGAAGGCGGTGCTGCCGCCGATGGCGATGCCGACGAAGCAGAGGGCGAGGAACAGGATCATCAAGCGTGGGATTGGGGGTCAGTATTCGGCGTTGCCGGGGGCGCGGGGGTAGGGGATGGCGTCGCGGATGTTCGACAGCCCGCAGACGTAGACGATCAGGCGCTCGAAGCCGAGGCCGAAGCCGGCGTGCGGCACCGTGCCGTAGCGGCGGAAGTCGCGGTACCAGGCGTAGTGCTCGCGGTCGAGGCCGAACTGGTCCATGCGCGCGTCAAGCACGTCCAGGCGCTCCTCGCGCTGGCTGCCGCCGATGATCTCGCCGATGCCCGGCGCCAGCACGTCCATGGCGGCAACCGTTTTCCCGTCGTCGTTCAGGCGCATGTAGAAGGCCTTGATGTGCTCCGGGTAGTTGGTCACCACCACCGGGCGGCCGACGTGCTGCTCGGTCAGCCAGCGTTCGTGCTCGGTCTGCAGGTCCAGGCCCCATTCGACCGGGAAGTCGAACTTGTGGCCCGACTTCTGCAGCAGCGCCACCGCATCGCCGTACTCGATCCGCTCGAACGGCGCGTTGATGAAGCGCTCCAGCCGCGTGATCGCGTCCTTCTGCACGCGCTCGGCGATGAAGGCCATGTCGTCGCCGCGCTCGTCGAGCACGGCGCGGAACAGGTACTTGAGGAACTCCTCGGCCACCCGCGCGTCCTCGGCCAGGTCGGCGAAGGCGATCTCCGGCTCGATCATCCAGAACTCGGCCAGGTGGCGGGTGGTGTTGGAGTTCTCCGCGCGGAAGGTGGGGCCGAAGGTGTAGACCTTGCTCATCGCCAGCGCGAAGGCCTCGACGTTGAGCTGGCCGGACACCGACAGGAACACTTCCTTGCCGAAGAAGTCGCGGGAGAAATCCACCTCGCCGCGCGCGTCGCGCGGCAGGTTGGCCATGTCCAGGGTGGATACCCGGAACATCTGCCCCGCGCCCTCGGCGTCGGAGGTGGTGATGACCGGGGTGTTGATCCAGTAGTAGCCGTTCTCGTGGAAATACCGGTGCGCCGCCTGCGCCAGGCAGTGGCGGATGCGGGTGACCGCACCGAACAGGTTGGTGCGCGGGCGCAGATGCGCGACCTCGCGCAGGAACTCCAGCGAATGCGCCTTGGGCTGGATCGGATAGGTTTCCGGATCCTCCACCCAGCCCACGACCTCGATCGACCCGGCCTGGATCTCGAAACTCTGGCCCTGGCCCTGCGAGGGCACCAGCGTCCCGGTCGCGACCACCGCGCAGCCGGCGGTGAGGCGCTTCACTTCCGCCTCGTAGTTGGACAGGGTGCTGGGCGCGACCACCTGGATCGGGGCGAAGCAGGAACCGTCGCTGACGTTGACGAAGCTCAGCCCGGCCTTGGAGTCGCGGCGGGTGCGTACCCAGCCGCGGACCGTGACTTCGCCGCCGGCGGGGATCCTGCCCGCGAGCGCGTGTTCGACGCTTGACACCGTCATGCCGGAATCCTGGAAAGGGGAGCGTTTTATGGAACGCACAGTCTAGCGCGGCGGCGTGGCTCCTCATGCCCGTTTCAGCCACGACGGGCTAGAATCCATCCCATGTCCATCCAGCTCACCCCCGCCGCCCTCGACCGTGTCCGCCAGTTCCTGGCCGCCGAGCCCGACGCGCTCGGCCTGCGCTTCGGGGTGGAACGCACCGGCTGCTCGGGCTGGGGCTACGCGGTGGACATCGCCCGCGAGGCCCGGGAGGGCGACTCGATCAGCGAGCAGGACGGCCTGCGCATCTACGTCGATGCCGCCAGCCAGGCAATGGTCGACGGCACCACGATCGACTTCGTGCGCAAGGGGCTGAACCAGGAATTCGTGTTCGCCAACCCCAATGCCGCCGCGGCCTGCGGCTGCGGCGAGAGCTTCACCACCGACGCCGACAAGGCCGCCTGAGGCGCCGGCCTGCCCCCGCCGGGGCCCGGAAGCCGGGTCGCGGGCGGAAGTGCCCCGGGATGTCCGTGAAGACATCGGCCGCCAGGCGGTCGGCGCCCGCTTCTTGCCCGCAAGTCATTGATCCGCCATAATGCGCGGCTCCCTGCGGCCCTGCCGTCGGGGAGCCCTTGCTCCACCGCGTCCGTCCCGGGCGCCGGGGAGCTGTCCGGACGGCCGCGAGGCCGGGCCGAATACCCGAAAGGAACCTCCATGCGTCATTACGAAATCGTGTTCCTGGTCCATCCGGACCAGAGCGAACAGGTGCCGGCGATGATCGAGCGTTACAAGACGCTGATCGAGAACGGCGAAGGCAAGATCCACCGCCTGGAAGACTGGGGCCGCCGCCAGCTGGCGTACCCGATCGACAACCTGGTCAAGGCCCACTACGTGCTGCTCAACATCGAGGCCGGCCAGGACGTGCTCAACGAGCTGGTCGAGACCTTCCGCTTCAACGACGCCATCCTGCGCCACCTGGTGATGCGTCGCGACGAGGCCGACACCGAGCAGTCGCTGATCATGAAGAACAAGGACGAGAAGGGCGACAAGCCCGAGCGCTCCGACCGCCGTCGCCGCGATGACGACGAGACCCCGTCCACCGGCGGCGAAGGCGGCAAGACCGAGTCGACCAGTTCGGCCGAGTCGACCGAGTCCACCGAACCGTCCGCAGCAGCCTGAGGAGCCCAGCCATGTCCAAGTTCTTCCGCCGCCGCAAGTTCTGCAAGTTCACCGCCGAGGGCGTCAAGGAGATCGATTACAAGGATCTCAACACCCTGCGCCAGAACCTCACCGAGAACGGCAAGATCGTGCCGAGCCGCATCACCGGCACCAAGTCGCGCTACCAGCGCCAGCTGGCGCTCGCGGTCAAGCGCGCGCGCTTCCTCGCGCTGATCCCGTACACCGACAACCACAACGTCTGAGCCTGCGGCCTCCTGCAGGGAGGCGCCTCGCTCCCTCCCCTTCAAGGGGAGGGCCGGGACGGGGATGGTGTCCAACCGCATCGCGCGGACGCGTCCCCGGCCCAAGACACCGATCCGTCCGATTCGGACAGCAAGCGTTGCGGCGCCATGTCGTCGCTAACGAATACGGAGACATCCCATGGAACTGATCCTGCTCCAGCGCGTCACCAACCTCGGCAACCTTGGCGACAAGGTCAACGTCAAGCCGGGCTATGGCCGCAACTTCCTCGTGCCCCAGGGCAAGGCCGTGCCCGCCACCGCCGCCAACCTGGCCGAGTTCGAGGCCAAGCGCGCCGATTACGAAGCCAAGGCCCAGGCGATCGCCGACGAGGCCCAGGGCCGCCTGGCCAAGCTCGAGGGCGCGAGCGTGACCATCTACGCCAACGCCTCCACCGAGGGCAAGCTGTACGGCTCGGTCGGGCCGCGCGACATCGCCGAGGCCCTGACCAGGGCCGGTACCCCGGTCGGGAAGTCGGAAGTGGTGATGGGCGAAGGCCCGCTGCGCAACACCGGCGAGTTCGAGGTGATCGTGCACCTGCACGCCGACGCCGAAGCCACCGTCAAGGTCGTGGTCGAGCCCGAAGCGGCCTGATCGCGGACGCCCGCGACGAGCGAAAGACAGGCGCCTCCGGGCGCCTGTTTTTTTTGGTTCTTCTCCCGTTCGCGGGGAGGTTCATTCGTGACAACGGGGGCTGCTCCCTCCCCCCGCTGCGGGGGGGAGGGTGGTCGGTTTGCGCGGCACCGCCGCGCGGCCATCCGGACGCCCGACGCGCTGCGCCGGGCCGGACGGGTCGGGGTGGGGTGGGGTGGGGGCAAACCGGTTGCCGCGCCACTGCACGCGCGCCTGCGGCGCGCGCCTCCATCCCAACCTTCCCCCGCACGCGGGGGAAGGAGAACAAGCGCTTCGCCTCTCGCATGGCCGCGGCCCAACCTTCCCCCGCACGCGGGGGAAGGCGAACAAGCGCTCCGCCTTCCGCATGGCTGCGGCCCAAGCTTCCCCAGCACGCGGGGGAAGGAGGCCTGCAGCGATGCCGAAGTGTTTCCGATGCCAACCCTTCCCCCGCGTGCGGGGGAAGGAGCAGGAAAAGCGGGGAGGGGAGCAGGGCACGGCCGCGCTTGTGCGCACCAGCTCGCTTGCCGGTACGACAGGCCGCTTGCCTGCCGCTGCAGGGAACTCCGGCGATCGGTCAGTTCGATGACGCCCCATTTTCCTGTGCCCGCTGCGAAGCGGCGGACCGGGGCGGAGACAGGACGCTGGCCCCCCGCCTGCGCGGGGGCGACGGGCGTCGTGGCCTTACAGGCGGTGCTGCTGCATCAGGCGGACCAGCTTGAGTCGCAGCCGCAGCAGCGGCTGCGAGATGCGTTCGGGGATGTGCACCGTGCCGCGACGGTGGCGGATCGGGGCGGTGGCCACGTTCGCGCCGTTCCCGGCACCGGTCGCCGGAGCGGTTGGCGTCGTGCGGATGTTCGACAGCGCCGGCTGCGGCGTCCGCTCGACCGGCTCCGCCGTGGCGGCCCGTGCCGGTGCAGGCGCGGCGGCGCCGGCGGCCGCAAACATGCCCAGGGCGCTGTAGCCGCTGTAGCCGGGGAAGACATCGGCGATGCGGTTGTGGCCCATGCGCTGCTGCAGCAGTTCGGTGAACACGCGGCGGAAGTCGGTGGTCACCGGGATGTCGCCGAAGTAGGGCGAGAGGATCTCCGGCGACAGGCCCGGCCAGCTGCCGTAGAAGCGGCGCCCGTTCACCGGCCCGCCCATGACCAGCATCGGGTTGCCGTAGCCGTGGTCGGTGCCCGCGTTGCCGTTCTCGCGCACGCGGCGGCCGAACTCGGACTGCACCACCACCGTCACCCGCGCCATCTCGCCGCCGGCGGTGAGGTTGCCGTAGAACGCGGCCAGCGCATCGGACAACTCGCGCACGCGGTCGCGGTAATAGCCGCCACCGCCGCTGCCCTGGCCGTCGTGCGTGTCCCAGCCGCCGACGTCGAGCGTGGCGTAGCGCAGGCCGAGGTTGAAGCGGACCGACTGCGCCACCGTCCACAGCTGTCGGCCGACGTTCGTGTTGGGCCAGCCCGTGGGCAGGGTGTTGGTATAGCCCTGCTGCGCGACCGTGCGCAGCGCGCCGTCCGCGGCGCGGCCGGCGTGCTCCAGTCCCACGTTGCCCTGCCACATGCTGGCAACCGTTTCGCGGATCCCCTTGAAACCGGCCGGCGAGCCGTCGCGCACCTGCTGCCAGGCCCAGGAACCGCCGTTGAGCTGGAAGTCGTTCGGGCTGCCCATCGTCAGCGCGTCGGTGGAGCCGAGCAGGTTGGCCGGCAGGCGGCTGTTGACCGCCAGGGCCGGCATCACCACCGAGGACGGGGCGCCGGGCTGGGTGTCCCAGGCGCGGGCGATCCAGCCGGTGCCGTTGCCCTTGCTGCCCGGCGTGCCGAAATCAAGGTACTGCTGGGCGTCGAAGTGGCTGCGGGTGACCGTGGTCTGCATGCCGCAGCAGTGCACGATCGCGAGCTTGCCGTCGACCCAGACGTCGCGCAGGCCGGTAGCCCCGCCGTGCAGTCCGAAGCCGGTGGCGCTGCCGTTGGCGAGCGTGAGCGGCAGCGCGGCGTTCTCTCCGCTGACCGGAACCTGGATGCGCGGGCGTGCCTCCATGTAGTGGTCGCGGTCGTTGCCGGAGATCGGCAGCACGAGGTTGAGCCCGTCGATGCCGCCGCGCAGGAACACGTGGACGATGGTGTCGTAGCTGTTGGCCGCGGCATGCGCCGGGCTGCCGAAGAACAGCGCCGGGCCGGCGGCGCCGACCGCGGCGGCGGCACAGCAGCCTTTCAGGAATTCGCGGCGATCGAGTTCGATCCTGGTCATGGTCTCGTCCTCAGCGGCTCATGAATTCGGGGGTCATCAGGATCAGCGCCACCATGCTGCGCAGCCGTTCCTGGTTGTAGTGGCGCTTGAGGTCGTTCTGGTTCCAGCCGTTGCTGTCCTCGATCACGTAGGTCGCGGGATCACCGTTCTGGGCCAGGAACGCGCGCAGCGTCGAGATGCGCTGGGATTTGGGCAGGTAGCCCAGGATGCGCCGGCACCAGAAGTCGACCAGGCGGTTGGCGGTCCACTGGTCGGCCGGAACCCCGGCGCGGGTCAGCTCCATGATCGGCAGCAGCTTGTTGTCGCCGGCGGGATTGCTGGTCTCGGTGAGCCAGAGCAGCACTTTCCAGGTCATGCCGAAGCTGTTGGCGCCCGACCATGCGGTGGCGGTGTCGGGATAGCCGTTGGGCGCGGCCCAGTCGTAGGGCTGGTGGCCGGTGGGACTCAGGCGCCAGTTGAGGTCGTTGCTGCGGTTCTCACGGTCGATCCCCTCGCGATAATCGGGCTTGTAGGTCCAGTCGCAGCCAAGCGCGCGCAGCGAGGCCGCCACCGCTTCGAACGGACGCCGGGTCTTGCGGCCCCAGGCGTGCCGGGCCTCTTCCGAGAGCAGGATGTGGCGCAGGGTCTTCGCGATCTGGTCCGGCGCGCGCCAGTTGTCGCGGAACACCTTGGCGGCGCTGTCGACCAGCGCCTGCGACGGGGCGTCGCTGACGAAACGGCGCACCAGCTTGCGGCAGATGAACTTCGCCACCCGCGGATGGCTGGCCAGGCGGTCGAGGATGTCGCGGCCGTCCTGCATCGCGGGACGCTCGGGATAGATGAAGGTGCCGAGCACGAATTTCGGCCCCGAATCGTGCCAGGCCGCGTAGTAGCGGAACGAGCCGTCGTCGTCGCCGCCGTTGCGGCCGTCGTTGATCGTCCAGCCGGTGAACGCGGCGGCGGTCTCGTAGACGTCGATGTCGGTATAGCCGATCGGATAGCTGGGGTCTTCCGGGCAGGGCGGGACCTTGAACGGGTCCATGAAGCCCAGGTAGTTCTCGGCGCCCAGGGTGTGCAGTTCGAGCAGCTCGCGGCCGAAGTTCTCGTTCGGACCCGAGCGGCTGTTGGACCGGTTGTCCAGGAAGTACATCATCGCCGCGCTCTGGGCCACGGCCTCGAGCATCGTGCGGAAATTGCCGAAGGTGTTGGCCCGGATCACGTCGCGGCTGTAGTGGCCGAACACCTGGGCGATCGAACCGTCGCTGACCCTGACGTTGAAATGGTCGTGCCAGAACATCGTGGTCACTTCGAACAGCTGCCGGTTCGAATACACCGCGCGCACCAGGGCCTCGCGCTGTGCCTCGACACCCGGACTTATGCGCACGGACCAGTCCAGGTCGGGGGCACGCACGTGTTCGGCCCACTGCTGGGCCAGGGTCTTGCCCAGGGTGGAGTAGCCGGCGTCGGCCAGTCGGGTCGCGACCGCCGAATCGTCGATCGCCGACGGGTCGAGCTGGCGGTCGACCCATGCCGTGAGCCGGGCGGCGTCGCTGCTGCCCAGCGCGTTGAATTCGGCGATCGACTGGGGCGTGGCGCCGTAGCTGAGCCGGTTGAGCATGCGCACCGCGAAGGGTGGCTTGGCCAGGGTGGCCAGGCGTCCGCGCGAGGACTTCTGCATGGCCGGAGCGGCGACCGCCCGGGTCGGGTCCGGCGTGGGCATTGGCTGGAAGCGGGGGGCGCCCGAGAGCTGGTAACGCTGGCGGTGCGCGCGTTCGATCGCGTCGCGCTCCGCCCGGGAAAGGCCTGGAGTCATGGCGTTGTCCTTGAATATCCCCTGTGCCACAGCGTATCGGTCGGGGGACGGCCGAGGCTGTGACTCCGGCCACAATCCGCAATCCGGTGTCCGGCGTCAACACGTGCGCAGGCGTATGCAGGGGCGGGGTGGTGAAGGCGGATCGGGAGCGGGATGGTCGGTGGTTGGTGGTTGGGGGCGATTGCGGGGCGGGTGGGTAACATGCGCGGCCATCGCACCGGAACCGGCCATGCCGTACACGCCCATCGTCGCCACCCTTGGCTATGTGCTTTCGCCCGACCGGCGGCGCGTGCTGATGGTGCATCGCAACGCGCGGCCGGGCGACCAGCACCTGGGCAAGTACAACGGCCTGGGCGGCAAGCTCGAGCGCGACGAGGACGTGGTGGCGGGCATGCGCCGCGAGATCCGCGAGGAGGCGGGCATCGAATGCGACGCGCTGCAGCTGCGCGGCACCATCAGCTGGCCGGGCTTCGGGCGCAGCGGCGAGGACTGGTTCGGCTTCCTGTTCCTGGTCACGGCGCATTCGGGCGAGCCGTTCGGATCCAATCCCGAAGGCACGCTCGAATGGATCGAGGTCGACCGCATCCTCGAGCTGCCGCTGTGGGAAGGCGACCGCATCTTCCTGCCGCTGGTGTTCGACGACGACCCGCGCGCCTTCCATGGGGTGATGCCGTACCGTGAGGGGCGCATGGTGTCCTGGGCCGTGTCGCGGATCTAGCGGAGGCGGGCGATGTTCAGCGCGTGGCGCAGCAGTACCCATCGCGACCGGGACGACCTGCTCACCGCGGGCCTGGGGCTGGACGGCCTGCGCGCGGCGCGGCCGCCGGCGTTCGCCGATGCCGCACGCCCCACGGCGACGGAGCTGCGGCGCCGGGCGCTGTGGAGCAGCTGGCGCGGCATCGCCGACCTCGCGCCGGGCGGCGGCTACGGCGAGCGCTACGGCAGCGCGACGCGGGTGCCGGGACGCGAGTTCCACGCCTATGCGAAGGTGCCGGGCGCATCGCATCCGCACCGGGTGATGCTGCAGCTGCCCGACGGGTTCGATGCGCGCCGGCGCTGCCTGGTGGTGAGCGCCTCGTCCGGTTCGCGCGGCATCTACGGCGCGATCGCGGTGGCCGGCGCCTGGGGGCTGCCCCGGGGCTGCGCGGTTGCGTCTACCGACAAGGCCGCGGGTTCGGACTATTTCGATCTCGACGGCCGCACCGGCTGCCTGCCCGACGGCACGCGCGCCGTCGCCGGTGCCCCGGACCTGGCCTTCGTTCCCGACGCGCCCGCCGGCGCCGGCGGCGTGGCGGTCAAGCACGCGCATTCGAAGGACAATCCCGAAGCCGACTGGGGCCGCCACCTGCGGCAGGCGGCCGAGTTCGCGCTGCAGGCGCTGGACGCGGCGCTGCCGGAGCAGGCGCCCTTCACCTTCGACAATACCCGCGTCATCGCAGTGGGCATTTCCAATGGCGGTGCCGCGGTGCTGCGCGCGGCCGAGGACGACGAGGGCTGGCTGGACGCGGTGGTGGCCGGCGAGCCGAACGTGTACGTCGATGCACCCGGTGCGCGCAGCCTGTACGACTACGCCACCGAGGCGGCGCTGCTGATGCCCTGCGCGCAGACGCAGTTGCAGGGCCTGCCGCAGCCGCTGGCGGACGCGCTGGTTCCCCCGGGGCAGGCCGGACGCTGCGCGCGGCTTGCGGCCGCCGGCCTGGTCGAGGGCGGCGATGCGGTGGCGCGGGCGAGGTCGGCGTACGGGCGGCTGCTGGACGGCGGCTGGACCGAACCCACCCTGCGCGCCGGCGCGCTGTCGACCGGCTTCGACCTGTGGCGCTCGCTGGCGGTGACCTATGCGTCGGCCTACGGGCGCTACGGTGCCGGCGAACATCCCTGCGGCCACGCGTTCGCGGCCCAGGGGCCGGATCTCGCCGCGCGTGCCGCGACGCCGGTCGAACGGGCCGCCTGGTGGAGCGAGGCAAGCGGCCTCCCGCCCGGACCCGGGGTGGGGGTGCTGGATCCTCCGTCCGCGGCCGGATTCGCGGCCCTGCAGTGCCTGCGCGCGCTGCACGCGGGCGATGGCGTCGACGCCCGGCGGGTGCAGGCGGGCATTGCCGCGACCAGGGCGGCGGCGCCGCGCAGCGGGCTGCCGGTGGTGATCGTGCACGGCGCCGACGACGGGCTGATACCGATGCAGTTCAGCAGCGTGCCGTACGTCGCGGCCGCGCGTGCGGCGGGCCGCGACGTGCGCTTCTGGGAAGTGCGCAACGCGCAGCACTTCGACGCCTTCCTGGCGCTGCCCGGGCTGGCGGAGCGCCATGTGCCGCTGCTGCCGTACGTGTATGCGGCGCTGGACCGGGTGTGCGCGTACCTGGACGGGGAGGGGAGGTTGCCTGCGGATGCGGTGATCGAGGCGGTGGCTGGGGGGGATTTCGCGATTCCGTAAGGGCGTTGCGTCGGAGAGCGCCCCCACCCCGACCCTCCCCCGCGAGCGGGGGAGGGGGCGAAGCGATGCCGGCCTTGGGCGCCTTCCCCGCGAGCGGAGGAGGGGGCGAAACGGCGGCGGCTTTTGGCTCCCTCCCCCGCCTGCGGGGGAGGGCTGGGGTGGGGGCCCGCCGGTCGCCGCGCGAATCAGCAGCGTTCCTGCCGCCCTCACGCCTTTTTTGGCACTCTGGGAGTCCCCGTCCGCGCGGCCCGCCATGTCCCGTCCCCGCCATTTCTCGATGCTGCGCGACTTCCAGCTGGCCGACTGGTTCACCCTGGGAAACGCGGTATGCGGCACGGGCGCGGTGTTCGCGGCCATGCGCTTCCTGCAGGACGGCGTGGTGCGCGACCTGCTCGTGGGCATGGCGCTGATCCCGTTGGCGTTCGTGCTCGATGCCCTGGACGGGCGTGTCGCGCGCTGGCGCAAGGTCGCCTCCACGCTGGGGCGCGAGCTCGATTCGCTGGCCGACGTGATTTCCTTCGGTGTCGCCCCGGCCGCGCTGGGCTATGCCTGCGGCATGCAGGGCGGCTGGGACTGGGTGGTGCTGAGCTGGTTCGTCGCGTGCGGGGTGAGCCGGCTGGCGCGCTACAACGTCACCGCCGAAACCCTGGCCGACGGCGGCGACAAGGTGAAGTATTTCGAAGGCACGCCGATCCCGAGCAGCCTGCTGATCGTGCTGATGCTGGCGGTCGCCGCCTGGCAGGGCGCGATCGGCGAACAGATCTGGTTCGGGCAGTGGCAGCTCGGCCCCTGGCAGCTGCATCCGCTGGTACTGGTGTATGCGCTGTCGGGCTCGCTGATGATCAGCAAGACGATCCGTATCCCGAAATTCTGAGCGTGCCGACACCGGCCTGTCGCCCGCCGTTGCTATGATCGTGCGACAGCAGGAGGACAGCATGTCGAACCAGGGTTGGGACGCCGGCGCAGGCGGCCAGGCGCAGGATTTCGAACGACTCGCGCGCCAGTACTGGGCCGCCTGGGGCGATGCCCTGCGCGGCGCGGCGCCGGGCGGCGGCGGGCAGGCCGGGGCGCACGCCTGGCAGGAGGCCATCGACTGGTGGACGCGCTATGCCCACGGCAACCGTTCCGGGGTCAACGATGCGCTGGAGCGCTTCAACTCCCAGGCGCGCGACTGGTACGGACACATGCAGCAGGTGGCGGCGCAGTTCGCCGGGCGCGACCAGGTGGCGGGCGACATCGCCCGGGCGTGGAAGGAAGCGCTGGGTGCTTCGGGCGCCAACCCGTTCCCCGAGATGCTGCGCTCGATGCGCGGCCAGGGCCTGGCCGGGCTCGACCAGTGGGTCGAGGACGCCGCGCCGTGGCTGGAGGCGGTGCGCGGCGAGGGCATGTCCTGGCTGCGGCTGCCGGCCTTCGGTGCCGGCCGCGAACAGCAGGAGCGCCTGCAGGCGCTTGCGCAGGCGCTGGTCGAGTACGACGAAGCCAACAGCGCCTACAGCGCGCTGATGCTCAAGGCCTCGCAGCGGGCCTTCATCCTGTTCGAGGACAAGCTGGCCGCGCGCGAGGAACCGGGCCGCCAGATCGAGACCCCGCGCGCGCTGTTCGACCTGTGGATCGACGCGGCCGAGGAGGCCTACGCCGAGATCGCGCTGTCGCAGGAATTCAGCCAGGCCTACGGCCAGCTGGTGGACGCGCAGATGCGCGTGCGCGGCGGCCTGCAGGACCAGGTGGAGCAAGTGTGTTCGACCCTGGGCATGCCCACGCGCACCGACGTCGACGCCGCGCACCGCAAGATCGTCGAGCTCGAGCGTGCGCTGCGGCGCCTGCGTGACGCGGTCGAAGGCGGGCCGGGCGCGGGTGGGCCGGGGTCCAGTCCCGGACGCGACCGCGCCGCGGGCAAGGCCGCTGCGAAGCCGGCGTCGGCGACGCGGGCGAAGAAGGATGCGGGAACGGCGCCGGACAGGTCGCGCCCAGGTGCGAAGGCCGGCAAAGCCGCGGCCCCGGCGCGCAAGGCCGGCGCGCCGTCGAAGTCATCGAAGTCGTCCAGACCGCCTGCGGCCAAGTCGGCCAAGTCCACCAAGTCGGCCAAGTCGCTGAAGTCCGGTGCGAAGCCGGCGGCGCGCGCGGCCCGCAAGCTTGCGCCACGCGCCAGCGTGACCGCGCGTCGCACGCCGACCAACGGATTCTCCAGCCACATTCCCATTCCCGACGCACCGCAGCCGCCCGATCCGGCTCCGGCCGCGCGCCGCGGAGGACGCTGACATGCACGGCCCCCTGAGCATCACCCCCGACCGCCTGGCCAACGAGGCCGTGCGCTTCCAGACCAAGCTCGCCGCCGGCCTCAAGAGCCTGCGCGAGGTGGGCGACTACGACTACGGCGCGACCGGCAAGGAAGAAATCTGGCGCGACGGCAAGGTGGTGCTGTACCGCTACGTGGGCGCGAAGAAGCCCACGGCGAAGGTGCCGCTGCTGATCAGCTACGCCCTGGTCAACCGACCCTACATGGTCGACCTGCAGGAGAACCGCTCGCTGGTGCGCGGCCTGCTCGAGCGCGGCGAGGACGTGTACATCATCGACTGGGGCTATCCCGACCGCTCCGACCGCTACCTCACGCTGGAGGACTACATCGAGCGCTTCCTCGGCGGCGCGATCGACGTGCTGCGCCGGCGCAGCGGGCTCGATGCGGTCAACCTGCTGGGCATCTGCCAGGGCGGCGCGTTCTCGCTGTGCTACGCGGCGCTGCATCCGGACAAGGTGAAGAACCTGATCACCATGGTCACGCCGGTGGACTTCCACACCCCGGACAACATGCTCTCGAACTGGACCCGCGGGATGGACGTGGACCTGTTCGTGGACACGCTGGGCAACGTGCCGGCGGACCTGATGAACTTCAGCTACCTCACGCTCAAGCCGTGGCGGCTGTTCGTGCAGAAGTACGTCGGTCTGGTCGACATCCTCGACGACCCCGCGGCGCTGGAGGACTTCCTGCGCATGGAGAAGTGGATCTTCGATTCGCCCGACCAGGCCGGCGAGGCCTTCCGCCAGTTCATCAAGCAGTTCTACCAGGGCAACGGCTTCCTCAACGGCGGGATCGACATCGGCGGGCGCGAGGTCGACCTGGGCTTCGTCGACATGCCGGTGCTCAACATCTTCGCCGAGCAGGACCATCTGGTGCCGCCGGACGCCTCGCGCGCGCTCAAGGGCGTGGTCGGCACGGACGACTACACCGAACTGTCGTTCCGCGGCGGCCACATCGGCATCTACGTGTCCAGCCGGGCGCGCGAAGTGCCGGCCACCATCCACGACTGGCTGGCGAAGCGGGCGCGCTGAGGCGTGCCGGGCGGCCCATCGCGGGCCTGCCGCCGCCGCCGCGCCCCGGCCCCCAGGCCTGCACGCGCCGGCCTTCGCAGGGGCCGGCCGTGGCGCTCGCGCGCAGCGGATTCTTCACAATCGGCTGGCTAGACTGGCGCTGACCACAAGGACACCGCGCCATGAGCCAGGCTCCCGCCAAGACTCCCGGACTGACCCGATCGATCCATGACCGCGTGCTCGCCGGCGTGGTTGGCGGCATCGCCCACCGTTTCGGCTGGAACCCGACCCTGCTGCGGATCCTGTACGTGGTCGGCTCGGTGCTGTCGGCGGCGTTCCCCGGGATCCTGGTCTACCTGGTGCTGTGGCTGCTGGTCCCGGAAGGCAACGATTGAGCCAGCCGCCGGCCGGGCCCGGCCGTGCACTGCTGCTGGCGGCCGGAATCGCCTGGACCCTGCCCAATACCCTGGTCGGCCTGTGCGCGGGCGCGGCCGGAATGGCATTCGGTGCGCGCGCGCGGTTCGAACGCCGCCACTGTGCGCTCGTGTTCCAGCGCTGGCCGTGGGGGCCGGGCGGGGCGATCACCTTCGGCAACGTGATCCTGCACACGGGCGACAGTCTCGACGTGGCCTGCACCACCTACGCGCACCGCGCCGGACTGTGCAGCGAGCCGGGGATCGTGCTCGGGGACCACGAGCGAGCGCACGTTCTGCAGTACATGGTGCTGGGTCCGCTGTTCCTGCCGCTGTACCTGCTGTGCGGCGGGATCAGCGTTCGCAACCGCTTCGAGCGCGCCGCCGACCGCTACGCGGGCACCGGTCGCGGCTGGTGGCCATGGCCCTGCGAACCGGTGCCGACGAACGGTCGACGTCCTTGACGCACGCGTAACGGCCGCTGCGATAACCTGCACCCGTCGAAGAAAAAGCGGACGGCGAAAGCCTGAAGCAATCGCTTCGGCAAGGAAGGCTCAGCCGAACCGGGTCAAACCGGACGACTGGGCCTTCTGCTGTCCGGGCCTCCGTGCCCGCGACGTCGCCTGCAAGCGTCCGCGACTTCCACGCGTTCGGAACACGCGCCGGAACACCGGAACATGCGCTCGGGACCTTCGTGCACGCGCCGCCACGTCGCCGCGCCCGCTTCCGCGCCCGCTTCACTGCTCCCGCGGCAGGCGCATGAACGAGGTGCCCAGCACGCCGCCTTCGGGGTCGAAGCTGCGTTCGGCGAACACGAGTTGCGCCGCGCCCACCAGCACCACGCTGCTGCAGCGCGTGCCGTAGCGCGCATCGAGCACGAACGGCGGCGAAAGGGCGCGCTCCAGCGCCAGGCCCACGCCGGTGTCGGGCAGGGCTGCGTCGGGCGCGCGGGTGGTGTCGCGCAGCGCGGTGAACAGGGGTTCGACCGCCTCTGCATCCGGGTCGATGCGGTCGGCCAGCGGGGAGTCGAGCCAGGCCTGCAGGGCGCGGGTCGCGAACACGCCCTTGGGCCAGGGCGCATCGAAGGCACCGTTCGACATCGCGTGCAGCCCGGGGGCGACCGGGCGGGTGGCGAACTCCGGGTGGTTGCCGGCGAACACCAGCTGCCCCGGTGCGTGCAGCAGCAGGTTGTAGCGGCCGTAGTCGCCCGCCTGTGCGGCCAGGGCCGCGGCGTGGCGTCCGGCGTCGTCGCCAGCGCCGCGCACGAAGTCGCGCACCAGCCAGCCGCGCGAGCGCGGCGCCGCTTCGCCGCCGGCACCGCTGCGGACGTTGGTCACCGCCGCCAGCCGGCCCTGGCGCGAGAGCTGCAGCCAGCCGCCGCCCTGGACCAGGTCGCGGCCGCCGTAGACATCGGCCGCGTCCGGATCGAATCCGGCCGGCGCGGTGGGGCGGGCGTGCAGTTCGTCGCGGTTGGCGATCACGGCCAGCGGCCAGCGCGGATGCGTGCGCCAGGCAACGGCGACCAGGCACATGGGTCAGGCCCCGGGCGGGTCGCGGACCACGAGCAGGCGCGGTTCGGTCATGTCCTCGATCGCGTATCGCACGCCTTCGCGCCCCAGTCCCGACTGCTTCACGCCGCCGTAGGGCATGTTGTCGACGCGGAAGCTGGGCACGTCGCCGACGATCACGCCGCCGACCTCGAGCCGGTCCCAGGCCCGCATGGCGTGCGCGAGGCTGGCGGTGAACACGCCGCTCTGCAGACCGAAGTCGCTGGCGTTGACGGTGTCGAGCGCGGCGTCGAAGTCGTCGAACGGCTGCAGGCAAGCGACCGGGCCGAACACTTCCTGGCGGTACAGGTCGCAGTCGCGCGGTACGTTCTCCATGAGGGTCGCAGGCACCATGTTGGCTTCGCGCGCGCCGCCGGCCAGGCGTTTCGCGCCCGCCTTGCGCGCCGCGTCGATCCACGACTCGATCCGCTTCGCCGCGTCCTCGTCGATCACCGGGCCGATGAAGGTCTGCTCGTCGCGCGGGTTGCCTGCGACCAGCTTGCCGATGCGGGCCTTGAGCTTGCGCCGCAGCGGCTCGTACAGGTCGCGATGGACCAGGATGTGCTGGACGCTGATGCAGCTTTGCCCGGACTGGTAGTAGGCGCCGAACACCAGGCGCTCGGCGACGTGGTCGAGCGATGCGCCCGGGTCGGCGTCGACGATGCAGGCGGCGTTGCCGCCGAGTTCAAGCGTCACCTTCTTGCGGCCGGCGCGCGCCTTGAGCTTCCAGCCGACCAGGCCGCCGGTGAAGCTGAGCAGGGCGATGCGCTCGTCTTCGGTCAGCGCGGCCGCGTCCTCGTTGCTGCAGGCCAGGATCGAGAACGCACCCTTGGGCAGGTCGGTCTCGGCCAGCACCTCGCCGATGATCAGCGCGCCGACCGGCGTCTTGAGCGCCGGCTTGAGCACGAACGGGCAGCCGGCCGCGATCGCCGGCGCGACCTTGTGCGCGACCAGGTTGAGCGGGAAGTTGAACGGGGTGATGAAGCTGCACGCGCCGATCGGCACGCGCTTGACCATGCCGCGGTAGCCGCGGGTGCGCTCGGAGATCTGCAGTTCGACGGTTTCGCCCTCCACCCGGGTGGCTTCGCCGGCGGCGATGCGGAACGTGTCGATCAGCCGCGAGACCTCGCCGCGCGCATCGCCGATCGGCTTGCCGGCCTCGATGCACAGGGCCAGCGCGAGTTCCTCGCTGCGCTCCTGGAAGCGGCGCTGGCAGTGTTCGAGTACCTCGCGGCGGCGGTCGGGGGTGAAGGCGGCCATGGCCTCGCGCGCGCCGTGGGCGGCGGCGATGGCGCGGTCCACGGTGGCCGCGTCGACCAGCGCGGTGCGCGTGGCGACCTTGCCGCTGTACTTGTCCAGCACTTCCAGGTCGGCATTGGGCTGGATCGGCGCGTTGGCCAGGTAGCAGGGATAGCGGCTGGCCAGCTTCGCGGGCCTGGCGCCGGTCTTGTGTCTCGCCATTCGGAACTCCGTGCAGCGGGAATCGGATGGGTGGGCAGCGGCGCTCAGTCGACCGCGGCGGCCAGCGCCGGGATCTCGTCGTTGAGCAGCGCGTCGTCGCGATCGTAATCGATCGGCACCTCGATCAGGTCGATGCCGGGCGCGTCGAGCGCGGTGCGCAGCTGCGCACCGAACTGGTCGATCGAACCTGCGCGATGCCCGCGTGCGCCGTAGCTTTCGGCGTAGCGGACGAAGTCGGGGTTGCCGTAGTCCATGCCGAAGGCCGGGAAGCCGTCGTGCGCCTGCTTCCACTTGATCATGCCGTAGGCATCGTCGCGCAGCACCAGCACCACCAGGTCGATGCCCAGGCGCACGGCGGTTTCGAGTTCCTGCGAGTTCATCATGAAGCCGCCGTCGCCGCACACCGCCACCACCTTGCGACCGGGGTGCACCATCGCCGCGGCGATCGCCGAGGGCAGGCCGGCGCCCATGGTGGCCAGGGCGTTGTCGAGGAGGAGGGCGTTGGGCAGCCGGCAGCGGGCGTGGCGCGCGAACCACAGCTTGTACAGGCCGTTGTCCAGGCAGGTGATGTCCCGCGGATCGAGCGCCCGGGCCAGCTCGGCCACCAGCCGCGGGCCGGACATCGGGAAGCGGTCGTCGGCGGCAAGCGCGTCGATGTTGCCGCACAGTGCGGTGCGCACCCGGTCGAAGAAGGCGAAGTCCCAGTGCGACTGCGGCTGCAGCCGTTCGCCCAGCGCCCAGACCGAGTTGGCGATGTCGCCGACCACTTCGATCTGCGGGAAATACACCCGGTCGACCACGGCCGGGAAGTAGTTGACGTGGATCACCGTGCGCCGGCCGCGCTGCATGAAGAACGGCGGCTTCTCGATCACGTCGTGGCCGATGTTGACGATGCAGTCGGCGGCGTCGATCGCGCGGTGCACGAAGTCGTGGTCCGACAGCGCCGCGGTGCCCAGCCACAGCGGGCCGCTCTCGTCGAGCACGCCCTTGCCCATCTGGGTGCTGAAGAACGGGATGCCGAGCCGCTCGACGAAGGCGTGCAGCATGTTCGAGGTGGTCTTGCGGTTGGCGCCGGCGCCGATCATCAGCAGCGGATGGCGCGCCTGGCGGATCGCGTCGGCGGCGGCGTCCAGGGCCTTGTCCTCGGCCACCGGGCGACGCGTGCGCACCGGCGGCAGCACGATCGCCTCGGTGTCCTCGTCGGCCACGTCCTGCGGCAGCTCCAGGTGGGTAGCGCCGGGACGCTCCTCCTGGGCGCGACGGATCGCCTCGCGCACGTTGGCCGGGATCGCGCCGGCGGACACCAGCTGGCGGGTGTATTTCGTCAGCGGCTGCATCATGCCGACCACGTCGATGATCTGGAAATGGCCCTGGCGGCTGGTGCGGATCGGCTTCTGCCCGGTGACCATGAACAGCGGCATCGCGCCAAGCTGCGCATAGGCCGCGGCGGTGACCAGGTTGGTCGCGCCCGGCCCGAGCGTGGCCAGGCACACGCCGGCGCGGCCGGTGAGCCGGCCGAAGGTGGCGGCCATGAAGCCGGCGGCCTGCTCGTGCCGGGTCAGCACCAGGCGGATGCCGGAGCTGCGCAGCGATTCGAGCAGGGCCAGGGTTTCCTCGCCGGGAATGCCGAAGACGTGGTCGACGCCTTCGGCCTCCAGGGCCTGTACGAACAGATCGGAAGCCTTGGTCATGCAGGGGACTGTCGCATCCGGAACGTTACGCGCGCGTTCCTGTCGCGGCTGAAGCCGCTCCTACAGGAGATGCCTCGTCCTCTGTAGGAGCGGCTTCAGCCGCGACCCGTCCCATCACCCGCCACGAACCGCGGACCCGCCCTCCACATCCTCCACCCGCAGCCGCAGTCGCCCATCGGCCACCCGCGCTGACACCGCATCGCCCAGCGCCACATCGCTCGTGCCGCGCACTACTTGCCCATCGTCGCGCTGCAGGATGCTGTAGCCGCGCGCGATCGTGGCCAGCGGGCTCACCGCCTCCAGCGAGCGCGCCAGCCCGCGCAGCTGCATGGCATCGCGCTGCAGGCGGCGCGCGATCGCGGCCTGCAGGCGCGGCCGGGTATCCGTCAGCTGCTGGCGCAGCAGCTGCAGCCGCCGCTGCGGGCGCGTGGCCTGCAGCACCGCGCGCGCGTGGCGCAGGCCCGCGGCGTGCGCCTGCAGGCGCTGCTGCATGGCCGACCGCAGCCTGCGCATGGCCTCGTCGCGGCGCAGTGCGTGCGCCTGCAGCCGCGCCTGCGGACGCTGCGCGTTGAGCCGCAGCGCGGCGCGGTCGGCGCGCTGGGCCAGCTGGCGCAGGTGGTTGGCCTGCAGCGCGCCGATGCGCCGCTGCAGGCCGGCCAGGCGCTGGCCCAGGTCGACCCGGTCCGGCACCAGCAGTTCGGCCGCGGCCGAGGGCGTGGGCGCACGCAGGTCGGCGGCGAAGTCCGACAGGCTGAAGTCGGTCTCGTGGCCGACCGCGGACACCACCGGCACCGGCGAATCGGCAATCGCGCGCGCCAGCGCCTCGTCGTTGAAGGCCCACAGGTCCTCGAGCGAACCGCCGCCGCGGGCCAGCAGGATCGCGTCGTGGCGCCCGGCGGCCACGGCCCGGCGCAGCATCGCGGTGATCTGCGCGGCCGCCGTTTCGCCCTGCACCGGCACCGGCAGGATGTCCACCTCGACCAGCGGGAAGCGCCGCGCCAGCACGCTCAGCACGTCGCGCACCGCCGCGCCGGAGGGCGAGGTGATCACCGCCAGCCGGCGCACGTAGCCGGGCAGGGGACGCTTGCGCGCCTTGTCGAACAGGCCCTCGGCCTGCAGCTTCGCCTTGAGCTGCTCGAACGCGCGGCGCAGCGCGCCTTCGCCGGCTTCCTCCAGCGAGTCGAGGATCAGCTGGTAGTCGCCGCGCGCCTCGTAGAGCGTCAGCCGGCCGCGTGCGAGCACCTTCATGCCCTCGCGCGGCTGGAAGCGCAGCCACTGGCTTTTCGGCTTGAACAGCGCGCAGCGCACCTGCGCGCGCGCGTCCTTGAGGGTGAAGTAGAGATGGCCCGAGGCCGGGCGCGAGACGTTGCCCAGCTCGCCTTCCACGAACACCAGCGGAAAGGCGTCCTCGAGCAGGCTGCGCGCCAGGGTGTTGAGCTGGCTGGGGCTGAGGACCTCGCCGGTGACCGCGTCGTTCATGACGGCAGGATAGCCGGACCGGGATGGCCGGCTCATCACGCAAGCGGGGGAGGAGCAGAGCAGTAGCAGCGTCGGCCCGCTTTTTGCTCCTCCCCCCGCGCAGCGGGGGGAGGTTGGGAGGGGGGCGGACCAGATCGCGCCGCGTTCATCGCGCGCTGCGCGCGCGCCCCCATCCCGGCCTTCCCCCGCGAGCGGGGGAAGGAGCAAAACAGCAGCAGCGGCAAGAGCGGAAGCGGCAGCGGCGGCGACGCCCCGCTTTGCTCCTCCCCCCGCGCAGCGGGGGGAGGTTGGGAGGGGGGCGGATCAGATCGCGCCGTCGTTCATCGCGCGCTGCGCGCGCGCCCCCATCCCGGCCTTCCCCCGCTCGCGGGGGAAGGGGCAAGACAGCAGCAGGAGGAAAAGCGGAAGCAGCGGGGGCACGGAGCTCAGCGCGGAGCGGGCTGAACAGCAGCGGCTTTCCCGCTTTCCTGCCCATGCCTCCGTGAGCGCGTGCCTCGGCGCGGGCGGGTAAACTGCGCGGATGTCCGCCCGACCCCATCCCCTGCCGCCCTGCCACGTCGATCCGGACCCGGCCGCGTTCGGCCCGCTGCCGCGCCGGCCCACGCGCCAGGTGCGCATCGGCGGCGTCGCGGTGGGCGGGGATGCGCCGGTGGTGGTGCAGTCGATGACCAATACCGACACCGCCGACGTGACCTCGACCGCGAAGCAGGTCGCCGAACTGTGGCGCGCGGGTTCGGAGCTGGTGCGGATCACGGTCAACAATCCCGAGTCCGCCGCGGCGGTGCCGCGCATCGTCGAGCGCCTGGCGATGCAGGGCATCGACGTGCCGCTCATCGGCGACTTCCACTACAACGGCCACCAGCTGCTCGAGCGCGAGCCGGCCTGCGCCGAAGCCCTGGCCAAGTACCGGATCAATCCCGGCAACGTCGGCTTCGGCAAGAAGCGCGACACCCAGTTCGCGCAGCTGATCGAGTTCGCGATCCGCTACGGCAAGCCGGTGCGCATCGGCGCCAACTGGGGATCGCTCGACCAGTCGCTGGCCGCGGCGCTGATGGACGAGAACGCGCAGCGCGCCGAGCCCTGGGACGCGGGCCGCGTGCTGCGCGAGGCGCTGATCCGTTCGGCGGTGGACTCGGCCGAGCGCGCGGTGGAGCTGGGCCTGGCGCGCGAGCAGATCGTGCTCAGCGCCAAGGTCAGCGGCGTGCAGGAGCTGATCGCCGTGTATCGCGACCTCGCGCGCCGCAGCGATTTCGCCCTGCACCTGGGCCTGACCGAGGCCGGCATCGGCTCCAAGGGCATCGTCGCCTCCAGCGCCGCGCTGGGCGTGCTGCTGCAGGAAGGCATCGGCGACACCATCCGCATCTCGCTCACGCCAGAACCCGGCGCGCCGCGCACCAATGAAGTGATCGTCGCGCAGGAGCTGCTGCAGACCATGGGCCTGCGCGCGTTCACGCCGATGGTCACCGCCTGCCCGGGCTGCGGCCGCACCACCAGCGAGTTCTTCCAGGAGCTGGCCAAGGTGGTGCAGGAGCACGTGCGCGCGAAGATGCCGGAGTGGAAGATCACCCGCCCCGGCGCCGAGCACATGACGCTGGCGGTGATGGGCTGCGTGG
>JAEWGI010000026.1 GCA_023388355.1 Pseudomonadota bacterium
GCGCCCCTCCCCCCCCGGGGGGGGTAGGGCGGGGCGGGGGGCCCGCGCCGGAGGCGCGCGTGGACACAACGTGGCGATCTGCTGCCCCCACCCCAACCCTCCCCCGCTTTGCGGGGGAGGGAGCGAAAGGCAGCGACTGCGCGATTGCTCCTTCCCCCGCCTGCGGGGGAAGGCCGGGATGGGGGCGCGCGCCGCAGGCGCGCGTGGACACAACGTGGCGATCTGCCTGCCCCCACCCCAGCCCTCCCCCGCGAAGCGGGGGAGGGAGCAAAAAGCAATCTGACTCACCCCCACCCCAGCCCTCCCCCGCTTTGCGGGGGAGGGAGCGAAAGGCAGCGACTGCGCGATTGCTCCTTCCCCCGCCTGCGGGGGAAGGCCGGGATGGAAGCGCGACGGGACACGGTCAGATCCGGCGCGCGCACGATGTAGCATGTGAAACAGTCCATCAGGGAGCAAGACATGCGGACCTTCCCGCTCGGCGAGGACATCGACGCGCTACGCGAGGCGGTGCGCCGGTTCGCCGAGGCCGAAATCGCGCCGCGGGCGGCGGCGATCGACGAGGCCAACGACTTCCCGCAGGAGCTATGGCCCAAGCTCGGCGAACTCGGCCTGCTCGGCATGACCGTGCCGGGGGAGTTCGGCGGCAGCGACATGGGCTATCTCGCCCACCTGGTGGCGATGGAGGAAATCTCGCGCGCGTCCGGCTCGGTGGGGCTGAGCTACGGCGCGCATTCGAACCTGTGCGTATCCAACCTCCATACCAACGGCAGCCAGGCGCAGCGCGAGCACTACCTGCCGAAGCTGTGCACCGGCGAGTGGAAGGGTGCGCTGGCGATGAGCGAGCCGGGCGCGGGCTCGGACGTGGTCGGCTCGATGAGCTGCCGCGCCGAGCTCAAGGGCGATACCTGGATCGCCAACGGCAGCAAGATGTGGATCACCAACGGCCCCGAGGCCGACGTGCTGGTGGTCTACATGCGCACCGCCAGCCGCGAGCTGGGCAGCAAGTGCATGACCGCCTTCATCGTCGAGAAGGGGTTCAAGGGCTTCTCCACCGCGCAGAAGCTCGACAAGTTCGGCATGCGCGGTTCCAACACCTGCGAGCTGGTGTTCGAGAACTGCGAGATTCCCGACGAGAACGTGCTGGGCGAGGTCAACAACGGCGTCAAGGTGCTGATGAGCGGCCTGAACACCGAACGCCTGGTGCTCACCGGCGGCCCGCTGGGCCTGATGCAGGCCGCACTCGACATCGCCCTGCCCTACGTGCGCGAGCGCCGCCAGTTCGGGCAGCCGATCGGCGCGTTCGGGATCATGCAGGCCAAGATCGCCGACATGTACACCGCGCTGCAGTCATCGCGCGCTTTCGCCTATCAGGTGGCGCGCGACTACGACAGCGGCCACCGCTCGCGCATCGATGCGGCCAGCTGCCTGCTGCACGCGTCGGAAGCCGCGGTGCAGGTGGCGCTGGAGGCGATCCAGGCGCTGGGCGGGAACGGCTACATCAATGACTACGCGACCGGGCGGCTGCTGCGCGATGCGAAGCTGTATGCGATCGGCGCGGGGACGAACGAGATCCGGCGGATGTTGATCGGGCGGGAGTTGTTTGCGGGCAATCATTGAGGTTGGCCACGCCTGGCGGCGGTGCGTGCCGGCTCGCCGTCCCGATCGGAGGCCTCCGTCCGGCAGGCGGGCGAGGACACCGCGATGGACGTGCCGCGCGCGTCCGTCCTCTCTCCGCGTGTTGGGGTTCGCTTCGCTCACCCCAACCTATGCCCCATAAACCGCATGGGTTGGGGGCAAAGCGACCCCAACACCCGACGATCACCACGCAAGCCGCATAGGTCGAGGTGAGCAAAGCGAACCCAACACCCGACAATCCCCACACAACCCGCATAGGTTGGGGTGAGCAAAGCGAACCCCAACACCCGACCACCACCACACAACCCGCATAGGTTGGGGTGAGCAAAGCGAACCCCAACACCGTCCAGGTCGCACCATTCCCCCAGGAAGAAGCTCAGGGCAAGCCGTAGCCACGCCGCGACGCGCCCACATCGCACTCCCCCGCGCGCTCAGAACCCGAGCACGTAACGCACGCTCCCCATCCGCTCGTCGCCGCGCGGGCCGAATCGCTGGTCCAGGCCGACGGTCAGCCGCGCATTGCGGCCCAGCCAGGTCTCCAGGCCCAGGCCGACCAGGCCCCCGGACCTGGCCGCATCCGCCATCGGCAGCGGCGACCAGCTGTCGATGCCGGTGAAGCTGGCCTGGATGTCGAAGCCGCTGGCGTGCAGCGTCTGCTGCCATTCCGACCAGGCGTGCAGGCGCAGCTTGCGCCAGTCGCGGCTGGCGCGCAGGCCGGCGGTGGCCTGGGTGCGCGCCAGGGCGGCGGGATCGGCGCGCAGGGCGAAGCCGCTGCCGCGCTCCTCGAAGCCGTCGCTGCGCAGCCGCACGTGGTCGGCGCCAAGGTAGGAAGTGAGCTGCCATCCGCCCAGCCGCTGGTGGCGCCCGGCCTCGATGCCGAGGCTGGCATAGCTGCCCGAGTAGGCGCTGAACACGCCGCGGCGGGCGTCGCCGCCGGCAAACAGGCGGCGCTCGATGTCGCGATCGTAGCGGCCGGTGGCCAGCTGGCCCGCGGCATAGCCCTCGCCCGACAGGCGCCCCAGGTAGAGGCTCGCCCGGGTCTGCCGGTCGCGGCTGCGGTCGCGGTTGCCGCCGATCCAGCCATCGGCCTGCGTCCGGCCAAAGGCGAAACCCGACACCAGGCCGTTCGCATGCGCCTGGTCGCTGCCCATCAGCCAGCCGTCGAGCTGGAAGCGCCCGCCGGCAATGCCGGTGCCGGCGCCGTTGGAGCCCAGCGACCGCTTCCACGCGCCCGCCGGCCCGCCAGGCCGCAGCTGGCCCAGGCGCGAGGACAGCGCGCGACGCCCCATGTCGACCGCATCGAAGGTGAGCGTGGCCGCCAGCGAATGCGACTCGCCCGACAGGCTGTCGAACGCGGCCATCGCCGTGGCTTCGTCGCCGATGGCCTGGAAGTCGCCGGCCAGCTGCAGGATGTCGTCGCCCACCCCGCCGGTCCCGGCCGCGTTCGCGCGGTCGATGCCGGCGAATGCATTCTCCACCCGCTGCGCGGACGACAGCGCCACCGCGCCGATGCCCGCCATCTTGCTGGCGGCGGCGGCAACGTCGGCACGCTCGATGTCGAGCCAGGCGGCGAAGTCGTCGTAGCCCAGGGTCGCTTCCAGGAACAGCGAATCGGCCCAGGTCAGTTCGTCGAAGCTGCCGTCGAGGCCGAGCGTGGTCGACAGCACCGTTTCGCGGTCTGCGCTGGTGTAGCCCTCGAGCACGCCGCGCACGTGCAGCGCGCCTTCGATCGAGGCGGTGTTCGCGGTCAGCGACTGGCCGATGTCCAGCGCGAGCACGGCCTCGGCGGACTGGCTGTAATGGCCACCAACCAGCGACTGCATCGCCGCCCCGGCACCGGCGCCCTCCTGGTCGAGCAGGTCCACCCGGCCGTCGTTGTCCAGGTTGCCGTCGACCGCGATGCCGAGGCCGAAGCTGGCGTCTCGCGCCACCTCCACGTCGCCCGAGACGTAGAAGCGTGCATGCAGCGCGCCCTCCTCCACCCGGATGCCGCCCTCGTTCCAGGCCGAGGCGTCGAGCACCAGGGTGCCGCTGCCGCGCTTGACCAGCGCGCCCTCGCCTTCGAGCTCGTTGCCCCAGGTGGAGGTGATGCTGTCGAAGTCGGCCGCCAGGTCGCCCCAGTCCAGCCGCGCCGGACCGGCCACCGCGCGGGCGATGTCGAGCCGGCCGTAACCAAACACGTCGTCCACGCCGGGGTCGCCGATGTCGGTGGCGGTGCCCAGCAGCGTCTGTCGCACCAGGTCGTTGTCGAAATACGGAAACGCCTCCCACACCAGCGCCGCGGCGCCGGAAACGATGGGCGCGGCGAAGGAGGTGCCCGACCAGCGCCAGTATTCCGGGGCGTCGGGCGGATCGTCGGTACCGGTGACGATGACCGTGCCCGGCGCCGCCAGGCAGTAGCTCATCGCCAGTCCGCAGGCGTTGGAGTATTCGGCCAGGCCCTGGGGATCGCCGGCGGCCAGCGCCACCACCGCCAGCCAGCCGCGCTCCAGATCGGCGGCGGGCATGCTGCCACCGGTGCCGGGCTGGCTGGGCAGCGCGGCAGTGTCGGAGGGGTCGTCGAATCCGGAGTTGCCGGCGGAAAACACCACCAGCCCGCCGTGGTCGACGATGAAGGGGCGGTACTCGGCCGCGATCGGCGCGGTGGCGGCGGCGTTGTTCCAGTACAGCCCGCCCCAGGAGTTGTTCATGATCCGCACGTCGCGCGCGATGAGGTCCTGGTGGATCGGCATCAGGCCGAGCGCGCCATCGACTTCGTTGCCCTGGCCGCTGCCGTCATCCTCGGGCGGTTCGTCGCTGATGATGCGCGCCGAGACGATCTCCGCCCCCGGCGCGATGCCGCCGGGCCAGCGCCCGAACGGCTGGCCGGCGATGATCTGCGACACCGCGGTGCCGTGGCCGACCACGTCGTCGACGTCGAGGTTGTTGCGGTTGGGGTCGATGTAGGTGAGGTTGGCCACCACCTGGCCGGCGAGCGCCGGGTGGTCGCGGTTGACACCGCTGTCGATCACGCCGATGCGGATGCCGGCGCCGCTCAGGCCGGCGTCGTGGGCGGCGCCGGCGCCGGTCCAGCTGAGGTGTTCGCTGTAGGCCGGTTCCGGTTCCTCGACCACGGGCGGTTCGGGCGGCGGCGGCGGTGGCGGCGGTGGAGGCGTGGGCGGGGGCGCCAGGGGCGGCGGATCGGCGCGGGTGCCACCTCCACCACCGCAGGCACCCAGCGCTAGCGCGATCGCCAGCCCCAGGGTCAGGCGCACCAGCATCTCTTTTCCCTGCAGCGACATCGGCGTCTCCTCGGGCATCCGCGCCGGTCCGGGGCGCCCGTCGACTCTATACGTTCGCTCCATCGCTGCGCCAGCGGATCCGGCGCGGTTTGCCCGCCATGGCCACCGGCGCGATAATCGCAGCGGCCTGCACAGGCCTGCCCCCACTTCCGGAGTTCCCCCATGAGCGACGTCGTCATCGTCGGTGCCAAGCGCACCGCCATCGGTTCCATGCTCGGCCAGTTCACGGGGGTTCCGACGCCGACCCTGGGCGCCACCGCGATCCGCGCCGCGGTCGAACAGGCCGGCGTCAAGGGCGAGGACGTGTCCGAGGTGATCATGGGCTGCGTGCTGCCGGCCAACCTGGGCCAGGCGCCGGCACGGCAGGCTTCGATCGCCGCCGGCCTGCCGAAGGGCGCCGGCTGCACCACCATCAACAAGGTCTGCGGTTCGGGCATGAAGGCGATCATGCTCGGCCACGACCTGATCAAGGCCGGTTCGGCCAGCGTCGTGGTCGCCGGCGGCATGGAGTCGATGACCAACGCCCCGCACATGGTCAACGCCCGCCCGGGCCTGCGCTACGGCGAGGCCAAGCTGGTCGACCACATGGCCTGGGACGGCCTGACCAATCCCTACGACGGCCAGTCGATGGGCGTGTTCGCCGAGGCCACCGCCGACAAGTACGGATTCACCCGCGAGGAGCAGGACGCCTTCACCATCGAGTCGGTCAACCGCGCGCGCGCGGCGATCGAATCGGGCGCGTTCAAGGACGAGATCGTCCCGGTCAAGGTGTCCACCCGCAAGGGCGAGGTGGAGTACGCCACCGACGAGCAGCCGGGCAAGTCCGATGTCGGCAAGATCCCGACCCTGCGCCCTGCGTTCCGCAAGGACGGCACGGTCACCGCCGCCAGCTCGTCGAGCATCTCCGACGGCGCCGCCGCCACGGTGCTCACAAGCGCGGAGAACGCCGCAAAACTGGGCCTCAAGCCGCTCGCGCGCATCGTCGGCCACGCCACCTTCTCGCAGGAGCCGGAGTGGTTCACCACCGCCCCGGTGAGCGCCATCCGCAACCTGCTCGACAAGCTCGGCTGGACGGCGGACGAGGTCGACCTGTTCGAGGTCAATGAAGCGTTTTCAGTGGTGGCCATGGCCCCCATCCGCGAGCTCGGCATCGCCCACGACAGGATCAACGTCAACGGTGGCGCCACCGCCCTCGGCCATCCCATCGGCGCCAGCGGCGCACGCCTGGTGGTGACCCTGCTGCACGCGCTCAAGGCACGCGGCGGCAAGCGCGGCATCGCCTCGCTGTGCATCGGCGGCGGCGAGGCGACGGCGATCGCGGTGGAGCTGGTCTAGGCGCCCCCGGTGACCGGGGGGTCGCCCCCCGGTTAACGTAGCCTTGACAAAAAATCCACGGGATGCCGCTTGACAGCCGTCATCGGCTTGTCATCATGTTCGGGGCGCGCAATCTTGCGCGTTTCCACTTTTCACGACGAGGAAGATTCCGCTATGACCATCAACAAGGCACTGCTCGCGCTGGCCCTGGGCTTTGCCCTGGCCGCGTGCAGCAACCAGCAGCAGGCCGAGAACGCCGCCGCCGACGCCGCTGACGCCGCCGCCGACGCCGCCACCGAGGCTGCCGAGGCCACCGGCACCGCGACCGAAGCCACCGCGCAGGCCGCCGCCGACGAAGCCGCCGCCGCTGCCGACGCCGCTGCCGATGCCGCTGCCGACGCCGCTGCCGCGACCACGTCCGAAGCCGCCGACGCCGCTGCCGACACGGCCGAGGCCCTGGAAGACGCTGCCAAGGACGCCGAAGATGCCGCCGAGGATGCCAACCCGTAATCGGGCGCTGCCAGGCTGTATCGGAAAAGCCGCCGGCATCCGGCGGCTTTTTCTTTTTCTGAACATTTGCTTCTGCACAATGCCGCGGCGGCCACGGGGAGACCGGGGCCGGACGCGATACCCGTCCCTCCCTTGCACTGGAGACACAACTTGAACGCCAAGCTCATTGTCATTGCCGCCGCGAGCATGCTCGCCCTCGCCGCCTGCCAGAACACCGCCGAAGGCGCGAAGGAAGATGCCACCGCGGCCGCCGCCGCCGCCGAGCAGGCTGCCGCCGACGCCGCCGCTGCCACCGAGCAGGCTGCTGCCGACGCCGCCGCCGCCACCGAGGAAGCCGTGGCCGAAGCCGATGCCGCGGTGGACGAAGCCGCCGCCGACGCCGACGCCGCGATGGACAACGCCGCCGACGCCACCCGCGAGGCCGCGGCCGACGCCGCCGACGCCGTGGAGAATGCCGCGGCCGACGCCGAGGAAGCCGTGCGCGAGTAATCCCTCGCGCCAATGCGTCACCCGGAAGGCCCGCCATGTGCGGGCCTTCCGCTTTTGGATCCCCTGCAACCGCCGCTGTGGCGAAGGGAGGAGCGAAGCGGAGCGTCGCTGCTGCTGCTGCTGATGTTGTTGCTGCTGATGTTGTTGCTGATGTTGTTGTTGCTGATGTTGTTGTTGCTGATCGCTGTTGCTGTTGCTGCATTGCTCCTTCTCCCGCTTGCGGGGGAAGGCTGGGATGGGGGCGCGCGCCGAAGGCGCGCGAACAGGGACGCAGCGATCTGACTCGCCCCCACCCCAGCCCTTCCCCGCCTGCGGGGGAAGGCCGGGATGGGGGCGCGCGCCGAAGGCGCGCGAACAGGGACGCGGCGATCTGACTCGCCCCCACCCCAGCCCTCCCCCGTTTTGCGGGGGAGGGAGCAAGAAGCAACGACTGCGCTTCTGCTCCTTCCCCCGCCTGCCGGGGAAGGCCGGGATGGGGGCGTGCGCCGGAGGCGCGCGAACGGGGACGCGGCGATCTGACTCGCCCCCACCCCAGCCCTCCCCCGCCTTGCGGGGGAGGGAGCAGAAAGCAGCGACTGCGCTATTGCTCCTCCCCCCGCCTGCGGGGGAGGGCCGGGATGGGGGCGCGCGCCGAAGGCGCGCGAACAGGGACGCGGCGGCGGGCATCGATGGGGATCACGTATCCTCTTGCCATCCCCTCGCCCGCCGCACCGACATGACGGTCCTCGATACCCGGCTCGATCCCCGTTCGCAGGAATTCCTCGACAACGCCGGCTACCACCGCGCGCTGGTGGCCGAACTCGATCGCCGCCTGGCGCGTGCGGCCGACGGCGGCGGCGAGCAGGCGCGCAGCCGCCATACCGGCCGCGGCAAGCTGCTTGCGCGCGAACGCATCACCGCCCTGCTCGATCCGGGTTCGCCGTTCCTGGAGATCGCCCCGCTCGCAGCCGAGGACATGTACGACGACGATGCGCCCGCGGCCGGCATGGTCTGCGGCATCGGCCGGGTGATGGACCAGGAAGTGGTGGTGGTGGCCAACGACGCCACGGTCAAGGGCGGCACCTACTTCCCGATCACGGTCAAGAAGCACCTGCGCGCGCAGGAGATCGCGCGCGAGAACCGCCTGCCCTGCATCTACCTGGTCGATTCGGGCGGCGCGTTCCTGCCGTTGCAGGACGAGGTGTTCCCCGACCGCGAACACTTCGGCCGGATCTTCTACAACCAGGCGCGGCTGAGTGCGGAGAACATCCCGCAGGTCGCGGTGGTGATGGGCAGCTGCACCGCCGGCGGCGCCTACGTGCCAGCGATGTGCGACGAGAGCGTGATCGTGAAGGAGCAGGGCACGATCTTCCTCGGCGGCCCGCCGCTGGTGAAGGCCGCGACCGGCGAGGTGGTCGACGCCGAATCTCTGGGCGGCGCGGACGTGCACACCTCGCTGTCGGGCGTGGCCGACCACTTCGCCGAGGACGACCGCCACGCGCTGCAGATCGCGCGCGGCATCGTCGGCCACTTCAACCGGCGCAAGGTGCTGCCGGTCGCGGTGCGCGAGCCACGCGAACCGCTGTATGCGGCCGACGGGCTGTACGGCATCGTGCCCAGGGACACGCGCCGGCCGTTCGACATCCGCGAGGTGATCGCGCGCATCGTCGACGGCAGCGAGCTGGACGAGTTCAAGGCGCGCTACGGCAAGACCCTGGTCACCGGCTTCGCCCACCTGCACGGCTATCCGGTTGGCATCGTCGCCAACAACGGCATCCTGTTCTCCGAAAGCGCGCTCAAGGGCGCGCACTTCATCGAGCTGTGCAACCAGCGCGGCATCCCGCTGGTGTTCCTGCAGAACATCACCGGGTTCATGGTCGGCCGCAAGTACGAGAACGCTGGCATTGCAAAGGACGGGGCGAAGATGGTCACCGCCGTGGCCTGCTCGAGCGTGCCCAAGTTCACCGTGGTGATCGGCGGCAGCTTCGGCGCCGGCAACTACGCCATGAACGGCCGCGCTTACGGCGGCCGCTTCCTGTGGATGTGGCCGAACGCGCGCATCAGCGTGATGGGCGGCGAACAAGCAGCGAGCGTGCTGGCCACCGTGCGCCGCGACGGCATCGAAGGGCGCGGCGGGCAGTGGAGCGCGGAGGAGGAAGAGGCGTTCAAGGCCCCGATCCGCGAGCAGTACGAACACCAGGGCAGCCCGTGGTACGCGACCGCGCGGCTGTGGGACGACGGCATCATCGACCCGGCCGATACCCGGCGGGTGCTGGGGCTGGGAATATCCGCTTCGCTCAATGCGCCGATCGGGCAGGCGAGGTTCGGGGTGTTCCGGATGTAGCTGGCGACGCCATCTGCTACCTTCGTCGCCCCTTGCACAGACACCGCACCAACTGCCCATGCCGATCCCGCTGCACCGCGCGCTGCGCGCGTCCGCCCTGCTCCTGCTCGGCACGCTCCTGGTCGCCTGCACCTCGCCCGCTCCCGGCCCCGCACAGGACGAACCGGCAACCGCCCGGGACAACGCCGACGCCGGCACCGGCGCCGTCGCCACCGGCCACTACCCCAACCTGTTCGCCGACGCCGGCTACGCCGATGCCGACATCCAGGCGAAGATCGAAGCCACGTTCGAGCAGCTGTTCCACGGCGATCCCGACAGCGAGGCCGTGTACCGCGAAGCCGGAAGCAACGAGCACGGCCCGCTGGCCTACATCCACGACGTCAACAGCGACGACGTACGCTCGGAGGGCATGTCCTACGGGATGATGATCGCATTGCAGCTGGACCGGAAGCGCGAGTTCGACGCGCTCTGGAACTGGGCGATGACCCACACCTACCACGCCGATCCGGCGCACCCGGCGCACGGCTATTTCGCCTGGTCGGTGAAGACCGACGGCACCGCGATCGACGAAATGCCCGCGCCCGACGGCGAGGAGTACTTCATCACCGCGCTGTACTTCGCCTCCGCGCGCTGGGGCGACGGCGAGGGCCTGTACGACTACCGCGCCCACGCCGACCGCCTGCTCCACGACGTGCTGCACCGCGAGTCGATCACCGGGCCGACCAACCGGGGCGAGATGACCGCGGTCGACCTGTTCGACCACGAGGCGAAGATGGTGCGCTTCACTCCGGACGTGGTGAACGCAGCGCACACCGATGCCTCCTACCACCTGCCCGCCTTCTACGAATTCTGGGCGCGCGTGGGACCGGAGGCAGACCGCGCCTTCTGGCGCGAGGCCGCGCAGGTGAGCCGCGACTACTTCGTCGCCGCGGCGCATCCGGAAACGGGCCTGACGCCCGACTACGGCAACTTCGACGGCAGCCCCTGGGCGGCGTCCTGGCGGCCGGAGGCGGTGGACTTCCGCTACGACGCCTGGCGCAGCGCGATGAACTGGTCGATGGACTGGTCCTGGTGGCGGGCCGACCCGCGCCAGGTGGATCTGTCCAACCGCCTGCAGGCGTTCTTCGAAGCCCAGGGCCTCGACGGCTACCAGAGCCTGTATTCGCTGGACGGCAAGCCGCTTGGCGGCGGGCAGACCACCGGCCTGGTGGCGATGAACGCGACCGCCGGGCTGGCCGCCGACCATCCGCGCCGCCTCGATTTCGTACGCGCGCTGTGGAAGCGGCCGGTGCCGACCGGCCAGTACCGCTACTACGACGGCATGCTGCACATGATGGCCATGCTGCATCTGGGCGGCCGCTACCGGGTCTGGTGGCCGGCCGGCACGGGCCCCTGATCTGGCGCAGGAAGCCGCTCAACAAAGCGCGCCAAGTGGTTGCCACGACACGGATTTGGTGAGGCTCGTCACAGTGTGAAGGTGGCGTGCACGTGCTAGGCTCAGGGCTATCCCCCACCCGGTCGACGCGCGTCGGCCACCCCTGTCCAGCTCCGAGGAAATCCGCGACATGGCCATCTTCAACACCCAGAGCAACGCCACCGCCAAGAAGGACCAGCCCTCCTTCGCGAACGACACGCCGCCCCCCGCTGTGCCGTCGGCCACGCCGTCGCGCGAGACGCCCGCCGTCGCCGATTTCAACCCCAGCCAGGTCGCGCCACCGCGCGCCGCCGCGCCCGAGCCGGCAGCCAAGGAGTCGCTGATCGCCTCCGACCTCACCATCGAGGGCAAGATCGAAGGCAGCGGCCACGTCCGCATCGCCGGCAAGTTCAAGGGCGACGTCAACGTGCAGGGCAACCTCAGGATCGAGGAAGGCGCGCGGCTCAACGGCGGCGTCAAGGCGCGCCAGGTGGTGGTGGCCGGCGAACTCGACGGCAACGTGGAGTCGGCCGAGAAGGTCGAGCTGCTCGCCTCGGCCGTGCTCACCGGCGACGTCAAGGCCGGCTCGCTGACCGTCGCGGCCGGTTCCAAGATCCGCGGCCACGTCGAATGCGGCTGGGACGCCTCGGAGTCGGCCTCTGCGCGTCGCGGTGGCAAGACCGAGACAGCGGAGCCGCGCGAACGCGCTTCCTGAGCATCCGGTGAGCACGCCAAAGCCGGGCACGGCAGGTGCGACCCGCACCTGCCCCCACTGCAAGGCCACGATCCTCGAAAGCTCGAGCATCTGCCCCTCGTGCAAGCACTATCTGCGCTTCGACACCCCGCGCACCGGACCCGGCGCGGCGCCTGCCGCGGGCAACACCGCGCTCCAGGTCGAAGGCATGATCCGGCACCCGGCCGAAGGCGGCGCCTGGGAATATTCGGTGGTGCTGAGCGTGCGCGACGACGAGGGCAACGAACTCACCCGGCACGTGGTCGGGGTGGGCGCGATGCATGCCGACGAGGAGCGCACCTTCCACCTGTCGGTGGAGGTCACCCCGACCAACGACATGCGCAAGCCGGGCAAACGCGGCCTGCGGCACTGAAGCACGGCGGCCGGATGGCCGCGGCGTCACCCCCCGGCCTTCAACAGACGCATGTCTGCCCAAGCCGGGGCCCGGCGCCCTCGCATGGCGTGTCGATCCGATTGCGGTGGTCGCAGCCGGAAACCCCGACGGCAAGCGCCTTGCTCCTCCCTCCGCAAAGCGGGGGGAGGTTCGGAGGGGCCATGCTCAGGCGGTCACCGCCCTGCGCGCCGCACGCCCCGACAGCGCGAATCCGGCCACCAGCACCAGCACCACCAGCCCCTGGGCCGCCACGCCCTGCAGCGTGGGATACAGGCCCAGCAGTTCCATCCGCGGCCAGCCCTGCAGCCAGTTCAGTGACAGGTAGCCTGCCTCCTGCAGCGCAGCCACCGCCTTGCCCGTCAGCACCACCGCCAGCACCGCGATCAGGATCGAGCTGTAGCGGAAGAACCGGCCGATCGGCAGCGTCCGGCTGTAGCGCATCATCGCCCAGCCGATCGCCGCCAGCGCCAGCGCCGCCGTCACCCCACCGGCGATCACGCTGCCCTGGGCGCCCTGCTCCCAGATCGCGGCGAAGAACAGGATCGTCTCGAACACTTCGCGGTACACCACGACGAACACCAGCCCGAGCAGGAATACCCCGGAAGACTTGCCCAGCGCGCGGCCGAGGCGATCGCGCACGTAGCGCTGCCAGGCGTCGGCCTGGCTCTTGCCGTGCATCCACACCCCCACCCAGACCAGCACCACGGCCGCCAGCAGCGAACCGAAGCCTTCCGACAGTTCCCGGCTGGCGCCGCTGATGTTGATCACCCAGGTCGCCAGCCCCCAGGTCACCACGCCCGCGGCCAGGGCCGCCAGCCAGCCGCCGTGCACCCACGGCAGCATCTCGCTGCGTTCGGCCTTGCGCAGCAGCGCGATCATCGCGATCACGATCAGCAGCGCCTCCAGGCCTTCGCGCAGCAGTATGGTGAAGGCCGCGACGAAACTGGTGACCGACGAGGTGCTCTCCTGGCCCAGCACCTGTTCGGCCTCCGCGAACAGGCCGTCGAGCGCGTCGACCTGGACCTGCAGCCCGTCCGCGCCGGCATCGGCCGCAAGGTCGGAGCGCAGCTGCGCCATGGCCGTTTCGATCCGCACCATCAGCGGCTTGTCGCGCGCCGCGAGCAGCGGCTCGACCGGTTCGAAACCGTCGAGGTAGGCCGACAGCGCCAGGTCGCGCGCGCGCGCGGCGTCGCCCGACCGGTAGGCCTGCATCGCCTCGCGCAGCCGGCCACGCGAGAGCGCCAGCGCCGATTCAAGGTCCTGCGCCTGTGCCGCCTCCGGATTCCGCCGCAGCCAGGCGACCACCGCAGCCGCCTCGTCGGCCGAGCCCAGTTCCCGCGCCAGGTCGGCCGGGGTGGCGCTCACATAGCGCTCGAAGTCCAGCTTCGCGCGCAGCGCCGGATCCCGCTCCAGCAGCGCGCGACCCTGTGCGGCCAGCGTTTCGGGATAGGCGATCGCGCCGCTGTAGGTGGCCAGCGCCCACAGATCCTCGCCCGGCAGCCCGCGGTAGCTGGCCATCGAGGTGCCCTCCAGGCCCTGCTCGATCACCTGGTAGAGCGCGAACACGCTGCGCTCGTCGGCGCGGGCGCGGTCGGTGAAGTCGATCGGCGGCGGATCCAGGCCGGCGCCGGCCGGGCCATCGCCCGCGCCCGTGGCGCCATGGCAGTTGGCGCACAGCTGCGCGTACAGCACCTTGCCGCGCGCGTACTGCGGCGCGCTGGCCGGCATCAGCGGGATCGGGTGCGCCTGTACCAGCAGCGCCGCCAGGCCGCGCGCACGGGTCGCGACATCATCGGGTTCGGCCCGGTCGCCGATGGCCTGCTGCAGCGCCCCGGCATCGCGCCGCAGCTGCCCGGCCTGCGGCGTGTCCGGCAGGTCCGCGATGGCGGCGGCGGCCGTGGCCGAGAACTCCAGCATCTCGTCGTATTCGAGCTGGTTGACCACCTCGCCCCCGGCGACCGCCTCGCGATAGTCCACGGCGATGTAGTCGAGCAGCCGCCAGGTGGTGGCGACCTGGTCGCCGGAGGCGAAGGCACAGGAGCAGATCAGGGCGGCGCCGAGCAGCAGCGTCGCCAGCAGGCGGCGTGGGGACATTGGGACCACATGAGAATGGGACTCATCCAGTTTAGAGCACGAACCCGGTCATTGACAGCCGTCACCGTCGCGCCGGCATCGGCCTTGCCCGCCCCTGGACAGCCGCGCGGCTATGATGCGGGGCCGCCGAACGCTGCGACCACGCCATGCCGGAACCGCTTTCGCTCCACCGCGCCGGGGCCGCGCTGCACCTGACCCTCGACCGGCCCGGACTGCACAACGCCTTCGACGCCGGCCTGATCGCCCGGCTGACCGCAGCGCTGGAAGCCGCGGGCGCCGACGACGGCATCCGCGCGGTGGTACTGGCGGGCGCAGGCGCGTCGTTCTCCGCCGGCGCCGATCTGAACTGGATGCGCGACATGGCCTCGGCCGGCGAAGCGGAGAACCGCGAGGACGCGCTTGCCCTCGCCCGCCTGATGCGCACCCTGGACGAGCTGCCGAAGCCGACCATCGCCCGCGTCCACGGGGCCGCGTTCGGCGGCGGCGTCGGCCTGGTGGCCTGCTGCGACATCGCGATCGGCGTGCCGGCGGCGAAGTTCGGCCTGACCGAGAGCCGGCTGGGCCTGCTGCCGGCGGTGATATCGCCCTATGTGGTTGCCGCGATCGGGCCACGACAGGCGCGGCGCTACTTCACCACGGCCGAGGTCTTCGACGCAGCCCAGGCGCTGCGGATCGGCCTGCTGCACGAGGTGGTGGAGCCCGCGGCGCTGGACGCCGCGGTCGAGCGCCAGGTGGCGCTGCTGCTCCGCGCCGGCCCGGTCGCGGCGGCCGCCGCCCGGCGCCTGGTCCGCGACGTCGCCCTGGAGCCCGACCGCGATCGCCTGGACCGCGCCAACGCCAACCTGATCGCCGCCCTGCGCGTCTCCGCCGAAGGCCAGGAGGGCCTCTCCGCCTTCCTCGACAAGCGCAGACCCGCCTGGACGCCCGATGGGTTATAAGCCCTCCCCTTCAAGGGGAGGGTTGGGTGGGGATGGTGTTCAAGGAGGAACATCAAGATGCAGGGACAAACCAGCAAGAAGATCATCCGCAAAAAACTGCAGCGGAACCTGCGCAACCAGCCCACGGATGCGGAACAGCGACTTTGGCAATATCTTCGCGGCAGGCAGCTCGAAGACTGCAAGTTCCGCCGCCAGCATCCCTTCGGCGACTACATCCTCGATTTCGCATGTCTGGAGCGGAGAATCGCGGTAGAACTGGATGGCGGGCAGCACGCGGACGACCTGGTGTACGACGCCCGGCGGACAGCATGCCTGGAGAAGGCGGGGTTCACGGTTCTGCGATTCTGGAACAACGAAGTATTTGAGAATGTTGAGGGAGTCGTCGAGGTGATCATGGCTGCGCTGACGTTGGCTTCAGAACCATCCCCACCCAACCCTTCCCTTGAAGGGGAGGGCTAGAGCGTGTTCCAGAAAATCCTCATCGCCAACCGCGGGGAGATCGCCTGCCGGGTGATCCGTACCGCGCGGCGGCTCGGCATCCGTACCGTCGCGGTGTATTCGGAAGCCGATGCCGATGCGCTGCACGTGCGCCTGGCCGACGAGGCCTGGCCGATCGGCGGACCGCGTCCGGCCGAGAGCTACCTGCGCGGCGAGGCGATCATCCAGGTGGCCCGCGACAGCGGCGCGCAGGCGATCCATCCGGGCTATGGCTTCCTGAGCGAGAACGCCGATTTCGCCGATGCGGTGGAAGCCGCCGGCCTGGTGTTCATCGGCCCGAAGGCCGGGTCGATGCGGAAGATGGGCAGCAAGGCCGGCGCCAAGGAGCTGATGCAGGCCGCTGGCGTGCCGGTGGTGCCAGGCTATACCGGGCAGGACCAGTCGCCCGACCTCCTGGCGCGCGAGGCCGACCGGATCGGCTACCCGCTGATGATCAAGGCCGCGCATGGCGGCGGCGGCAAGGGCATGCGCATCGTGCGCGAGTCCGCGGAGTTCCAGCCCGCGCTGGACAGCTGCCGGCGCGAGGCCGCCAACGCCTTCGGCCGCGACCGGGTGCTGCTGGAACGCTACATCCAGTCGCCGCGCCACATCGAGATCCAGGTGTTCGGCGACGCCCAGGGCAACATCATCCATCTCAACGAGCGCGAATGTTCGGCCCAGCGCCGTTACCAGAAGGTCCTGGAGGAATCGCCCTCGCCCTTCCTCACCCCGCAGCTGCGCGCGGCGATGGGCGAGGCGGCGGTGCTGGCCGCGCGCACGATCGATTACGCCAATGCCGGGACCGTGGAGTTCATCGTCGACCCTGACGGCGGCTACTACTTCATGGAGATCAATACCCGGCTCCAGGTCGAACATCCGGTCACCGAGATGACCACCGGCCTGGACCTGGTGGAATGGCAGCTGCGCGTCGCGGCCGGGCAGCCGCTGCCGCTGGCGCAGGAGGCGGTTGCGCAGCGCGGCCACGCGATCGAGGTCCGGCTGTACGCGGAGGACCCCGAGGCGGGCTTCCTGCCCGGTTCGGGCCGCCTGCAGCGGCTCCGGCTGCCGCAGGCTTCGCCGCAGGTGCGCATCGACGCGGGCGTGGTCGAGGGCGACACGGTGAGCATCCACTACGACCCGATGATCGCCAAGCTCATCGTCCACGACCGCGACCGCCCCGCCGCCCTCGCCCGCCTGCGCGAGGCGCTGGCGGCATGCGCGATCGAGGGGCCGAAGTCCAACATCATCTTCCTCGAGGCGCTGGTCCGGCATCCGGCGGTGGTCGAGGCGCGGATCGACACGGGCTATCTCGACCGTCATCTGGACGAGTTCACCGGCACCGATGACGACGCCGACGATCACCCCCTGCTGCTGGCCGCCGCAACCGCCGCGCTGCTGCAGCAGGAGCAGGCCCGGCGCGAGGCGGCGGCCGCATCCGCCGACCCGTCCTCGCCCTGGGCGATCGCCGACGGCTGGCGCCTGGGACACGCCGGCCAGCGACCGCTGGCCTTCGAACATCGCGGCGAACGCATCGAGCTGCTGGCCCGGGGCCACGACGGCGCCTACCGCATCGTCCACGGCGACCGGACCGCGGCCGTCGAGGACGCAGGCCTGTCCGACGACGCCCTCTGGCTGCGTATGGACGGCAGGGGCCTGCGTTTCCGCGTCATGCTGCAGCCCGGACGCGTCGATGTGCACGACGGCGCGCGCCGGCTCACGCTGCGGCCGCTGGCGATGTACCGTCACGAGGCGTCCGGCCAGGCCGCGGGCGACGATCGCGTGCTGGCGCCGATGCCCGGGCGGGTGGTGGCGGTGCGCGTGGCCGCGGGCGATCGGGTGCGGCAGGGACAGGAGTTGCTGGTGATCGAGGCGATGAAGATGGAGTTGGCGCTGAAGGCGCCGCGCGACGGTGCGGTGGCGGAGCTGCGCGCGGCCGAGGGCGACTTCGTCGAGGGCGACAGCGTGCTGGTCGTGCTGGAGGACTGACGTGGCCCTGCCGCAACGCGTGCGCATCGTCGAGGTCGGCCCGCGCGACGGCCTGCAGAACGAGCAGGCACAGCTGCCCGCGGCGACCAAGATCGAGCTTATCGACCGCCTCTCCGCGACCGGCCTGCAGACCATCGAGGCCACCAGCTTCGTCAGCCCACAGTGGGTGCCGCAGCTGGCCGACGCGGCCGAGGTGTTTGCCGGCATCGCGCGCCGCCCCGGCGTGACCTATCCGGTGCTGGTGCCCAACCTGCGCGGCTACGAGCGCGCGCGCGCAGCGGGCGCCGATGAAGTGGCGGTGTTCACCGCCGCCTCCGAGGCGTTCAACCGCCGTAATACCAACGCCGGGATCGAGGAATCGCTGCAGCGCTTCGCGCCGGTGCTCGAACGCGCCCGCACCGACGGCGTGAAGGTGCGCGGCTACGTGTCCACCGTGCTCGGCTGCCCCTACCAGGGCGACGTGCCGCTGGCCGACGTGGTGCGGGTGGCGCGCGAACTCCACGCCATGGGCTGCTACGAGATTTCGCTCGGCGACACCATCGGCACCGGCACTCCAACCCGCGCGCGCGCGATGCTGCTGGCGGTGGCGGCCGAGGTGCCGACGGATGCGCTGGCGGTGCATTTCCACGACACCTGGGGCCAGGCGCTGGCCAACGTGCTGGCCTGCCTGGAGGAAGGGGTGGCGGTGGTCGACAGCGCGGTCGCCGGCACCGGCGGCTGTCCCTATGCGCGCGGCGCCTCCGGCAACGTCGCCAGCGAGGACGTGGTGTACATGCTGCACGGCATGGGCATCGACACCGGCGTCGACCTCGCCCTGCTCGCCGACACCGGGAACTGGCTGTCCGGCCTGCTCGGGCGCGAGACCGGCAGCAGGGCCGGGCGGGCGCTGGCGGCGGCCGGATGAGCGCACGTGGCACCGCCGCTGTCGACGACGCTGCCCAGGACGCGGCCCGGATCGCGGCGGCGCTGGACGAAGCCAGCCGCGACCCCGCCCTGCCAGCGCCGACGCGCGAACTGCTGGCCCGCGCCGGAGACGCGCTGCGTGCCGCGCACAGCGAAGCCGAGGCCGCGCGCCTGCGCTACCACGCGCTGTTCGACGCGGTGCCCGATCCGGTCAGCATCCTCGACGAACGCGGCATCGTGCTCGACCTCAACCGCGCCGGCATGGCCGCCTATCGGCGTCCGCGCGACGAGATCGTCGGCCAGCCGATCGAGGTGCTCAACCCCGACCTGCCGCGCGACCACATGGCGCCGGTGCTCGAATCGCTCAATCGCGGCGAGACCTACGTGATCGAGGTCGCCAACATGCGCGGCGACGGCACCCGCTTCCCGGTCGAGGTGCATTCGGCCGGCTTCATGCACGACGGCCGCCGCTGCGTGGTGGCGGTGGCGCGCGACCTGTCGGCGCGGCGCATGGCCGAACTGCGCTACGGACAGCTGCTGGAGGTGCTGGACAAGGGCGTGCTGGTGCTCGACGGTCGCGGGCGCCTGGTCCAGGCCAATGCCGCGGCCATGCGCATCCTCGGCACCGAGGGACATCCGGATTTCCAGGCCTGGCTGGATCCCGCCGACTGGACCATGGTCGACGAGGCCGGCAGGCCGATCGCCGTGGCCGACCTGCCGCCGGCGCAGACCCTGCGCACCGGCCGGGCCACCGACAGCCGCGTGATCGGCCTCTACCACCGTCCGGAACGACGCCTGCGCTGGCTGTCGGTGAGCAGCGTGCCGCTGTTCGCGCCGGGCGGGCGGCGGCCGCTGCAGGTGCTGTCGTTCTTCAGCGACGTCACCGAGCTCAAGCGCGACAGCGCGCTGTTCGACCGCGCCCAGTCGCTGGCCCACATCGGCGGCTGGGAATGGGAGGTCGACCGCGACGCGCTGTACATGACGGACGAGGCGCGGCGGATCCTCGGCGACCGTCCGGTGCAGGCGATCGCCGACCTGCTCGGCGCGCTGGTGCATGACGACCGCCCGCGCCTGGAGCAGGCGCTGCGCCGGGCCGCCGACGAGCGCAGCCCGCTCGACCTCGAGGTCCAGGGTTCGCATGCCGACGGCAGTCCGCTGTGGCTGCGCATCATCGGCGAGCCCGAGGCCAGCCGCAGCGAGGGCACCAGCATCACCGGCACGGTGCAGGACATCACCGAACGCATGCACGAGCGCGAAACCCTGCGCGTGCGCGCGCGCACCGATCCGCTCACCGGCCTGCTCAACCGCGACGCCATGCTGTACGAACTGCAGACCCGGCTGCGCGACCCGGTGCACGACGGCATCGCGGTGCTGTACATCGACCTGGACCGCTTCAAGATGGTCAACGACGTGCTCGGCCACGCCGCCGGCGACGAACTGCTCGACGCCGCCGCACAGCGCATCTCCCGCGCCGCCGGCACCGAGGGCCTGGTGGCGCGCTTCGGCGGCGACGAGTTCCTGGTGGCCTGCAACGTGCGCGACGACGCGGTCCGCCCCGAGCGCATCGCCGACGCGATCCTCGACGCCTTCTCCGAGAGCTTCCGCTTCGGCAAGGAGGAGTTCGCGATCACCGCCAGCATCGGCATCGCCCGCGCCCCGCGCGACGGCGACCGGCCGCAGGTGCTGATCCAGAACGCGGACGCGGCGATGTACGAGAGCAAGCGCCGGATCCGCAACGGCCGCCAGGAATTCAGCCCGGAGCTGGCGCAGTCGCAGGAGAACCGCCTGCGCATGGAAACCCAGCTGCGCCGCGCCACCGACAACGACGAATTCCGACTCGTCTACCAGCCGCAGGTGGACCTGCGCGACGGCTCGACGATCGCGGCCGAGGCGCTGATCCGCTGGCAGAACCACCAGCTGGGCGAGATGCGTCCGGACCATTTCATCGGCCACGCCGAAAACACCGGCGACATCGTGCGCATCGGCGGCTGGGTGCTGCGCGAGGCCTGTCGCCAGGCCGCCGAATGGCGCGACGCCGGGCACGGCATCATCCGGGTCGCGGTCAACGTGTCCTACCGCCAGTTCCTGGTCGAGGACCTGGCCGGCACGGTGCACGCGGCGCTGGAGGAGCACGCCCTGCCCGGCTCGGCGCTGGAGCTGGAGTTCACCGAGCGGGTGCTGATCGAGGACGCCCCCGACACCCTGCGCACCTTCGCCGCCCTGCGCGAGCTGGGCGTGATGCTGACCATCGACGATTTCGGCGAAGGCTACAGCGCGCTCAACTACCTGCGCCGGCTGCCGATCCACGGACTCAAGCTCAGCCAGCTGTTCGTCGAAGGGGTGCCGGACAACCACTCCGACGTCGCCGTCTGCCAGGCGGTGATCGGCATCGCCCGCAGCCTGGGGCTGGGGCTGGTGGCCGAGGGCATCGAATCGGAGGCGCAGCGGCGCTTCATGCTCGAACTCGGCGTTCCGGTCGGCCAGGGCTTCCTGTTCGCGCCCGGCCTGCGCCCGGACGAATTCGCACGGCGGCTCCCCTCGCGCAGCTGACCGGTCCCCTTCCCCTGACGGCGCCACCTCACCGTCGTCGCGCGCGGGCGGCACCCGGCGTCCGTGATCCGTCCACGCTCGCCGCGCTGCAGCGACCCGTGCCCGCACCGCGCTAAAATCCCCACTTTCCGAACCTGGACCCCCCATGCCGTCTTCCCCGATCCGCGCCGTGGTGACCGGCGGCGTCTCCGGACTTGGCCTGGCCGTGGCGCGGCGCTTCGTCGCCGACGGCGGCCAGGTGGCGCTGTTCGACATCAACGATGACAAGGGCGCGGCCGCGGTCGCCGAACTCGGCGCGGCGCGGGCCAGCTACCGGCGCGTCGATGTCACCAGCGAGGACGGCGTTGCCGCCGGCGTGCAGGACGCGGCCGCGGCCATGGGCGGCCTCGACGTGGCGGTGAACTGCGCCGGCATCCTCGGCGCGGGCCGGGTGCTCGGCCGCGAGGCGCCGATGCCGCTGGCGCAGTTCCAGGCCACGGTCATGGTGAACCTCGTAGGCAGCTTCAACCTGGCCAAGGCCGCCGCCGCGGTGATGCAGCACAACCCGCCCGGCGAGGACGGCGAGCGCGGCGTGATCGTCAACACCGCCAGCGTGGCCGCCTACGAGGGCCAGATCGGCCAGGCCGCCTACTCGGCGTCCAAGGCCGGCGTGATCGGCATGACCCTGCCGATGGCGCGCGAGCTGGCGCGCTTCGGCATCCGCGTCAACACCATCGCCCCCGGCATCTTCTGGACCCCGATGATGGACGGCATGCCCGAACAGGTGCAGCAGTCGCTCGCCGAATCGATCCCCTTCCCTTCCCGCCTCGGCCAGCCGGAGGAATTCGCCGACCTGGTGGCGTGGATCGTGCGCAGCCGCTACCTCAACGGCGAGACGATCCGGCTGGATGGCGCGGTGCGGCTGGCGCCGCGATAGACGGTCGGTGGTTGATGCCTGGTGGCTGGAACGGCAACCGCCTTTCGATCACGCTCCATGTCGCCGCGCGGTTCCGGATCCCCAATTCCCGCTTTCAACAGCCGAACGGCTGGTCATCCCGAATCCCCAACCCAGAAACAACACTCCATGAAAGCCAGCGATATCAAGAAGGGCAACGTCGTCGAACACAACGGCACCGTCTACCAGATCCGCGACATCGAGCGCAGCTCGCCGCAGGGACGCGGCGGCAACGTGCGGTTCCGCTTCATCATGTACAGCGTGCCCGGCGGCAACAAGACCGACGCCAGCTTCGATGCCGACGACTCGCTGACCGAGGTCGAGCTGCTGCGCCGGCAGGCGACGTTTTCCTACAAGGACGGCGAGGCCTTCGTGTTCCTCGATGACGAGGACTACACGCCCTACACCCTCGACGCCGACGTGGTCGGCGACGGCGCCGGCTACATCACCGACGGCCTGGCCGGCAGCCATGTGCAGATCATCGACGAGCAGCCGGTGGCGCTGCAGCTGCCGCAGCACGTGACCCTGGAAGTGGTCGACACCCCGCCCGAGCTCAAGGGCGGCACCGCGACCAAGCGACCGAAGCCGGCCAGGCTCAGCACCGGCATCGAGATCATGGTCCCGGAGTACATCGGCAACGGCGAACGCGTGCTGGTGAACACCACCACCGGCGAATTCGGCGGTCGCGCGGACTGAGGCGCAAGCGGGGCGTATCCGGGGGCGTCGCGCCCGCGGCCGGCCAACGACGCCGGGGGCCGCGCCTGCACGGGACGGCGCAAGCACGCGATCAAGCCGCGTCCATCGCGGCTGGAGCTGCCTGGCAAACCTCTGGACAACCCGCTTCCTGCCCGTCATCCCCGCGAACGCGGGGATCCAGCGACCGCAAGGCCTCGAATTCGAAAGTCACCGGGTTCCCGCCTTCGCCGGAATGGCGGACTTGTCCAGAGGATCCCGGGGGAAAGCACCCGGAACAGGCGGTGCGGCGCCGGGCGATTGCGCGGCGAGCTGGCGCAGGCGTTCGCCCAGCAGGGCGAGGTTCGATTCGACGCCCTCGAGACGCGCGCGGTCTTGCGCCGGCAGCCACTCGCGCGCCTCGCGGTACAGACCGTCGCGCAGCGCCCGCAGGCGCGCGTCGTCCGCCTTCACCGCCGCTGCAAGGCGCTCGAGTTCCGCTTCCTGCGGCAGGCCGTAGCCGTCCCCCGCCAGCAGCAGCGCCGGGCGGCCGGCCCAGGCGCCGTCGGCGAGCAGGTCGCGCACGCCTGCGGCCAGGGCGTCCGCCGCGCCCGGGCCGCGCAGGAAGCGCTGCTTGAGCGCCTCACGCGCCTGCGCTTCGTCGCGGCGCAGCGCCGCCTGCTCCAGCACCAGCAGCGCCGCGGTGGCGCGCAGGTCGCCGCGCGACAGCCAGGGCGTCCGCTGCGCCGGGTCCAGCGCGAACCAGTCGCGCGCATCGTCCGCCGGCGGCGCCAGCGCGGTGGCGGCAACGGCGAACATGGCGTCGAAATGCGCCGCCAGCGATTCGAAGCGATAGCCCTCGCGCAGTGCCGCGACCGGATCGTCGAGCACCGACGCGTCGGCCACGCCGGCACGCTCCAGCCGCCGCAGCAGGCCGGTCGGGGTGATGCTGCGCAGCTCAGGCCCGTCCAGGCGCGGCACGCCGTCGTTGAGCAGCTTCCAGGTTTCGACCGCGCAGTTGTTGCCGACGAAGCGGTAGCGGCCGTCGTAGCTCCAGTGCACCTGCGCCGCCCGCTGCAGCAGCGAAGCGACCTCGCCGGCGTCGAGCCGCAGCGGGATCGAACGCAGGCCGCGCAGCTCGACCCGGGTGTACTCGTCCAGCACCTGGCCCAGCGGCAGGATGAACAGCCGCGAGGGATAGGCGCCGGTCAGGCCGCGCCAGTTCGACACCTGCACGTCGTCGACGAAGGCGCGGAACGAGAGCACCAGGTGGTGGTCCAGGTCCAGCCGGCAGTCGGGGCCCGGCGCCCGTCCCGGCGCGCAGGCCACCACCCGCAGCATCGAATGGCCCCAGCGGCTCATCGGCCGCGCGTCGGGCTCGGCCAGCAGGTAGTCGATCGCGTGCACGCGCGCCGGGTCCAGCGCCAGCAGTCGCAGCGCGGCGCCGGAGTCGCCGCTGGCGACCAGCGGCAGGGCGTCGGCACAGTCGGCGCGCGGCCCGGGAGGCGCGCCGAAATGCGCCTCCAGCAGCCGGTGCAGGGCCGGACGCCGGCAGGCGTATGCCGGGTCGAGCAGGAAGTGTTCGACGTTCACCGCCACGAACTCCGCCGCCGAGGCGCGCTCGTACGGATCCGGGCTGCGCTCGCTCAGATCGTTGCGGCGCGCGCGCAGGCCCAGCCGCAGCGGCTGCACCGGCCAGCCGGCCAGGTCGAGCAGCCGCACCTGCTGCGACAGCGGCGCGGGCGAGCGGCGCTCGTGCACGTGCGCCAGCTCGTGCAGCAGCGCCGCCAGCGGGGCGCGGGGCTCGGCAGCGGTGTCGCCGGCCGCCGGATCGCGCGCCATCCACTCCGCCAGCAGCGCGCGCCGCAGGCCGATGACGTCGCCGCGCGCGCGGCCGTGCACCCCGGGCGGAAGATCGTCGCGCCAGCGCAGCAGGACGTCGTGGCCCGGCGGCGCATGGAACCCCGCCGGGAGCGTGCCCAGCGCGCGGTCGACCAGGGTGCGGCTGGCGACCAGCTCCGCCTGGCTCAGCCCGTCGCCGTCGACCGCCAGCCGCAGCGAAGCCGCCGCCGGCACCCCGGCGCACAGCAGCGCCGCCAGCAGCCAGGCGCGGCGCGCCGCGCGCGGCATCCGTGGACCGCCGTCAGCGCGCGAGGATCGCCTGCGCCAGCTGCAGGTCGCTGGCGGTGCGTGCGGCACGGTCGGATTCGCGCAGGTGGCGCAGCGCGGCCTGCAGGCGCGCGCCGCGGATCGCACCGTCGCTGGCGACGAACAGCGCGGCATCCTCGCGCGCCTCGACCACCACCTTGTCGTCGCCCGAGGTCGAACCGGAGGACGCCGAGGATCCCGCCGACGAGGCGCCCCCGGAGGTGCCGGCGAAGCTGCCGGCGTGGGCGGCCAGTGCGGTGCAGGCGAACAGAATGAAACCCAGGGCGATGCGTGTCATCGGCGGAAGTGCTTGCGGGGAAAGAGCCGAGGTTAGCCGCTCGCGGCGTCCAGCGCATGAACGCGCGCGGACCCGCGGGCGCAGGCTCAGGGGTCGAACAGCTTGCCCGGGTTCATCACCCCGTCCGGGTCGAGCACGCCGCGGATGCCGCGCATCAGCGCGATCTCGGCGTCGGGCCGGGTCGAACCCAGGTAGGGCTTCTTCACCAGGCCGATGCCGTGCTCGGCCGAGATGCTGCCGCCGTGGCGACGCAGGGCATCGGCCAGCAGCCGGGTGACGCGCTCGCAGTCGGCCACGAACGCGTCCTGCGACATGTCCTCGGGCTTGAGCACGTTGATGTGCAGGTTGCCGTCGCCGATATGGCCGAACCAGACCACGTCGAAGTGCGGATACCCCTCCGCCAGCAGCGCCCGGGTTTCGGCCAGGAACGCGGGCATCGCCGAAATCCGCACCGAGACGTCGTTCTTGTACGGCACGTAGCGCGCCACGCTCTCGGTGATGCCTTCGCGCAGGCGCCACAGCTGCGCGGCCTGGGCCTGGCTCTGGCTGATCACGCCATCCAGCACCCAGCCCTCGCCCACGCAGTGCTCGAACGCCTCCAGCGCCGCGGCCTCCCCGGCCTCGCCGGCGGCGAATTCGGTCACCACGTAGTACGGGTAGCTGTCGTCGAACGGCTGCTGCGCGCCGTGCGCGACCACGTGGTGCAGGCCGCGGTCGGTGAGGAATTCGAACGCCTCCAGCCGCAGCCGCGCGCGCAGGCTCTCGAACACCCGCATCAGGGATTCGAAATCAGGCAGCGCCAGCAGCATCACGCTCGACGGCGGCGGCGGGTCGGCGAGCCGCAGCGTGGCCTCGACGATGATGCCCAGCGTGCCCTCGGAGGCGACCGCGAGATGGCGCAGGTCGTAGCCGCTGGAGTTCTTGACCAGGCCGCGGCCGAGGTCGAGCAGCTCGCCGCGGCCGTCGACCAGCTTCAGGCCCGCCACCCATTCGCGGGTGTTGCCATAGCGGATCACCCGGATCCCGCCGGCGTTGGTGGCGATGTTGCCGCCGATGCTGCACGAGCCGCGCGCGGCGAAATCGACCGGATAGGCCAGGCCATGCTCGCGGGCCGCGTTCTGCACCGCTTCCAGGGCCATGCCGGCCTGCACCGTGAGAGTGCGGTCGACCGGGTCGAAGGCGATCGCGCGGTTCATGCGTTCGAGGCTGACGACCAGTTCGCCGTTCGCCGCCACCGCGCCGCCGGACAGGCCGGTGCGGCCGCCGGACGGCACCAGTCCGACCTTCGCCTCGCGCGCCCAGCGCACGATCGCCTGCACTTCCGCCACCGTCGTCGGCAGCGCGATCGCCAGCGGCGCCGGAGTCCAGCGCCGGGTCCAGTCGCGGCCGTAGTGCTCGAGGTCGGCGGCGTCGGTGAGCAGGCGCAGCTCGGGCAGCGTCCGTGCGAGCGCGGCCAGGCGCGGGTCGGTCATCGTCGGGGGGCGTAGCGGAGGGAGCGCAAGCGTGCCAGCCGCGGCCGCAGGCGTCCAGCGCGAAGCACGCGCCCTGCCGCGTTCGTTTCGGCGGCAACGAACGCGGCCGGCAGTGTTCCGTCCATCGTGCGCGCGTGTTCCGCACGCCACGGTAAAACCGGCCTTGTGCAGTGCAAAAAACAGCCGTGCTTCTGGGATAATGCACATCCACCCGCACACCGGAAGCCCACGCGCATGACGCCACTGAAGACCTCGTTCCCCAAGCAGGATATCCGCGTGGTGCTGTTCGAGGGCATCAGCCGCAGGGCGGTGGAGGTGTTCGAGGCAGCGGGCTACGAGCAGGTGGAACTGCTGCCCAAGTCGCTGACCGGTGCGGAGCTGATCGACAAGGTCTCCGGCGCCCACATCATCGGCATCCGCTCGCGCACCCAGGTGACCGCCGAGGTGATCGCCGAAGCGCGCAAGCTGATCACCATCGGCTGCTTCTGCATCGGCACCAACCAGGTCGACCTGGAGGCCGCGCAGCTGGCCGGGATCCCGGTGTTCAACGCGCCCTATTCCAACACCCGCAGCGTGGCCGAACTGGTGCTGGCCGAGGCGATCATGCTGATGCGCGGCGTGCCGCAGAAGAACGCCGAATGCCACCGCGGCGGTTGGAGCAAGTCCGCGCTCGGCAGCCACGAGGTGCGCGGCAAGACCCTGGGCATCATCGGCTACGGCCACATCGGCACCCAGGCCGGCGTGCTGGCCGAGTCGTTGGGCATGCACGTGATCTTCCACGACATCGAGACCAAGCTCTCGCTCGGCAACGCCCGCAGCGCCGCCAGCCTCGACGACCTGCTGCAGCGCTCGGACGTGGTCACCCTGCACGTGCCCGAGACGCCGGCCACGCGGATGATGTTCGGCGCCGAGCAGATCGCGAAGATGAAGCCCGGCGCGCACCTGATCAACGCCTCGCGCGGCACCGTGGTCGACATCGACGCGCTGGCCGCGGCGCTGGAGTCTGGCCACGTCGGCGGCGCGGCGGTGGACGTGTTCCCGGTCGAGCCCAAGGGCAACGGTGAATCGTTCGAATCGCCGCTGGTCCGCTTCGACAACGTGATCCTGACTCCGCACGTGGGCGGCAGCACGCTCGAGGCGCAGGACAACATCGGCACCGAGGTGGCGGCCAAGCTGGTGCGCTACAGCGACAACGGCAGCACCCTGTCGGCGGTGAACTTCCCCGAGGTGACCCTGCCCGAGCACGCCGGCAGCCACCGCATCCTGCACATCCACCGCAACGTGCCGGGCGTGCTGTCGCGGATCAACGAACTGTTCTCGCGCGAGGGCGTGAACATCGACGGCCAGTACCTGCGCACCGACGCCAAGGTCGGCTACGTGGTGATCGACATCGCGTCCACGCCCGAGATCACCTCGCGCATGCGTAACGCACTCAACGGCATCGACGGCACGCTGCGGACCCGCGTCCTGTACTGAGGCGGGACCGGCCGGGGCGGCACGCCCGCCCGCGGATCGTGCGAACCAGCTGGCGAGGCTGGCGGTGCGCCTGTGCACGCACCGCCGCGGCGCATGCCGGACGGCGGCGACGGCTGCCTGGCCGCGCGCAACGGGCGCATGCCTGCGCTGTCACGCGCCCTGGCTATGCTGGCCCGGCAACGCTGCCGGCCGCATGCGGCCGGTCGTCGCGCCCCGCCGCTGAAAGGAGCCCGCCATGCCACGCAGCCCCACCGCATTCCTGTTCGACCTCGACGGCACCCTGGTGGACAGCGTCTACCAGCACGTGCTGGCCTGGAAGGAAGCGCTCGACCGCGAGGGCGTCGACCTGTCGGTCTGGCGCATCCATCGCAAGATCGGCATGAGCGGCGGGCTGTTCACCAACATCCTGCTGCGCGAGACCGGGCTGGCGATCACGGACGAGCGCCTCGGGCGCCTGCGCGCCTGGCACGCCGAGGCCTACAACCGCCAGGCCGCCGCCGGTGCGATCCGGCCGCTGCCCGGGGCGCGCGAGCTGCTCGCCTTCCTCACCGCGGAAGGTATCCCCTGGGCGATCGCGACCAGCGGGCGAATGGAAACCGCGGCGCCCAACATCGCCGCGCTGGACGTGGACCCGGCCAAGGTGCCGGTGGTCACCCGCGACCAGGTGCGCTACGCCAAGCCGGATCCGGACCTGTTCATCGCCGCGGCCGAGCGGCTCGGGGTCGACATCGGCCATTCGCTGGTGATCGGCGACAGCATCTGGGACATGCTTGCCGCGCAGCGGGCCCGCTCGCTGGGCGTGGGCCTGCTGTCGGGCGGCTACGGTCGCGAGGAGCTGGAGCGTTCGGGCGCGTTCCGGGTGTACGACGACCCGGCGGACCTGCTGCGGCACGTGGACGAGGTGGCGGCGCGGCGCTGAGCCGCGGCGCGCGAGACGCGCGCGGACCCGGTGCGTCGACGGGATGCGGCGGGCGGGTTCGACGCGAGGGCCGCTAGTCCTGGTCCTGCCGCAGCGACAGCCATCGCCGCGCCATCCGCCGCAGCGACGCATCCGCGCCGGCATCGGCCGCGATCGCGCGGATCCGGCGCCACTCCAGCGCGTGCGACTCCTCGCTGACCACGAAGGCCTCGTCCGCGCCGGCGTGGACCACGTAGCGCGCGTCGTAGTGCCAGTGGCCGGGCACGCCCTTGTGCTCCGGGATCCAGTGCCGATCCAGATCGAAGATGTCCGGCTCCGCCCGCAGCCCCGCCAGGCCCGATTCCTCGCCGGCCTCGCGCAGCGCCACCGCGCACAGGTCGCGGTCGCCGTCGGCGTGCCCGCCCGGCTGGACCCAGATGCCGAGCTTGCGGTGGTGGGTCAGCAGCGCGCGCGTGCCCGAACGGTCGACCAGCCAGGCCGAGGCGGTGAAGTGGCCGTTCAGCCGGCTGCGTCCGAACGGGTCGTCCGGGCTTTCCAGCAGGCGGGAGAACAGCGCCGCGGTGGCTGCCTGCTCCGGCCTGGACCGCGCATGGCGCTCGAAGGCGGCGGCAAGCGCCGTGTCCGTCACGTGCTCGTGCATGTCGCATTGCGGATGGCGAAGGGGCACGGCAGTCTAGCCGGATCCATGGATTGCAAGGGCCCTTGGTCCGCTTGTGATCGCCGTGCCGCTTTGGCAAGGTACGCCAGCCGTCCCGGGCGGCGGCCAGACTTAGGGGAAAACCATCCACGTGAGCCGCAGCCGTTCCGAAACCCGCCGCAGCCGGGCGCTGCCGCCCCTGCACCGCGCGTTCCGCGGACCGCTGGCATGAGGGCGACGGGCCCCGCGTCAGCAACCCTCGCCGGCCTCATGCTCCCGGCGGCCGCGACCGCGACCCCTCCAGCGCCTGGCGGCCTCGACCAGGCGATCAACAACGCTTTCGCCCCGGTCGCCGATGCGGTGTCCTGGCTGGTGTTCCATCCGGTGCCGATCGGCTTCGGCGCGAGCATGCCCTTCGTGGTGCTGTGGCTGCTGGTGGCGGCGCTCGCCTTCACCCTGTATTTCCGCTTCATCAACCTGCGCGGCTTCGCGCACGGCTTCCGCCTGATCCGCGGCGACTTCTCGCGCCCCGACCATCCCGGAGAGGTCACCCATTTCCAGGCGCTGGCCACGGCACTGTCGGGGACCGTGGGGCTGGGCAACATCGCCGGGGTCGCCATCGCCATCAGCATCGGCGGGCCCGGCGCGACCTTCTGGATGATCGTGGCGGGCCTGCTCGGCATGAGCTCGAAGTTCGCCGAGTGCACGCTGGGGGTGAAGTACCGCCGGATCAACGCGGACGGCACCGTCTCCGGCGGGCCGATGTACTACCTCAGCCGCGGCATCGCCGAACACCACCCGTCGCTGGCGGGCCTGGGCAAGGTGCTGGCGGTGGCGTTCTCGATCTGCTGCATCGGCGGCTCGCTTGGCGCCGGCAACATGTTCCAGTCCAACCAGAGTTTCCAGCAGGTGCTGCAGGTCAGCGGCGGCGCCGACAGCTGGCTGGCCGGCAAGGGCTGGCTGTTCGGCCTGGCGATGGCGGCGCTCGTGGCGGTGGTCATCATCGGCGGGCTGAAGTCGATCGCGCGCGTGACCGGCAAGCTGGTGCCGGTGATGGCGGTGCTGTACTTCGCCTGCGGGGCGTACATCATCCTCGCCGACGTGGGCAATATCGGCCCGGCCTTCCGCGCCATTTTCGACGGTGCGTTCACCCCCGAGGCGGGCTACGGCGGCTTCATCGGCGTGCTGATCCAGGGCTTCCGCCGCGCCGCGTTCTCCAACGAGGCCGGCGTCGGCTCGGCGGCGATCGCGCATTCGGCCTCGCGAACCCACGAGCCCGCGTCCGAGGGACTGGTGGCGCTGTGGGAGCCGTTCATCGATACCGTGGTGATCTGCACCATGACCGCTCTGGTGATCGTGGTGACCGGCATGTACCAGGTCGAGGGCGTGGGCGACGGCGTGCAGCTGACCTCGATGGCCTATGCCTCGGTCCTGTCGTGGTTCCCCTACCTGCTGGCGGTGTCGGTGCTGCTGTTCGCGTTCTCGACCATGCTTGCCTGGTCCTACTACGGCGAGAAGGCGGCCTGCTACCTGTTCGGCGAGTCTCGGCCGGTGGCGCTGGCCTACAAGCTGCTGTTCTGCGTTTTCGTGGTGATCGGGGCCTCGGCCAACCTCGGCGTGGTGATGGACTTCTCCGACGCGATGATCCTGGTCATGTCGGTGCCCAACCTGATCGGTGTCTACCTGCTGGCGCCGGTGGTGCGGCGCGAGGTCGAGCACTACCTGGTGCGCGTGCGCAGCGGCGGAATCGTCAACTACCGGCGGGCGCCGGGCGGCGCATGAACGCACGTCCCGCGCGCGATCCGTCCCTGCTCCAGGCGCTGGCGCCGCTGCTGTTCCTGGCCGTGGCCCTGGGGCTTGCGGTCTACCTGTATGCCGACGATTCGTCCTACGGCGCCAACCAGATCTCGCTGCTGCTGGCCGCGGGCATCGCCGCGATCATCGGCCTGCGCAACGGCCTGGCCTGGGGCGGGATCCAGGATGCGCTGGTGCACGGGGTGTCGATCGCCGTGGTGCCGATCTTCATCCTGCTGGCGGTGGGCGCGCTGATCGGCACCTGGGTGCTCAGCGGCACGGTGCCGACGATGATCGTCTACGGCATGAAGCTGCTGCACCCGGCCTACTTCTATCCGGCGACCTGCCTGATCTGCGCGATCGTGGCCCTGACCATCGGCAGCTCGTGGACGGTGGCCGGCACGCTGGGCGTGGCCCTGATCGGGGTCGCGCAGGGCCTGGACATGTCGCTGCCGGTCACCGCCGGCGCGATCATCTCGGGCGCCTATTTCGGCGACAAGATGTCGCCGCTGTCGGACACCACCAACATCGCGCCCGCAGCGGCCGGCAGCGAGCTGTTCGCGCATATCCGGCACATGGTCTGGACTACCGGCCCGAGCATCGCGATCGCGCTGGTGCTGTTCGCGCTGGTCGGGCTGGGCGGTCGCGGCGCCGGCGACGGGGCCGCGTTCGGCGACCTGTCGGCGCTGCTCGAAGCGCGCTTCGCGCTGGGCTGGCACCTGCTGCTGCCGATGCTGGTGGTATTCGCACTGGCGATGCGCCGTTTCCCGGCGTTCCCCACGATCATGATCGGGGCCCTGCTCGGCGCGGTGTTCGCGGTGGTGTTCCAGCCCGACGTGGTGGTGGCGCTGGCCGGAGACGACGCGCCATCGCGACCGATGGCGCTGCTGTCGGGCGCTTGGAAGGCGCTGTTCGACGGCTACCAGGCCGATACGGGCAACGCCGCGCTGGACGACCTGCTCAGCCGTGGCGGCATGTCCAGCATGCTCAACACGGTGTGGCTGATCGTGTGCGCGATGGGCTTCGGCGCGGTGATGGAGCACACGGGCCTGCTCGAGCGCATGATCCGCAGCGTGCTCAAGGCCGCGCGTTCGACCGGCTCCCTGGTCGCCGCGACCCTGGCCACCGCCTTTGGCGCGAACGTCGTCACCGCCGACCAGTACATGTCGATCGTGCTGACCGGCCGGCTGTTCCAGCCCGAGTACCGCAGGCGCGGGCTGGACCCGGTGAACCTGTCGCGCGCGCTGGAGGACGCCGGCACGATGACCTCGCCGCTGATCCCCTGGAACACCTGCGGCGCATACATGGCCGCCACCCTGGGCGTGGCCACGCTGGACTACCTGCCCTACGCGTTCTTCAACCTGGTCAGCCCGCTGGTGGCGCTGGTCCTGGCCTATGCGGGATTCAAGATCCTGCGGTTGCCGGCCGCCGATCCCGCACCGGCTCCGCGACCCGCGACCGACACCCCCGCGCCGCGCGGCTGATCCTGGCCGCGCCACTCCAACCGACGCCTTCTTCCGGATCCGCACATGGACAAGACGACTTCCATCCACGGCATGTGGTCCTCGCGCCTGATGTTCATCCTCGCCGCCACCGGTTCGGCGGTCGGCCTGGGCAACATCTGGCGCTTTCCGTACATGACCTCGGACAACGGCGGCGGCGCCTTCGTGCTGGTCTACCTGGGCTGCATCGTGCTGGTGGGCCTGCCGATCCTGATGGCCGAGATCCTGATCGGGCGCCACGGCCGGGTCAGCCCGATCAACACGTTCCGCAAGCTCGCGCGCGAGAGCGGGGTGAGCCGCCACTGGAGCGCGATCGGCTGGATCGGCATCGTCGCCGGCATCCTGATCCTGAGCTTCTACAGCGTGGTCGCCGGCTGGACGCTGCACTACGCCTTCCTCTACGTGAAGCAGCTGGCCGGCGGCGCCGCCATCACCGATCCCGGCGCGACGTTCGCCGCGCTGCTCGCCGATCCGATGGAGCTGACCTTCTGGCACGCGCTGTTCATGCTGCTCACCGTGGCGGTGGTGGCGCTGGGCGTGGAAAAGGGGCTCGAGCGCGCGGTCCGGTTCCTGATGCCGGCATTGTTCGTGCTGCTGCTGATGCTGGTGGTCTACGGCATGACCACCGGCTTCATGGGCCAGGCCGCGGCGTTCCTGTTCAAGCCCGACTGGTCGGTGATCACCGGCGGCACCTTCCTCAGCGCGATGGGGCAGGCGTTCTTCACCCTGAGCCTGGGCATGTGCACGATGATGACCTACGGCGCCTACCTGCCGCGCGAGGGCGTGTCGATCGGACGCGTCGGCATGGCGGTCGCGCTTACCGACACCAGCGTCGCGCTGCTGGCCGGGCTGGCGATCTTCCCGGTGGTCCTGGCGTTCGGGATCGACCCTGCCGGCGGCGGCCCGGGGCTGATCTTCACCTCGCTGCCGCTGGCGTTCGAGTCGATGCCGTTCGGGATCGTCTACGGGTTGGCGTTCTTCGGCCTGCTCGCGGTCGCGGCGTGGACCTCGTCGATCTCGCTGCTGGAACCGGCCACCGCGTTCCTGGTGGAGCGGTTCGGGGTCGCCCGCCGCAAGCGTGCCGCGCTCGGCGTCGCGGGCCTGTCCTGGTTGCTGGGCCTGCTGTCGGTGCTGTCGCTCAACCTGTGGTCGGAGGTGCGCATCCTCGACCGCGACATCATGACCTTCATCGAGTTCATCGCCAACGACCTGATGCTGCCGCTGGGCGGCCTGCTGATCGCGCTGTTCACCGGCTGGGCGCTCAACCGCACCATCCTTCGCGAGCAGCTGTCGGACATGCCGCAAGGCCTGTTCACGGCGTGGCGCTGGCTGATGCGGGTGGTCGCGCCGGCGCTGGTCCTGATCGTGCTGGTGCGCGCGGTGGTGTAGGAGCGGTGGGCCCATGCTCTTGCGGATCAGCAATCAACCACGAACCACCAATCCCGGCTTTCAAGCTAGACTCCCGCGCATGAGCGCCCTGCCCTACGACCCCCAACGCCTGAGCGAACTCGCGGGCGAACTGATCGCCAACGTGCGCGAACTGGCGCAGCTCGGCTGGACGCCCGCGACCAGCAGCAACTTCTCCGCGCGGCTGGACGAGCGGCATGCGGCGATCACCGTCTCCGGCCGCGACAAGGGACGCCTCGTGGAATCCGACATCATGGTGGTGGATTTCGACGGCCTGGCGGCCGGCAGCACCCACCGTCCATCCGCGGAGACGCTGCTGCACACGCAGCTGTATCGGCGCTTCCCGGACGTCGGCTGCATCCTGCACACCCACTCGCACAACCAGACGGTGGCCTCGCGCCTGTTCGCCGGGGCCGGCCACGTGCGGCTGGAGGGCTACGAGCTGCTCAAGGCCTTCCGCGGCAACGAGACCCACGAGATCGCGCTCAACCTGCCGGTGCTGCCCAACAGCCAGCACATGCCCACTCTGGCCGCACAGGTGGATGCCCTGCTCGACCGCGCGCCGATGTGGGGCTACCTGATCGACGGCCACGGCCTGTACGCCTGGGGCCGCGACATGGCCGAGGCGCGCCGCCACCTGGACGCCTTCGAATTCCTGCTCGGCTGCGAACTGGACCTGCGCCGGATCACCACCGCCCATTGACGCCCGTTGCCAGGACGCAACGCCGGCGTTCCGCGCGCGTCATTCCCCGTTCCCGGCCCGGCTGCTAGCCTGATCGCCTTCCCGTCGCCACGAGAGCCTGCCGCCATGAGCCGCCTGCGCATCTTCTCCGAGCACAACCCCGACGCCCCCGAATTCAGCAGCCACGACGGCGACGAGATCGCGCGCGAGCTGGCGAAGATCGGCGTGCATTTCGAGCGCTGGCAGGCCAGCCAGCCGGTCGCGGCCGGAGCCTCGTCCGAAGAGGTGCTGGCCGCCTACAAGGCCGACATCGACCGCATCTCGGCCGAGCGCGGCTTCACCAGCGTGGACGTGATCAGCATTGCGCCGGACAATCCGAAGAAGGACGAGCTGCGCGGCAAGTTCCTCGACGAGCATTACCACAAGGAAGACGAGGTGCGCTTCTTCGTCGATGGCTCGGGCCTGTTCACCCTGCACGTGGGCGAGAAGGTCTACGAGATCGAGTGCGTGAAGGACGACCTGATCGCGGTGCCCGACGGCACCACCCACTGGTTCGACATGGGCCCGGAGCCGCGCTTCGTGGCGATCCGCTTCTTCCAGCAGCCCGACGGCTGGATCGGCCATTTCACCGGCACCGACATCGCGCAGAAGTTCCCGCGCTACGCGAATCCGTCGCAGGGCTGAGGGCGGCGCGGCGATCCGCGAACGGCGGGCCGGGTTGGCGATGCCGGCACGACGGTCGCCGCAACGGGCGCCCCACGCGGCGCGCATCGGGTTAGGCTATCGCCGTTCCCGCTTTCCGGACCGCCATGCGTCCCGTCATCCTGACCGACATCGAGGGCACCACGTCCTCCATCTCCTTCGTCAAGGACGTGCTGTTCCCGTACGCGCGGCGCGAGCTGCCGCGCTTCGTGCGCGAGCACGGCGACGAACCGGAAGTGCGGCGCTGGCTCGACGCGGTGGCGGTGGAGAACGGCGGCATGTGCCAGGACGCGATGATCGTCGAGACCCTGCAGGGCTGGATCGACGAGGACCGCAAGCACACCGCGCTCAAGGCACTGCAGGGCATGGTGTGGACCGCCGGCTACGAAAGCGCCGACTTCACCGCGCCGGTGTATCCGGACGCGGTCTCGGCGCTGCGACGCTGGCACGCCGACGGGCACACGCTGGCGGTGTATTCCTCGGGCTCGGTGCCGGCGCAGAAGCTGCTGTTCGCGCACACCGATGCCGGCGACCTGTCCGGGCTGTTCTCGGCCTGGTTCGACACCGCGGTCGGCGGCAAGCGCGAGGCCGGCAGCTATGCGCGCATCGCCGAAGGCCTGAAGGTCGAGCCCGGTGCGATCGTGTTCCTGTCCGACGTGGTGGCCGAACTCGACGCCGCCCGCGAGGCCGGCCTGCGCACCGTGCTGATCGACCGCACCAGCGATTACCCGCAGCCGCGCCTGGGCGAGGCCACCGGCGGCCATCCGCGCGCAACCGGGTTCGACGCCGTGGCGGTGAACGGGTGAACGGCCTCGCCGCCGCGACCGGACGGACGACCCGCCGGGCGCCGGCGGCGGTGATGGCGGCCCTGCTCGCTGCCCTGTGGTTGGCCACGACGCTCCCCGCGTGGGCTGGCGAAGACGCGCCGCGCAAGTTCGACAAAGCCAGCGTCCCTGACGCGGCCACCGCGGTCAGCCGGACGACCGGAACCGCCGACGCCGCCCAGCCGCACGCCGCCCGCGACCGCGCCCTGATCGACGAACGCCTGGCGCGGATGCCGGCCCAGCGCCCGGGCCAGGTCGACCTGTTCGCGATCGCCTTCGCCGGCGACGGCCGCGAGAACGTGTTCCGCAACGAGGCCGCCTATTTCGAAACCCTGGCCACCGCGCGCTACGGCGCCGGCGGACGCACCCTGGCCCTGGTCAACCATCCCGACAGCCTTGGCCGCACGCCACGACCGCTGGCCACGCTGGACAACCTGCGCCACGCGTTTGCCGGCATCGCCGCGCGGATGGATCCGCAGGAGGACATGCTGCTGCTGTTCCTCACCAGCCACGGCCAGCGCGAGCACGTGCTGGTGCTCAACCAGCCCGACGAGTTCGCCACCTCGCTGTCCCCCGCCGAACTGCGCTCCGCGCTGGACGATGCCGGCATCCGCCACCGCCTGCTGATCGTCTCGGCCTGCTTTTCCGGCGGCTTCATCCCCGCGCTCGCCACTCCCGACAGCGTGGTGATCGCCGCCGCGCGCCACGACCGGACCTCCTTCGGCTGCGGCGACGCCACCAGCGCCACGTATTTCGGCCGCGCCCTGCTGGTGGAGGGCATGAACCGCGACGGCGGCCTGCTCGACGCCTTCGCCTACGCGCAGCGGCAGGTGGCGCGACGCGAGCGGACCGCGGGGCACGATTCCTCGTATCCCCAGATCCACGTCGGCGAGAACATCCGCGCACGCCTTCTGGCCTGGGAGGCAGGGCTGGAGCGCAAGCCGCCGCTGCCGTATCCGCATCCGCTGTAACCGTTTACGTCGCGGATCGCGCCGGTCTTCATGTGCGCAGGCGTCCACCGGACGCGCGAATTGTCCGCCGCTCTCGCCCGCAATCGCGCCAGGTGGCCCAAAACAGGGGCGATCTGTCCCATCATGTCGTCGAAGGACGTTGGTCCTGTTGGCCCGCCTGGGCGGCCAACGGGAGGTGCGCGGATGGGCTCGACCAAGGACCGGAGGAGGCGATGACGATCGCGGGAAGATGTCTGCTGGCACTGCTGGCGCTGCTGGCCAGCCTGCCGGCGTGCGCCGGGACCGCGCTCGAGCTCGCGCCGGACATGCGCAGCGTCCCGCTCTCGCAGCATCTGAGCTACCGCCACGACACCACCGGCAGCGACCGGCCCGAAGACGCCTGGCAGCGGGTGGCGAACGCCGGGTTCGCGCCACTGCCCGGCGGCAAGGACGCGTTCGGCTTCCAGAGCGGTGCGTTCTGGTTCCACGCCACCGTCGTCAACCGCAACCCGGCCGAACAGCGCTGGCTGCTGGTGCAGGAATACCCGCTCAGCGACCGGCTCGAAGTGTTCCTGCGCTATCCCGACGGCCGCGTGGTCGAGCACGTCGGCGGCGACCACGTGCCGTTCGGCGTGCGCAGCGTGCGCTATCGCCACCCCAACGTGCTGGTGGATCTGCCGCTCGACACCCCCGTGCAGCTGCTGCTGCGGGTGCAGAGCGAAAGTTCGATGCAGGTGCCGCTGCAGCTGTACACCCAGAGCGCGTTCACCGAGGTCTCGCGGGACGCGCAGCTGGCCATCGGGCTGTATTACGGCATCCTGCTGGCGCTGTTCTTCTACAACCTGGTGCTGTGGATCTCGCTGCGCGACGCCAGCTACTTCTGGTACCTGTGCCACATCACCGCGTTCGGCCTGGTGCTGTTCACGCTCAATGGCCTGGGTTTCGAATACCTGTGGCCCGACTCGCCGTGGCTGGCCGACCACATGGTGCCGATCTCGATCTGCCTGGCGCTGGTGGCGATGCTGCAGTTCGCGCGCACCTTCCTCGAGCTGCCGCAGCGGGCGCCACGGCTCAACGTCGGCACGGTGGCGCTGATCGGCTTCTTCCTGGTGTTCGGCATCGCCTCGGTCTGGCTGCCCTACCGCATCTCCACGCCGGTGGTCTCGCGCGCGGTGCTGGTCGGCATCCTCTGGATCCTGGTCACCACGGTGCTGATCGTGCGCCGCGGCTACACCCCGGCGCGCCTGCTGCTGCTGGCCTGGTCGATGTTCCTGCTGGGCACGGCGATCTTCACCCTGCTCGCGTTCGGCTTGTTGCCCAAGAACTTCGCCACCGAGTACGGGGTGCAGATCGGCTCTGCGCTGGAGATGCTGCTGCTTTCGATCGCCCTGGGCTACCGCTACGCGCAGCTGCGCAACGAGAACCAGCGCATCACCGACGAGGCCAACCGCCAGCTCGAGCGCAGCGTGGCCGAGCGCACCAGCGAACTGCAGATGGCGCTGTCGCAGTTGGGCGAGGCGCACGAGAAGCTGCAGGATTCCAGCCGCCGCGATTCGCTCACCGGGCTGTACAACCGCAGCTACTTCCACGAGGGCTTCGACCGGCTGCTGGCGCAGTGCCGGGAAGCGCGGCGGCCGCTGTCGCTGCTGATGGTGGACCTGGACCACTTCAAGGCGATCAACGACCGCCACGGCCATCTGGTGGGCGACGAGTGCCTGCGCTGGGCCGCGCGCCGCATCGGCCGCGCCCTGCGTCCGCACGATGCGCTGCTGGCGCGCTTCGGCGGCGAGGAGTTCGTCGTGGTGCTGCCCGACCATGACCTGCACTCGGCGGTGGCGGTGGCCGAGGAGCTGCGCCGCTCGCTGGTGACGGAAGAGTGCCAGTCGCAGGACATCCGCCTGCGGGTCTCGGCCAGCATCGGCGTGCACACCATCGCCCCCGACGCGCCCGACGACATCGACGACGCGCTCGATACCGCGGACAAGGCGCTGTATGCGGCCAAGGCCAACGGCCGCGACTGCGTGCGGACGTCGATCAGCGCGGCCTAGGTGTGATGTTTCAAGAGGTTGTTCCCCTCTGACCGGAGGGAGATGCTGATGTCGCCAAACGCCAGCGTCCATCCGCGAGGGGAACAACCATGCACAAGAATGCGCGCCTGACCCCGAAGGGTC
>JAEWGI010000078.1 GCA_023388355.1 Pseudomonadota bacterium
GCGCTGACCGGCCTGACCATGGCCGAGTACTTCCGCGACGAAGGCCGCGACGTGCTGCTGTTCGTCGACAACATCTACCGCTACACCCTGGCCGGTACCGAAGTGTCGGCGCTGCTGGGCCGCATGCCGTCGGCGGTGGGCTACCAGCCCACCCTGGCCGAGGAAATGGGCGTGCTGCAGGAGCGCATCACCTCGACCCGCACCGGCTCGATCACCTCGATCCAGGCCGTGTACGTGCCCGCGGACGACCTCACCGACCCGTCGCCGGCGACTACCTTCGCCCACCTCGACGCCACCGTCGTGCTGAGCCGAAACATCGCCTCGCTGGGCATCTACCCGGCGGTCGACCCGCTGGACTCCACCTCGCGCCAGCTCGATCCGAACGTGATCGGCCACGAGCACTACGACACCGCGCGCCGGGTGCAGTCGACGCTGCAGAAGTACAAGGAGCTCAAGGACATCATCGCGATCCTGGGCATGGACGAGCTGAGCGAGGACGACAAGCTGGCCGTGGCCCGCGCGCGCAAGATCGAGCGCTTCTTCTCCCAGCCCTTCCACGTCGCCGAGGTGTTCACCGGTTCGCCGGGCAAGTACGTCTCGCTGAAGGAAACGATCCGCGGCTTCAAGGGCATCGTCGACGGCGAGTACGACCACCTGCCGGAGCAGGCCTTCTACATGGTCGGAACCATCGACGAGGCGGTCGAGAAGGCGAAGAAGATTTCCGCTTAGGCGGAAATCTTCTCGGGATGACCAGCCATTCGGCTGTTGAAAGCCGGGATTCGGGATTAGGGATGACCGGCCATTTGGCCGTTAACAGCCGGAAAAGCGGGGTGCCGGGGCTTGGCGGACCAGGATGAAGGACGGCTCTTGCCGTTCCCAATCCCCAATCCCGAATCCCCAATCCCGTTTCCGAACGCAGTGAGGAAACCATGTCCACCATCCGTTGCGACATCGTCAGTGCCGAAGCCGAGATCTTCCAGGGAGAAGCGACCCTGGTCGTGGCCACCGGCGAGATGGGCGAGCTCGGCATCGCGCCGCGCCATGCGCCGCTGATCACCCGGCTCAAGCCCGGCAAGGTCGTGGTCACGCAGCCCGACGGCAGCGTGCTCGACTTCGCCATCGGCGGCGGCATCCTCGAGGTGCAGCCGCAGGTGGTGACCATCCTGGCCGATACCGCGGTTCGCGCCGACGACATCGACGAGGCCAAGGTGCGCGCCGCCAAGGAAGAAGCCGAGCGCGTGCTCGCCGGCCGCGGCGAGGCGATGGAGGTGGCCGAGGCACAGCAGAAGCTGGCCGAGGTCATGGCCCAGCTCTCGGCGCTCGAGCGCCTGCGCAAGAACCTCAAGCACTGAGCCGATGCGCATCGCTGGATCGCGGGAACGCCGGCTTCGTGCCGGCGTTTTCGTTTCCGGTCCCGGCCTCAGCGCCGGTAGATCCAGTGCCGCGACAGCACGAAGCCGACCACCCCCAGGACCACTTCGACCACCGGCTTGGCCAGCCAGGCCCACTTGAGCCCGAGCAGGTCGTCGATCGCGCCCATGGCGAAGGTGCTGGCCGCGGTCGTGCACAGCCACATCAGTGCGAAGCGCTGGAACTGCACCCGGCCCAGCGCGGTGCCTTCGCCGGCGAAGGTGAACTTGCCGTTGAGCCAGTAGCCGAGCATCGCGCCGCTGACGCGACCGGTGACGTTGGCCGGCTCGATCAGCATGCCCATGTGCGACAGCCACACCGTCACGCCCCAGTCGAGCAGCCACTGCAGGCCGCCGATCACGACGTAGTGGCCACCCTGGCGGCGCAGGCTCACGGCCGGGACCCCGGCGACGGGATGGTGGATGGCGGTTTCATGGCCGCATAGCGTAGCGGCAGGCAAGTTAAGAGGCCATCCGCTGGCGGTCCGAAGCTCGGGCCGGTCCGGCACGGTGCCGGTTCGGGCCGGCCGCGGGCCGATTCTGCGTAGCTGCGGGGAGCGCCTTAGAATCCCGGGTCCGGAACCGCTGGAAACGCCATGAGCCATCCCCTGCACGTCGTCATCCTCGCCGCCGGCGAGGGCAAGCGCATGAAGTCGGCCCTGCCCAAGGTGCTGCAGAAGATCGCCGGGCGGCCGATGCTCGGCCACGTGATCGCGACCGCGCGCGAACTGCGGCCTGCGGGCATCCACGTGGTCCATGGCCATGGCGGCGAGCAGGTGCAGGCGGCGTTCGCCGACCAGGCCGACCTGGTCTGGGCCGAGCAGGCGCAGCAGCTCGGCACCGGCCATGCGGTGCAGCAGGCGATGCCGGAGGTGCCCGACGGTGCGCGCGTGCTGGTGATGTACGGCGACGCGCCGCTGGTCACCGCCGCCACGCTGCGACGGCTGCTGCAGGCGGAGGAGCGTCTCGTGCTGCTGGCCGCCGAACTCGATGACCCGACCGGCTACGGCCGCATCGTGCGCGATGCGCAGGGGCACGTGGCCGCAGTGGTCGAGGAGAAGGACGCCAGCGACGAGCAGCGTGCGATCGACCTGGTCAACACCGGGGTGATCGCCGCCGACGCCACCGCGCTCAAGGACTGGCTGTCGCGCCTGTCCAACGACAACGCCCAGGGCGAGTACTATCTCACCGACGTGGCCGGCATGGCCGCGGCCGACTTCACCGCGGCCGAGCTGGTGATCGTCGATGATGCACGCGAAACCGAAGGCGCCAACGATCCCTGGCAGCTGGCCCAGCTCGAGCGCGCCTTCCAGCTTCGCGTGGTCAAGGCGTTGTGCCTGCAGGGCGCGCGCGTGGCCGATCCGGCGCGGATCGACATCCGCGGCGAGGTGGTCGTTGGCCGCGACGTCGAGATTGACGTGGACGTCGTGTTCGAAGGCCGGGTGGAGCTGGGCGACGGCGTGCGCATCGGCCCGTTCACGCGCCTGAAGGACGTGGTGCTTGGCGCCGGGACCGTGGTGCGCGCGCACTGCGACCTGGAGGGCGCGCGCGCGGAAGGTGCGGTCGCCATCGGCCCGTTTGCGCGGCTGCGGCCGGGCACGGTGCTGGCCGACGGCGCGCACGTGGGCAACTTCGTCGAAACCAAGAACACGACCCTGGGCGTGGGCAGCAAGGCCAACCACCTGACCTACCTGGGCGATGCGCAGGTGGGCGCGAAGGTGAACATCGGTGCGGGCACCATCACCTGCAACTACGACGGGGTGAACAAGTCGACCACGACCATTGGCGACGGCGCCTTTGTCGGCTCCAACACCGCACTGGTGGCGCCGGTCGAGATTGGCGAGGGGGCAACCATCGGCGCCGGCTCGGTGATCGGCAGCGACGCCGCGCCGGGCAAGCTCACCGTGGCGCGCGCAAGGCAGGTGACGATCGAGGGCTGGGTGCGGCCGGCGAAGAAGTCCTAGCAGCCTGTTGATTCTCGCTCGCGCCACCACTTGCTTTCCGGGCGGTGTCTTGCCATACCGGTTGTGACATTGGCAGTCTACGGGAGACTGATGCGCGGTGCCGACATCACGCGGGAATCGCTGTTCACGACAGCCAAGCTGGATGATTTCGTTCCCCTCGATCATCCGTTACGTGCGATCCGGACCCTGACCGACCAAGCGCTTGGGCGGATGAGTGGGTTGTTCGACATGCTGTATGCGGACACCGGCCGGCACTCGATCCCGCCGGAGAAGCTGCTTCGCCACAAGCTTCTGTTCCGGTGGTTCATCGGCGTCGCGATCGACGACGCCGTGTGGGACCACTCGGTGTTCTCGAAAAACCGGGACCGTACAACGAGACACACGATCCACGACCGGTCCCGATTCCCGGCTGTTTCGCAAAGGCAGCACCGGCGCACAGCTCGGCTATCAGGGGCACGTGCTCATGGAGCACCGCAGCGGCTTGGTGCGTGCGACCTGCGTGAGTCTCGCCACGGGCTTTGGCGAACGCGAGTCGGCCTTGTCCCTACGCAGGAATCTGATGTCGGACGAACACTTCCCGGTCGACGGCACGCTCCTGCAGGCGTGGGCGTCACAGAAGAGATCTCGGCCGAAGGATGGCCCGCCCGGCGGCACAGCTCGGGACACTGAACGGACGCAAGCGACGAACGCTGGCGGCGGACAAGGCCTACGACACGGCAGACTTCGTCGTCGCTTGCCGAGATGCCGGCGTCACGCCGCACGTCGCGTAGAACAATCGCAATCGTCGCAGCGCGATCGATGCACGCACGACGCGGCACCCGGGCTACTTGTTACACCGCATTTCCTGTTTCCATCGGCGCAGTCCAGCTGCGGTATTGTGGTGTGGCCTCTCTCATCTCTTCGTAAAGCCAAACCATACGATCAACAAACCATAGCTTGCTCAGGATGACGACTATCGCGCCGAGGGCAGTGGGCCAGACCGCAAGCTCTACGAGTCCCAAAACGACGAAAGCTGCTCCAACGGCGGCGACTCCGGAAAGAATATTGGGTACTGTCTTGTGGTGTTTCGGCACAGGCACATTGTCTCTGTTCAGCCACACCCGCTCGCCAAGGACGCCCCTCGCCGCCCAACTGTCCATCGACTTCGGTTCAGAGAAGAGTCGTGGGTTGAACCAAGCCCACAGAAGGGCTGCAATAATCGGAACAAGTGACCACCACCCCAACCACTCACGACTCCATACTGCAAGAATAAGCAGGGGCAAAACCGTGTTGCGAGTCCAAACGCTCCACGGGTTGGCGTGCCGCCTCCAGGTCGCCTCGTCCATTCGGAACGCTGTCGCGATTCTTCGCTCCAGGGTCATCTCAGTACCTCGATGCGGTATAACGCGCATACTACTGATTCATGAGCAAGCCGCGCCACCAAGCGGCGTCGGCTTGAACGAATCGTCAGGCGGAACGTACGACGAATATCCGGGGGGGCTACGCGTCGCGCGTGGGGACGCGTTCTTCTCCCACGCTGCTCAGGGATGCGTCTGGCCCGGCGCCGGCAGCACCATCGACACGCACAGCCCGCCACCTTCGCGGTTGAGCAGGGCGATGCGGCCGCCGTGGGCCTCGGCGATCTCGCGCGCCAGGGCCAGGCCCAGGCCGGTGCCGCTACGCTTGGTCGAATAGAACGGCAGCAGCGCGTTCGCCAGCACCGCCTCCTTCATGCCGCTGCCGCGGTCGAGCACGTCGATCCGCCAGCCGTCGGCGATGCGCCGCACCGCCATCGCGACCTCGTCGTGCGCGGTGCCCGATTCATGCGCGTTCTTGAGCAGGTTCAGCAGCGCCTGCTCGACCTGCGCGGGGTCGAAGTGCAGGATCTCGTCCGGAATGACGCCCTCGATCCCGAACTGGACCTGGGTACGCAGTTTCTCGACGAAGTGGCCCAGCGGCACCGGTTCGGTGCGCGGCGCCGGCAGCTTGGCGAAGCGCGCGTAGTCGCGCAGGAATCCCTCGAGGTGGCGTGCGCGCTCCTCGATGGTGGCCAGCGCGACCGGCAGCTTCCCGTGCTGGCCGCGGCGCAGCAGCTCGGCGCCCGAGTGGGCCAGCGAGGCGATCGGCGCCAGCGAGTTGTTGAGCTCGTGGCTGATGACGCGGATGACCTTCTTCCAGGTCTGCACCTCCTGCCGGCGCAGTTCGGCGGTCATCTGCCGCAGCAGGATCAGCTCGTGCCGGCGCCCGTTGAGCCGGAACATGCGCCGCGCCAGGTGGTAGATGTCCTCGTGGTCCTCGTCGCCGACGCTGAACATGCCGTCTCCGCCGCGGGCGAAGGCTTCGCCCACCGCGAGCGGCGCCTGCGCAAGCAGGTCCTCCAGCGCACGGCCCTCCAGCCGGCGTCCGTCGCCCAGCATCCTGCGCGCGGCGAGGTTGCCCAGCACCGCCCGGCGCGACGGATCGAGCAGCAGCATCGCCACCGGCGTGTTCTGGACCATGGTGTCGAGCAGCAGCTCGCGCTGCACCAGCGCCAGCCGCTGTTCGCGCAGGGCCTGGCCGAGCGCGTTGTGCGCGTCCACCAGCTCGGCGACGTCGCTGTAGCGGTCCCAGCTGATGCCGAAGCTGTAGTCGCCGTCGCGATAGCCGGCCACCGTGCCGGCGAGCGCGCGGAACAGCGCGCGCAGCGGCACGAAGGTCCGCCACACCGCGATGCCCATGAGCGTCCCGGCCACCAGCGCCGCGCACAGCGCGGCCGCCCACGGCACCAGCCACTGCTCCAGCACGACGGCAAGGGCGGCGGTGGCGCCAGCGCCGGCCAGCACCAGCACCAGCATGCGGGTCGCCAGCGGCATGACGCGGAGAAGGCGCATGCGCGTCGGTCAGCCGCGCGGAATGCCGTAGCGGTCGAGGCGCCGGTACAGCGCCTGCCGCGACATGCCCAGCTCCGACGCAGCCTGCGCGATGACGCCGCCCGCGCGCTGCAGCGCATCCTCGATCGCGGCGCGATCGGGTTCGTCCCCCTGGGTCGGCATGGCGCCCTGCGCGGGTAGCGTGAGGCCCAGCGCCGCCGCCTCGATCACGTCCCCCGACAGCAGCGCCGCACGCTGCACCGCATTGCGCAGCTCGCGTACGTTGCCCGGCCATGAATGCTGCAGCAGCGCGCGCTTGGCCGCGTCCGCGAACTGCTTGCCGGGCGGCAGGAAATGGCGCGCGAGCGGCAGGATGTCGCGCGGCCGGCGCGCCAGCGGCGGCAATCGCAGCTCGATGCCGTTGAGCCGATAGAACAGGTCTTCGCGGAAGCCGCCCTCGGCGATCATCGCCGCGAGGTCGGCGTTGGTCGCGCTGACCACGCGAACCCGCACCGTGCGCTCCTGGTTGCCGCCCAGGCGCTGGAAGCGGCCGGTCTCGAGCACGCGCAGCAGCTTCACCTGTCCGGCCGGCGGCAGCGTGCCGATCTCGTCCAGGAACAGGGTGCCGCCGTGGGCGGCCTCGAACCTGCCGGTGCGCGCCTTGCTGCCGGCGCCGGTGTAGGCGCCGGGCTCGGCGCCGAACAGTTCGGCCTCGATCAGCTCGCCTGGCAGCGCGCCACAGTTCACCGCCACGAACGGGCCGGACCTGACCGCCGAGTTGTAGTGGATGATCTCGGCATACTTCTCCTTGCCCGCGCCGTTGGGTCCGGTGATGAGCACCGGCAGCTCCGAGCGCGCGACCTGCAGCGCCAGCGACAGCACCGTCTCGCTGGCCACGTCGTCGTAGACCAGGCCGCGCAGGTCGTGCTGGCGCGCAAGCGCGTCGCGACGGCCGCGCTCGCCGGCGCTGCGCGCGGCCAGCTCGCACCGCGTCTCGGCCAGCTCCAGCAGGTTGTTCACCGAGGCCAGCAGCTTGTGGTCGTCCCAGGGCTTGCCGATGTAGTCGGCGGCGCCGGCCTTGACCAGGTCGACCGCGGATTCGAGCCGCGTCCAGGCGGTGAGCAGGATCACCGGCATGTCCGGGTGCGCGGCGCGGATCTGCCCGAACAGCGCCACGCCCTCGTCGCCGGAGGTGGTGTCGGCGTGGAAGTTCATGTCCTGGATCACCAGGTCGATGCCGCCGCGCCGCAGCAGCGCCAGGCCCGCGTCGGGAGTTTCGGCATGCAGTACGTCGATGTCGTGGAGCGAGAACAGCAGCTCCAGCGCGGTACCGACGGACGGATTGTCGTCAATGACCAGAAGGGTGGGCATGGCGGCTTGGCTGCGGACCAGTGCGTATCCTAGCGACTGTCAGCCGCCCGCGGCGCGGTGGCCGTGGCTGAGCGCGCGGCTGATGGTCCAGCGTGCTCCGTGCAGCCGCCGGACCATGGTGAAGTCGGCCAGCCCGTCGCAGGCGACCGTGCCGGTGTCGCGGAAGCGATGCCGGCCCTGCGAGATCGCGCCATCGCTCAGACGCTGCGCGTGGCGATCGCCGGCGGCACCGCCGCGGCGCGCCGCGCCGGACCGAACACCGCGATCTGGCCCAGCAGCCACAGCACCAGCGCGCCGATCGGCAGGTAGTACAGCGGCAGCCTGGGCAGCTCGTAGCGGCCCATCAGCACCTGGTTGATGCCATAGGCCAGCAGCATGCCGAGCACGATGCCGATGGTGGCCAGCAGGAAGTTCTCGGTCTGGAAATAGCGCAGCACCTGGCCCCTGGTGGCGCCCAGCGCGCGGCGCACGCCGATCTGCTTGGTCCGCTGCTGCACCCAGAAGCTGGCCAGGCCGACGATGCCCAGCGCGGTGATGAACAGCAGCGCGAGGCAGACGATCCCGAGCAGCCATGCCATGGCGCGCGGCTGCCGGTAGAACTCGTCGCGCAGTTCCGAGAACGTCCTGGTGTCGTCTTCGAGGATCACGCGCCGCGGGCCGTTCCGGGACAGCGCTTCGGTCGCCGCCGCCAGCACCTCCGCGCGGCGCGCCGGATCGGTGCGCAGCACGTAGTTTCCGCCAACGTTGTAGGCCGCGCGCACGGGGAAGGCCAGCGAGTACTCGCGCTCGTCCGGCCCGCCCTGCATGCTGGGACGCACGAGGTGGGCCACGACGCCCACGACCCGGATCGGATCGTCGCCCCAGACGTGGATCGACCTGCCCAGCGCATCCTCGCCGGGGAACAGCTTCGCTGCAAGCGCCCGGGTGATGATCACGCCCGGCACGCGGCCTTCGGTGCCCGACCTCCGGAGCTGCTCGAAGTCCTGGTATTCGTCGGCGGTGAAGTCGCGCCCGGCCACCAGCTCCAGGCCGAGGGTTTCGACAAACTGCTCCTCGGCCATGTAGACGGTGGCATTGAGCGTGGGGATCTGCTGGTCCGGATCGAGGCGCACGCCGCTGTTCCACGACGAATTGACGAACGGCACCTGGTTGATCACCGTGGCCGCCTTGACCCCGGGCAGGCCGCGCAGCGTCGCCAGGTCGGAGCGTGTCTGGGCTTCGGCGTCCGCGTCCTCTCCGACCGGCGCCAGCGCCACGCGCACCAGTTCGTCCTCGACCAGGCCGCTGACCTCGCGCACCTGCACCACGCGCTCGCCGATCATGAACAGCGCGTTGCAGATGATCGCGCAGGTCAGCGCGATCTCCAGCACGATCAGCGTGGCCGCGGTCTTGTGCCGCATCAGGGTGGACAGGATGGGGCGGATTTCCATGGTGGTTCTCCGGAGTCTTCTTCTTGCGCCTTCCCCGCTTGCGGGGGAAGGCCGGGATGGGGGCAATCGGAGCACGTCGCTGCTGACGGACCCCCACCCCAACCCTCCCCCGCAAGCGGGGGAGGGAGCTTGCGGTTACTGCGATTTGAGCTGGATCGCAGGCGTCACCTGCATCGCGCGCCACGCCGGCAGCAGACCCGACAACAGGCTTGCGGTGATGGCGATGGCGAACGTGGTCAGCAGCATGCCCAGGTCCAGGTGCGCCAGTTCGGCGTAGCTCGACGGCTGCTGGCGCACCGCCCACAGCCCCAGTAGCGCCAGGCCCAGGCCCAGGAGGCCGCCCGCCAGGCCGATCGTGCCGGCTTCGACCAGGCACTGCTTGAAGATCTCCGCGCGCGAGGCGCCCAGCGCGCGGCGCACGCCGATCTCGCTGCTGCGGCGCAGGAACTTGGCCAGCAGCAGGCCCACGGTGTTGAGCAGGCAGACCAGCAGGAAGCCGAAGCCCAGCCACAGCTGCATCACCACGTCGGCAGGCACCACCTTGTTGTGGTCGAGCCACTCCATGACGTTGCGCAGGCGCACGTTGACCGGGCGTTCGAAGCGGCCGGCCTGGCGCTGCTGCTCCGAATAGCCGACCAGATAGTCGCGGTACGCCGCCGCCTTGGCCGCGCTGTCGAGTTCGACCCAGTACTGGATCCAGACGCATGGGGCGTTGAGGCCGGTGTCGTCGCCGCCGCTGTCGTCCCAGCAATCCATGCTGCCCCAGCGCGGGAACGACAGCGCGCGCGAGGTGGAGAACGGCAGGAACACTTGCTCCAGCTCGCCGTAGCGCTCGCTGTTCATGTCGTAGAAGCGCGGCGTCGGACGCCAGTCGCCGAGCACGCCGATGACGGTGAAATCATGGCCGCCAAGGTGGACCTGCCGGCCGGTGCTGTCGGCGCCGCCGAACAGCCGCTGGTTGAGATCGGCCGACAGGACGGCCACGCGCGACTCCGCCGCGTCCTCGGCCGCACTCCAGCCGTTGCCGAAGCGGAAGGGCGCCTGGAACATCGGGAAGAAGTCCGCCGAGGCATAGCGCGCGCTGGCGATGAACGGGATCAGGCTGGCGTTGTCCGGGGTCACCGACACGCCGCCGCCGGTCATCATCGCCTGCCGGTCGCCGCGCTTCTCGCGCAGCAGGGTTTCCGCGTCCAGGCGCGTCACCTGCTGGGCGGGATCCTCGCCCGCGACGAAGCCGCCCATCGAGGCCGGGTCGAGCTGGACGTAGAACAGCTGCCCGCTCTTTTGCGGGATCGGATCGCCGGACAGCACCCTGAACACGGTCAGCGTGGTCATGCACGCGCCGATGCCCAGCGCGATCGCCATCACCATCAGCGCGGTCAGCGCCCGGTTGCGCCGGAAGCTGCGCAGGGCAAGATTGAAGTAGTAGCCGAACATGGATGACTCCGGTGGCGGGCGTCGGCCCGCGGCTGGTGTGTCGTCTGTGCCTGGAACGGCCTGCTCAGGCCGGCTCGGCTTCGCTGGAGGCCAGGTGCGTTGCGCGCGACAGGGATGGCTCGATCGACAGGTCGGTCGCCATGCCGTCCACGATGTGTACGTTGCGCTGCGCGCGCGCCGCCAGCTCCGGGTCGTGGGTCACCATCACGATCGTGGTGCCGCGCGCGTTGATGTCCTCCAGCAGCTCCATCACGCTGCGCGCCATCTGCGAGTCCAGGTTGCCCGTGGGTTCGTCGGCCAGCAGCAGTCGCGGCGAGCCGGCCAGGGCGCGGGCGATCGCGGCGCGCTGCTGCTGCCCGCCAGAGAGTTCGGCCGGATAGTGCTTCATGCGCGAACCCAGCCCCACCTGCGACAGCGCCTCCTCGATGCGCAGCCGGCGCTCGTTGCCGGGCATGCGGCGGTAGCGCAGCGGCACCTCGCAGTTGTCGAACAGGTTCAGGTCCGGGATCAGGTTGAAGCTCTGGAAGATGAAGCCGATCTTCTCGTTGCGCAGGCGCGAACGCTGGTTGTCGTTCAGCCCCTTCACGTCCACGCCGTCGAGGTGGTACTCGCCGCCGGTGAACGTCTCCAGCAGGCCGGCGATGTTGAGGAAGGTGGTCTTGCCCGAACCGGACGGACCGGTGACCGCGACGAACTCGCCGTCGCGCACCTGCAGGTCGAGCGAGCGCAGGGCGTGGGTTTCGACGAGTTCGGTGCGGTAGACCTTGGTGACCTGGCGCATGTCGAGCATGAAAGGTTCCTTCGAAGCACGGCTGGGAGGAAAGGGGAGGTCATCCCGCCGGGTGACGCGCCCGGAGAGAGAGTCGGGCGCGGGCCGGGCGGGATGGAAAGCGGATCCGGATCAGCGGATGCCGAAGCGGGCCGGGAGCGACGCGCGCGCCGCATAGCCGTTGGCCATCGGCCTGCGCCTGCGGCCGCCGTTGGCCGCCCCGCAGGCATCGCGGGTGGCGTCGAACGCGTACAGCTCGTGCAGGCGCAGGGGCACGGCGTCGGCCAGCTGCTGCGCGGTCCAGTGGAGGTGGGCGGGGAAGTGGGCGAAGTTGTCCATGTCATTGTCCCGAGATGCGGACGCGGTCCGCGTTGGCGAACTGGTCGGTGCCGGAGACGACGATGCGCTCGCCCTCCACCAGGCCCGACACGATTTCCACGGCGTTGAGGCTGCTGGCCCCGGCCTGGATCGGGCGGCGCACGGCGCTGGAGCCGTCCACCACCCAGGCGAGGCGGCCGCCGTCCTGTTCCAGGAACGGGCCGCGCTCGACCATCAGCACGTCCTCGCGCGTGTCGAGTACGACGCGCGCGGACAGGCGCTGGTTCTGGCGCAGGTCCGGCGGCTGCTGGCCTTCGTCGAAGCGCAGGCGCGCGGTGACCTCGCCGTTGACCACTTCCGGCGACACCGCCGACACCTGCGCCGCGTAGCGCTTGCCGGAACTGGTGACCTGGGCCGGCACGCCGATGGCCAGGTCGCGGGCGAAGCTTTCCGGCACCCGGATCTCGACCTCGAACACGCTCAGGTCGATCACCCCCAGCACCGGCGCGTTGATCGCCACGTTGGTGCCCTGCGCCACCTGCACCTGGCCGACCTGGCCGTCGAACGGCGCGCGCAGGGTGAGCGCGTCGACCTGGCGCTGCAGCTCCGCCACCACCGCCTGCTGGCGGTCGGCCAGCAGGCGCTTGTTGCGCGCGTCGATGCCGGCGCCCTGGCCCTGGAGCGAGAAATCCCTCTGCGCCGCGGCCAGGCCCAGCTCGGCCTTCTTCAGGCCGTCGAGCGCGCGGTCGTACTCGTTCTTCGACACCGCGCCGCCATTGAAGGCGCGCTCGTAGCGCTCGACGTCGCGCTGCGCGGCGGTGCGGTCGATCTGCGCCTGGTCGAGCAGTTTCCGCGCTTCCGAGCGGGTGAGCTGCGCATCGAGCACGGCCCGGCGTGCCTCGCCCTCGAGGCTGGCGAGCGTGGATTCCTCCTGCACCAGGCGGCTGCGCAGTTCGGGGCTGTCGATGACGGCCAGTTCCTGGCCCTGCGTCACCACGTCGCCGGCCACCACCTTGAGCGCCACCGTGCCGCCGGCGATGGCGTACAGGGTGGGGCTGTTGGCGGTGATCACGCGTCCGTCGGCCGAGATGTCGCGGACCAGGTCGCCGCGGGTCACCTGGGCGATGCGCACGCGCGAGGCGTCGTAGGAGGACGCGCCCGAAGCCCATCCGGTGACGACCCAGGCCGCCAGCGCGGCCACCGCGAGCGCCGCGCCGCCGGCGACCAGCCAGGTCCTGGACAGGCGGCGCAGGCCGGCGGGACGGGCGAGCACCTGGTCCTGGGCGGCGGTATCGCGGATGCGGGCGGATGAGTCCATGTACGGGTCTTGATGCACGACGGTGTCGCAGGGTTGTACGCAACTGCCGTGCCAACACCCATGCCATTGTTTTTGCTCGGGAATCGTCGTGCGTCCGGTGTCCGCCCGGACACTTCGCGTGTCCGGCCGGACAGGGCTTTCCCGTACACTTGGCGGACACTCGAGGAGTAGCGGATACATGTGCGGCATCGTTGGCGCGATCGCGGATCGCGATGTGGTTCCGGTCCTGATCGAAGGGCTCAAGCGCCTCGAATACCGCGGCTACGACTCGGCCGGCATCGCCCTGGTCGCCGATGGCGAGGTGCGCCGGGTGCGCCGCACCGGCCGCGTCGCGGAGATGGAAGCGGCCGCCGGCGCCGAGGGCGTGCAGGCCACGCTCGGCATCGGCCACACCCGCTGGGCCACCCATGGCGGCGTCACCGAATCGAACGCGCACCCGCATCTCAGCCACGGCGTGGCGCTGGTGCACAACGGCATCATCGAGAACCACGAACAGCAGCGCGAGCGCCTGCAGCAGCTGGGCTACGGTTTCGAATCGCAGACCGATACCGAGGTCATCGCGCACCTGATCCACCACTACCTGAAGGGTGGCGACGATCTGCTCGCGGCCCTGCAGCGCGCGGTCAAGGAGCTGCACGGGGCCTACGCGCTGGCCGTGGTCAGCCGCAAGGAGCCGGGCCGGATCGTGGTCGCGCGTATGGGCTGCCCGCTGCTGGTGGGCCTGGGCGAAGGCGAGAACTTCGTCGCCTCCGACGTGTCCGCGATCATCCAGGCCACGCGCCGGGTGGTTTTCCTGGAGGAGGGCGACACCGCCGAGATCACCCGCGAGGCGGTGCGGGTGTTCGATGCGCGGGACGCGCAGGTCGAACGCGACGTGCACCTGTCCGACGTCTCGCTGGCCTCGCTGGAGCTGGGCCCGTACCGCCACTTCATGCAGAAGGAGATCCACGAGCAGCCGCGCGCGATCGGCGACACGCTCGAGGCGATCATCGATGCCGCCGCGTTCGAGCCGGAGCTGTTCGGCAAGGACGCGCGCCAGGTGCTGGGCGGGGTCGACGGCGTGCAGATCCTCGCCTGCGGCACCAGCTTCTACGCAGGCTCGGTGGCGCGCTACTGGATCGAGGCGATCGGCGGGCTGCCGTGCAGCGTCGAGATCGCCAGCGAATACCGCTATCGCGCCGCGGTGGCGAACCCGAAGCACCTGGTCGTCACCATCTCGCAGTCGGGCGAAACGCTCGACACCATGGAGGCGCTCAAGTACGCGAAGTCGCTCGGCCACGCGCACACCCTGTCGATCTGCAACGTGCCCGAGAGCGCGATCCCGCGCGCCAGCCGGCTGGTGTTCTACACCCGCGCCGGCGCCGAGATCGGCGTGGCTTCCACCAAGGCCTTCACCACCCAGCTGGTGGGCCTGTTCGCGCTCGCCGCCACCCTGGCCAAGCTGCACGGCCGGCTGGATGCGGACAGGGAAGCGGAGTACATCGAGGCGCTGCGCCACCTGCCCGGCAGCGTGCAGCACGCGCTCAACCTCGAGCCGCAGGTCGCCTCATGGGCCGAGCGCTTCGCGTCCAAGGACAACGCCCTGTTCCTCGGCCGCGGCGTGCACTATCCGATCGCGCTGGAGGGCGCGCTCAAGCTCAAGGAGATCTCCTACATCCACGCCGAGGCCTATCCGGCCGGCGAGCTCAAGCACGGCCCGCTGGCGCTGGTGGACGCGGAGATGCCGGTGGTGGTGATCGCGCCCAACGACGGCCTGCTCGAGAAAGTGAAGTCGAACATGCAGGAAGTGAGCGCGCGCGGCGGCGAGCTGTTCGTGTTCACCGACGCCGACAGCAACTTCAGCGAATCCGCGGGCGTGCACGTGATCCGCACCCCGCGCCACGTCGGCGTGCTCAGCCCGATCGTGCACACCATCCCGGTCCAGCTGCTGGCCTACCACACCGCCCTGGCGCGCGGCACCGACGTCGACAAGCCGCGCAACCTGGCCAAGGCGGTGACGGTCGAATAGGCCGGTGCGGAGGTTTTGCCCCAACGAGGCGCCGCCCGCCCGAAATGATGCCGTCCACCTGTGCAGGCCGCGCGCAAGCCTATAGTGCCTCCAGGCGGAACGCCGGCGGAGCATCGGGATGAGCAACGGGGCAGCGACCCGTACCACGCTGGGCCAGCATGGCCGGAACCTGGCCGGCCGGATCCGCAGGCGCCTGCTGGCGCGGCTGGACAATGCCGGCCTGGTCCTGGGCGTGCTGTTCTTCGCCGCTTCGCTCACGCCCAGCCTCACCCCCCGGAGCACCGTGGCCCAGGCCGTCCTGTCGGGCCTGTGCGTGGCCACCGGCTACGGCCTGGGCGTGCTGCTGCGCTGGCTGTGGGGCTACCTCGAACTGCCGCTTCCGGCCGCCGACGACAGCGGCCGGCGGCGCCGGATCGTGGGCGCGGCGTGCGCGATCATCGCGGCCGTCTCGCTGTGGCGCAGCCAGCACTGGGAGAACATCGTCCGCGAGCTGATGAACCTCGGCCCGGCGGGGCCTGCGCGGATCCTCGGGGTGGCCGCGGGCGCGGCGATCGTGGCGCTGCTGGCGATCGTGCTGGGGCGCGCGGCATGGCTGCTGGTGGAGGCGGTGATGCGGCTGGTCGCGCGCAAGGTCCCGCGGCGCATCGCCAACGTGGTCGGCGCCATCGCCGGGGTCCTGCTGCTGGTGGGCCTGGTCAACGGGGTCGTCCTGCGCTCGGCGCTGGACATGCTCGATGCGTCCTACCGTCAGGCCGATGCGCTGATCCCGCCCGGCATGGCGCCGCCCCAGGCGGCGGACAGCCCCGGCAGCGCGCAGTCGCTGGTGGCCTGGGACCAGCTCGGGCGGATGGGCCGGCGCTACGTCGCCGCACGACCCACTGCCGGGGAGATCGCGGTCTTCGCCGGCGCCGCGTCAAGGGCGCCGCTGCGGGTGTATGCCGGGCTGCCGGCCGGCGAGACGCCGCAGCAGCGCGCGCGGCTGGCGCTGGAGGAACTCAAGCGCGTCGGCGGTTTCGAACGCAAGGCGCTGATCATCATCACTCCCACCGGCACCGGCTGGGTCGATCCGGCCGCCATCGACGGCATCGAATACCTGTACCGCGGCGATGTCGCCAGCGTGGCGGTGCAGTACTCCTACCTGTCCAGCCCGCTGACCCTGCTGCTCGATCCGGAGACCGGCCGCGTCACCGCTCGTGCGCTGTTCCGGGAGGTCTACGGCCACTGGCGCACCCTGCCCCGGGACACGCGGCCGAGGCTGTACCTGCATGGCCTGAGCCTGGGCGCAGTCAATTCCGAGCGCTCGTTCCAGCTGTTCGAACTGCTCGAGCAGCCCTTCGACGGCGCGGTGTGGAGCGGCCCGCCGTTCGGTGCCACGCAATGGGCCGCGCTGACGCGCGCGCGCAAGCCCGGCACGCCGGTCTGGCTGCCCAGGTTCCAGGACGACTCGTTCGTGCGCTTCATGAACCAGCACGGCGGTTCGACCCCGCCCGGCACGCCCTGGGGGCCGATGCGGATCGTCTACCTGCAGTACGGCAGCGACGCGGTGACCTTCTTCGACCGCCACGGCTTCTTCCGGCGGCCGCCGCTGCTCGAGGCTCCGCGCCCGCCGGACGTATCGCCTTCGATGCGCTGGTACCCGGTGGTGACCATGATGCAGATGGCGCTGGACACCTCGCTGACGATGGACGCGCCGATGGGCTTCGGCCACGTCTACGCGCCGTCGCACTACATCAATGCGTGGCTGGAAGCGACCGGGATCGACGACTGGTCGCCGGAGGACGTGGCCCGGCTGCAGCGCTACCTGGACGAGCGCCGCGCGACGGAGCTGGCGCAATCGTCCGGGCAGACGGTGGACGGCTGACGGCGGCGATCCGCGACCGCGGCTCAGCCGCCGCAGCCACCGCAGCACACCGACGCCTGCCGTTCGACCCCGGTCGCGGCGACCGGATGGCCGGCGCGGGCGAGGCTTTCCGCGATCTGCGCTTCGTCCAGGCTGGCCGAGACGCGCAGGGTGCGGCTGAGGATGTCGAAGTCGGCGATCGCGGCCGGATCGGACGACTGCAGCTGGGCCTCCACCGCGCCCAGGTCGATGCGGCCGGTGTCGAGCCGGATGTGGAACTCCATTGCCATGCTCCTGCGGGGGACGTCGCGCCGGCCGGCGCCGTCGTGGACGGGTGCGGCCGACAGTGTCGACGGAGGCCGCCAGCATGGCCTCGCGCGAAGGCCCGCGCCTTGATCTGAATCAGGAAAACGGCGACTTGCCGCGCGCGCCTGACACAGGTCAAGCGCGCGGAAAAACAGGACATTCTGTCCATTCCTCCGCGGCGCGAACGGCGCTGCAATAGCGCCATGAACGGAGGAATCGAGATGAAGGGCAAGATGTTGTGCGCCTGCGTGGCGATGGCGCTGTCCCAGCTTGCGATGGCGGAATCCGCCGCAGAACACGATGCGCCGGCGCCGGATCAGCGCACGGTCAACCTCGACACCCTGGTGGTGGTGGGCGTTGCGCCGGTGGCGTCGCTGACCTGGGTCACCGACCCGCGCCTGCCGCGGCAGCCGGTGCCGGCCAGCGACGGCGCCGACTACCTCAAGACCGTGCCCGGCTTCGCCACCTTGCGCAGTGGTGGCACCAACGGCGATCCGGTCCTGCGCGGCCAGTTCGGCTCGCGGCTCAACCTGCTTGCCGGCGACGGCGCGCTGATGGGCGCCTGCCCCTCGCGCATGGACAACGCGATGTCCTACGTCTCGCCGGAAACCTACGACCGCCTGACCATCGTCAAGGGCCCGCAGACGGTGCTCTGGGGCGGCGGCGCCTCGGCCGGCACGGTGCGCTTCGAGCGCGAGATTCCCTACTTCGACGAGGCCGGCCTGCGCCTGGACGGCAGCGCGATGTTCGGCAGCCATGGCCGCAACGACCAGGTGGTCAACGCGATGGCCGGCAACCCGACCGTGTACGGACGGCTGACCGCCAACCGCTCGGAATCGGGCGACTACGAAGACGGTGCCGGACGGCGCGTGCCCTCGGCCTGGGACAAGTGGAACGCGGATGCCGCCATCGGCTGGACGCCCGACCCGGATACGGTGCTGGAAGCCAGCATCGGCACCGGCGACGGCCAGGCGCGCTACGCCGGGCGCGGCATGGACGGCTCGCAGTTCGACCGCACCACCTGGGGCCTGCGCTTCGAGAAGAAGGGCATGGAGGGCAGGCTGCGCGAGATTGCGGCCAACGCCTATTACAACGATGTCGATCACGTGATGGACAACTACACGCTGCGCGACCCCGACCCGGACGGCGCGATGCCGATGCCCATGGCCAGCAACGTCGCCCACCGCACCAGCGGCGGGCGCGCGGCGCTCGGTTTCGGCGGCGACCACTGGGAGCTGACCACGGGCGTCGATGCGCGCAGCAGCCGCCACGCGCGGCGCAGCGCGATGGGCCGCGGCCAGTACCTGGCGCAGCCGTGGACGGTGGACGCGCGCTTCCGCCAGGCCGGCGCCTTCGCCGAGCTGCACTGGCACCTGGATGCGCGCAACCACCTGATCGCGGGCGCGCGCGTCGACCGCGCCGAAGCCGAGGACCATCGCGCCAGCACCGGCGGGATGATGCCGATGCCCAACCCGACCCTGGGCCAGACGCGTGTCGAGACGCTGCCCTCGGCCTTCGTGCGCTTCGAGCAGGATATCGACGGCCGGCCCATGCGCTGGTACGCCGGCGTCGGCCACACCCGGCGCATGCCCGACTACTGGGAGCTGTTCTCGCCCAACCGCGGCCCCGATGGCGCGGCCAACGCCTTTGCCGGCGTGCAGCCCGAGCGCACCACCCAGCTCGACGTCGGCATGCGCCATGCCGGCAAGCGCGTCGACGCCTGGGTCTCGGCCTATGCGGGGCGCATGACCGACTACATCGCCTTCGACTACATGAGCGGGCCGATGGGCAGCAGCACGCGCGCGCGCAACGCCGACGCCAACATCCGCGGCGGCGAGGCCGGCGTGGAATGGCGCGCGGCCGAGCACTGGAAGCTGGGCACCACGCTGGCGTATTCCTGGGGCGAACTGGCCGATACCGGGCAGGCGCTGCCGCAGATGCCGCCGCTCGAGATGCGACTGAACGCGGCTTACGACAACGGCACCTGGTCGGCCGGCGCGCTGCTGCGCGCGGTGGCCTCGCAGGACCGGGTGAGCCCGTCGCTGGGCAACGTGGTGGGTCGCGACCTGGGCCCGAGCAGCGGCTTTGCCGTGTTCTCGCTCAATGGCGCCTGGCGCATCAGCGACAAGATGCGCCTGGCTGCCGGCATCGACAACCTGTTCGATCGCGATTACGCCGAGCACCTCAACCTGGCCGGCAACAGCGCGTTCGGATATCCGGCCGATCCGGTGCGGATCCACGAGCCGGGTCGCACGGCGTGGGTGAAGCTCAACGTGGCGTTCTGAGCCGGCGCCGTCCGCCGTCCGTCATCGAGTGCATGCTGCACGGGAACCCGACCCTCCCCGCAAGCGCGGGAGCCTCACCCGGCCCCCGTGCCCCTGAGGATTTCGCGCAGCCGGCGCTTGTCGAGTTTGGCGGCACCGGTGCGCGGCAACTCGTCGAGCACCTGGATGCCGACCGGGCGCTTGTACTTGACCAGCGTCTGCTGGCACCAGACCAGGAGCGCATCGACGTCGATCGAGGCGCCGCGGCGCGGCACGACGAAGGCATAGGGGTTCTCGCCCAGCTGCGGGTCCGGGTTGCCGACTACCGCGACCTCGGCGACGTCAGGATGCTGGCGGAGGTGGTCCTCGACCTGGCGCGGGTACACGTTGTAGCCGCCGACCAGGATCATCTCCTTCTTGCGATCGACCAGGTACAGGTAGCCGTCCTGGTCGAGGTGGCCGATATCGCCGCTATGCAGCCAGCCCTCGGCATCCAGCCCGGTCTCGGCCGGGTGCTCCTGCAGGCGGTAGCCGCGCATGACCTGCGGGCCGCGCACGCACACCTCGCCGGGCTCGCCGGTCGCGACCGGTCGCGACGGGTCGGACACGTCCACCAGCTTGAGCTCGATGCCCGGCGCCGGATGGCCGACCGAGGACGGCCGCTGCTCGCGCGCGCGCCAGTTGAACGCCAGCGGTGCGCCCTCGGACATGCCCCAGCCTTCCAGCAGCGGGGTGCCCACCTTCCGCAGCCAGGCCTCGCGCAGCGGCTGCGGGCAGGGCGAGCCGCCGGTCAGGGCCAGGGTCAGGTGGCTGAGGTCGGCGTCCGGGAACCCGGGCGAAGCGAGCAGTCCGGCGTAGATCGGCGCGGGTCCACCGGCGAAGACGGTGGCGCGCTGGCGCTGCAGCTGCTGCAGCACCTGCTCGGGCTGGTAGCGGGGCAGCAGGATCAGGGTCGAGCCCAGGTACAGCGGGGCCAGGGTCGCGAAGCCGAAGCCCCAGATGTGGAACAGCGGGGCCACGTCGAGGATGCGCTCGACGTCGTAGCGCAGTTCCCATCCGGTGCAGTGCGCGCGCACCGAGAACACCATCCCGGCATGGCTGTGTTCGACCGCCTTGGACAGTCCCGTGGTGCCGCCGGTGAAGATCAGCAGCGCCGGCTCGTCCGGCGAGAGGTCCGGGGATACCGAAACAATCGCCGCGGCGGGGTCGGAACCGTCGTCCTCGAACGGCGCGGTCGCATCCAGTTCCAGCAGCGCGGTGCCGCCAGTGTCCCCGGCCAGTCCCTGCGCGACGACGGCGCTGTCGCGGTTGTGGACGATGATGTCCGGTGCCTGCACGGCGAACAATGCCGCCAGTTCGCTGCGTCCGTAGAACGGGTTGAGCGGCGCGTAGCGCAGCCCTGCCGCGAATGCGGCGAATGCGGTGACCACGCACTCGGGACTGTTGGCCAGGGCGGAGGCGACGATACCGCCCCGCGGTACGCGCTGTTTCAGTTCGCGGGCCAGCGTGGCCACGCGCAGGCCGAGTTCCCGGTAGCTCGTCTCCCGCTCATTGAACACCAGCGCGGTGCGACCGGGCGACCGGGCGACCGGCTCGGCGAGCAGATGGGCCAGCGTGGCAGGGGCGTGCAGGTGAGGGGCCACCTGGGCGACCTGGCATCCGCTCATGGGTGCTTGCATGGTTCCTCTTGCCCGATGCCGGTACGGACGTGGGTCGATAGGTATGATATATAACAATCTCCCGGGGAGGGATCAATGGCAGCCGGTTGGAAGGGGCAGCCAGCTGGAAGGCAGCCGCTCGCAGGGTGCAGGACGAACCGGCCCCGGTCGACGATGTCGATACCGGTCCGGTCCAGGCGCACACCGGCTTCAGGCTGCGCATGGCGCGGGTGGCGGTGTTCCGCAACTCCGTCGAAGCGTTCCACCCTCACGACCTGCGACCGGTCCGCTGCTCCGCGCTGAAGCTGATCGCCCTGGCGGGCTTCAACCAGGCGCTGGACCGGGTCCGCGAACAACTCGCCCCGCGTTGACCCACGGTCCGCGCACAGGTGCGTGCCATCCGCCGGTCCGTTCCCATGCCGCTCCGGGCGTGGTGCCGGCTTCCGGCGGCATGGCCGGCTCGGGCGCCGGCGGCACCCCTTCCATCCGCCGGATAATTGATTATGATGCATAACAATGATCGGCCCCGGTTCCTGGAGGCCGGCACGTCGCCACACGGTTCGAGGAAAGACAATGGCTGATTACGAGGGGCGCTGGAGCTGCGTCGAAGTGGAAGTGAATGACGGGGTCGCGTGGGTGACGCTGAACCGTCCGGCCAAGCGCAACGCGATGAGCCCGGCGCTCAACCGCGAAATGCTCGAGGTACTCGACGCGATCGAACTGGACCGGGACGCGGGCGTACTGGTGGTGACCGGCGCCGGTGATTCCTGGTCGGCGGGGATGGACCTGAAGGAGTACTTCCGCGAGACCGACGGCCAGGAAGAGATCATGCAGGAGCGCATCCGGCGCGAATGCTCGGCCTGGCAGTGGCAGCGCCTGCGCTTCTACACCAAGCCGACGATCGCGGCGGTCAACGGCTGGTGCTTCGGCGGGGCATTCTCGCCGCTGGTGGCGTGCGACCTGGCCATCGCCGCCGACGAGGCTGTGTTCGGCCTGTCGGAAATCAACTGGGGCATTCCCCCGGGCAACCTGGTGAGCAAGGCGGTGGCCGACACCATGGGCCATCGCCAGGCCCTGTACTACATCATGACCGGCAAGACCTTCACCGGCGCCGAGGCGGCGCGGATGGGACTGGTGAACAGCTCGGTGCCGCGCGCGCAGCTGCGCGACGAGGTTGGTGCGCTGGCCGCGTCGCTGCTGGAGAAGAACCCGGTGGTGCTGCGTTTCGCCAAGCACGGGTTCAAGCGCTGCCGCGAGCTGACCTGGGAGCAGAGCGAGGACTACCTGTACGCGAAGGTGGACCAGTCCAACCACCGCGATCCCGAGCGCGGGCGCGACCAGGGCCTGAAGCAGTTCCTGGACGACAAGACCATCAAGCCGGGCCTGCAGACCTACAAGCGCCAAGGCGGCTGATCCACCGCCCGGCATGCCACGCCCAACGCAAGAGGAGACAGCGATGCATCTGGTTGAGCAACTGATTGGCGGTGCCCGCCGCGGCGCCAGCAATGGTGCGACCTTCGATCGCGCCAATCCTGTCACCGGCGGGGTGGCCACGCGCGCGCCGGCCGGCACCGTCGAAGACGCCATCGCCGCCGTCGAGGCCGCCGACCGGGCGTTCCCGGCATGGGCGGCGACCAGTCCGGCCGAGCGCCGGGCCAGGCTGTACAAGGCGGCCGAACTCATGGACGCGCGCGTCGCCGACTTCATCCGCATCGGCGTGGCCGAGACCGGCGGCACCAGCGGCTGGTACGGCTTCAACGTGATGCTTGCAGCCAACATGCTGCGCGAAGCGGCGGCGATGACCACGCAGATCGGTGGCGAGGTGATCCCCTCCAACTACCCGGGCAGCCTGGCCATGGCGGTCCGCCAGCCCGCCGGCGTGGTGCTCGGCATCGCGCCATGGAACGCTCCGGTCATCCTCGGCACCCGCGCGGTGGCCGTACCGCTGGCCTGCGGCAATACCGTGGTGCTCAAGGCGGCCGAGTCCTGCCCCGGCGTGCACGCGCTGATCGGCGAGATCCTGGCCGAAGCCGGGCTTGGCGACGGCGTCATCAACATCGTCACCAACGCGCCGGCCGACGCGCCCGAGATCGTGGCCGCGCTGATCCGCCATCCCAAGGTGCGCCGGGTCAACTTCACCGGCTCGACCCGCGTCGGCCGCATCATCGGCAGGCTCGCGGGCGAGAACCTCAAGCCCGCGGTGCTCGAACTGGGTGGCAAGGCGCCGCTGCTGGTCCTGGACGACGCGGACCTCGAGGCGGCGCGCGACGCGGCCGTGTTCGGCGCGTTCATGAACCAGGGCCAGATCTGCATGTCCACCGAGCGCCTGGTGGTGGACGCCAGCGTGGCCGACGCGTTCGTCGCCATGGTCGCCGCCAAGGCCTCGGGACTGAAGGCCGGCGATCCGGGGCAGGAGGGTGCGCCGCTGGGCGCCCTGGTCTCGGCCGAAGGCGCGGCGCTGTGCCGTGAACTGATCGACGATGCCGTCGCCAAGGGCGCGAAGGTCGTGTGCGGCGGGCAGATCGACGGCGTGATCATGCAGCCGACGGTGATCGACGGGGTGACCGCCGACATGCGCCTGTACCTGGAAGAGTCCTTCGGCAACCTGGTGTCGGTGATCCGGGTCGATGGCGAGGAAGAGGCGATCGCGGTCGCCAATGCAAGCGACTACGGCCTGTCGTCGGCGGTGTTCAGCAGCGACGTCTCGCGCGCCTGGCGCGTGGCCGAGAGGATCGAGTCCGGCATCTGCCACGTCAACGGACCGACCGTGCACGACGAGGCGCAGATGCCGTTCGGTGGCGTCAAGGACAGCGGCTATGGCCGCTTCGGCGGCAAGGCCGGCGTGGCGGAGTTCACCGAACTGCGCTGGATCACGATCCAGAACGGCCCGCGGCACTACCCGTTCTGAGCGATCTGCTGCCTTGGAGGGGCTCGACGGCGGGACCGCGCAGGCGGTCCTCGCCGGGCGGGGCCCCTCCGATGTGTCCAGCTCCCGCGCGATGACAGGGCAGCGCATGAAGGCGCGCTGGCAAGCGCACCCCGGGCCGGGTGGGCCCGCGCCAGGAATCGGTGGATGACATGGGGTTGCCCGGAGAATCGATGAAGACCCAGGTGGTGGTGATCGGTGCCGGTCCGTCCGGCCTGCTGCTGTCGCAGCTGCTGGCCCGTTCGGGCGTGGACGTGGTGGTGCTGGAGCGCCGGACGCCCGAATACGTGCTCTGCCGGATCCGCGCCGGCGTGCTCGAACAGGGCACGGTCGAACTGCTGCGCGAGGCCGGCGCGGGCGAGCGGATGGACCGCGAGGGCCTGCCGCACGACGGCTTCCACATCGGCGTGGACGGCGAGCTGCACCGCATCGACCTCAAGCAGCTCACCGGCAAGCAGGTGCTCGTCTACGGCCAGACCGAGCTGACCCGCGACCTGATGGAGCTGCGCCAGCGCGAAGGCGCGCTCATGTACTACGGCGCCGCGGACGTGCAGGTCCACGACGTGGCGGGCACGCAGCCGTCGGTCAGCTTCACCCACGAGGGACGCACGCTGCGCATTCAGTGCGGGTACATCGCCGGCTGCGACGGCTTCCACGGCGTCAGCCGCCGCAGCATTCCCGACGACGTGATCACCGGCTACGAGCGGGTCTATCCGTTCGGCTGGCTGGGCCTGCTGTCGGACACCCCGCCGGTGGACCATGAGCTGATCTATGCGCGCAGCGCGCGCGGCTTCTCGCTGTCGAGCATGCGTTCGCTGACCCGCAGCCGCTACTACCTGCAGGTGCCGCTGACCGAGAAGGTGGAGGACTGGAGCGACGAGCGCTTCTGGGACGAACTGCGCAAGCGCCTGCCGGCCGGGCATGCCGGGCGCCTGGTCACCGGCCCCTCGCTGGAGAAGAGCATCGCGCCGCTGCGCAGCTTCGTGGTCGAGCCGATGCAGTACGGCCGCATGTTCCTGGTCGGCGATGCGGCGCATATCGTGCCGCCCACCGGCGCCAAGGGCCTCAACCTGGCCGCATCGGACGTGTACGTGGCCTGGAAGCTGCTGGAGAAGATCATGTGCACCGGCGACCACGCCCACGCCCAGCGCTACTCGCCGCTGTGCCTGGACCGGATCTGGAAGTCGCAGCGCTTCTCCTGGTGGCTGACCGGGCTGCTGCACGACTTCGAGGGCGCGCCGGCGTTCGACACCCGCATCCAGCATGCCGAGCTGGCCTACCTGCTCGGCAGCGAGGCCGGCCGGCGCACGATCGCCGAGAACTACGTGGGCCTGCCGTTCCCGGACATCGACTGAGGCGCGGCTGGGGCGGGCCACGGCCGGCGGCTCACCAGAACTCGCGCGGCTCCCGGCTGGCGTGGCCGCGCGGATCCAGTGCGGCGGCCAGGTCGCTGCGCACCAGTTCCATCACCCGGTGCTGGGCGCGAGTGCTGGGCCGCTGGCTGCTGGTGGCCAGCAGGATCCGGGTCGACAGGCCGGGCGAGACGATCGACTGCATCAGGTAACGCTCCGGCTGCGGCGTGGCGTGCATCGCGTGCTCGCTCAGCACCGCATAGCCCACGCCATCGGCCACCAGGCCGAGGATCGCGTCCACGCCGTCGGCCTCGATGGCCACCGTCGGCTTCAGCCCCAGCCGCGCCAGCGCGTCCTCGACCAGCATGCGCAGGGTGTTGGGCCGGCGCGGAATGACCAGCGGCAGCTCTGCGAGCGCGGCCAGTGGCACCGGCACCGGCTGCGCCCCGGCGCTGGCCCGCGAGAACAGCATCAGCGGCTCCTCGAACACCGCTTCAGTGGCGATCCCGGGCTGGGCGGGGCCGTCGTACACCAAAGCCAGGTCCAGCTGCCCGGCGGCCAGCGACTGCAGCATCGTGGTGCTCAGCCCCTCGCTCAGCGACAGCGTGACCCCCGGCAGATGGCGACGCACGGCGCGCACCAGCGGCACGGCCAGCACCTTGGACAGCGTCGGCGGCATGCCCAGGGCGATGTTGCCGCGGGTACCGCTGCCGAGCTCGGCCAGCTCTTCGCGCAGGTTGTCGAGCTGGTGGAGGATGCCGCGCCCGCGTTCGAGCAGCAGCCCGCCGGCCTCGGTCGGGGTCACCCCGCGGCCGTTGCGCACCAGCAGGGGCTGGCCAAGTTCGAGTTCCAGCAGCCGCACCTGCCGGCTCAGCGCCGGCTGCGCCACGTCCAGCACCACCGAGGCACGGGTGAAACTGCCCAGTTCGGCGACGTGGATGAAATAGGTGATCTGGCGCAGGTCCATGGACGCGGGCGGCGGTGCGGGGGACGCGGCCATCTTAAGCCGCGTCCCGGTGAGGCCTACGGGTCCAGGTCGAGCACCAGCCGCGCCGAGCGCGCACGTGAACAGCAGGGCGTGAACAGGCGATTGGAGGCCCGCTCCTCGTCACTGAGATAGCTGTCGCGATGGTCCGGGATGCCTTCCCTGACCGGCGTCACGCAGGTGCCGCAGATGCCCTGCTCGCACGAGAGCGCGATGAACACCCCGTTGGCTTCCAGGCACTGGGCGACGGTCTGGCCGGGCGCGACCTGGAATACCCGGCCGTCGTTGAGCTCGACCTCGAAGCCGGTGTCGCCCGCCTGGGGCTGGACCTCGGCCGAGAACGACTCGCTGTGGAAGCGCGCGGGATCCAGTCCCGCGTCCAGCGCGGCCTGGCGCGCCGCCGCGATGTATCCGGCCGGCCCGCAGGCATAGACGTGGCTGCCGGCCGGGGCCGCGGAAATCACTGCGCGCAGGTCATGGCTGGGCCGGCCGTCGGCGTGATCGACGTGGAGGCTGGTGCAGTCGGCCCAGGGCGCGTTGCGCAGGCGCGAGGCGAACGGCAGGCGCGCCTGGCTGCGCGAGCAGGCGTGCAGATGGAAGGACTGGCCGCAGGCGTAGAGCGCCTGCGCCATCGCCAGCAGCGGGGTGATGCCGATGCCGCCGGCAAGCAGCAGGTGGTGCGGCGCGCCCCGGGCGAGCGGGAACAGGTTGCGTGGCGCGCCGATCCGCAGCGTGTCTCCGGCCTGCAGGGTGTGCGCGGCGCGGGAGCCGCCGCGCGAATCGGGCGTGCGCAGCACCCCCAGCTCGTAGCACTGCGCTTCGCCCGGCGCGTTGCACAGCGAATACTGGCGCACCAGCCCGCCGGGCAGGTGCACGTCGACGTGGGCCCCGGCCTGGAAGGGCGGCAGGCGGCCGCCATCGATCGCTTCCAGGCGCAGGCCGACGACCTCCTCGGCCACCTCGCTGCGCGCGGCCACCCGCACCTGGAAGAGCTCGCTCATGCCCGGGCACCGCGCTCGGCGGCGATCAGGCGGTCGATCATGCGTCGCGACTGGACGCCGCCGGCGTCGATGTTGAGCTTGAGCAGCTCGCGGTCCGGGTACGCCAGCAGGTTGCGCTGCTGCGACTCGAGCATCTCCATGTCCTCGGCGAAGATCCTGCCCTGGCCGTCGCGGATGCTCCGGGTCAGCTCGGCGTCGTGCACCTGGAACTGGCGGGCCATGCCCCAGAAGTACCAGTGCGAGGTCGCCGATTCGGGCGTGATGAAGTCGACCACGATGCTGGAGGCCTTCCTGTCCAGCGGCGCCTCGTGGCCGCCATGCCCGGCCAGGGCGACGCCGACCTCGATCATGATGTGGCTGGGCGGGGTGAAGTGGCAGATCTGCCAGCGGTCGACCGGCTGGTCTTCGGGAAGGCCGCTGCCGCGCAGGGCCATGCGCCAGAACGGCGGCGCCATGATGTTCTCCATGAAGCGGCTGGTGACGACCTCCTGGCCCATCACCCTGGTGTTCACCGGCGACTCGTCGATTTCCTTCTGGCCGATGCTGCTCGCATGGACATAGGTTTCATGGGTCAGGTCCATGAGGTTGTCGATCATCAGCCGGTAGTCGGCCTTGACGTGGTAGAGGCCCCCGCCGTAGGCCCACTGGTCGCTTTCGGCCCACTCGAAGTGCGGCAGTGCCCCGGGGCTGGCCAGCGCCGGATCGCCCGGCCACACCCAGATGAAGCCGTAGCGTTCGATCACGGGGAAGCTGCGGATCTTCGGGAAGCCCCCGACGCGCTGCTGCGGCATGGCAACCGTGCAGCCATCGGCGCCCATCACCAGCCCGTGGTAGCCGCACACCAGCCGGCCCTCGCAGACCGTGCCCAGCGACAGGGCGGCGCCGCGGTGCGGGCAGAAGTCCTCCACCGCCGCCGCCACGCCGCCCGGGCCACGAAAGAAGCAGATCAGCTGGTCACAGATGCGCCGGCCCAGCGGTTTGTCGGCGATCTCGTCGGCGGTGCAGGCGACGTACCAGGCATTGAGGATGTACATGCTCGGCTCTCTTTCTCGATGGGGATGCCCGGTGGCGGGGCGACGCCTGCCGGTTGCCGCGGGACGCCGCCCGGTGCGGTGTCCGGGCCCCTGGCGACCCGTTCAGGTCCCCGGATGGCGCGGAGGAATCCCCGGCGGCGTCCCCGGGCACCGATCCGGCAGTGGTCGTCGGGGTCGATTTAGGTTATAGGGTATAACAATACATCAGTGCTGCGCAGGCGGGGCCCGGACGCCGGGCGGACCTGGCGGCCACATTGTCGAGAACGGGGAGGAAACCGATGGCTGTCGCAGCAACTGCAGGGACGAGTACCAAGACCACCTGGATGACCCTGGCGCTGTGCTGCAGCGTGTCGGTGTTCGAGGGTTTCGACCTGCAGGCAGCAGGCGTGGTCGCGCCGAAGGTGGCCCAGGTCTTCGGGCTCGGTCCGAAAGAGCTGGGCTGGTTCTTCAGCGCGGCGACGTTCGGACTCATGCTGGGCGCGGCGATCGGAGGACGCCTGTCCGACCGCTGGGGCCGCAAGGCGGTGCTGCTGGCGTCGGTCTTCCTGTTCGGCGCCATGTCGGTGGCGACGGCTTTTTCGTGGGATGCGCAGAGCCTGCTGGTGACCCGCTTCCTGACCGGTGTGGGCCTTGGCGGGGCACTGCCCAACCTGCTGGCGCTGGTCACCGAGAACGCACCGCCCCGGCACCGCAGCCTGGTGGTCGGTGCGCTGTATGCCGGCCTGCCGCTGGGTGGCGCGCTGGCCGCGTTGACCAACCTGGTCGGCTCCGGGCCGGAGAGCTGGACCCATGTATTCATGGTCGGGGGGCTGGCGCCGATGCTGTTGACCCTGCCACTGATGTACTTCCTGCCCGATTCGCAGGCCCAGCGTTCGCTGGCGCCCGACCAGGTCGCCGGCGTGGGCGAGGCCCTGTTCGGTGGCGGGCGGGCGGCGACCACGGTGGTGCTGTGGGCCGGCTTCTTCCTGGCGCTGCTGGCGATGTACCTGCTGCTCAACTGGCTGCCATCGCTGCTGGTGGGGCGCGGGCTGAGCGTGACCGACGCGTCGTGGGTGCAGATGCTGTTCAACCTGGGCGGCGTGATCGCAGCCGTGGCGGCCGGGCGGCTGATGGACGGGGGCTCGCGCCGGCTGGTGGTCTCGATCGCCTTCCTCAGCACGATTGCCGCGGTGATGGCGCTGGCGCTGTCGCCGGCCACCCCCGCCATCTCGATGCTGTGCGGTTTCGCCATCGGTGCGACGGTCTCCTCGACCCAGGCCATCCTGTACGCGATGGCCCCGGCGTTCTATCCCACCGCCGGTCGCGGCACCGGGGTGGGTACCGCGGTCTCGGTGGGGCGTTTCGGTTCGGCGGCCGGGCCGCTGCTGGCGGCGGTGCTGCTCGGAAGCGGCGGCAACGCAAACCAGGTGCTGATGGCGCTGGTGCCGGTGCTGCTGGCGGCTGGCGCGCTCACCTGGTGGCTGGCCGGCCGTTCGGTGGCCAAGGATTAGGTCCCCGTACTCCCGGCATGACGGGGCAGCCTGTTATGCCGGCTCGCTCTAGCAGATAGATGCCCGGATGGCTGGGCGGACCCCGCGGTTGCGGCGAGGATGAAACAGTTCCCGGCCTGGGATGTGCTGCATCCCGGCCGCCAGGGGCCCGGCCCGGCCGGGCGCGCGTAGCGGTGCTGCCCGGCATCGTCCAACTGCCAGGGAGATCGTGATGTCGGCGGACACGACACGCCTCAGCGGCATTTCCTCGATGGCCACCCGCCAGGTGCTGGCCGCGCTGGCGCGGGAGGCGATTGCCGCGGTGGGCACTGAACTGGCGCTGGAGTCGGTGGGCGGGGTGGAGGCCGAGCGACGGGTGGCGGCCGGCGAGGCGCTGGACCTGGTGTTCCTGGCACGCGGGGCGCTGGATCGCCTGCAGGCCGCCGGGCACGTGGCGACCGGCGGCATCGTGGACCTGATGCGGTCCGACACCTGGGTGGCCGTGCGGGCGGGTGCGCCGGTGCCGGCGGTGGCCGACGAGGCGCAGGTGCGCGAGGCGGTGCTGTCGGCGCGGACCATCGGCTATTCCACCGGCCCCAGCGGCACCTATCTCACCGGGCTGTTCGAGGCCTGGGGAATCCGGGAGCGGATCGAACCGCGGCTGGTCAGGGCGCGCCCCGGAGTTCCGGTCGGCGCGCTGATCGCCGCCGGCGAGGTCGAGCTCGGGTTCCAGCAGCGCAGCGAGCTGGTCGGCCTGGAAGGCGTGCATGCCATTGGCCCGCTGCCCGAGGCCATCCAGCACACCACCGTGTTCGCCGGCGCCGTGTGCGCGACCAGCCGGCATCCCGGCGCTGCCCGGCGCCTGCTCGAGTTCCTGGCATCGCCGCGCGCCGATGCCGTCAAACAGGCCCATGGCATGGGCCCGGCCCGAGTCCCCTGCCGCCCGCTCCCCGGCTGCAAAACACCGTAGGTACCTGCAATGATCATCGACATCCACGGCCACTACACCACCGCGCCCAGGGCGCTGGAGGAGTGGCGCAACCGCCAGATCGCCGCGATCGGCAATCCCTCGGCCATGCCCAGGGCCTCGGAGCTGAAGATCTCCGACGACGAGATCCGCGAGTCGATCGAAGCCAACCAGCTGCGCCTGATGCGCGAGCGCGGCGCCGACCTCACCATCTTCTCGCCGCGCGCCAGTTTCATGGCCCACCACATCGGCGACTTCCAGGTCTCCTCGGCCTGGGCGGCGCTGTGCAACGAGATGTGCTTCCGCGTGGCCGAACTGTTCCCCGACCACTTCATCCCTGCGGCGATGCTGCCGCAGAGTCCGGGCGTGGACCCGGCGACGTGCATCGCGGAGCTGGTCAGGTGCGTGGAGGAATACGGCAACGTCGCCGTGAACCTCAACCCCGATCCGTCGGGCGGCCACTGGACCAGCCCGCCGCTGACCGACCGCTCCTGGTACCCGGTCTACGAGAAACTGGTCGAGTACGACATCCCGGCCATGGTGCACGTGAGCACCAGCTGCAATCCCTGCTTCCACACCACCGGCGCGCACTACATCAACGGCGATACCACCGCGTTCATGCAGCTGCTCCAGGGCGACCTGTTCAGTGATTTCCCGACCCTGAGGATGATCATTCCGCACGGCGGCGGCGCCGCGCCCTACCACTGGGGCCGCTACCGCGGCCTGGCCCAGGGGCTGAACAAGCCGCTGCTCACCGAGCACCTGCTCAGGAACGTGTACTTCGACACCTGCGTCTACCACCAGCCGGGCATCGACCTGCTGGCCCAGGTCATCCCGGTCGACAACATCCTGTTCGCCAGCGAGATGATCGGCGCGGTGCGCGGCATCGACCCCGAGACCGGCCACTACTACGACGACACCAGGCGCTACATCGAGGCCAATACGAGCCTGGGGGCGGACGACAAGCAGAAGATCTACGAGGGCAACGCCCGGCGCGTGTACCCGCGCCTGGATGCGGCACTGAAGCGGAGGGGCAAGTAACCATGTACGAACTGGGCGTGGTGTACCGCAACATCGAGCGCGCCGACCGCGAAGTGGCCGATGCGCTGGCCGCACCGGGTTCGGCCACCGTGCACGAGGCGATGGGCCGGGTCGGCCTGCTCAAGCCGTACATGCGGCCGATCTTCCCCGGCGCCCAGGTCTCGGGCACGGCCGTGACCGTGCTGCTGCATCCGGGCGACAACTGGATGATGCACGTGGCGGCCGAGCAGATCCGGCCGGGCGACATCGTGGTCGCCGCCGTGACCGCCGAGTGCACCGACGGCTATTTCGGCGACCTGCTGGCGACCAGCTTCCGGGCCCGTGGCGCCCGCGCGCTGGTGATCGATGCCGGCGTGCGCGACGTCAGGACCCTGCAGGCGATGGACTTCCCGGTCTGGAGCCGCGCCATCAGCGCCAAGGGCACGATCAAGGCCACGCTCGGCTCGGTCAACATTCCGGTGGTCTGCGCCGGCATGTGGGTGAGCCCGGGCGACGTGATCGTCGCCGACGACGACGGCGTGGTCTGCGTGCCGCGTGCGCGGGCGGCGGCGACGCTGGAGCAGGCGCGGCGACGCGAGGCCAACGAGGACGCCAAGCGCGAGCGCCTGGCCTCCGGCGTGCTGGGCCTGGACATGTACGGCATGCGCGAACCGCTGGCCGCCGCCGGCCTGCGCTACATCGACTGATGCACGCCGTCGCCCTCATCGGCTATGGCGAGGTCGGCCGGATCCTGGCCGAGGACCTGCGCGCCGCGGGCGTGCCGGTCAGCGCCTGGGATACCGCGCTCGCCGACGCCGCGCGTGGCGACGCGCTGCGCGCGCACGCCGGCGCGCATGGCGTGGCGCTGGGCCCGGACGCCGCCCGGGCCGTGGCCGGTGCGCCGCTGGTGATCAGCGCGGTCACCGCCAGCCAGACCCTGGCCGCCGCCACCGCCTGCAGCGGGGCGCTGGGGTCCGGTGCGTTCTTCCTCGACCTCAACAGCGCGTCGCCGGACACCAAGCGGCAGGCCGCGGACGTGGTGGACGCCGCCGGCGCCCGCTACGTGGAAGGCGCGGTGATGACCTCGCTGTCGCCGCACCGGCTGGCGGTGCCGCTGCTGCTGGGCGGCCCCCATGCACTGGCCCTGGAAGCGCCGCTGCAGGCGCTCGGGTTCGCCGCCCGCTTCCACGATGCGCGCCTGGGCGTGGCCAGCGCCACCAAGATGTGCCGCAGCGTGGTCATCAAGGGCATGGAGGCGCTGATGGTCGAAAGCCTCGCCGCCGCCCGCCACTACGGCGTGGAGGACGCGGTGCTGGCCTCGCTGGCCGAGACCTGGCCGGGCATCGACTGGGAGGCGCAGGGCAGTTACTTCTTCCAGCGCGTGATCGAGCACGGGCGCCGCCGTGGCGAGGAAATGCGCGAGGTCGCGCGCACGGTCGCCGAGGCGGGCCTGGAGCCGTGGGCGGCCGAGGCGGCCGCACGGCGCCAGGCCCGCATGGCCGACCTGGCGGACGCGGGCGTGTTCGGCAGCCGCGGCCAGCCGCGGTTTGCGCGCAGCCCCGACTGGCGCATCGAAGCCGACCGGCTGCTCGGCGCGGGCAGCGGCGAGGAGGAACGATGAAGTTCGAGAAGACCCCCGGATGGCTGGACTGGCATCCGGCGCCGAGCAAGCCGGCGTTCGTGCTCCCCGAAGGCGCGGTCGACGCCCACTGCCACGTGTTCGGCCCCGGCGAGCGCTTCCCGTATGCCCCGGAGCGCAAGTACACCCCGTGCGACGCCAGCCGGGAGCAGCTGTTCGCCCTGCGCGACCATCTCGGCTTCGCCCGCAACGTGATCGTGCAGGCCACCTGCCATGGCGCCGACAACAGCGCCATGGTCGATGCCCTGCGGCACTCGGACGGCATGGCGCGCGGCGTGGCCACCGTGCGCGCCACGGTCGTCGACGAGGAGCTCGCGCGCATGCACGAGGCCGGCGTACGCGGAGTGCGCTTCAACTACGTCAGGCGGCTGGTGGATCTGACCCCCAGGGACGAGCTGGCGGGAATCGCCGAGCGCGTCGCCCGCCTGGGCTGGCACGTGGTGATCTATTTCGAGGCCGCCGACCTGGACGAGCACGCGCCGTTCTTCGCCAGCCTGCCGACCACGGTGGTGGTCGACCACATGGGCCGACCGGACGTCGGCAAGCCGGCCGATGGCCCGGAGTTCGACCGCTTCATCCGCTTCATGCACGACCACCCGCACGTGTGGAGCAAGGTCACCTGCCCCGAGCGCCTGAGCGTGACCGGGCCGCCGGCACTGGACGGCGAACGCAACGCCTACCGCGACGTGGTGCCGTTCGCGCGCCGGGTGGTGGAGACCTTTCCCGACCGCGTGCTGTGGGGCACCGACTGGCCCCATCCCAACCTGACCCGGCACATGCCCGACGACGGCCTGCTGGTGGACTTCATCCCGCACATCGCGCCGACCGTCGAACTGCAGCGCAAGCTGCTGGTCGACAACCCGATGCGCCTCTACTGGAGCTGACACATGGCCCTGGAAAAACCCTACCTGGACGTTCCCGGAACGACCATTTTCGACGCCGACCAGTCCCGCAAGGGCTACTGGCTCAACCAGTTCTGCATGTCGCTGATGAAGGCGGACAACCGCGCCCGCTTCAAGGCCGACGAGCGCGCCTACCTGGACGAGTGGCCGATGGGCGAGGAGCAGAAGCAGGCCGTACTCGACCGCGACCTCAACCGCTGCATTTCCCTGGGCGGCAACATCTACTTCCTCGCCAAGATCGGCGCGACCGACGGCAAGTCGTTCCAGCAGATGGCCGGAAGCATGACCGGCATGACCGAAGAGGAGTACCGCGACATGATGATCAAGGGCGGGCGTTCGCCCGAGGGCAACCGCTACCTGGGCGAAGACGGCGACGCGCAGCCGCAGCGCCAGCCGCAGGGTGGCCGCGGGCAGGGGGAGGCGCGCTGATGGCCCGCATCACCGCTTCGGTCTACACCTCGCACGTGCCGGCGATCGGCGCCGCCCTGGACCTGGGCAAGTCGGGCGAGGACTACTGGAAGCCGGTGTTCGCCGGCTACGATTTCTCAAGGCAGTGGATCCGGGACAACCCGCCCGACGTGGTGTTCCTGGTCTTCAACGACCACGCCACCGCCTTCAGCCTGGACATGATCCCCACCTTCGCGATCGGCACCGGCGCCAGCTACGCGCCGGCGGACGAGGGCTGGGGGCCGCGCCCCGTGCCGACGGTCGAGGGCCACCCCGAGCTTGCAGCGCACATCGCCCAGCAGGTGATCCAGGACGATTTCGACCTCACCATCGTCAACCGCATGGACGTCGACCACGGCCTGACCGTGCCGCTGTCGCTGATGTGCGGGCAGGCCGAAGCGTGGCCGTTCAAGGTCATCCCCTTCGCCGTCAACGTGGTCCAGTACCCGGTGCCCTCGGGGCGTCGCTGCTACAACCTGGGCAAGGCGATCCGCCGCGCGGTGGACAGCTTCGACCAGGATCTCAACGTGCAGATCTGGGGCACCGGCGGCATGAGCCACCAGCTGCAGGGTCCGCGTGCGGGACTGATCAACCGCGACTGGGACAACGCCTGGCTCGACAGGCTGGTCGCAGACCCCGAGGCCGCGGCCGACGTGCCGCACATCGACTACGTGCGCGAGGCCGGTTCCGAGGGCATCGAACTGGTGATGTGGCTGATCGCCCGCGGCGCCATGGCCGATGCCGCCGGTGGCCCCGCGCCCGAGGTCAGGCACCGCTTCTACCACGTGCCGGCATCCAACACGGCCGTGGGCCATCTGATCCTGGAGGACAAGCAATGAGCGGTATCAAGGTCGCCCTGGCGGGCGCGGGCGCATTCGGCAGCAAGCATCTGGACGCGATCGCCAACATCGACGGCGTCGAGGTGGTCTCGGTGGTCAGCCGCGACCTCGACAAGACGCGCCAGGTCGCGGAGAAGTACGGCATCGCCCACGCCACCACCGAGCTGGACGAGGTGCTGGCGCGGCCCGACGTGGACGCGGTGATCCTGTGCACGCCGACCCAGATGCACGCCGCCCAGGCCAAGGCCTGCCTGGAGGCGGGCAAGCACGTGCAGGTCGAAATCCCGCTGTGCGATGTGCTCAAGGAAGGCGAGGAGGTGGTCGCGCTGCAGAAGAAGACCGGGCTGGTGGCCATGTGCGGCCATACCCGCCGCTTCAACCCCAGCCACCAGTACGTGCGGCGGCGCATCCAGGCCGGCGAATTCCATATCCAGCAGATGGACGTGCAGACGTACTTCTTCCGCCGCAGGAACCTCAACGCGCTGGGCGAGCCGCGCAGCTGGACCGACCACCTGCTGTGGCACCACGCCGCGCACACCGTGGACCTGTTCGCCTACCAGGCCGGCGGCGGGATCGTCCAGGCCAACGCGATCCAGGGCCCGATCCATCCCGAGCTGGGCATCGCCATGGACATGTCGATCCAGCTCAGGGCCAGCACCGGCGCGATCTGCACCCTGTCGCTGAGCTTCAACAACGAAGGCCCGCTGGGCACCTTCTTCCGCTACATCGGCGACAGCGCGACCTATATCGCCCGCTACGACGATCTGGTGCGGAGCACCGTAAAGGACGGCGAGCAGGCGGTGGACGTGAGCCAGGTGGACGTGAGCGTGAACGGCATCGAGCTCCAGGACCGCGAGTTCTTCGCCGCCATCCGCGAAGGCCGCGAGCCCAACGCCAGCGTGGCCCAGGTGCTGCCCTGCTACCAGGTGCTGGACCAGCTCGAACAGCAGCTCGCCGCCGCGCCCTGACGGGCGCGTGCCGGTCAAGGTTTTTCCGGTTTTCCGTCGCCGGCATGTCGCGCGGCATCGGTGTCCACCCTCCCGGGCCCGGTGTCGCGTGGGTGGTCGACGGACGGTCGGCGGCGGCCTGGCCCTGGCGGGTCGGGCCGCCCCGGCCGGCATTGCCGAACGGGTGCACCGGCACGGCCATGCGCCCCCAGGCCTTCCGTCGAACCCGCGCGCGAGCTCCTGCGGCAGGGCCAGTTCCTGCCGGCCGGCGGCGCAGCCGCGTTGGCCCTCGCGGTCGCGTGCGGGGGGCATCTCTCCGGATCAACCGCTTCCGCCCGCGAACCCCGGCCAGTACGCGCTGTCGGCGGTCGGCCGGCTGCCGAAGATGGCCGTGCCCACGCGCACCGTGGTCGCGCCCTCGGCGATCGCCAGTTCGAAGTCGCCGGACATGCCCATCGACAGCTCGTCCATGCCGATCCCGTCCGGCGCCTCCTGGCGCAGCCGGTCGCGCAGCTCGCGCAGGCGCACGAAGCAGGGGCGCACGCGGCTTTCGTCGTCGGAGAACAGCGCCAGGGTCATCAGCCCGCGCACGCGCAGCGAGGAGAACGCCGGCAGCTGCTTCACGAACGCCGGCACGTCCTCCGGCGCGAGTCCGAACTTGGTGTCTTCGCCCGAGGTGTTGACCTGCACCAGCACGTCCAGCGCGCGTCCGCGCTTCTGCAGCTGCGCATCCAGCGCCTGGGCCACGCGCAGGCTGTCGAGGGCCTGGAATTCGCTGGCGAAGCGCGCCGCGTATTTCGCCTTGTTGGTCTGCAGGTGGCCGATCAGCACCCAGCGCAGGTCTTCGAGGTCGGCCATCGCCTCCCACTTGCCCATCGCCTCCTGGACCTTGTTTTCGCCCAGCTCGCGCAGGCCGATGGCCCAGGCGCTGCGCAGCCGCGCCGCGTCGACGGTCTTGCTGACCGGCAGCAGGCGCACCTCGCCCGGCTCGCGCCCGGCGTCGCGGCAGGCCGCGTCGATGCGCGCGCGGATCGCGTCGAGGTTGGCCTTCAGCACGGCGGCCTCGTCGTCCATCGCCGCCTCAGGCTCCCGCCAGCCAGTCGCGCGGCACCAGGTAGTCGTGCAGGCGCGCCTCGATGCTGCCCGCTTCGGGCGCGTAGCCGTATTCCCAGCGCACCAGCGGCGGCAGGCTCATCAGGATCGATTCGGCGCGCCCGCCGCTCTGCAGGCCGAAATGGGTTCCGCGGTCGTAGACCAGGTTGAACTCGACGTAGCGGCCGCGCCGGTAGAGCTGGAACTGGCGCTCGCGCTCGCCGGACGGCGTGTCCTTGCGGCCTTCGACGATCGGCAGGTAGGCGTCGAGGAAGCCGTCGCCGACCGCGCGCAGGTAGCCGAAGTCCTGCTCCAGGTCGTCGTGCAGGTCGTCGAAGAACAGTCCGCCGACGCCGCGCGTCTCGTTGCGGTGCTTGAGGAAGAAGTATTCGTCGCACCAGCGCTTGTGCGCTTCGTAGCGCTCGCGCCCGCCGAACGGCTCGCACAGCTCGCGCGCGACGCGGTGCCAGTGGCGCACGTCCTCGTCGAAGGGATAGAACGGCGTGAGGTCGAAGCCGCCGCCGAACCACCAGGCCACGGTTTCGCCGTCGCGCAGGGCGCGGAAGTGGCGCACGTTGGCGTGGGTGGTGGGCACGTATGGATTGCGCGGATGGAACACCAGCGACACGCCCACCGCCTGCCAGGACGCGCCCGCCAGCTCCGGCCGCGCGGCGGTGGCCGAAGGGGGCAGGGTGCCGCCGGAGACGTCGGAAAATCCGATCCCTGCCTGCTCGAACACCGCCCCGTCGCGCAGCACCCGGGTGCGCCCGCCGCCGCGCAGGGTGGTGCTGGCGTCGTCGGGATCGCGCTGCCAGGCGTCCTCGACGAAGCGGGCGCTGCCGTCGGCGGTTTCGATCGCGGCGCAGATGCGGTCCTGCAGCCCGGTGAGGTAGTCGCGGATGTCGTCGAATCGGTCCATGCCGCCATTCTAGGCGGCGCGCGTGCGGATCGCGTTGCGCGCGATCAGGCCGGCGGCGCGGCGCGCCCGCGCCAGGCCTGCAGCCGCGCCTGCATGCGTTCGGCCAGCGCGGCGGCGCCAAGGCGGTAGGTGTCCGGCAGCGCGCCGTGGAAGCCGCTGATGCTGCGGTTGACCCGACGCAGCCGCGTGCCGCCGCGCGCGGCGTCGGTGAAATCGAAGCCGACCATGCGCTGCATCCCGACCCGGACTTCGCCGAAACGCGCCACTTCGTCCCAGCCGATCCGCGAGCGCCGGAACAGCGAGACGATCTCGAAGCCCTCGCCATCGAGCACCAGCCCGCTCGCGCCCGGCAGCAGGTTGAGCAGGGCCACCGCCGCGCACAGGCCGAACAATCCGATGCAGGCCCAGGCCAGCAGCGGATGCGTGGGCACCATCACGCTGCCGATCCACACCAGCGCGGCCGAGATCGCGCCCATCGCCAGCCATTTCAGCGGCGAGGGGCGCAGGATCTCGGTGGCGGCGGGCGCGGGTCCGCTCATCCGGCGCGGGCGATCACTTCAGCGCCCGCTCGAACAGTTCCAGCACCCGCCGGTACTGGTCGTACCAGGAGTCGGACTGCCGGTAGGCGTGGCGCTCGAGCGGATAGCTGGCCAGCTCCCACTTGTCCTTGCGCAGTTCGATCAGGCGCTGCGCCAGCAGCACCGAATCGCGGTAGAACACGTTGTCGTCGATCATGCCGTGGGCGATCAGCAGGTGGTCCTGCAGGCCGTCGGCGTACTCGATCGGCGAGGACACGCGGTAGGCCTCGGGGTCGATGTCGGGCGTGTTCAGGATGTTGCTGGTGTAGGGGTGGTTGTACTGGGTCCAGTCGGTGACCGGGCGCAGCGCCGCGCCGGCCTTGAACCTGCCCGGCTCGCGGAACAGGGCCATGAAGCTCATGAAGCCGCCGTAGCTGCCGCCGTAGATGCCGACGCGATCGCGGTCGGCCTGGCGGTGTTCGACCAGCCAGTCGATGCCGTCGAGGTAATCCTCCAGCTCGGGCTGGCCCATGTTGCGGTAGATCGCGGTGCGCCAGTCGCGGCCGTAGCCTTCCGAGGCGCGGAAGTCCAGGTCGAGCACGATGTAGCCGCGCTGCACCAGCAGGTTGTGGAACATCTGCTCGCGGAAATAGTTGGGGTAGCGGTCGCTGACGTTCTGCAGGTAGCCCGCGCCGTGCACGAACAGCACCACCGGATACGTGCGCCCCGGCTCCATCGTCGCCGGCCCGTAGTACTTGCCCCAGATCGTGCCGGCGCCGTGCTTCGACGGCACCTGCACGTACTCGGGCTGCAGCCAGTCGAGGGCGCGGTACTGCTCGCTGCGCGTGTCGGTGAGCCTGCGCAGGCCGCCGCCGTCGGCATCGATCGCCGCCAGCTGCGGCGGCACGTAGCTCGACGAATGGCGCAGCGCGATGCGCGCGCCGTCGGGCGAGGGCACGAAGCCTTCGACGCCGTCCAGGTCGGTCAGCTCGCGCACCTCGCCGCCGCCGGCCGGCACGCTGCACAGTTCGTAGTCGCCGGGACGGGCGCGGTTGCAGGTGAAAAGGAAGCGGCTGCCGTCGGGCGCGAGCACCGGCTGCGAGACTTCCCAGCGGCCCGAGGTCAGCGCGCGCGCGCGGCCGCCGCGCGCGGCGTCGACCGTGTACAGGTGCGAATGGCCGCTTTGCTCCGACGCGAACCACAGCGTGCGCTGGTCGGGCAGCCAGCCGAACTCGTTGTAGTTCCAGTTGATCCAGGCCCCGTCGCTGAGCCGGTGGCGCGACTGCAGCTGCGCGGCCGACGGCTCCAGCGTCGCCAGCCAGCGGTCCTTGTTGTCCACCGAATGCAGCATCAGCGCCAGCTGGCGCGAATCCGCGCTCCACAGCAGGCCATCCACGCCGGCCTCCACCTGCAGCGCGCGCGGTCCGTCCAGCGGCTCCTTGCCGGCGGCCTTGCGCAGCGCCGCCAGTGGATCGTCGCCGATGCCCGGCAGGCCGGCGGTCGACACGGCCTGCGGCACGCCCTGGCGCATGTCCACGATCCAGAACGACTGCGCGCGCGGCGGGTTGCGGCCCACCCGGGTGCGCACGTCCTCGAATTCCTCGTAGCCCGACTCGGTCACGTACATCGGCATCCGGCCGCCCCGGCCGAGCTCGTCCTGGCTGCGCTCGGTGACCGCGAACAGCCAGCGGCCGTCCGGCGAGAGCGCGGTGGCCACGATCTCGACGTCCTTGCCCAGGTACACCGGCGCGGGCGCGCGACTCGGGTCGGCGCGGCGCCGGTCGGCTTCCTGCACGCGCGCGGCCTCGCGGCGCGTGCGCTCCTCGCGCAGGGTCTGCACCAGGCGCAGCTGGTGTTCGCGCAGCAGGTCGGCCTTCGGCGGCTTGGCCGGATCGTCCTCGGCCTTGGGCGCCGCGGCGTGGACCACGGTGCCGCCCTGCGCGCTCCAGCGGAACCAGTCGTGGCCGCTGCGCCAGACCAGGGCGCCATCGCCGCCCCAGCGCGGGCTCGCCTCGATGGCCTCGCTGCGGGTGAGCTGGGTGAGGGCGCCGTTGCGCAGGTCGCGCACGAACACGTCGCCGTTGCGCACGAAGGCGATGCGCGCGCGCTGCGGGTCGGCCACCGGGTCGGCCGCGTCCACGTCCGCGCGCGCCGCGCCGTCGAGCAGGCGCGCCGCGCCGCCCTCGACGGCCTGCGCGTACAGGTCCTGGATGTGGCTGTCGTCGCGCCGCAGCGGGTAGTACAGCTGGCGGCCGTCCCAGGACCACCACGCCCGCTCCACCGGCGGCCCGATCCACGCCGGATCGGCCATGATCCGCTCCAGGGTCAGGGGTTGCGAAGGCTGGGCCTGGAGCAGGCCGGCGAACAGCAGGCAGCACAGTGGAACAAGTCGGCGCATCGGAAAACGTCGGCAGCGGCAATCGCGACAGCCTAGCCGCTCGCCCGCGCCCGGGCACCTGCCGGGGGTCATGCGCCGCCGCGCCCGCATCGCAGCTGAACCATGCGGCGTTCCCCGTCGTGCACGATAATTCCCGCACACACCGTGACCTGCGACACTGCGCGGACATGCACGCCTACGTCTACAAGAGCCAGCGCCGGGCCGACACCTACGTCTACCTCGCCGCGCGCGACGCGTTCGAGAGTCTCCCGGAAGCCGTGCGCACGCGGCTCGGCCCGCTGCACTTCGTGCTCGACGTGGCCCTGGTCCCGGGCCGCCGGCTGGCGCAGGCCAACCCCGACGAGGTGCGCGCCAACCTCGCCGCCCGTGGCTTCCACCTGCAGCTTCCGCCGACCTCCGGCGTCGATCCGCTGAGCGAGGACTGGGGCACCGATGGCTGACGCCCCGGCGAACCGCCGACACGTCCTCGCCGCCGCGGCGATCGGGCTCGCGCTGACCCTGGCCACCGGCCCCGGCGGCGCGCTGGCGGCCGTGGCCGGCCTGCTGGCGCAGCCGGCGCTGGCGCTGGC
>JAEWGI010000004.1 GCA_023388355.1 Pseudomonadota bacterium
CTTCTCGCCCGCCTTCACGCGCTGGAAGTCCAGGTGCATGATCAGCTGCTTGAACGGATGGCGCTGCATGTCACGCAGCAGGACCTGCTGCTGCTTGCCGTCCATGTCGAGGGTCAGGATCGACGAATAGAACCAGCCGTGCTGGCTGGCCAGCCAGACGGCCTCGTGCTCGATCTGCACCGGCTGCGGCTCGGCGCCGCCACCGTAGACGATGGCCGGGATGTAGGCGGCACGACGCAGGCGGCGGCTCGCACCCTTCCCCTCGACGTTGCGGCCTTCGGCCTTGAAGGTATGTTCGGACATTTTTCTTGACTCACTTTGCTTGCGATGAAGCCGCCTCGCGGCGGCGATGACACTCACCCGCGACCAGGTGAGTGGGGTGCGATGCCGGCGGGAGCCGGCGCCGCGGGGTTCGAGGTCAGTCGACGTAGAGCGAGCTGACGGATTCGCCGAACGCCACCCGGCGGATGGTTTCGGCCAGCAGCTCGGCAACGCTGAGCTGGCGGATCTTGTTGCAGGCCCTGGCCGCCTCGGACAGGGGGATGGTGTCGGTCACCACCAGTTCGTCCAGCCGCGACTTGGCGATGTTGTCCAGCGCCGCGCCGGACAGCACCGGATGGGTGCAGTAGGCGGCGACCTTGGTCGCGCCACGCTCCTTCAGCGCGCCCGCGGCGGCGCACAGGGTGCCGGCGGTATCGACGATGTCGTCCACCAGCACGCAGGTCTTGCCTTCCACGTCGCCGATGATGTTCATCACGGTGGCGACGTTGGCCTTGGGCCGGCGCTTGTCGATGATCGCAAGGTCGGCGTCGTCCAGCCGCTTGGCGATCGCGCGGGCGCGGACCACGCCGCCGACGTCTGGCGAGACCACCACCATGTTGTCGGTGCCATGCGCGCGCCAGATGTCGGCCAGCAGCAGCGGCGAAGCGTAGACGTTGTCCACCGGGATGTCGAAGAAGCCCTGGATCTGGTCGGCGTGCAGGTCCACCGTCAGCACCCGGTCGGTGCCCACCGCGCCGAACATCTTGGCCGCGACCTTGGCCGTGATCGGCACCCGCGAGGAACGCGGGCGGCGGTCCTGGCGGGCATAGCCGAAGTACGGCACCACCGCGGTCACGCTGGCCGCCGAGGCGCGCTTGAGCGCGTCCACCAGCACCAGCAGCTCCATGAAGTTTTCGGCGGTCGGGGCGTTGGTCGGCTGGATGACGAACACTTCCTGCCGGCGCACGTTCTCCTCGATCTCGACCTGCACCTCGCCGTCCGAGAAGCGGCTGACCAGCGCCTTGCCCTGGCGCACGCCAAGTTCCTTGCACACCGCCGCGGCCAGCGGCCGGTTGGCGTTGCCCGAAAACACCAGCAAGTTGCGTTCGTCTTGCATCGCCATTCTCCGCTGCGCTCTGACCGTTGCGGTGGAAGTCCCGTCCGCGGTCAAGCCATGCGGGCGGAGGAAGGATTGCCGTCGTGCCTGCGATGGAGCCGCTGGAAATGGCAGGGGCGGAAGGATTCGAACCTACGAATGCCGGGATCAAAACCCGGTGCCTTAACCACTTGGCGACGCCCCTGCATGGAACCGCTCCACCGCATCCAGCAGTGGCGACCTCCCGGTGGCCTGCGCCAGCCAGGCGGTCATTCCCGCAGGAAGCCCGCCCGCCTGGAGCGCGGCCCGCGCCGCTTCGGCGTCTTCGCGGGTGGCGAATTCGACGAAGCAGCCGCTGCCCGAACCCGTCAAGCGTGGCCGGCCGTACGGCGCCAGCGCGTCGAACAAGGCCTGGACGGCAGGTTCGCGGCGGCGCAGCAACGGCTCGAACGCGTTGTCGAGCACGGTTCCCGAAAGGAAGTCGGATATTGTCGCGGGCGCGGCATTGCGCGTCAAATCAGGGGTTTGGAACAGCGCGGCGGTGGCGGCGTGGACCGCGGGGCTGGCCAGCAGGTACCAGGCCGGCGGCAACGCGATCGGGGTGAGCACCTCGCCCACCCCTTCGGCCCAGGCATCGCGGCCAAGCACGAACACCGGCACGTCGGCGCCCAGCTGCACGGCCAGCGCGACCAGCGTCTCACGCGACAGACCCAGGCCCCAGAGCGCATCCAGCCCCACCAGCACGGTGGCCGCATCCGAGGAACCGCCGCCGAAGCCACCCCCGACCGGAATGCGCTTTTCGACGCCGATATCCGCGCCTTGCGCGACGTTTGCTTCTTTTTTCAGGAGTTTCGCCGCCCGTACCAGGAGATCGTCGGCTTCCGCGACACCCGGGGCGCCCTCACCGCATCGCTCGATGACGCCATCCGCGCGCGGGCGCAGGTACACGCTGTCGCCCCACTCCAGCAGCCGGAACACCGTCTGCAGGGCGTGATAGCCGTCCTCGCGGCGGCCGGTGATGCGCAGGAACAGGTTGAGTTTGGCCGGCGCCGGCCAGCGGCTCCAGCCATCCTGCGCGGGGAATCGCGTCACTGCGCGCCCCAGCGATCCACCACCAGCCGCACCCGGTCGTCGCCGCGCTGCGCATCAACCCGGGTCGGCACGGCGTGGCCCCCATGTTCGCCCCAGCCGTCGTACGCGATCCGCCAGCCGCCTTGCTCGATCCGCAGCGGCCTGCCATCCGCGCCGTACACGATCTCCGCCGGCCCGAACGCCGCCCCGGCGCGGGCACCGCGCAGCCAGCAGCCCAGCGCCTCGACCGGGATCTGCCAGCCGGTCACCTGGTGCAGCAGCGCGCCGGCGTCCGGGCCCGCCAGCGGGCCGTTCGGCACGCCTTCGAGAACGGCGCCGGCGCGGGACAGCCGCAAGGTCCAGCTCTGGCGGGTGACCGGCGCCGACAGGGTGACCGTGGCCGTGCCACCGCCCTGGATCCAGTCGATGCGGCCGCTGCCGCCCTCATTGCCGTTGGACAGCGCCACCCGCCCGCCCATTTCCCAGGACGGCGCGCCGCAGGCGCCGGTCGCGAGGCCCAGCGCGGCCTCGCGCTGGCGCTGCGCGGCCTCGAACGCCGCGATGTCGCCCGGCGCGGCGGGCGGGACGGCGGTGGGCACGCTGGCGCAGCCGGCCAGCAGCAGCACCGCGAGCGTTGACCATTGGCGGCTCATGCGCCGACTTCCTGCAGCGCGCGCTGCAACGAGCGATTGTCCGGATCCAACCTGCGTGCCTCCTCGAAATAGCGGCGGGCCTCGTCCTTCCTGCCCAGCACCCACAACACCTGGCCGAGGTGGCTGGCGATGTCGGCGTCCTTCTGCAGCGCGTAGGCGTGCCGCAGGTGTTCCAGCGCCTCGCGCGGCTTGCCGAGGCGGAACAGCACCCAGCCGTAGCTGTCGATGATCGCGGCATTGCCCGGTTCGGCGACCCGCGCGCGGTCGATCAGCTCCAGCGCCTCGCGGAAACGGGTGGTGCGGTCGGCCAGCGTGTAGCCCAGCGCGTTGAGGGTGTGGACGTGGTCGGGCGCGCTCAGCAGGATGCGCCGGAAATCGGCCTCGGCCTTGGCGATCTGGTCCTGTCGCTCCCACATCAGGGCGCGCGAATAGAGCAGCGCCTGGTCATCGGCGAAGGCGGCCAGGCCGCGCGCGTACGCATCGGCCTCGCCGCCGGCGTCCTTGTCCTTGGCACGCAGCTCGGCCTCGAGCAGGTAGCCGTCGCGACGGGTCTCCTCCTGCAGGGTGGCATCGGCCTGTAGTGCCCTAATGGCCTCGTAGGCCTGCGGCAGCCGCCCCATCGCGTGCAGCACGCTGGCCGCGCGCAGGCGGGCGACACCCTGCTCGCCGCTGCCGCCGGGGATGTTGCCGTACCAGCCCAGCGCCTCGTCGTGGCGCTCCAGCAGTTCGGCCACCTGCCCCAGCAGCAGCCGCCGGCGCGGGTTCGGCCGGGTGGCGTCGCGCTTGAGGTCGGCGTACAGGCGCTCCAGGCCCGCGCGGTCGCCGGCCTTGTCGAACAGCAGCGCGCGCTGGGCATGGCTGGCATCGTCCTGCTCGCCCCAGCCCAGCACCTCGGCGGCCTTGGCGAAGTCGCCCAGCGCGTCGTACTCGCCGGCCAGGGTCCAGCGCATCTGCGCGGAGTCGCGTGCGACGGCGTCCAGCCCCGCCAGCTGGCGGCGCGCCTCGTCCAACTTTCCTTCCTCGCGCAGCAGCTGTGCGCGCAGCAGGCCCACCCGTGGCTCGTCCGGGAAGCGCGAGACGATCCGCGCGACGATCCGCTCCACCAGCTGCGGCTGGTCCAGGCGCTGCGCCAGGCCGCCGATGCCCAGCCACGGCGCCAACTGGTCCGGCAGCAGGTCGCGGCGGACGATGTCCTCGACCATCGCCACCACCAGCTTCTGCTGGCTGCCGACCGCGCCCATCAGGGCGGCGATCGCCCGCGGCCAGCCCTCCGGCTCGGCCAGCAGGGCCGCCAGTTCGCGCCGCGCCAGCCGCCGGTTGCCGTCACGCAGGGCCAGGCTGGCGGCGACCATGCGCTGGGCGCTGCCGCCGTCGGGCGCCATCCGCCGCCAGGCGGCATAGGCATCGCGGGCCAGCGCATCGTCGTCGGCCAGCAGTGCAATCCGCGTGGCGCGCTCGGCCAGCACCGGGTCATTGGCCGCCCTGGCGGCCTGCAGGTAACGGCGCGCGGCCTCCGGCAGCTGCCCGGCCTGCAGCGCGAATTCGCCGGCAAGGCTGGCCTCCAGCGGGTCGACCGGCGCCGGCGGGGCGGCGGCGCTGGCCATGGGCGCCACCGCCAGCAACGCCGGCAGGAACAGTCGCGCGACGCTGCGCTGGAGGCTGGGCATGGACGGGGCCGTTACACTATGCGGTCAGGCCTGCAGCTTATCGCAGGCGACTGAACGAACCGGATCACGCATGGCCCTGCACGTCCTCGGCATCAACCACCAGACCGCGCCGGTTTCACTGCGCGAGACGGTGGCGTTCGGCCCGGATGCGCTGCCAAGGGCGCTGGAGTCCCTGCGCGCGCAGGCCGGGGTGCAGGAAGCGGTGCTGCTGTCGACCTGCAACCGCACCGAACTGTATGCCCGCAGCGACAACGGGCCGGATGCGCTGGCCAACTGGCTGGCCGGCCAGCAACGCGCCGGCGACGACCTGCACGCCTACCTGTACCGCCACGACGAGGCCAATGCCGTGCGCCACCTGTTCCGGGTAGCCACCGGGCTGGATTCGCTGGTGCTCGGCGAACCGCAGATCCTGGGCCAGGTGAAGCAGGCCTGGACCCATGCGCGTGACGCCGGGAGCCTGGGCGGTCCGCTGGACCGCGCCTTCCAGCAGGCCTTCGCCACCGCCAAGCGCGCCCGCACCGAGACCCCGATCGGGCGCAACCCGGTCAGCGTGGCCTCCACCGCGGTGCGGCTGGCGCAGGAATCCTTTGCCCGGCTGGAGGACTCCGACGTCCTGCTGATCGGCGCCGGCGAGACCATCGAGCTGGCCGCCCGCCACCTGGCCGCCGGCAAGGTGCGGCGCCTGCTGGTCGCCAACCGCACGCTGGCCCATGCGCAGGATCTCGCCAGCCGCCACGGCGGCTTCGCGCTGCCGCTGGAGGAACTGGACCGCCACCTCGCCGAGGCCGACATCGTGATCTCGGCGACTGCTGCGCGGGCGCCGATCCTGCATCGCGCGCAGGTCGAGCAGGCCCTGCGGCAGCGCCGGCACCGGCCGATGCTGCTGCTGGACCTGGCGGTCCCACGCGATATCGCCCACGACGTTTCCGGCCTGCGCGACGTGTTCCTGTACACGGTCGACGACCTCGAGCGGGCGATCGAGGACAACCGCGCGGCCCGCCGCGACGCCGCCGAGCAGGCCGAGGCCATCATCGAGGTGCACGCCTCCCGCTTCCTCGCCGCGCTCGGGCAGGCCGACGCCAGCGCCCCGCTGCGGCGGCTGCGCGAGCACGGCCAGGCGGTGCAGGCGCAGGCGTTGGCCAAGGCGCGCGCGCAACTGGCGGCCGGCCGCGACCCGGCGGAGGTGCTCGACCTGCTGGCGCACACCCTGACCAACAAGCTGCTGCACGCCCCCAGCACGGCCCTGCGCCAGGACGCCGCGCTGGGCGAGGCGGTGGCCCGGCTGTTCGCGCCCGACAAGGACGACGGCGCGGCATGACCCCGGCGTTGCGCCGCAAGCTGGAAGCGCTGCTGGAGCGGCGCGAGGAAGTCGAGCGCCTGCTGGCCGAACCGGCGGTCGCCGCCGACCAGCCGCGCTTCCGCACGCTCTCGCGCGAGTTCGCCAGCCTGCAGCCAGTGGCGGACGCCCTGGCCGCCGAAGCGCAGGCCCGCGCCGACCTCGCCGCCGCCCAGGCGATGCGCGACGACCCCGAGCTGCGCGAGCTGGCGGATGACGAGATCGAGGCCGCCAACGCCCGGCTTGCCCAGCTGGACGGCGAGTTGCTGTCCCAGCTGGTGCCGAAGGACGCCCGCGACGATGGCGGCCTGTACCTGGAAGTCCGCGCCGGCACCGGCGGCGACGAGGCGGCGATCTTCGCCGGCGACCTGTTCCGGATGTATGCGCGCTACGCGGAAACCCAGGGCTGGCGGGTCGAGGTGGAATCCGCCAACCCGGGCGAACACGGCGGCTACAAGGAGATCGTCGCCCGCATCGAGGGTGGCGGTGCCTATGCGCGGCTCAAGTACGAGTCGGGTACCCACCGCGTGCAGCGCGTGCCGGCCACCGAGTCGCAGGGCCGCATCCACACCTCGGCGGCGACGGTGGCGATCATCGCGCTGGAGGTCGATGGCGACAGCGGGATCGTGATCAATCCCGCCGACCTCAAGGTCGACACCTTCCGCAGTTCCGGTGCCGGCGGCCAGCACGTCAACAAGACCGAATCGGCGATCCGCATCACCCACCTGCCCACTGGCGTGGTGGTCGAATCGCAGACCGAGCGCAGCCAGCACGCCAACCGCGACAAGGCGATGAAGCGCCTGCAGGCGATGCTGGTGGAGGCCGAGCTGGAGCGCCGCGCCGCCGCCACCGCGGCCGACCGCAAGCTGCAGGTGGGAAGCGGCGACCGCAGCCAGCGCATCCGCACCTACAACTACCCGCAGGGGCGGATCACCGACCACCGCGTGGAAGGCCTGACCCTGTACGACCTGCCGAACATCCTGGAGGGCGACCTCGCGCCGCTCGTGCTGCGGCTGCAGCAGGAGCAGCAGGCCGAGGCGCTGGCGCAGCTGGCGCGCGAGGGCTGAGCCCCCGATGCCCCGGCCGCCCTGCCTGGAGTAGGCTAGGCCGATGAGCGCATCGACCGATTTCCGTCCCCTCTCGCTGTGCGTGCTCACCGTCTCCGACACGCGCGGCCTCGACGAGGACAGCTCCGGCGACTACCTGTGCCAGTCGCTGCGGGAGGCGGGCCACCGCCTGCACGCGCGGGCGCTGCTCCCCGACGACAAGTACAAGCTGCGCGCGCAGGTCTCGGCATGGATCGCCGATGCCGAAGTGGACGGCGTGCTGGTCACCGGCGGCACCGGTTTCACCGGCCGCGACTCGACGCCGGAAGCGCTGCTGCCGCTGCTCGACAAGCGCATGGATGGCTTCGGCGAGCTGTTCCGCGCGCTGAGCTACGCCGACATCGGCACCAGCACCCTGCAGTCGCGCGCGTTCGCCGGGCTGGCCAATGCCACCTTCGTGTTCGCCCTGCCCGGCTCGACCTCCGCCTGCCGCACTGGTTGGGAGCAGATCATCCGCGCCCAGCTGGACGCCCGCACGCGCCCCTGCAACCTCGCCAACCTGAAGCCGCGCCTGCGGGAGTGACGATGGCCATCGACGCCACCCTGCGACTGCTCAGCAAGGCCAGCGGGCTGACCGTCGCCGAGATCGCGACCGCGATCCCGCGCGCAGGCATCGGCACCGTCAATGCATGGCTCAAGGGCGAGAAGATCCCCGGTCGCGACCACATCGACGCACTGGCGCGCACCTTCGGCGTGCCAGCCGGCGCGCTGCTGTCGGAACTGGCCAGCACCCTGGATCCCGCGCGCACCAAGGGTGAGCACGAACTGCTGGAGCTCTACCGCAGCCTGGCGCCGCGCCAGCAGGGCGCATTGCTGGAAGTGGCCCGTTGCATGAGGCCGCGCACGCGGGCCGCGCACAAGTGAGCACGCTCAAGCGCAAGGAGTACGAGGCGCTGCTGGAGCCGTTGCAGGTGGAACTGACGCATGCCGCGCGCTGGCTGCAGCACGCCGGCAAGCGCCTGCTGGTGCTGTTCGAGGGTCGCGACACCGCCGGCAAGGGTGGCGCGATCGATGCCATCCGCGAGCACCTCAACCCGCGCCAGTGCCGGGTAGTGGCGCTGCCCAAGCCCAGCGAACGCGAAGGCAGCCAGTGGTACTTCCAGCGCTACGTGCCGCACCTGCCGGCGGCCGGCGAAGTCGTGCTGTTCGACCGCAGCTGGTACAACCGCGCCGGGGTCGAGAAGGTGATGGGCTTTGCCAGCGAAGCGCAGGTGGCCGCGTTCCTGCACGATGCGCCGCTGTTCGAGAAGATGCTGGTCGAGGACGGCATCCTGCTGTTCAAGTACTGGCTGGCCTGCGACCAAGAGCAGCAGGAGGCGCGCTTCGCCGAGCGCCTTGTCGATCCACTCAAGCGCTGGAAACTCTCCCCGATCGACGCCGCGGCGCGCCAGCACTACGTGGCCTATACCGAGGCCCGCGAAGCCATGCTGGCCGCCACCCACACCGCGCACGCGCCATGGACGCTGGTCGATTTCAACGACCAGCGCATCGGCCGCCTGACCCTGATCCAGGACCTGTTGCGGCGGCTGCCCGATACCCAGGTGGAGATGGCGTTGCCCGATTTCCCGCCGCTGCAGGGCCCGCCGGCGCGCGAGCGCTACGGCGTGCTGGCGCCGCTGCCGCCGTTCACGGCCTGATCCACGCGCGACCCGCTCACAGCGTCCGGAAGCCGGGCCCCGGCGGCTGCCCGCCGTCGTTGGCCTGCCGCTGCACGCTGTCCACCCGCGCACGTGGCGGCCCGTGTTGCAGCCAGCGCTCCAGCGTTGCCAGCGCCGCGGCATCGCCGCTCGCCAGCACTTCGACGCTGCCGTCGTCCAGGTTGCGCGCATGCCCGGCCAGCCCCAGCGCCAGTGCCTGCTCGCGGGTGGCGGCGCGGAACCACACGCCCTGCACCCGGCCCCGCACGATCCAGCGCGCGCCTGCCACTCAGCCCTGCTTCGGCCCGCCGGCCTCGGCGATGCCTTCCTCCAGCATCCGCGCGCTGACCGGGCCGGTGTACTTGCGCGCGATGCGCCCGTCCGGCGCGATCAGGTAGGTCAGCGGCAGCCCCCGCGGCGTGTCGAAATCAGCCGGCGGGTTGTACACGTCGACCAGCGCCACCGGATACACCACCGGATGCTGCTCGAGGAAGGCGCGCATCGCCTCGGGCGTATTGTCCTCGTAGGCAAGGCCAATCACGGACACGTGCTCGCGCATCGCATCCAGCGCCGACAATTCGGGCATCTCCTTCAGGCAAGGACTGCACCAGGTCGCCCAGTAGTTGACGACCACCCATTGGCCGCGGTGCGCGGCCAGGTCAAAGGTGGCGCCGTCCAGCGTCTCCACCTTCAACGCCGGGTAGGTAGCCGGCTTCGCTGCAGCCGGCGCGGCCGCGACCGGTGGTGCGGCGGGCGTCGCGGCCGGGGGCGGCGCCTCGCGCTTGCAGGCGGCCAGCGCCAGGACCGCGGCCAGGGCGATGGCGGGGACCGAAGTTCGGTTCACTTGTCGTGTACTCCTTCGTAGATGCTGGAGACGCGCTGCTTGAGGTTGTTGCGCAGCGGCATGCGCAGGCCGTCGATCACCGCGATCACCGCGGTGCCGAGCGCGTCGTCGCGATGCGGCAGGTGCGCCTCGCTGACCGGGACGCGCAGGTGCGCGGCCTCGTAGAGTTCCGCCAGGCTGACCTCGTCGAGGTCGCGGGCCAGCAGCCATTCCCCGGTTTCGGCCCGGGTCAGCACCTTGATCTCGTCCATCTGGCACAGCAGCTGCTGGACCAGCGCATCGGTGAGGATCGGCTCCAGCCGCTGGATGTCTTCGCTGTGCAGGCCCCGGCCCTCGCGCCGCGCCTGGTGGAAGCGCCCCAGCATGCGCAGCAGGCCGTAGACCTCGTAGCCGTGCGGCAGGCGCAGCGCCGCGGGCTGGTAGCGGAACGCCGACATCGACGAAGCCAGCGAGGCGCCGAACAGGATCGCGGTCCAGCCCAGGTAGACCCAGATCAGGAAGATCGGCACGAAGGCGAGCGGGCCGTAGATCTTCTGGTAGGCGCCAAAGCTGCCCAGGTACAGCCCGATCAGCCACTTCACGCACTCGAACAGGACCACCGCCAGCGCCGCCCCGGCCAGCGCATGCCGCCATTTCACCGTGCGGTGCGGGACGACCTTGAACACCGCGGCGAAGGCCAGCATCTCGATCAGCATCGGCGCACCGCGCAGCATGATCGCCTCCAGCCAGCGGCCCGGTCCGGTCTCGAAGATCGCCAGCGCGAAGAAGCGCGTGGACAGCGCCAAGCTGGTGGCGGCCACCAGCGCGCCCAGCGTCAGCACCGTCCAGTAGACGAGGAAGCGGCCGAATTTCGGGCGCGCGGTGGGTACCCGCCAGATGCGGTTGAAGGTGGCTTCGACCCCGACCAGGGTGATCAGCAGCGAGACCACCAGCGCGATCACGCCGGCGGTGGTGAGCTCGCGCGTGTTGGCCGAGAAGTCACGCAGGTAGCCCTGCACCGCCGCCGCCGCGCGCGGCACGAAGTGGGCGAAGATGTAATCGCTGAGGCGCTCGCTCCAGACATCGAACACCGGGAACGCGGAGAGCACGCCGAACACCACCATCGACAGCGGCACCAGCGCGAACACCGTGGTGAACGACAGCGCGCCGGCCGCCTCGAACAGGCGGTCGCCCAGGAAGCGCTTGAGCACGAAACGCCCGAAGCTGCCCGCCCGCGCGCGGTCGCGCAGGCGTTCGCTCCATCGGTTCAGGGAATCCAGGGGCTCCATCCCGCCGAAGCCTAACCGATGGCCCCGGGCTGCGGCTGCATGCCCTATCCTGCGTGCCCACCCGCACGCAACCACGCCATGCCCGAGATCCTCGTCCTCTACTACAGCCGCGGCGGCTCGGTAGCGCGGCTTGCCAGGCAGATCGCGCGCGGCGTCGCCAGCGTGGAGGGGATGCAAGCACGGCTGCGCACGGTGCCGCCGGTGGCACCGGTGACCGAGGTCGCGGCGCCGCCGGAGCCCGAGGACGGTGCGCCCTACGTCGTTCGCCAGGACCTGGCCGAGTGCGCCGGGCTCCTGCTCGGCAGCCCGACCCGGTTCGGCAACATGGCCGCGCCGGTGAAGCACTTCCTCGACACCCTTGGCGCCGAATGGGCGAGCGGCACCCTGGTCGACAAGCCGGCGGCGGTGTTCACCTCCACCGCGACGATGCACGGGGGGCAGGAGTCGACCCTGCTGACGATGCTGGTGCCGCTGCTGCACCACGGCTGCGTGCTGGCAGGCATCCCGTTCACCGAGGCCGCGCTGAGCACCACCCGCAGCGGTGGTACCCCGTATGGGGCCAGCCACGTCGCCGGCGCGCAGGACGATCCCGAGCCGACCGCGGAGGAGGCCGTGCTCGCGCGCGCGCTTGGCCGTCGCGTTGCGCTGCTGGCACAGCGGCTGCAGCCATGAGCCCGGCCCGCTACCTGGCGCTGGCGCTGCTGGCGACCGCGGCGCTGTACGTGGGCTGGTTTGCCCGCGACACCCATGCACTTGCCGGCCTGCTGGTGTTCGCCGCGCCGCCGGCGCTGCTGGCGCTCGCCACCTGGCGCCGCTGGCACCGCGCCGGGTTCACCGCCGCCGTGCTGGCGCTGCTGTGGTTCAGCCACGGCGTCATGCTGCTGTGGTCGGAGCCCGCGCTGCGGGCGTGGGCCGCGGCGGAAACTTTGCTGGCGCTGGTGGTGATCCACGCGGCCTGCCTGCCCGGCATCCGCGCACGCCGGGAGCGCAAGGCGCAGGCATGAGCGGCGATCCCCGCGTGGCCGGCCTTCCGCCGGCGGCGATCGCGCGGCTGCAGGCCGGCGCCCGCGCGCTGCGCGACGGCAACCCCGCGCACGCAGAACGCGAGTTCGCAGGGGTCGTGCGCAGCGCGCCGACGCATCCCGAACCCCTGCGCTATCTGGCGCTGCTGCAGTTGCACACCCGTCGCGCGCCGCTCGCGGTCGCCAGCCTGCGCCAGGCGATCGCGCTGGCGCCGCACGACGGCCTGCTGCATTCGGACCTGGGCAACGCGCTGGCGGCGAGCGGCGACGCCGAAGCCGCGCTCGCCAGCTGGCGAGAGGCCTGTCGCCTCGACCCCCGGCAACCGACCGCCTGGTTCAACCTGGGCCGCAACCTGCAGTTGCGTGGCGAGACCGTCGCGGCGATCGAGGCGCTGGAGCAGGCCAGCGCGATCTCCCCGGACCTGATACCGGCGCTGGTGCTGCTGGGCGATGCGCTGGTGCACGCAGGCCGGCTGGACGAGGCCGCGTCCCGCTATCGGGCGGCGCTGGCGCTGGCCCCGGCCTGCGGCGATGCCTGGCGGGGGCTTTCCAACATCAAGACCCGCGCGCTGGATGGCGCCGACGGTGACCGGCTTGCGCGCCAGTTGCAGCGCGGCGACGTGGCGCCCAGCGACCGCGTCGCCATGGGCCATGCCCTCGGCAAGCTGGAAGAGGATCGCGGGCAGCCCGAGGCGGCGTATGCGGCATTCGAGGCCGCCAACGCACTGCAGCAGCGGCTCACGCCATGGAGCCGGCGGGCGTTCGAGGACTACGTCGCGCAGGCGTTGCAACTGACCGCGGCCCTGCCTGCACCGCTCGATCCCGGCCTGGGGGCCGAGGTGGTGTTCATCGTCGGCCAGCCGCGCTCGGGATCGACCCTGGTCGAGCAGATCCTGTCCGCGCACCCGGACGTGGAGGGAGCCGGCGAACTGCCGGACTTGGCCATCGTCATCCAGCAGGAATCCGTGCGCCGCGGCGTACCCTACCCGCGCTGGATCCCGGACGCGTCCGCCGACGACTGGGCTCGGCTGGGCCGCGACTACCTGGCGCGCACCGCACGCTGGCGCCAGCGCAAGCCGCGCAGCGCGGACAAGATGCCGGACAACTGGAAGCATGCCGGCATCCTGCGCGCGATGCTGCCCGGCGCCACCGTCATCGAAACCCGGCGTGAGCCGCTGGAAACCGCTTGGTCCAGCTTCAAGCAGCAGTTCTACAGCCAGCCGCATTTCGCCAACAGCTTCGAGGGCATCGCCGCCCACATCGCCGGCGGCATCCGCGCGATGGACGCCTGGCGCAGCCGCGACCGGGCGAGAATCCACCTGCACCAGCACGAGGACCTGCTGGCGGATCCGCAGCGGCGCATCCACGCCCTGCTCGATGCCTGCGGCCTGTCCTTCCATCCGGCCTGCCTGGCACCGCACGCGGTCGACCGCAGCGTGCGCACCGCCAGCGCGGCGCAGGTGCGGCAGCCGATGGCGCGACGCGATTCACCGCTGGCCGCCTATGCTGCGCTGCTCGACCCGTTGCGCGTCGCCCTGGCCCGCCACGGCCTGTGAGCAGGGCTGCGTCCGCGGCGGCTTTGGCGGACAATGGCGGCATGGACAACCTGCTCATCGTCACCACCGGCGGCACCATCGACAAGGTCTACTTCGACGCCAAGTCGGACTACCAAGTCGGCGATCCGCAGATCGGGCGCATCCTCGACGAGCTGGGCGTGGCCTTCCGCTTCCACGTCATCCCGCTGCTGCGCAAGGATTCGCTGTTCCTCGACGATGCCGACCGCCAGTTGCTGCGCGCCACCATCGCCGCGCAGAAGGAGCCCCACGTGCTGGTCACCCACGGCACCGACAGCATGGTCGAGACCGCGCGGGTGCTGGCCGACCTCCCCGGCAAGACGATCGTCCTCACCGGCGCGCTCAATCCCGCGCGGTTCGAGGGTTCCGACGCCGAGTTCAACATCGGTTGCGCGGTGGGCGCGGTGCAGTCGCTGCCGGCCGGCGTCTACATCGCGATGAACGGCCGCCTCTGGGATCCGGCGCACGTGCGCAAGAACGTCGACGCCAACCGCTTCGAGCCGCTCTGATACGGCGGCGCGCCAAGGGCACCACAAAGGAAAAACCCCGGCCGGAGCCGGGGTTTTCCATGGCCGCGGGTGACCGCGTCCTTACATGGTGATGCTCCAGCTATTGATGTAGCCGGTGTCGGAGGCGGCGCGGTCGCGGGCGCGCAGCTTCCAGGCGCCGTTGATCGCCTCGCTCGACAGGTTCACGGTGTAGGTCTTGATGATGTTGTCCGCGCTGCCGCCGACCCGGTTGGACAGCATGTAGACGGTGCCATCGGGCGCGATCAGCTCGACGATCAGGTCGCCGCTGTAGGTGTGGCGGATGTCCACCGACACCGAGGTGCTGGCCGGCGCGTTGCCGCTGCGGCCGGAGACGTTGATCGTGCTGGTGATGCCGGTCGTGTTGTTGTCCGGGATGTTGTAATCGGCGGTGTTGGTGTAGGTCTGCGCAGACCCGCCGCCACCGGTGCCGTAATCGCCGAGCAGGCTGACGCCGGAGAACGCGGAGTAGGCCTTCAGCCGCACGTAGTAGGTGCCCGCCGACGGCGCCGCGAAGGTGCAGCTTTCGGCGTTGCCGGACTTGTACGGGCGGCAGTCGTACGAGGTATCGGTGGGCGCCGAACCGAACTTGACGTACATGTCGGCATCGCCGGTGCCGCCGGACATCGTGAACGTCAGGTTGCTGGCGCCAGCCGGGACCACCATCGTGTAGTTCACCGTGGCACCAGTGCCGGCGCTGATGTTGGTCGCCGCCACGCCCTTGGTCAGGGTGCCGCCGGTGCTGCCGCCGCCACCTCCGCCACCGCCAGCGCAGCTGACGCCGACCGAGGAGAACGCCGCGGTGACGTCGGCCACGCTGTAGCCGAGGTCGGCGGTCGCCGTCTCCACGCCGCACGCGCCCTGGTTGAAGGTGACGCTGGCGGTCCAGTAGTCGCGGTTGGCGCGGGCGAATACCTGGAAGGCCTTTTGCGTGTTCCAGCCGGCCTTGGTGGCCAGGAGGTAGAAGGCCTTGTTGTAGACGCCCGAGGAGTGGTGCACGTCGATGGTGCTGGTCATCTGCGAGGCATGGTCGATCGACTTGCCGTCCAGCGGCGGATTGTTCATGTAGCGCAGGGCGCCGTTGCCCTTGAAGATGTCGGCGCCCACCAGCCAGTCGTTGCTGCCGCGCATGTAGTACTCGGCGGCCTCGCCGGCCATGTCCGAGAACGCTTCGTTCATGCCGCCGCAACCGCTGCCATTGGTGTAGCACAGCGCGGACTGCTGCTCGGTAAATCCGTGGGCCACCTCGTGCGCCGAAACGTCCAGGCTCACCAGCGGATAGAAGGTGGTGGCGCCATCGCCGAAGGTCATCGCGCTGCCGTTCCAGAACGCGTTCTCGTAGCTGCTGCGGTAGTGCACCTTCATCTGCAGCTGGAAGGTCAGCGGCGGCATGCCGACGTAGGCCTGGAACATGTTGAACACGACGTTGCCGAAGTAGTGGGCATCGTTGAGCGGCGAGTAGGCGCCGTTGATGCTCTTGGTGGTGTTGCGCGGGCAGGCGTAGGAGAACGCGGTGGTGCTGGAGTTGGTGGTGGCGTGGTTGAGGTTGACCGTCTTGACGTTGGGGCTGTTCATCGTGCACGTGGTGCCACTCTGGCTCACGTCCAGGTAGCCGTAGGTCGTGCCGTACTCGTACTGCCCGGTCTTGGCATTGCCGCCGGGGCCGGTACCCACCAGCGCGTGCTGCAGGTTCTCCCACTGCGCGATGACGCGGCCCGAATGGGCGTCAACGATCACGATGGGACGGGTCGGCCCTTCCACGCCATCGGCGAAGAAGCTGACCGCGTAGGCGAGGTGTCCGCGCCCGGCGTCGTCGAGGTACACCACCAGCTCCGCCGATTCATCCTCGGTCAGCATCCCCGAGATGCCGTTGCCCAGCCCTGCCCGCTTGCCGGCCACCAGCGCCTGCGCCCGCGAAAGGCCGGGGCGGGTTCCGGCGATGTCACGCTCCAGCCCCGACACCAGGTTGCCGAACAGCGCGCGCACGTTGCCGGCGGAATCCTCGCTGACCACCACGTCCTCGCCGAACACCGGCACCCCCTGGTGCGCCTGGCGGTAGCGGTAGTTGACGACGCCGCGGCTGCTGCGCTTGCTGCGCATCAACAGCGTGGTGTCGCCACCGGCGGCCATGAACTGGGCGTGGCGGCGGTGGGCCATGTCGGCGGCGCCGTTGGCGGTGCGCGCCTGGTACTCCTGCCGCAACTTGGAAACGTCGCGGCGGTGCAGGTCGGACTTGTCCGCCGCCTCCACACCAGTGGCGGCGAGCGAGAGGAGGACGGCGACGGCGAGCGTGCTGATGCGATGAGTGCGATTCACGGGAACCCCTGGTGTGTCGATGAAGGAGAGGCCGCAACAGCGGCCATGCGGGAACGGCAACGACATTCCTCTCCGGCTCGACACCAACAGAAACCTGGTCTAGGTCCACGTTCGGATCACGCCGGGGCGCCGCGGGAAGCTGAACCAATCCCGAAGCGGCACCGACGATGGGTGCGCAGATTCGCCGGCGTCAAGCGGCCGCCTGAACGGGACAGGCCCAAGGCGCGACGATCGCGTGCATCGCTAGCATTCATGCGGGCTGCAGCGTGTCGCGCCGCAGCAAGAACCGGCTGGGCGAGGGCTTACAGACTGCGTAATTTGTGCATCGCAAAAGGAATTTGCGATGACGCGTCGTGACAGCTAGTGACGCAACCGGGCCTGCGGGCGGCCGGAGCGTTCACAGCATTCCCGTTTCCAGCTTGGCCACGTCCGACATCAGGTGGCGGCCCCAGGGCGGGTCGAACACCAGTTCCACGTCGGCCTCGGCGACGGTCGGGATCATCTCCAGCTTGTCGCGCACGTCGCTCACCAGCACCTCGCCCATGCCGCAGCCGGGCGCGGTCAGGGTCATTTGCACCGCGACCTCGCGCTGGCCGTCCGCGCGGTGGGTCACGTCGGCGGCGTACACCAGGCCCAAGTCGACGATGTTGACCGGGATCTCGGGGTCGAAGCAGGTTCGCAGCTGGCTCCACACCAGCGCCTCGACGTCGTCGTCGGTAGCGCCCTCGGGCAGCGCGATCGGCTCCGGCGGCTGCTTGCCGATCGCATCGCCGTCCTTCCCCGCGATCCTCATCAGGTTGCCCTCGACGAACACGGTCCAGCTGCCCCCCAGCGACTGGGTGATGTAGCCGACGGTGCCCGCGGGCAGCTCCACTTCATCGCCCTGCGGGACGAGGACGGCGGCGCAGTCGCGCTCGAATCGGACGGGTTCGCTGTTGCGGGAATACATGGCGTCAGGGTGGCGTTGCAATTCGTACCATTCTAGTCCGAATCGATCGCGCTTGCCGCCCGTGCGGACCGTGCAGGCGTCCGGCACGGGCGAGTGGCTATGATGCGCGGCCGCATGAGCACGCCCATCCCCGCCACCCGCCCGTATGCCCTGCCCCTGCTCGGCCTGGCCGTGGCCGGGTTCGCCGCGGCGTGGGTGCTGGCCGCGCTCGCGCTGGAGCGCCAGTGCGCGTGGCTGGCGCCGGTGGCGGCGCTGGACATGGTGGTGCTGCTGCGCTTTGCACGCGTCACCGCCGGCCCGGCGCGCGCGCTGATCGCCGCCGCGGGGACCGCCCTCACCATCCTGCTGGCCAACTACGGCATCGCCGCCGCGGAAGTGGGCCGCAACATGGGGCTGCTGCCGTGGGCATCCGCGCTCCGGCTGGGTCCGGACTACGCGGCGATCCTGGTCGGGCTGGCCAATGGCCCGGCCGAATGGGCCTGGTACGCGCTGGCGCTGGCCGGGGCCGCCTGGGGCGGCCTCAGTGGCCGCCGTCCAGCGCCTTCAGTTCGCTGACCAGCGCGTTCGCCATCTCGCTGCCGTCGCCGTACAGCATGCGGGTGTTGTCGGCGTAGAACAGGGCGTTCTCGATCCCGGCGAAGCCCGTGCCCTTGCCGCGCTTGATCACGATGGTGTTCTTGGAGTCCACCACGTCCAGGATCGGCATGCCGTAGATCGGGCTGGCCGGATCGGTCTTGGCCACCGGATTGACCACGTCGTTGGCGCCGATCACCAGCGAGACGTCGGTGTTGGCGAATTCGGGGTTGATGTCGTCCATGTCGGCGATCAGGTCGTAGGGCACGCCCGCTTCGGCCAGCAGCACGTTCATGTGCCCCGGCATGCGACCGGCGACCGGGTGGATCGCGAACTTGACCTTGACCCCGCGCTCCATCAGGCGCTGGGTCAGTTCCCAGATCTTGTGCTGGGCCTGCGCCACCGCCAGCCCGTAGCCCGGCACGATCACCACCCGCTCGGCGAACGCCATCATCGCGGCGACGTCGGCGGCCTCGATCGGCTTCATCGCGCCACCGATCTCCTGCATCGCCGCACCGCCACCACCGAAGTTGGAGAACAGCACGCTGCCGATGCTGCGATTCATCGCCTTGGCCATCAGCCGAGTCAACAGCATGCCGGCCGCGCCAACCATCATGCCGGCGATCACCAGCGCCTCGTTGCCGAGCACGAAGCCCTCGAACGCCACCGCAAGCCCGGTGAGGGCGTTGTACAGCGAGATCACCACCGGCATGTCGGCGCCGCCGATCGGCAGCGTCATCAGTACGCCCAGGGCCAGCGCCAGCACGAAGAAGGCGATGATCCACGGCAGCGCCAGCGTCTGCAGCGCCATCACCCCGCACGCCACCGCGGCGAGCGCGATGCCCGTGTTGAACCACTGCTGGCCGGGGAAGGTGTAGCGCTTGTCCATGCGCCCGTCGAGCTTGGCCCAGGCGATCACCGAGCCGGTCAGCGAGACCGCGCCGATCAGCGCCCCGATCGCCGCCAGCGCCAGCGCGAGCCCCCCGTGCGCGTTCTGCCCGCCCGAGGCCTTGAGCAACTCGACCGCGCCGATCGCGGCGGCCGAACCGCCGCCCATGCCGTTGAACAGCGCGACCATCTGCGGCATGTCGGTGATCGCCACCTTCCGGCCCCAGATCCAGTTCAGGCCCACCCCGATCACGATCGCCGCGACCATCAGCGCGATGTTCTGCAAGCCGGGCAGGAAGAAGGTGGCGAGCGTTGCCAGAACCATGCCCACGCCCGCCCACTGGATCCCGCTGCGCGCGGTCTTCGGGCTTGCCATGCGCTGCAGGCCCAGCAGGAACAGGGTGGCAGCGATGAAGTAGCTGAGCTTGACCAGCGCCAGCACGCTCACTGCGCGTCTCCCGATGGCTTCTTGCTGGACTTGAACATCTCCAGCATACGCTCGGTGACCACGTAGCCGCCGGCGGCATTGCCGGCGCCCAGCAGCACCGCGATGAAGCCGATCGCCTTCTCCAGCGGGGTGTCGGCATGCCCCAGCACCACCATGGCGCCGACCAGCACGATGCCGTGGATGAAGTTCGATCCCGACATCAGCGGGGTATGCAGGATCACCGGCACCCGCGAAATGATCACGTGCCCGGCGATCGCCGCCAGCATGAAGATGTACAGCGCCACGAAGCCGTCGCCCACGATGCCCTTCCCCATTGGCCTGTCCGCATCATAACCACAGCGCCGGCGCCGGCCGCCACTGTCAACCCGGGCCATCCCCGCGCGTTTGCAGGACTGGTCACCCACGCCGTGCCGACCCCCGGAGCAACACGCCCCTGCCATGCTGCTGGATACCGCTAAGCTTGCCGCGGTGAGCGAGAGCGAACCCGCCACTGCCGAAGCGGCGCACGCGCCGGATGCGGGCGTGCGCTTGCCGGCGACCCTGGAGGCTTTCCTCGCCGACGTCGAGGGGCGCGCCTTCCGCTTTGCCGAGCTTGGCCTGCGCCATCGCGAGGACGCGCTGGACGCGGTGCAGGACGCGATGCTGAAGATGCTTGCCTACCGCGAGCGGCCCGCGCAGGAATGGACGCCGCTGTTCTGGAGCATCCTGCGCAACCGGATGGTCGACATGCAGCGGCGCAGCATGTTCCGCCTGCGCTGGCTGCAACCGGGCACCGACCGCCAGGGCGAGCCGATCGACTGGGCCGACGACGCGCCCGGTCCCTCGCGCCGGCACGATGGCCGCGAGGCGTGGTCGCGGATCAGCGACGCCCTGCGGCGGCTGCCGGCGCGCCAGCGCGAAGCCTTCACCCTGCGCGTGCTCGAGGACCTCGACGTGTCCGCCACCGCCGCGGCGATGGGATGCGGCGAAGGCTCGGTCAAGACCCACCTGTCGCGCGCCCGCGCGGCGCTGCAGAAGCAACTCGAGGAATTCCGATGAACACCCGCCCGCATGAAAGCCCGGCCACTGGCGATGCGCCCGCGACCGCCCGCCTCGAGCAGGCCCTGCGCGACCACCATGCCACCGCGGTCGCGCGGCTGTCGCCGCAGGTGCGCGCCCAGCTCGCGCAGCGGCGCAACGCCGCCCTGCGCGGCGCCGGCGCGGCGCGGCCGGGCTGGAACCTGCGTCCGCTCGCGGCGGGCGTGGCGATGGCCGGCGTGCTGGCGCTTGGCCTGCAGCTGCTGCCGACCCGTGATGGCGCCGCACCTGCAGAGGCCACCATCGCCGGTACGGCCGCGCCGGCCGTTCCCAACACCATCCTCGACGAGGATCCCGAGTTCTACGCCTGGCTGGCCTCGGCCGATGTCCAGCAACTGGCGATGGAGTAAGCCATGACCCGCGCACTGCTGTTTCCCGCCCTGATCGCCCTGGCGCTGCTGTCCCCCAGCGCCGCCGCCCGGCAGGCCGATGCCTCCGCGCCACTGCCGGCGTGGGACGAACTCACGCCCGCCCAGCGCGAGCTGCTCATCGCGCCGGTCCGCGAGCGCTGGAACCGCTCCCCGGGGGAGCGCCAGCGGATCCTGCAACGCGCGCAGCGCTGGCAGTCGCTGAGCCCGGAGCAGCGCCGTCGCGCGCACCACGGTATGCAGCGCTTCGAGCACATGAGCGCGGAGCAGCGCGGCCATGCCCGCGCGCTGTTCCACGCCATGCGCGGCATGGACGCCGGGCAGCGCAAGGCATTCCTGGCGGACTGGAAGACGAAGACGCCAGAGCAGCGCCGCGCCTGGCTGGAGGTGCACCCTGCGCCGGTACGCGAGGCCCGGCCCGGGACCCGCGACTGAGGCTCAGTACGCGGCAGGCGCCGGTGCGGCGCCTTCGCGCTCCGGGAACACGGTCCTGGCCAGCAGCTCGTCGTCCCAGTCGAATGCCAGCGCGCCGTCCTTGAGGAGCAGGCTCACGAAGTTGTAGGCGTTGCGCGCATACATCTCGCTGGCGTGCTGGGCGCCCATCGACGCGAGGTCGAGCGGGCCGGCAATGGTGACGCCGCCGCTCTCCACGGTCTGCCCGGGCCGGGTCAGTTCGCAGTTGCCGCCGGTTTCCGCGGCGAGGTCGACGATCACGCTGCCGGGCTTCATCCCCGCGACCATGGCCGCGGAAACGATCTTCGGCGCCGGCCGGCCCGGCACCGCGGCAGTGCTGACGATCACATCGATGCCCTTGAGGTGCTCGGCCAAGCGGCGCTGCTGCTCGGCGCGCTCCTCGTCGGTGAGCGCGCGCGCGTAGCCGCCCTCGCCCGCGGCGCTGACGCCCAGGTCGAGGAACTTGCCGCCCAGCGACTGGATCTGCTCGCGGGTCTCGGGGCGCACGTCGAAGCCTTCGACCTGCGCCCCGAGCCGCTTGGCGGTGGCGATGGCCTGCAGGCCGGCCACGCCGGCGCCGATGACGAGCACCTTCGAGGGACGGATGGTGCCCGCCGCGGTGGTCAGCATCGGGAAGAAGCGCGGCGCCAGCTGGGCGGCGATCAGCACCGCCTTGTAGCCGGCCATGCCGGCCTGCGAACTGAGGACGTCCATCGCCTGCGCTCGGGTGGTGCGCGGCAGCCGCTCCAGCGGGAAGGCGACGATGCCGCGGGCGCGGATCGCCTCGGCGCGCTCCGCGTCGGCTTGCGGGTGCAGGCTGCCGACCAGCACCGCACCCGGCTTCAGCGAGGCAATCACAGCATTGGCGGGCGGCTGCACGCAGAGGACGAGGTCGGCATCGGCCAGCGGCGCGCCCTCACGCCGCGCCCCCGCATCGACATAGGCCTGGTCCGGGAAGTACGCGCCCTCGCCGATGCCGGGTTCGATCGCCACCGAGGCCCCGGCGGCCACCAGCTTCCTGCAGGTCTCCGGGGTCAGCGCCGTGCGGCGCTCGCCGGCGGCGGTCTCGCGCGCCACGCCAATCTTCACCGCCATGCCCCACTCCAGCGCCTGTGCTGCCCGCATCCTAACCAATGCCGGCGATCGCGGGCAGCCGTTACCATGGCCGCATCATGACCATGCCGCCGACCTTGCTCACCCTCGCCGCGCTCGACAGCCGCCTGTCCGTGCCGACCCGCCAGCTGGGGGCACCCGGCCCGGACGAGGACGCACTGCTGCGGATCCTGCGCAGCGCGGTGCGGGTGCCCGACCATGGCAAGCGGGTGCCGTTCCGCTTCCTGCGGATCGCCGGCCCCGCGCGCGAGGCGCTTGCCGACGCCGCCACCCTGCGCTTCCGCGAGCGCGAGCCGAACCCGGCCGAGGGCGCGGTGGACAAGCTGCGCAGCCGCTTCCTGCTGCCGCCGCTGACGCTGGCCGTGGTCGCACGGCTCGGGCCGGACGACAAGATCCCCGCCTCCGAACGCTTCTCCACCGCCTCGTGCGTGTGCCTGCTGCTGCTGCAGGCCGCGCAGGTGGAAGGGTTCGGCGCCCAGTGGCTGACCGGCTGGGTGGCCTACGACCGTCCGTTCCTGCAGAACACCCTGGGCCTTTCGGAAGACGAGCAGCTGGTCGGCACCATCGCCATCGGCACCGCCCAGGTGGCGGTGCCCGATCGCGAGCGCCCCGATCCCGCCGGCCTGCTGCAGGACTGGCCGGCGCCGTGAACCGCCCCGCGCCGGCCGTGGGCGCGCCGCCCGCGCTGCACCTGGTGGACGCGTCGATGTACGTGTTCCGCGCCTGGCATTCGATGCCGGACGAATTCCACGATGCCGACGGCTGGCCGACCAACGCGGTCCACGGTTTCGCGCGCTTCCTGCTGGAGCTGCTGGAGCGCGAGCGCCCGCGCCACGTCGCCATCGCCTTCGACGAAGCGCTGGATTCCTGCTTCCGCAACGGGCTGTACCCGGCCTACAAGGCCAATCGCGATCCGGCGCCGCCCGAGTTGCGCCGGCAGTTCGCATGGTGCAAGTCGCTGTGCGAGGCGCTGGGGCTGGCCACCCTCGCGCACCGCGACTTCGAGGCCGACGACCTCATCGGCAGCGCGGTCCACCGCGCCCGGGGCAACGGCTTCCGCAGCGTGATCGTGTCGGCCGACAAGGACCTGTCGCAGCTGCTGGACGCCCACGACGAGCAGTACGACTTCGCCAAGGGCCAGCGCTGGGGCGCCGATGGCGTGCGCGCGCGGCATGGCGTGCATGCACACCAGATCGCCGACTACCTGGCATTGACCGGCGATGCCGTCGACAACATCCCGGGGGTCACCGGCATCGGCCCGAAGACGGCCGCGGTGCTGCTGGCGCATTTCGGCAGCCTGGACGCGCTGCTGGGGCGGATCGAGGAGGTGCCCTACCTGCGCCTGCGCGGCGCCGCCGGGGTGGCGGTGCGCCTGCGCGAGCAGCGCGAGCACGCGTTGCTGTGGCGGCAGCTGACGACCATCGCGCTGGAAGCGCCGCTGCCGGACGGCGACTTCGCGCGCGGCCATGGCGATGACGGCGAGCTGGCCGCGCTGGCCGACTGGGTCGGCTTCGGCCCGCTCACCCGCCGGCGGTTGGCGCTGGCCGCGGGCCTGGCGCGGGACTGATCTCCACCTGCCTGCGCTAGGATCGGCGGATGGCGAACCTCAAGCAGACCCTGTACGAAGGCAAGTGGCTGCGGCTGGTCCGCATCGGCCAATGGGAGTCCTGCGAACGCACACACGGCCAGGGCATGGCGGTGATCGTGGTCGCGGTGACGCCGGACGACGAGGTGCTGTTCGTCGAGCAGTTCCGGGTGCCGCTTGGCGCGCGCACCATCGAGATGCCCGCCGGCCTGGTCGGCGACGACCACGCCGAGGACACCCTGGTGGATGCGGCGCGGCGTGAGCTGGCCGAGGAGACCGGCTGGTCGCCGGGCCGCGTCGACGTGCTGCTGACCGGACCCACCAGTTCCGGCATGAGCAACGAGCGGATCGCCTTCGTGCGGGCGCGCGACCTGGTGCGCGTCGGCGAGGGCGGCGGCGTGGACGACGAGAACATCATCGTCCACGCGGTGCCGCGGGCGCAGGCGCCGGCCTGGCTGATGGCCAAGCGCGCCGAAGGCTTCGAGCTCGACCTCAAGCTGTGGGCCGGGCTGTGGATGATCGACCACAACCCGGACGGCTCGGCCGCCGACTGAGGCCTCAGGCGCCGGCGAAGCGGTCGGTGGCCTCCACCAGCGCCGCCGTGTTCTCCGCCTCGAACGCGGAGTGCCCCGCGCCCGGGCTGACGATCAGTTCGGACTTCGGCCATGCCGCGTGCAGCTCGAACGCGCTCTGGATCGGGCAGACCACGTCGTAGCGGCCGTGCACGATGACGCCGGGGATGTCGACGATGCGGTAGGCGTCGCGCAGCAGCTGGTCGTCGCACTCGAAGAAGCCGCCGTTGGTGAAGTAGTGGTTCTCGATCCGGGCGAAGGCGAGCGCGAACTGCGGATCCTCGTGGTCGGCCATGAAGTCCGGGTCGATGTGCAGGAAGCTGGTGGCCGCCTCCCACACGCTCCACGCGCGCGCCGCGGCCAGGCGGGTGGCCTCGTCGTCGGAGGTCAGGCGGCGGTGGAAGGCCGCGATCAGGTCGCCGCGCTCGCTCTCCGGGATGGCCGCGATGTAGTGCTGCCAGGCCTCCGGGAACAGGCGCGAGGCGCCTTCCTGGTAGAACCACTCCAGCTCCCAGCGGCGCAGCATGAAGATGCCGCGCAGCACCAGCTCGGTGACCTTCTTCGGGTGGCTCTGGGCGTAGGCCAGCGCCAGGGTCGAGCCCCAGGAACCGCCGAAGACCTGCCAGCGCTCGATGCCAAGGTGCTCGCGCAGGCGCTCGATGTCGTCGACCAGGTGCCAGGTGGTGTTGTCGACCAGGTCGGCGTGCGGCGTGGAGCGGCCCGAACCGCGCTGGTCGAACAGCACGATGCGGTACTTCGCCGGATCGTGGAAACGCCGCATCTTGTCGGTGCAGCCGCCGCCGGGACCGCCATGCAGCATCACCACCGGCTTGCCGTCGGGATTGCCGCACTGCTCGTAGTACAGGACGTGACGGTCGTCGACGCGGAGGGTGCCGGTGTCGAAGGACTGGATCTCGGGGTACAGCGTGCGCATGGAGACTCGCTTGCGTGCAGGAACACCGCGCCAGTCTACCAGCGGGGCCGGATCAGGCCGGCGCGATGCGCCCCAGGGTGACCCGGTCGCGGCGCTCGAGGTCGATGACGGTGGCGACCTCGACGAAGCCCGCGGCGTCCAGCAGCGCGCGCACCGCCGGCCCCTGCGCGGCCCCGTGTTCCAGCAGCAGCCAGCCGCCGGGCACAAGGCATGACGGCGCGCCGGACGCGAGGGTCCGGATCGCGTCCAGTCCGTCGGCGCCGGACGACAGCGCCGAGGGCGGCTCGTGGCGGAGATCGCCCTGCGCGAGGTGCGGGTCGGCTTCGGCGATGTAGGGCGGATTGCTCGCCACGAGGTCGTAGCGCTCGCCGGCCAGCGGCGCGAACCAGTCTCCCTGACGGAAGGCGACGCGACCGGCGAGGCCGTTGGCGACGGCATTGCCGCGCGCGACCTCCAGCGCGGCCTCGCTGCGGTCGGTCGCGACCACGCGCGCCCGCGGCCGCTCGGCGGCGATCGCCAGCGCGATCGCCCCGCTGCCGGTGCCGAGGTCGGCCACGCGGACGTCGACCACCGGGTCCAGCCGTTCCAGCGCCTGCTCCACCAGCAGTTCGGTTTCCGGGCGCGGGATGAGCGTGTCCGGCGTCACCCGGAGGTCCAGCGTCCAGAAGCCGCGATGGCCGACGAGATAGGCGACGGGTTCGCCCGCGGCCCGGCGCGCCACCAGCGCGCGGAACCGCGCGGCCTGGTCGGCATCGACGACGGCGTCACCGTGGGCATACAGCCAGGCCCGGGGACGGCCCAGCACGTGGAGCAGAAGGAGCGTGGCGTCCTCCGCATCGATCACGGCCCGGGACTGCGCCAGGCACTGCGAGACGTTGTGGCCTTGCATGATAGACATCACCTATCGATTGAATTATTATAATCAACTTTACTGATTGATAGGCCGCGCCTAACATTCTCCCCGTCCGGCACCCGCCGGTTTTCTCCCACCTCGCGAGGATTCCCATGTCCGTCATCAACACCGAAATCAAGCCGTTCAAGGCTACCGCCTTCCACAACGGCGAGTTCGTCGAAATCGACAGCGCCAACCTGAAGGGCAAGTGGTCCGTGTTCGTGTTCTACCCGGCCGACTTCACCTTTGTCTGCCCGACCGAGCTCGAGGACCTGGCGATCAACTACGACGAGTTCAAGAAGCTCGGCGTCGAGATCTACAGCGTGTCGACCGACACCCACTTCTCGCACAAGGCCTGGCACGACAGCTCCGACGCCATCGGCAAGATCCAGTACCCGATGATCGGCGACCCGACCCACGAGATCTCGAAGAACTTCGAGATCCTGCGCCCGACCGGCTTGGCCGACCGCGGCACCTTCATCGTCGACCCCGAGGGCGTGATCCAGTCGATCGAGATCACCGCCGAGGGCATCGGCCGTGACGCGCTGGAGCTGCTGCGCAAGGTCAAGGCCGCCCAGTACGTCGCCGCCCACCCGGGCGAGGTCTGCCCGGCCAAGTGGAAGGAAGGCGAGAAGACCCTGAAGCCGTCGCTGGACCTGGTCGGCAAGATCTGAAGCACCACCCCGTCGGCGCGGCATTTGCCGCGCCGGCACCCCCTACCCCCTGTAGGAGCAGCTACAGCTGCGACCGCCGCCAAGCGGCCCTACACGGTGACACTGCAGAAGCCGCTCCGGTCTCAGCTGTAGCTGCTCCTGCAGGTTCGTTCCACTCCATCCCCGCTTGCGCGGGGGTGGGGCTGGACCGGAGTCCGTGCCCTGGCGCGGCCTGCGGTCCATCCCCACGCCGGTGGCGACCCGTCGCATTGACGGGCCGCAGGCCCCCGCCTTGCCGTTATCCAGGAGTCCGCCATGCTCGAAGACGATCTCAAGACCCAGCTCAAGGCCTACCTCGAGCGCCTGCAGCGCCCCGTCGTGCTGGTAGCCAGCGTCGACGACGGCGCGAAGTCGGCGGAGATGCTCGAACTGCTCGAGGACATCCGCGCGCTGTCGGACAAGGTCTCGGTCGAGGTCTCGCGCGACGACGCCCACCGCAAGCCGTCCTTCGCCATCACCTCGCCCGGCCACGACATCGACCTGCGCTTCGCCGGCCTGCCGATGGGCCACGAGTTCACCTCGCTGGTGCTGGCCCTGCTGCAGGTCGGCGGCCATCCGTCGAAGGCGGCGCCGGAGCTGCTCGAGCAGGTCCGCAACCTCGAGGGCGAATACCGCTTCGAGACCTATTTCTCGCTGTCCTGCCAGAACTGCCCGGACGTGGTCCAGGCGCTGAACCTGGCGGCGGTGCTGAACCCGAACATCCACCACGTGTCCATCGACGGCGCCCTGTTCCAGGACGAGGTCGAGGCGCGCGAGATCATGTCGGTGCCCACCGTGTTCCTCAACGGCGAGGTCTTCGACCAGGGCCGGATGAGCCTGGAGCAGATCGTCGCGAAGCTCGACACCGGAGCCGCCAGGCGCGACGCCGCGGCGATCGCGAAGAAGGACGTGTTCGACGTGCTGGTGGTCGGCGGCGGCCCCGCCGGCGCCGCGGCCGCGATCTACGCCGCGCGCAAGGGCATACGCACCGGCGTCGCCTCCGAGCGCTTCGGCGGCCAGGTGCTGGACACCATGTCGATCGAGAACTTCATCTCGGTGCCGCACACCGAGGGCCCGCGCTTCGCCGCGCAGCTGGAGGCGCACGTGCGCGAGTACGACGTCGACATCATGAACCTGCAGCGCGCGAAGTCGCTGAGCCAGGACGCCGACGGCGTGACCACCATCGAGCTCGAGAGCGGCGCCAGCGTGCGCGGCCGCAGCGTGGTGCTGGCCACCGGCGCGCGCTGGCGCCAGATGGGCGTCCCCGGCGAGGACCAGTACCGCAACAAGGGTGTGGCCTACTGCCCGCACTGCGACGGCCCGCTGTTCAAGGGCAAGCGCGTGGCGGTGATCGGCGGCGGCAACTCCGGCGTGGAGGCGGCGATCGACCTGGCCGGCCTCGTCGCCCACGTGACGCTCATCGAATTCGACTCGCAGCTGCGCGCCGACGAGGTGCTGCAGCGCAAGCTGCGCAGCCTGCCCAACGTCCGCATCATCACCTCGGCGCAGACCACCGAAGTGCTCGGCGACGGCAAGCGCGTCAACGGCCTGGTCTACCGCGACCGCGTCGGCGGCGATTCCCACCGCGTGGAGCTGGAGGGCGTGTTCGTGCAGATCGGCCTGCTGCCCAACACCGAATGGCTGAAGGACGCGATTGAGCTCAGCCCGCGCGGCGAGATCGTCGTCGACGCCGCCGGCCGCACCTCGCTGCCGGGCGTGTTCGCCGCCGGCGACGCCACCACCGTGCCCTACAAGCAGATCGTCATCGCCATGGGCGAAGGCGCCAAGGCCGCGCTCAGCGCGTTCGACCACCTGATCCGCAGCAGCAGCCCGGCCGCGGCCGCGACCGCGGCCGACGCCGAGGCGGCCAAGGCCTGAGCGCCGCAGCCGCCGCGGCCGCCAACGAGGCATCGCCATGAACCTGCGCGACCTGAGCTACTTCATCGCCCTCGCCGACCACCTGCACTTCGGCAAGGCCGCGGCGGCAAGCTTCGTCAGCCAGCCCACGCTGTCCACCCAGATCCGCAAGCTGGAGGACGAGCTGGGCGTGGCCCTGGTGGAGCGCGCGCCGCGCAACGTGATGCTCACGCCCGCGGGCCGCGACGTCGCCGCCCGTGCCCGCCGGATCGTGGCCGACGTCGAGGAGATGCGCGAGGCCGCGCGGCGCAGCCAGGACCCGGAGGCCGGCCGGGTCACGCTCGGCCTCTTCCCGACCCTGGGCCCCTACCTGCTGCCGCACGTGGTGCCGGCGATCCGCAAGCGCTTCCCCGAGCTCGAGCTGCTGCTGGTGGAGGAGAAGAGCGATGTGCTTCTCGAACGCCTCCAGCAGGGCCGGCTGGATGCCGCCCTCCTCGCGCTGCCGGTGGGCGACGACCAGCTCGAGGTCGAATTCCTGTTCGAGGAGCCGTTCGTGCTCGCGGTGCCCGAAGCGCATCCGCTCGCCGGGCGCGGCCGCATCTCGCTCGATGACCTGGTCGACGAGCGCCTGCTGCTGCTCGCCGACGGCCACTGCCTGCGCGACCAGGCGCTCGACGTCTGCCATCTGGCCGGCGCCGGCGAGAAGGACGGCTTCCAGGCCACCAGCCTGGAAACCCTGCGCCAGATGGTGGCGGCCAGCGTCGGCGTGACCCTGCTGCCGACGCTGGCGGTGAAGCCGCCCGTCGCGCGCTCCGAGAACATCGAACTGGTCGACTTCCGCGACCCCGCACCCAGCCGCCGCATCGCCATGGTCTGGCGCCGGAGCACGGCGATGGGCGGTTTCCTGCGCCAGCTCGCCGGAGTCATCCGCGGCCTGCCGCCGGACCTGCTGCAGCCGCCGGTGCCGGACACCACCGCCCCGATCCACGTCCCGGGCGCCGCCGGCGTCTAGTCTTCCCAGCGCAGTGCGCGGTAGTCGAAGCCCTCGTCCAGGCGCGGCTTGACGATGCTGAAGTACGGCGAGATGTCGAAGTCGCGCGGCACGAACAGCGACCAGTTGCGGATGTGCAGGATCTCGCTGCGCGCCCGCGCCGCGTCCGGATGTTCCGACGGGATCGATTCGACCAGCGGCAGGATCGGATAGCGGATCGATTCGAAGGCCTGTGCGAGCAGGGTGGAGCAGATCGCGGCACCAGCCGCACGCCCTCGACCACGTCCGCCTCCACCAGCATCGCGGTGCCGCCCAGGCGGTCACCGGCGGACAGCGCCGCGTGCGACCAGGTCGACTGGGTCAGGTACTTGATGGCCGTCGACAGGCGAGGAGTGTGCCGAGGCGGTGGCGCATGGCCGGCGCAGCCCGGTCAGGCGACGGCGCCCGCCTGGCAGCTGACGCCGGTGCCGCCGAGGCCGCAGTAGCCGCCAGGATGCTTCGACAGATACTGCTGGTGCTCTTCTTCCGCGTAGTGGAAGGCGGGCGCCGGATACACGATCTCCGTGGTGATCGCGCCATGGCCCGCGGCTGAGAGCCGCTGCTGGTAGGCGTCGCGGCTGGCCAGCGCCGCCGCGTGCTGCGCGGCCGAATCGCAGTGGATCACCGAGCGGTACTGGCTGCCGACGTCGTTGCCCTGGCGCATGCCCTGGGTCGGGTCGTGGCCTTCCCAGAAGCGGGCCAGGAGGGTCGCGAAATCGACGGCGGCCGGATCGTAGACCACCAGCACCACCTCGGCATGCCCGGTGCGGCCGCTGCAGACCTCACGATAGGTGGGCGCGTCGGTGCTGCCCCCGGCGTAGCCCACGGCGGTGGTCACGACGCCCGGCAGCGTCCAGAACAGGCGCTCGGCGCCCCAGAAGCAGCCCATGCCGAAGGCCACGCGGAACATCCCGGGGAAATCGCCGCGCAGCGGGCGGCCGTGGACGTGGTGGACATCGTTCATCGTGGACTTCCTCGCGCAGGCGTGTGCCTTCCATGATGTGGGCTGTCCGGGCGCTCTCCAAGGCGCGCCGCGCCACCGTCCGCACGCCTCCACCCCCGGCCACCGCGGGGCGGTCTCGCGCGCGCCGCTCCGCTACACTGCCCGATCCACGGCGCAGGCCCGCGCCCGCTTCCCCGACGAACCCGCATGACCGCACCCCACGACACCACGGCCGGCGCCGACACGGCGCCCGTGAAGCAGGACTTCATCCGCCAGATCGTCCGCGACGACCTCGCCAGCGGCAAGCACGACGCCATCCGCACGCGCTTCCCGCCCGAGCCCAACGGCTACCTGCACATCGGCCACGCCAAGGCGATCTGCCTGGACTTCGGCATCGCCGAGGAGTTCGGCGGCCGCTGCAACCTGCGCTTCGACGACACCAACCCGGCGAAGGAAGACCCGGAGTTCGTGGCCGCGATCCAGGACGACGTGCGCTGGCTGGGCTTCGAGTGGAACAGCCTGCGGCACGCCTCGGACTACTTCGAGGTGTTCTACCTCGCCGCCGAGAAGCTGATCCGCCAGGGCGACGCCTTCGTCTGCGACCTGTCGGCCGAAGAGGTGCGCGAGTACCGCGGCACGCTGACCGAACCCGGCCGCGAGTCGCCGTACCGCAACCGCGGCGTCGAGGAGAACCTCGACCTGTTCCGGCGCATGCGCGCGGGCGAGTTCGATGACGGTGCGCGCACGCTGCGCGCGAAGATCGACATGGCCAGCGGCAACATCAACCTGCGCGACCCGGCGCTCTACCGCATCAAGAAGGTGCCGCACCAGAACACCGGCGACGCCTGGCCGATCTACCCGATGTACGACTACGCGCACGCCCTGGGCGACGCGGTCGAGGGCATCACCCATTCGCTGTGCACGCTCGAGTTCGAGGACCACCGCCCGCTGTACGACTGGTGCGTGGACCGGGTGGATCTGGCCGGCAACCCGGAGCTGCTGGCGCCGCTGGCGGAGAAGGGCCTGCCGGTCGAGGCCGCCAAGCCGCGCCAGATCGAGTTCTCGCGCCTCAACATCACCTACACGGTGATGAGCAAGCGCAAGCTGACCCAGCTCGTCGCCGAAGGCCTGGTGGACGGCTGGGACGACCCGCGCATGTACACCCTGCAGGGCCTGCGCCGCCGCGGCTACACGCCCGGCGCGCTGCGCCTGTTCGTCGATCGCATCGGCATCAGCAAGCAGAACTCGATGATCGATTTCTCGGTGCTGGAGGGCGCGCTGCGCGAGGACCTGGACGCGCGCGCACCGCGGCGCATGGCCGTGGTCGCGCCGCTGAAGCTGGTGCTCACCAACCTGCCCGAAGGCCACGCCGAGAGCCTGCGCTTCGCCAACCATCCCAAGGACGAATCCTTCGGCGAGCGCGAGGTGCCGTTCTCGCGCGAGCTGTGGATCGAGCGCGACGACTTCGCCGAAGTGCCGCCCAAGGGCTGGAAGCGTCTGGTGCCCGGCGGCGAGGTCCGCCTGCGTGGCGCCGGCATCGTGCGCTGCGACGAGGTGGTCAAGGACGCCGACGGCGAGGTGGTCGAGCTGCGCGGCACGCTCGATCCGGAATCGCGCCCCGGAATGGAAGGCGCAAACCGCAAGGTCAAGGGCACGATCCACTGGGTCGATGCCACGCGCGCCGTGCAGGCCGAGATCCGCCTCTACGATCGCCTGTTCTCGGTCGCCGATCCGGATGACGAGAGCGAAGGCCTCACCTACCGCGACCACCTCAACCCGGATTCGCGCGTGTCGGTGCGCGGCTGGGTCGAGCCCGCGGCCGCCGGCGCGGCACCGGAGCAGTCGTTCCAGTTCGAGCGCCTGGGCTACTTCGTCGCCGACCGCCGCGAGCACCGCGACGACTCGCCCGTGTTCAACCGCAGCGTCACCCTGCGCGACACCTGGGCCGCGAAGGCCTGACGGCCGGCACCGCGCCGGCCTTCGCCGGCGCCGGCACCCGCCGGCGCTACCATGCCCGGCGACGTCCACGACACGGAGACTTCAATGCGCCGGATCATCCCGTCCGCGTCCATCGCCCTGCTGCTGGCGGCCTGCAGCGCCGCCCAGCCCGGCGGCAGCGTGCAGGCACCGCCGATGTCCGATCCCCAACCGGCCACGCCTATGCCCGCGCAGCCCGCCCGTCCGGCGGTGTCCGGCGTCCCCGATCTCGACCGCAGCTGCCGCGTGGACAGCGACTGCGCAGTGAAGGACGTCGGCAGCTGCTGCGGCTATTCCCCGTCCTGCGTGAACACCGCCGCTCAGCCCGATCCGAAGGCGGTGCAGGCCGCCTGCGCGGATGCGGGCATGGCCGGCGTCTGCGGCTTCCGCGAGATCGAGGCCTGCGCCTGCGTGTCCAACACCTGCGAGCCGGCCCAGTCCGGCGGGGCGGTGGCCCGATGAGCCTGGCCACCCTCCCCACGGGCGTGGCGCTGCGGCTGCCGGCCTGGGTCGAAGCCCTGCTCGACCGCGGCCGCGCCTATGCCACCGACGCCGACAAGGTCGCGCTGGCCATCGCCCTGGCCGGCCGCAACGTCGCCGAAGCCACCGGCGGCCCCTTCGGCGCGGTGCTGTTCGGCCCCGACGACCGCGTGGTCGCCGCCGG
>JAEWGI010000010.1 GCA_023388355.1 Pseudomonadota bacterium
GCATCCCGATCCGCTCCAGGCGCTCGCCCGGCAGCGCGCGCACCGCCTGCTGCGCGGCCGTCGAGAGCGCGCTCCAGGCCTCCGGGTCGGGGCTGCCGTCCTCGCGATGCGGCAGCGCGCGCTGCAGCGCCAGGCGATAGGTGGGACGGGCGATGCCCAGCACCGCCGCGGCCTCGGATTCGGCCAGGCCCGCGACCAGCCGCAGCAGCAGCGCGGCGCGCGGCCCCGCGCCAAGCGCGACCAGGGCGGCGGGCACGTCGGCATCCGCGGACAGGGTTCCGCCGCGCAGCTGCGGGGCCGCCAGCAGCATCGCCCAGAAGCGGCGCGGCCATTCCGCGAACGCGGTCCCGGCGGCCATGCCGCGGAACCCCCGCAGGGTGGCGGCCAGGGCCGCGTCCCCCGCCTCCGCGCTGCCTCCCTGCCACTGCGCGAACACCGCGCCGCGACGCTCGACGCCACGCAGGAAAGCGGTCAGGGCAGCATGTGCCGCAGCGGGATCGTTCAAGGGCCGACGCCAGGATTGCCGGGCCTCGGGGGCGGCCCGCTGCGGCCATGATACGTGCGCGCCGGCGGCCTCCGGGGGCTTGACGGACGTCTCACTGGCTGATCCAGCCGCGGTTTTACGGGCCAACGTTGTGCACATGCGTCGCAGTACCGTCACATGAGCGGCGCGTGGAGCCGCGTTGATCATTGTGAAGGCTTTGTTTCACGCCTAAATGCTTGATTTTTATGGAATTGGTGTGGGTGGCGTTTTTTTCGCCAAGTCAGGCTTTCACGCATACCCCCCCGGGCAAAAAGACGTACCGCATGCGCTCGTACACAGGCTTATCCACATAAATTGTGGATAAGGGGAAAACCCTTGTCCGCCATCGACTTGCGTGCGGAAGGTCCGGACGGACGCAAGTCGCGCAGCCAGCTCGGGGGCCGCCGCGCCGAACTGTGGCTAGACTCCGGCGGTGCCCGAATCCGCCTCCCCCGTCCTCCAGGTCGCGCTGCCGCTGCCGCTGCCGCGGCTGTTCGACTATCGCGCGCCCGGCGCCGCGACCGGCGACGACGTCGGCCGCCGGGTGCGGGTGCCGTTCGGGCCGCGCGAGCTGGTCGGGGTGGTGGCCGCGATCGGACCGCCCGCCGCCGGCGCGCCCGAGCTGCGCGCGATCATCGAACGCCTGGACCCGGCGCCGCTCCTGCACGGCGAACTGCTCGCCTCGCTGCGCTGGCTGGCGCGCTATGCCCACGCCCCGCTGGGCGAAGTGCTGGCGACCGCGCTGCCGGCGGCCCTGCGCCGCGGCGAGCCGCTGCCCGATACCCATGCCTGGGCCTGGCAGCTGACCGAAGCCGGCGCCACCGCCCTGCCCGGCCTGCGCAAGGGCTCGCGTCCGCTGCGGCTGGCGCAGCTGCTGCACGAGGCCCCGCGCGACGAGGATGCGCTGGAGCTGCTGCTTGACGGCTGGCGCGCCGCGGCGCGCGCCCTGCAGGGTCGCGGCCTGGTCGAACGGATCGCGGTGCCCGCCTCGCAGCTCGCCCCGGCGCCGCAGCCCGGACCGACGCCGGGAGCCGAACAGCAGACCGCGATCGACGCCCTGCGCGCCGCCGAAGGCTTCGCGCCGATGCTGCTCGACGGGGTCACCGGCAGCGGCAAGACCGAGGTCTACCTGCACGCGATCGCCGACTGCCTGGCCCGCGGCCGCCAGGCGCTGGTGCTGGTGCCGGAAATCGGGCTGACCCCGCAGTTGCTGGGGCGTTTCCGCGCGCGCCTGGGGGTACCGGTGCACGTGGCCCACTCCGGCCTCGGCGACGGCGAACGCGCGCGCACCTGGGCGGCGGCCTGGCGCGGGGAGGCGCGGGTGGTGGTGGGCACGCGCTCGGCGGTGTTCACGCCGCTGCCCGAGGCCGGCCTGATCGTGGTCGACGAGGAGCACGACGCCAGCTACAAGCAGCAGGACGGGATCCGCTACCACGCCCGCGACTTCGCCCTGGTGCGCGGCCGCGCGCTGTCGGTGCCGGTGCTGCTGGGCAGCGCCACGCCATCGCTGGAAACCCTGCACAACGCCACCTCCGGCCGCTATGCCTATCTGCGCCTGTCACGGCGCGCGGGCACCGCGCAGGCGCCGCGGGTGCGGGTGGCCGACGTGCGCAAGCGGCCGCTGGAGGCCGGGCTGTCGCAGCAGATGCTCCAGGCAATCCGCACCGAACTGGACGCCGGCGGCCAGGTGCTTGTGTTCCGCAACCGCCGCGGCTACGCGCCGGTGCTGCTGTGCCACGACTGCGGCTGGAGCGCGCAGTGCCCGCGCTGCGGCACGCCCGACCAGGGACGGCCGATGACCGTGCACGCCCAGGGCCGGCGCCTGCAGTGCCATCACTGCGGCCACCGCCGGCCCGCGCCGCCGGCCTGTCCGGACTGCGCCAGCCTCGCGCTGCAGCCGCAGGGCGTGGGCACCGAGCGGATCGAGGAAGTGCTGGCGGCGAAGTTCGGTGACGTCCCGGTGCTGCGCATCGACCGCGGCAGCACCCGGCGCCGCGACGCGATGGAGCGGCTGCTGGGCGGACTGGGCGAACGGCCCGGGATCCTGATCGGCACCCAGATGCTGGCCAAGGGCCACGACCTGGCCAACCTCAGCCTGGTGTGCGTGGTGGGGATCGACGAGGGCCTGTATTCGGCCGACTTCCGCTCGCACGAAAAGCTTGCCCAGTTGCTGATCCAGGTGGCCGGCCGCGCCGGTCGCGCCGAGCGGCCCGGGCACGTGCTGCTGCAGACCCACCACCCGGACCATCCGCTGCTGGCGATGCTGATCGACGGCGGCTACCACGCCTTCGCCGCCGACGCGCTGGCGCTGCGCGAGGCGGCAGGATTCCCACCGTTCGCGCACCTGGCGCTGCTGCGCGCCGAGGCCCGCCACGCCGGCCCGCCGCTGGCCTTCCTGCAGGCGGCGCGGCAGGCGTTCGAGGATGTCCCGCCGTCGGGCGACGGCCCTGCGCTCAGCGGACCGATGCCGGCGCCGATGCCCAGGCGCGCCGGCATGCACCGCGCCCAGCTGCTGCTGTCGGCCGGCGAACGCCGCCACCTGCACGCCGGGCTGCAGGCCGCGCTGCCGGCGATCCACGCCCTGCCCGATGCGCGCCGGGTGCGCTGGTCGCTGGACGTGGACCCGGTCGACCTCTACTGAGTCGCCTTGGCCGCCTTGGTCCCCTTCGCGCGCCGCGTGCGCGCGGCGCGGGCCTTGGGCTTCTCGCGGATCAGCACCGCCTGGCCCTCGCGCCGCACTTCGAACAGACCGACCGCATCGATCAGCGCACTGAGGCTGCGGTAGCCGTAGTTGCGCGAGTCGAACGAGCCCTGGTTACCCAGGTGGCTGCCCACCCCGCCCAGGTGCGCCCAGCCCTCGTCGTCGGCCACCGCCTCCACCGCGCCGCGCAGCAGCTGCACCAGGGCGCGGTCGTCGCGCAGCTCGGCCTCGGTGCGCGGGCGCGCCTGGCCGGCCGAGACGTCGCCGTCGTCGCCCAGCTTCTCCAGGAACAGGAAGGTCGAGCAGGCCTTCACGAACGGCAGCGGCGTCTGCTTCTGGCCGAAGCCGTAGACCGCGTAGCCGTCGTTGCGCACCCGCATCACCAGCGGGGTGAAGTCGGCGTCGCTGGAGACGATCGCGAATCCGTCGAGGTTGCGCGCATACAGCAGATCCATGGCATCGATCACCATCGCCATGTCCGAGGCGTTCTTGCCGGTGGAGTAGTTGAACTGCTGGATCGGGCGGATCGCGTATTCGTGCAGCACCTTCTCCCAGCCGGCCAGGTTCTGGCTCTTCCAGTTGCCGTAGGCGCGGCGCACGTTGACCACGCCGTGGCGCGCGACCTCGTTGAGGATCGCGTCGATCTTCGCCGCCGGCGCGTTGTCCGCGTCGATCAGCAGGGCGATGCGGCGGCCACCTTCAAGCATGTCGTTCCCCACAGTCTGCGCTGTGCGCAGGGTAGCGCGTCGCCGGTGGCGACGGTAAGCGCTGAAACCGTGCCGGCGCGGTCACGGCGGATGCGCGACAATGGCGCACCCCACACGCACATCCGTACCCAGACATGCCCAGCCAGCTCGAACAGCTCCGTTCCCTGTCCACCGTGGTCGCCGACACCGGCGACATCGAGGCGATCGCCCGCTTCAAGCCGATGGACGCCACCACCAACCCCTCGCTGCTGCTCAAGGCCGCCTCGCTGCCTGCCTATGCCGCGCACCTGGGCCAGGCCGTCTCGGCCGCCAGCGGCAGCGGCGAGGCGAAGGTGGCCGACGCCGGCGACCGCCTGTCGGTGGCGATCGGCGGCGAGATCCTCAAGCTGATCCCCGGCCGCGTGTCCACCGAGGTCGACGCACGCCTGAGCTTCGACACCGAGGCAACGGTCGCCAAGGCGCACCGGCTGGTGGAGCTGTACGACCAGGCCGGCATCGGCCGCGACCGCCTGCTGATCAAGATGGCGTCGACCTGGGAAGGCATCCGCGCCGCCGAGCGGCTCGAGCGCGACGGCATCCACTGCAACCTGACCCTGCTGTTCTCGTTCGCCCAGGCCGTGGCCTGCGCCGAGGCCGGCGTGTTCCTGATCTCGCCCTTCGTCGGCCGCATCCTCGACTGGCACCTGGCCAACGGCATGGACAAGCCGGCCAACCCGCAGGACGACCCGGGCGTGCAGTCGGTCACCGGCATCTGGCAGTACTACAAGCGCCACGGCTACGACACCGTGGTGATGGGCGCGAGCTTCCGCAATACCGGACAGGTGCTGGCGCTGGCCGGCTGCGACCGGCTCACCATCTCGCCCGACCTGCTCGGCGCGCTGGACGCGTCCGACGCTCCGGTCGAGCGCGCCCTGGTCGAGGCCGGGGACCGCGCCGACCGCCCGGCCGCGCTCGAGGAAGCCCCGTTCCGCTGGCAGCACAACGAGGACGCCATGGCGACCGAGAAGCTGGCCCAGGGCATCCGCAACTTCGCCGCCGACCAGCGCAAGCTCGAAGCGCAGCTGGCAGCGAAGATCGGCTGAGCGAAGCCGCCGCGCAACGACCGGCGTGAAAAGCCCTCCCCTTCAAGGGGGTGAGGGCGGCCCGCTTGGACGGCACTGCCGCCCGGCCGACCGAACGCCCGGCACGCTGTGCCGGGCCGGACGGGTTGGGTGGGGATGGTGTTGTTTTTTTGCGCAGCACCTGCCCACCTAGCCACGCGCGCTGGACACCATCCCCACCCCGACCCTCCCCTTGAAGGGGAGGGAGAAAGGCTACGGCCCTCCTTTGATAGCGGAAGGAGAAGAGCTGCGCCATGCAGGGGCGCCCGTAGAATGGCGCACATGACGCCACAACCACCCCACGTGGTCATCGTCGGCGGCGGCTTTGCCGGGCTGTGGGCCGCGCGCGCGCTGAAGTCCGCGCCGGTGCGCATCACCCTGCTCGACCGCGGCAACCACCACCTGTTCCAGCCGCTGCTCTACCAGGTGGCCACCGCCGGCCTGTCCGCCCCCGACATCTCCGCGCCGCTGCGCCAGATCCTGCGCCGCCAGCGCAACGTGGAAGTGCGGATGGCGACGGTCTCGCGCGTGGACGCCGACGCGCGCGAGGTCGAGCTCGAGCACGCCGACGGCACCCGCCGGATGGGCTACGACTACCTGCTGCTGGCCAGCGGCGCCACCCATGCCTACTTCGGCAACGAGCACTGGAGCGGGCACGCGCCGGGCCTGAAGACCCTCGACGACGCGCTGGAGCTGCGGCGCAAGCTGCTGCTGGCGTTCGAGCGCGCCGAGGCCGCCGGCGACCCGGACGAACGCGACGCCTGGCTGAGCTTCGCCATCATCGGCGGCGGCCCCACCGGGGTCGAGCTGGCCGGCACCCTGGCCGAGATCGCGCGCCACACGCTCGAAGGCGAGTTCCGCAACATCGACCCGGCGCGCGCCCGGGTGCGGCTGGTCGAGGCCGGCCCGCGGGTACTGTCCTCGTTTCCGGAGGATCTCTCGCGCAAGGCGCGCCTGCAGCTGGAGAAGCTGGGCGTGGAGGTGCAGACGGGAGCGGCGGTCGAGGACATCAACGCAGACGGCTACGTCCGCGACGGCCGCTTCGTGCCCGCCAGGACCGTGGTCTGGGCCGCAGGCGTCGCGGCCTCGCCGCTGGGCCGCTGCCTGGACGCGCCGCTCGACCGCGCCGGCAGGGTCAAGGTGCGCCCGGACCTGACGGTACCCGGCCACCCGGAGATCTTCGTTGCCGGCGACCTGGCCGCGCTGGAGCGCGCCGACGGACGTCCCGTGCCCGGCGTGGCCCCGGCCGCCAAGCAGATGGGCAGGCACGTCGCGCGCACGATCCGCGCGCGCCTCGATGGCCGGCGCAGCGAAGGCGCGCCGTTCCGCTACCGCGACTTCGGCAACCTCGCCACCATCGGCCGCATGGCGGCGGTGGTCGACCTCGGCGCATGGCGCTTCTCGGGCATGCTGGCCTGGTGGTTCTGGCTGGTCGCGCACCTGTTCTTCCTGATCGGTTTCCGCAACCGCTCGGTGGTGCTGCTCAACTGGTCGGTGGCGTACTGGACCCACCAGCGCGCGGCGCGGATCATCCTCGGCGGCGACGATCGTTCCGATACAAAGTAACGATCCGGGCCGCGGCCGCATACGCGATCGCGCGTCGCGCTTCGGCTAGGATGACGCGTCTCCCATCGCGACCCTGGCATGACCGACATCCCCACGCAGAACTTTCTCATCGCGCTGGCAGTGACCACCGCGGCGGGACTGGCGACCGGATTCGGCGGACTGCTGGTGTTCGCCTCGAAGTCGCCGAATGCGCGCGTGCTCGCCTTCGGCCTGGCCTTCGCCGGCGGCGCGATGGTGTATGTGTCGCTGGGCGAGATCCTCGGCAAGTCGATCGCCTCGTTCACGCTCCACTACGGCGAACGGCTCGGCTTCACCTGGGGCACGCTGTCGTTCCTCGCCGGCGTGCTGGTGATCGTGACCATCGACCGCCTGGTGCCCAACCCGCACCAGCGGCTGGAAGTGGACGATCCCTACTTCCGCGAACACAACCGCGACTACGTCAAGCGCGTCGGCATGCTGACCGCGATCGCGATCACCGCGCACAACTTCCCCGAGGGGCTGGCGACGTTCTTCGCCACGCTCGAGAACCCCGGCGTCGGCATGCCGCTGGCGTTCGCGATCGCGATCCACAACATCCCCGAAGGCATCGCCATCGCGGTGCCGGTGTACTTCGCCACCAGCAACAAGGCCTACGCCTTCGGCGCCTGCCTGGTCTCGGGCCTGGCCGAGCCGATCGGCGCGCTCATCGGGTTCCTGCTGCTGCGCCCGTTCCTGAACGACGCGGTGTTCGGCGCGGTGTTCGGCCTCATCGCCGGGGTCATGGTGTTCCTGGCCCTGGACGAACTGCTGCCCGCGGCCAAGCGCTACGCCAAGGGCCACGAAACCGTCTATGGCCTGGTCACCGGCATGGGCGCGCTGGCGATCAGCCTGGTGCTGTTCAAGTGGTGAGCCGCCGGATCCGGGGCTGCAACGGCTGACCGTCGTCCGGATCGGCCGATCCGCACCCGCAGGCGCCTTCCCGGCGTTCGATCCGCCCGATCCGGACGACGGACCGCCGCGGGCCCGGCACGCTTCGGCCATCGTTCCCGATGGAGAAGACCGTGCGATCCCTGCTCCGTACGCTCGGCCTGCGCGTGGCGCAGCTGCTGTTCTCGCTGGCCTGCGTGGCCACCGCCGCCTACGCCTTCGCCTACCTGTACATGGCGTTCCGCAGCGGCGACCCGTTCGCCGAACAGTTCGCGACCTCGGGCCTGGACGTGCCCGCGCACTTCTTCGGCGCCGGGCTGGCGCTGCTGCTGGTTCCGCTGCAGCTGAGCCAGGGCATCCGGCGGCGCTGGCCGGCGCTGCACCGCACCGGCGGATGGCTGTCGGCCGCCGCCATCCTGATCGGCGGGGTGTCCGGCCTGTCGCTGGCGCAGCATGCGCAGGGCGGCTGGCCGAGCCGGGCGGGCTTCAGCCTGCTCTCGCTGCTGTGGCTTGGGGTGACGGCGAACGGCATCCGTCTCGCCATCGCGGGCGAGATCGCCAGGCACCGCCGCTGGATGGCCTACTCCATGGCGCTGACCGCAGGCGCGGTCACGCTGCGGCTGATGCTTGCGCTGGGCACCGGGCTGCTGCAGCTGCCGTTCCTGCCGGTCTATGTCGGCGCCGCCTGGGGCAGTTGGCTGTTCAACCTGGCCATGTGCGCCTGGCTGCTGCGCGCGCCGGCGCGGGCGGCATTCAGCGCCGGGCCGGCGCCTGCCGATTCCGGTAGCCGCTGGGCGTTTCCCCGACGATCCGCCTGAACGCCGTATTGAAGGTCGACTTCGAGGTGAAGCCCGCGGCGTAGGCGATCTCGAGGATGCCGCGCCGGTCGCCGGCATCGGCCAGGCAGGCGCGCACGGCCTCGATGCGGTGGCGGTTGACGTACTCCCAGAAGTTGCCGCCCAGCCGGCGATTGATCACCGCCGAGACCAGGTATTCGGGATAGCCGCTGCGGCGCGCGAGCTGGGCGATGCCCAGCGCCGGTTCGCGATACAGCGCCTGCTCCGACATCAGGGCCGACAGCCGCGCCTCGACCTCGTCGAAACGCGGATCGTCTTCGGCGTCCCTGCCTTCCGCAGGCGCGACGATCGGGGAGCGCAGCGGCTCGGCCACCGGTGGCTGGCCAAGGCTGAACCAGCCGACGACGCAGACCCAGGCCGCGACCGCGGCGTAGATCAGCAGGTAGTCGAACAAGGCGATCGCAGTGACCGCATGCGCCGCGGCAATCCCCCAGATCGCGAACTGGCAGGCGGTCATCGTCGCCAGCCAGCGCAGCGACAGGCGGTCGGCATCCGATCGCCGCGTGCGCAGCCAGCGCCGGTAGCGATGCACCCGCAGCGCAGCGGTCGCCAGATACGCGAACGCGAGCGAGAACAGCAGCGGATCGAACCAGCGCTGCCGCCAGTCGCCATCGGCCGGCAGTGGATCGCCGACCAGCCAGCGCCACGCCATCCATGCCAGCATCAGTCCGAACCACGCACCGTGCCACAGGTCGCGCGCGCCCAGGGGCGGGCCGCCGACCAGGGTGCGCACGTAGAGGAAGAACAGCGGTGCGTAGGCGAACGGCAACAGCCGCGCCACGCCGAAGGTCGCGGCGAAACCGGCCTCGGGCGCGGACATGTGGCAGGCCTTGACCATCAGGTCGACGGCCACCAGCCCCAGCCACCCGGCCAGCACCCGGTTCGCCTGCGCGTTGGCCTGCCGGCGCCACAGCGCAGGCGCGAGCATCGCGGCCTGCGCCGCTCCGATCGCATACAGGACGATCCAGATTCCCATTCCGCTCAAGCGCGCGACCACGTCCGGCAAAGGCCGTCAGGTTAACCGACCACGAAAAAGGTTCTTCTCCCGTTCGAGGGGAAGCCGGAGGCAGCGGGGAGGGGCGCTACATCGGAGCTTTCGGGCCGAAGTCCTGCCCTGTCGACCGGGGTCGCTTTTCGCCGGGCCGGACCGCGCAGCGGGCTGACCGAGCCGAGGAGCAACCCACGGCCTGGGACGACCCCGCCGCAGGCCCGATCCACGGATTGCAATCCAGCCGAGTTCCCTCGAATGGGAGAAGAACCACAAAAAAGCCCGGTCAAAACCGGGCTTTCCTGCACAGACCATCGCCGTGGCTCAGGCCGCGAACAGTGCCTTCATCTTCTTCAGGGCGTTGGCTTCGACCTGGCGGATGCGCTCGGCCGACACGCCGTATTCGTCGGCCAGCTCCTGCAGCGTGACCTTGCTTTCGTCATCGAGCCAGCGGCGCATGATGATGTCGCGCGAGCGCGCATCGAGGCGGGCCATGCCTTCGCGCAGGAGTTCGAGGCGGTTGTCGGCGCTGTCGTTGCGCTCGTAGGCCTGGGCCGGATCCTCGTCGTGGGCGATCAGGTAGGCCGAGGGCGCGGGCGGCGCGCGCTCGTCGTCCTCGTCGGCCGGCGCATCGAAACCGATGTCGCGGCCCGACAGGCGCGACTCCATCTCCAGCACCTCGCGCTCGGACACGTTGAGGTCCTTGGCCACCGCGCTCACTTCCGCGGCGTTGAGCCAGCCCAGGCGGGTCTTGCTCTTGCGCAGGTTGAAGAACAGCTTGCGCTGCGCCTTGGTGGTGGCGACCTTGACGATGCGCCAGTTCCTGAGAATGAACTCGTGCATCTCGGCACGGATCCAGTGCACCGCGAAACTCACCAGGCGCACGCCGACGTCGGGGTCGAAGCGCTTGACCGCCTTCATCAGGCCGATGTTGCCTTCCTGGATCAGGTCGCCCAGCTGCAGGCCGTAGCCGCTGTAGCCGCGGGCCACGTGCACCACGAAACGCAGGTGCGAATGCACCAGCTCCCGGGCCGCATCGAGATCCTCGTTCTCGTGGAAGCGGCGCGCGAGCGCCTGCTCGTCGTCGGCCGACAGGACCGGGATCTGGTGGACGGCGCCGATGTAGGACTCCAGCGAGCCGATCGGACTCAGCCCGGTGAACACGGCCACGGGCAGGTTGTTGGCGACCAAAGCTTGCGACATGGTTTTGCTCATGGGCTCAGTCTAGCAGTCGGCAGGTTCGACTGCTAAGGACCGTGGAAGTTCCGTGTGTTGCATGGATGGAACGGACAGCGAGTATCGCGCAGCCGCCGGGACGCGGCGGTGAATCGGCGGAAAATGACAGCAAATCAAGCAGTTGCGTTGATTCAGCCACTAATCCCGGCGGCGCGGCAAGCGCCCGCCCCGGATTCCGGAACGCCCGGGCCCGTGACCGAACCGTTCGCCTTGCGGGAGCCCGGACAGGCGGGGTGACGGGGAGAACCGGTCGGGAAAGCGCCCGTCCGCGATCACAGCGGCGCCGGCACCAGGCCGGCGCGGTACGGGTACTGGGCGAAGATGTCGGCCATGGTGGCGTTGATCCGCGCGGCGCGTTCGACCGGGTCGTTCTCGCGGGAGACGCGGCCGACCGCGATGCCCTCCCACACCAGCCGATTGCGCTCGACGTCGATCAGGTCGACGTTGAGCGTGCCCTCGGTGTAGCGGTACACGTCGGTGCGGTCGCGCCAGTACGGCACCACGTAATAGCCGCGGGCGCGGTAGCTGTAGTAGTACGCATAGTCGACCGACGGCATCGTGCTCACGTCGGTCCGGCGCTGGGTGTAGGCGTTGATGTTGAGCCACAGGTCCGGGCGTTCGGTGGTGAACACGTAGCCGCGCGCCTCCATCTGCGCGCGCGCCGCGGCCTTCATCTGCTCGCTGGCGGCCGAACTGTAGCCCTCGCGCTCGATCGCCAGCGGCGAATAGAAGGCGAAGGTGCGGTAGCGGCTGAAATCCGTCTCCGGATCGGCTTCCGCAGTGATCCGGGGGCCGGTGGCGCAGGCCGCCAGCAGCGCCGTGGCTGCCAGCAGCAGCGCCCAGGTTGCGACGCGGAAGGCTCTCATGGGGAATCCTCCTTTCGGATTGCCCGACGCTAGCATGCGCTCCGCTACGCCGGATGAATGCTTCCTGCCGTCCTACGGGTGGCGCCGCCCGCCCGACGGGCGGGCGCCGCGCGCCTTCCGCGCCGGCCGCGCCGTCAGCCCGGCCGGTAGACCTGCGCCCCCTGCTCGCGGAACTCGGCCGACTTGGCGGCCATGCCCTGCGCCAGCGCGCCGGCCTCGTCCACGCCGTGCTCGGCGGCGTAGTCGCGCACGTCCTGGGTGATCTTCATCGAGCAGAAGTGCGGGCCGCACATCGAGCAGAAGTGGGCGAGCTTGTGCGCGTCCTTCGGCATGGTCTCGTCGTGCATCGACTGCGCCTTTTCCGGATCCAGGCCCAGGTTGAACTGGTCCTGCCAGCGGAACTCGAAGCGCGCCTTGCTCAGGGCGTTGTCGCGCACCTGGGCGCCGGGGTGGCCCTTGGCCAGATCGGCGGCGTGGGCGGCGATCTTGTAGGCCATGATCCCGTCGCGCACGTCTTCGCGATTGGGCAGACCCAGGTGCTCCTTGGGGGTGACGTAGCAGAGCATCGCGGTGCCGTACCAGCCGATCATGGCCGCGCCGATGGCGCTGGTGATGTGGTCGTAGCCGGGCGCGATGTCGGTGGTCAGCGGACCCAGGGTGTAGAACGGCGCCTCGCCGCATTCGGCGAGCTGCTTGTCCATGTTCTCCCTGATCAGCTGCATCGGCACGTGACCGGGGCCTTCGATCATGGTTTGCACGTCGTGCTTCCAGGCGATCTTGGTCAGCTCGCCCAGGGTCTCCAGCTCGCCGAACTGGGCTGCGTCGTTGGCATCGGCGATACAGCCCGGGCGCAGGCCGTCGCCCAGCGAGAAGGCCACGTCGTAGGCCTTCATGATTTCGCAGATCTCCTCGAAATGTTCGTACAGGAAACTCTCGCGATGGTGGGCCAGGCACCACTTGGCCATGATCGAGCCGCCGCGCGAGACGATCCCGGTGACCCGCTTCGCGGTCAGCGGCACGTAGCGCAGCAGCACGCCGGCGTGGATGGTGAAGTAGTCCACGCCCTGCTCGGCCTGCTCGAT
>JAEWGI010000055.1 GCA_023388355.1 Pseudomonadota bacterium
CGGATCGACCAGCTGGACGAGCGGTACGGGGTGTCGCGCTCGGTGGTGCGTGAGGCGGTGCGGGTGCTGGACTCGATGGGTCTGGTGCAGGCGCGCAAGCGGCTCGGGGTGCGGGTGCTGCCGAGCACGGGGTGGAACGTGTTCGACCCGCGGGTGATCCGGTGGCGGCTGGACGGCCCGGGCCGGGAGGAGCAGCTGCTCTCGCTCGGGGAGCTGCGCCGTGGGGTGGAGCCGGTGGCGGCGGAGCTGGCGGCGGCGCAGGCGAGTCCGGAGCAGTGTGGGGTGATGACGGGGGCGGTGGTGGCGATGGCGGTGCATGCCAAGTCCGGCGACCTGCAGGCCTACCTGCGAGCCGACCAGCTGTTCCATGCGACGTTGCTGGCGGCCTCGGGCAACGAGATGCTGGCGGCGCTGGCGGGGGTGGTCGGTGAGGTGCTGGCGGGGCGCACGCACCATGACCTGATGCCGGCGACGCCGAACCCGGTGGCGGTGCGGTTGCACGGGGACGTGGCCGAGGCCGTCCAGTCCGGCGACGGCGCGGCCGCGTCGGCCGCGATGCGGGCCATCATCGCCGAGGCCAGCGACGCCCTCCGTGATCCGGACGCCACGGACTCCCCACAGTCGTAAGCCTTCCCGCGCCATTTCCCGGTCGCGCCGACGGACCGCCACGACCGTGTCGCGTCACGCTCGGACAGCGTCGGCGACGCGTGTCGTGGCGGTCCGTCGCGGGCGCGCCGGATGGAGAAGTGCCCACCCGACCGCATCGGTCGGGTGGGCACTATCTCGCGGGCGGACCCGCGTCAGGCGAGGGCGTCGACGATGCCGTTCAGCGTCGCGGAGGGGCGCATCACCTCGGTGACATTGGCCGGGTCGGGGCGGTAGTAGCCACCGATCTCGACCGCGTGGCCCTGGGCGCCGACGAGCTCGGCGTCGATGGCCTCGGCGTTGTCGGCGAGCGCCTTCGCCGTGTCGGCGAAGGCCGCTGCCAGCTCGGCGTCGTCGGTCTGCTGCGCCAGCTCCTCGGCCCAGTAGAGGGCGAGGTAGAAGTGGCTGCCGCGGTTGTCGATCTGGCCCACCTTGCGCGCCGGCGACTTGTTCTCGTCGAGGAGGCGGCCGGTGGCGCGGTCGAGCGTCTCGCCGAGCACCGTGGCGCGCGCGTTGCCGGTGGCCTCGGCGAGGTGCTCGAGGCTGACGGCGAGGGCGAGGAACTCGCCCAGGCTGTCCCAGCGCAGGTAGTTCTCCTGGACGAGCTGCTGCACGTGCTTCGGGGCCGACCCGCCGGCGCCGGTCTCGAAAAGGCCGCCGCCGTTGATGAGCGGGACGATCGAGAGCATCTTGGCCGACGTGCCGAGCTCGAGGATCGGGAAGAGGTCGGTGAGGTAGTCGCGCAGCACGTTGCCGGTGACCGAGATGGTGTCCTGGCCCTTGCGGATGCGCTCAAGCGAGAGCTTCATCGCCTCCACCGGCGCCAGGATGCGCACGTCGAGCGCGTCGAGGGTGTGCTCCTTGAGGTACTGCTCGACCTTGGCGATCACCTGCGCGTCGTGCGCGCGCGCGCGGTCGAGCCAGAACACCGCCGGCGTCCGGCTGATGTGGGCGCGGTCGACCGCGAGCTTGACCCAGTCGCGGATCGGCGCGTCCTTGACCTGGCACATGCGCCAGATGTCGCCGGCCTCCACCGCGTGCTCGAACACCGTGCCGCCGGCCTCGTCGAGCACCCGGATGGTGCCGTCGCCGGGCGCGCGGAAGGTCTTGTCGTGGCTGCCGTACTCCTCGGCCTTCTGCGCCATCAGGCCCACGTTGGGCACGCTGCCCATCGTGGCCGGATCGAACGCGCCGTTGGCCTTGCAGTCCTCGATCGCCGCCTGGTAGATGCCGGCGTAGCAGCGGTCGGGGATCACCGCCTTGGCGTCCTGCAGCTTGCCGTCGGCGTTCCACATCCCGCCCGAGTCGCGGATCATCGCCGGCATCGAGGCGTCGACGATCACGTCGCTGGGCACGTGCAGGTTGGTGATGCCCTTGTCGGAATTGACCATCGCCAGCGCCGGTCGCTGCGCGTACAGCGCGTCGATGCCGTCGCGCACCGCATCGCGCACCTCGCCCGGCAGCGCGTCCAGGCGCGCGTACAGGTCGCCGATGCCGTTGTCGGGGCTGAAGCCGGCCTTCGCCAGCGCATCGGCGTGCTTGTCCAGCACCGGCCGGTAGAACTCCGACACCGCCACGCCGAACATGATCGGATCGGAGACCTTCATCATGGTCGCCTTCAGGTGCAGCGAGAACAGCACGCCCTGCGCGCGCGCATCCTCGATCTCGCGGGCGATGAAGGCCGCCAGCGCCCTGCGCGACATGCGCGCGGCGTCGACGATCTCGCCGGCCTGCACCTTCACCGGATCGCGCAGCGCGCGGGTGCTGCCGTCGCTGCCGGTGAACTCGATCCGCAGGCTGCCGGCCGCGGCCATCGTCGCCGACTGCTCGCTGCCGTAGAAATCGCCCTCGTCCATGTGCGCCACGTGCGACTTCGAATCCGCGCTCCACTTGCCCATGCGGTGCGGATGCTTGCGCGCGTACTCCTTGACCGGGCGCGGCGCACGGCGGTCGGAGTTGCCTTCGCGCAGCACCGGGTTGACCGCGCTGCCCATGGCCTTGCCGTAGCGCGCGCGGATGTCGCGCTCGCCGTCGTCGTTCGGCTCGTCGGGATAGTCGGGCAGCGGCCAGCCCTGCGCCTGCAGCTCCTTCACCGCCGCCTTGAGCTGCGGCACCGAGGCGCTGATGTTGGGCAGCTTGATGATGTTGGCCTCGGGCGTCTTGGCCAGCGCCCCCAGCTCGGCCAGGTCATCGGCCACCGCGCGCTCGCCCAGCAGCTCCGGGAACTGCGCCAGGATCCGCCCCGACAGCGAGATGTCGCGTGTCTCCACCGCGATCCCCGCCGCCCCGGCGAACGCCTGCACGATCGGCAGCAGCGAAGCGGTGGCCAGGAACGGCGCCTCGTCGGTGAGGGTGTAGATGATCTTGGGGGTGTCGGACATGGGCTCGGGTCTCGTCGGGCAGCGGAATGGCAAGCGCGCCATTGTCGCGCGTCGGCCGGGGCGGGGCAAAACGCTGGCGGACGTTCCGGCGGAGGCGGATGCGACAATCGCGGCTGAAGCCGCTCCCACGGGAGAGGTGTTTCCCGCGCGTGCGGGGATGAGCCGGAAACGCGGCGCGCAGGGATCCGGCCGTGGCCGAAGCCGTCCTGCAGGATGAACCGGAAGGCGGGACCGCGCAGAAAAAACTTCTTCTCCTGGGAGAAGAACCAAAAAAAGCGCGGCTTTCGCCGCGCTCTTCGAACACTGGCTTCAGCGCGCGCTACTGCACCTCGAACTCGCTGGTGTTGATCACGTTGCCATCCTGCGAGATCTCCACGCGGTAGCGGCCGGTGGGCCAGCCGTCGGGCTTGCTGATGTGGAAGTCGGTGGTCTGGGGGCCCGCGGCGACGTCCTTGGTTTCTTCGGCGACCGTCTGGTTGCTGTCCAGGTGGGTCCACGTCGCGGTCAGGCGGCGGGCATTGCCGTCGCTGGCGACCGAGGCGTGGATGGTGTCGCCGCTGGAGAAGGCGGTGAGCGGGGTGGCGACGCGGTTGTCGGCGTCGATCGCGTTGCCCAGGGTCACGGTGGCGGGGGCGACCGCAGGCGCAAGCACCGGCGCGGGCGCGGTGGTCGCGGGTTCGGCCGGGGCGCTCGGGGGGGTGGCCGGGGCGGGTTCGTCGCGGCCGCAGCCGACGAGGGCGACGGTGCCGACGGCGGCGGCAAGCAGGGCCTGGGACAGACGGGTACGGTTCATGGCGATGTCCTCGTGCAGGGGCGTCGGGGTGGGAGTCAGGCGGCGGCGGGCGGTGGGCCCTTGCCTTCGCCGTCGTCGTCGATCTCGGGCAGCGTGATCACCTGTCCGGGGAAGATGCGGTCCGGGTTGTCGATCGTGTCGCGGTTGGCTTCGAAGATCTTCTGCCACAGGCTTGCCTTGCCGTAGACCTGCTTGGCGATGCCCGACAGGGTGTCGCCCTTCGCGATCGTGTAGCTGCGCGCGCCAAGGCTGCCGGCGCCGCCCTGGGCGGTGGGCACGCTGTCCGCGCCGCTGACCACGTTGGAAAAATCGGGTTTCTCGCCGGCAAGGCTGCCGCCGCCGCCCGCGGACGGCTTGCTGCTGGCGCCGCTCTGGACGTTGGAGAAGTCGGGCTTGCGGTCGTTGCTCATGGCGGGGCGCTCCAGGGGACGGGCGCCGACGACGGTGGCACGGGCCGTGTTAAGGACGCATCGCGGTGGGGCTGGCGGGCGCGCTATTGCCGCTGCTCGCGCCGGGGCGCGGGCGGGGCGCAGCCGGGCGTGGCCCGCCAGGGATTGATGTCTAGGCCGCCGCGGCGGGTGTAGCGGGCTTCCACCGACAGCCGCTGCGGGCGGCAGCGGGCCAGCAGGTCGACGAAGATCCGCTCGACGCACTGCTCGTGGAAGCCGGCGTGTTCGCGGAACGAGACCAGGTAGCGCAGCAGGCCGGCGCGGTCGATGCGCGGGCCGTAGTAGGCGATGTCGACGGTGGCCCAGTCGGGCTGGCCGGTGACGGGGCAGTTGGACTTGAGCAGCTGGCTGCGCAGGACTTCTTCCACGTCGTCGCTGCCGGCCTGCAGCAGGCCGGGGTCGGGTGGACCGTAGCGGTCGATCCGCACCTCGAGTGCATCGATGTCGATGGCGTCGTCGTCGGCCACCACCGGCGGCAGGCCGAAGGCGACGTCCACGGGCCCGCCCGCGGCCTGCGACAGGTCGCCCGCGATCCGCGCGCGCAGCGCTTCGGCGTCGTCGAAGGCGGTGGCGTTGAGCGAGTTGAGGTAGAGCTTGAGCGACTTGGATTCGATCAGGTTCGGGGTCGAGGCGGGCACGGTCAGGGTGGCGGTGGCGACCAGCGGCTTGCCGCGCGGGTCCAGCCACGACAGTTCGTAGGCGTGCCAGCGGTCGTGGCCGGCGAACGGCGGCGCGCCGTCCACCGCCAGCCCCTGGCGACCGGCGGCGCGCGGGATCGGGAACAGCAGGGCCGGGTCGTAGTGCGCGGGATAGGCGGCTTCGCGACCGAGCAGCGAGTCTTCGGGGCGGGACATCGCGGCATTCTATCGCCGCCGCGGGATTCGCCTGGGGTCGCGCGTCCTTGCCGCGCCGGGCGTCGGGGTTCGCGCTAGCCGGCGGCAGGACCGTCGAGGTAATCCAGCACCACCTGCAGCATCGCGCGGAAGCCCACGTCCAGCGCGTCCTCGTCGAGCAGGAAGCCGGGCGAGTGGTTGCCCGGCGCGGTGCGCGGGTCGATGCCGGGCGAGGTGGCGCCGACGAAGAAGTACAGGCCCGGCACTTCGCGGGCGAAGAACGAGAAGTCCTCGGCGCCGGTGATCAGCGCCGGCTCGATCACGTTGCCGGCGCCGACCGCCTTCTCCAGGCTCGGCAGCAGGCGTGCGGTCAGCGCCGGATCGTTGGGCGTCACCGGATAGCTCTGGTCGAGCGGGATGCGCGCCTCCACGCGCGCGCCGTGGGCGGCGGCCACGTGTTCGGCCACGTTGCGCAGGTCCTTGAGGATCGCCTCGCGCATGCCGTCGTCGAAGCTGCGGATGGTGCCGATCAGCTGCACCGAGTCGGGAATGATGTTGTGGCGGATGCCGCCCTTGACCGCGCCGAAGGTCAGCACCGCCGGCAGCCGGGTGATGTCGGTGCGGCGGCTGACGATGCTCTGCGCGGTGGTCACCAGGTCGGCGGCGGCGACAACCGGGTCCACCCCGTCCCAGGGCCGCGAGCCGTGCGCCTGGCGGCCGAGCACGTTGATCTCGAACGCGTCGGAGGCCGCCATCATCGGCCCCGGGCGCACCGACACCTGGCCCACGGGCAGGGCCGCGCCCACGTGCAGGCCGAACACCGCGTCGGGGCGGAAGTCGTCGAACACGCCCTGCGCCAGCATTTCCTTCGCCCCGCCGGCTTCGCCCTCCGGCGCGCCTTCTTCGGCCGGCTGGAAGATGAACATCACCTCGCCCGGCAGGTCCTCGCGCATGCCCGCCAGCGCCTGCGCCAGGCCCATCAGGATCGCAACGTGGGCGTCGTGGCCGCAGGCGTGCATCACGCCGACGGTTTCGCCGCGGTAGGTGGTGGTGGCCTTCGACGCGAACGGCAGGCCGGTGGCTTCGGTGACCGGCAGTGCGTCCATGTCCGCGCGCAGGGCGATGCGCGGGCCGGGACGGCCGCCGCGCAGCACCGCGGTCACGCCGGTGGTGGCGATGCCGGTCTTCGGCTCCAGGCCCAGCGCGCGCAGGTGGTCGGCCACCAGCGCCGCGGTGCGGACTTCGCGGTTGCCCAGCTCCGGATGCTGGTGGATGTCGCGGCGCCACTCGACCACCGGTGCGCGCAGCGCGTGCGCGGCCGCGGTCACCTCCGCGCGCTGCCCGTCCGCGGCGGCGGCCGGAAGCGCCAGGCAGGCGGCGAATGCGGATCCCAGGACGGTCGACAGCAGGACGGTCGACGGCAGGCGGGGCTGGCGCATCGCGGTATCTCCGGTCGGGTGCAAGGCAGGACGATGCTACCCGGATCGGCACGGTCACGCCGGCCCGCGGCCGCGACGCGTAGAATCCGCGGCCTTGCGCGCCAAGCGCCCGCCTGACGGTTCCCGATGCACGATCTAGCCCTGCAGCTGCTGGCATGGCTGTTCCTGGCCGCGCTGCTGGCCGGCTTCATCGACGCGATTGCCGGTGGCGGCGGCATGGTCACCATTCCCGCGATGCTGCTGGCCGGCATTCCGCCGCTGCAGGCGCTGGGCACCAACAAGCTGCAGGCGGTGTTCGGCTCGGGCGCGGCCAGCTGGAGCTATGCGCGCCACGGCCACGTCGACCTGCACTCGCAGTGGCCGATGGTGCTTGCCTCGGCGCTGTCCGCGGCCGGCGGTGCGCTGCTGGCGACGGTGATGCCGACCGACTGGCTGGGCGCGGTGCTGCCGCTGCTGCTGCTCGCGATCGCGCTGTACTTCGGGTTCAAGCGCGGAGTGGGCGAGCTCGAACGCCATCGCCGGATCAGCCCGCTGCTGTTCGGCCTGCTGTTCGTGCCGGTGATCGGCTTCTACGACGGGGTGTTCGGGCCCGGCACCGGCTCGTTCTTCATGCTGGGCTTCGTGACCCTGGCCGGCTTCGGCATCCTCAAGGCCACCGCCCACACCAAGTTCCTCAACTTCGGCTCCAACGTCGGCGCGCTGGCGGTGTTCCTTGCGGCTGGCGCGGTGCTGTGGAAGGTGGGGCTGGTGATGGGCGTGGGGCAGTGGATCGGCGCGCGCCTGGGCTCGCGCTTCGCCATGCGCCAGGGCGCGCGGGTGATCCGGCCGCTGCTGGTGGTGGTGTCGGTCGCGCTGGCGCTGCGGCTGCTGGCCGATCCGGCGCATCCGCTGCGGCAGTGGCTGGGCGTTTGAGATCCGGCCAGCCGAGGTGTTGGTTCATGTCGTTCCGAACCCGCGCAGCGGGTGAGGAATCCCGCTCTGCCAGGCCCGCGCCGGCGGTCGGGATCCCTCACCTGCGGTTCGGGATGACACCTCGAACAGCAGCGGCCGGATCGACAGGCCTCAGCCGCCGGCGAGGAAATCCACGGTGGCCTGCAGCAGCGCGCGCACGCCCAGGTCGAGCGCGGATTCGTCCGGCGCGTAGTGCGGCGAGTGGTTCATCGGCGCCGCTTCGAGCGGTTGGCCGCGCGGGGTGCTGCCGACGAAGAAGTACAGGCCGGGCACCACGTTTGCGAACTGCGAGAAGTCCTCGGCGATGGTGTAGCGCGGCACCTCGACCAGGTTGCCCGCGCCGGCGGCCTTCTCCAGCGAGGGGCGCAGGCGCTGCAGCAGGGCCGGGTCGTTGCTGGTGGACGGCGCGTTGCCGGCGACTTCGAGCGTGGCGGTTGCGCCGCTGGCGGCGGCGAAGTGCCCGGCGGTGCCGCGAAAGCGTTCGATCACGTCTGCGCGCACCTCCGGGTCGAAGGTGCGCAGCGTGCCCACCATCGTCGCCTCGTCGGGAATGATGTTGAAGCGGGTGCCGGCCTGGATCTGGCCGGCGGTCAGCACCACCGGGTGCGCGGTGATGTCGACCTGGCGGGCGATGATCGACTGCGCGCCCAGCAGCACCTGCGCGGCGACGGTGATCGGATCGATGCCGGCCCAGGGCTGCGAGCCGTGGGTCTGGCGGCCGCGGATCGTCAGCGTCCACTCGTCGGCGCTGGCCATGAACGGCCCGGCGCGCACGCCAAGCTGCCCGGCGTGCAGGCGCGACCACACGTGCAGGCCCAGCACCGCATCGGGCTTGAAGTCGTCCCAGATGCCCTCGTCGAGCATGCGCTTCGCGCCCGCGACCTCGCCCGCCACCGGCGGGCCTTCCTCGGCCGGCTGGAACACGAACATCACCTCGCCCGGCAGGTCGTCGCGCATCGCCACCAGCGCCTCGGCCACGCCCATCAGGATGGCCACGTGCATGTCGTGGCCGCAGGCGTGCATCACGCCCACCGGCTGGCCGCGGTACTCGCTCTTCACGGTCGACGCGAACGGCAGGCCGGTGGCCTCGGTGACCGGCAGCGCGTCCATGTCGGCGCGCAGGGCGATGCGCGGTCCGGGCCTGGCGCCCTTGAGCACGGCGACCACCCCGGTCGGGCCGATGCCGGTGCGCGGCTCCAGCCCAAGCGCACGCAGGTGGTCGGCGACGACCTGCGCGGTACGCACTTCGTGGTTGCCAAGTTCGGGGTGCTGGTGCAGGTCGCGGCGCCACTCGATCACCCTGGCCTGCACGCCTTGTGCAGCCGCATCGATATCCGGGGCGCCCTGGGCGAAGGCCAGGGCGGGAAGGAAGGCGAGCGCAAGCAGCGCGATTGCGGGACGAGGCATGGGGAATCCTGTGGCGGCGATGCGGCCATCGTATGCGACGCAGGTGACGGGCCCGGTTTTCTGCGCCTGCCGTTGCCCCTCCCTCCGCTTGCGGAGGGAGGGTGGGAGGGGGGCGCTTCAGGTCGCTTCGCAACCATCGCGCGCTTCGCGCGCGCGCCCATCCCAACCTTCCCCCGCGAGCGGGGGAAGGAGCAGGAGCGGCGACAGGGAAGGAGCGGCAGCGGCACCAGCAACCGCGTTGCGGCGGATGCGGCGTTACGGGAAGTTGCCCATCACCGCGCTGCCGCCGCCGCCGCCGGGAGTGCGCGGGCCGCTGCCGTCGTCGGTGGACGGGCCCGCGGCGGCGGTTTCGGGCGGAGGTGGCGGCTGTCCGCGCCAGCGCCGGGTCGCGCGCTGGAAGAACAGGCTGTTGGGCACCCGCAGCACGCTCTCGCCGCCGCCCGGATGGGTTTCCTCCAGCGTCACGTACACCAGGTTCATGTCCACCACGCGTCCGCGCAGGCCGGGCTTGTCGCCGCTCTCGACCAGATCGATGTGGTCGAACAGGCGGAACGGCCGGGTGACCAGGATCAGCAGCGCGCAGAACACGTTGGTCAACACGCTCCACAGCGCGAAGAAGGCCACCGCGGCGACCGCGGCAAAGCCGGTGAACGCGCCCCACAGCACCCCGCCCGACACGCCCAGCGCGCGCAGCACCAGCAGCACCGCGGCGAAGCCGACCAGGAAGCCGATGGTTCGACGTGCAACGATCACGATCTGCTGCGGCAGGTCGTAGCGCTGCGCCAGGCGCCGCACCAGATGCACCAGCAGCACGCGCAGCGCCAGCGCGGCGAGCGCGATGACCAGCACCTGCGCAAGCAGCGTGAGCTCGGCGAGCCAGGCGTGCAGCCACGGAGGCAGGTAGGCTTTCATCGCGGCGGGAGTCCGGGTCGCGCGGCCGCGCGGAGGCGCCATTCTAGGCCGGGCGTGATGGCGCGGGCGGATGTATCGGCAGCGGCCATGCTGCACGACAGCACGGTTCGCGGCGCGCGCCCCGCCTGCGGAGCGTTATGATCCGGGGTTCCGCGCGCAACGCGCACCCGCCCGCCAGCAGAGGAATCCATCGAACGTGGCCATCAATCCCCAGCAACGTGACCGCATCGCCAGTGGCAAGGGCTTCATTGCCGCGCTCGACCAGAGCGGTGGCAGCACGCCCAAGGCGCTCAAGCTCTATGGCGTCGACGAGTCGGCGTATTCGAACGAGAAGGAAATGTTCGACCAGGTGCACGCGATGCGCACCCGCATCGTCACCAGCCCGGCGTTCACCGGCGAGCGCGTGCTCGGCGCGATCCTGTTCGAGCGCACCATGGACGATGATTTCGGCGGCAAGAACGCGGTCGCCTACCTGTGGGAAGACAAGGGCGTGGTGCCGTTCCTGAAGATCGACAAGGGCCTGGCCGACGAGGTCGACGGGGTCCAGAAGATGAAGCCGATCCCCGGCCTGGCCGACCTGCTGGCGCGGGCCAAGGCCAAGGGCGTGTTCGGCACCAAGGAACGCTCGGTGATCAAGTCCAACAACGCCAAGGGCATCGCCGAGGTGCTCGACCAGCAGTTCGAGCTGGGCCAGCAGGTGCTGGACGCGGGCCTGGTGCCGATCATCGAGCCGGAAGTCGACATCAACGCCGCCGACAAGGAGGCGATCGAGGTTGAACTCAAGCGCGGCCTGCTGGCGCGCCTGGACAAGCTCGATCCGTCCTCGCCGGTGATGCTCAAGCTGACCCTGCCGAAGGTGGACGGCTACTTCAAGGAGCTGGTCGAGCATCCGGCCGTGCTCAAGGTCGTGGCCCTGTCGGGCGGCTACAGCCGCGACGACGCCAACGCGATGCTGGCGCGCAACCCCGGCGTGATCGCCAGCTTCAGCCGCGCGCTGACCGAAGGCCTGAGCGCGCAGCAGGACGACGCGGCGTACAACCAGGCGCTGGATGCGTCGATCGAGTCGATCTACCGCGCGTCGATCGCCTGAGGGTGTTTGTGGTCCGCCGCTGCGCGGCGGGCCCCCACCCCAGCCCTCCCCCGTGAACGGGGGAGGGAGCAAGGCACGCGTTGCGGTTCGACTCCCTCCTTCGTTTACGGGGGAGGGCCGGGGTGGGGGTCCTCCGAAGCCAATCCAGCCATCCCCGCGAGACTCCTCCCGATGCCCGCCCACCCCGACACCACCGCCCTGCTCGTCATCGACCTGCAGCCGGATTTCATGCCCGGCGGCGCGCTGCCCTGCCATGAGGGCGATGCGGTGGTGCCGGGCATCGCCGCGCTGCTGGCCCGCCGCGCCTACCGCACCGTGATCGCGACCCAGGACTGGCATCCGCCCGGACACGCCTCGTTCGCGTCCAGCCATGCCGGCCGCGCGCCGTTCGACACCGTCGAACTGCACGGCCATCCGCAGGTGCTCTGGCCCGACCATTGCGTGCAGGGCACGCCCGGCGCCGCGCTCGATGCGCGCGTGGACTGGAACCTGGCCGATCTGGTCCTGCGCAAGGGCACGCGCCCGCAGGTCGATTCCTACAGCGCCTTCCGCGAGAACATCGGCCCCGACGGGCTGCGCCCGCCCACCGGCCTGGCCGGCTGGCTGCGCGAGCGCGGCATCGAGGAAGTGCATCTGTGCGGCCTGGCGCGCGACTACTGCGTGCTGTGGTCGGCGCAGGACGCGATCGAGGCGGGCTTTCGCGTGGGCGTCCTGTGGGAACTCACGCGGCCGGTGACCCCGGCGGGCGATGCACCCACGCGCGCCGCACTGGACGCGGCGGGTGCATCGCTGGAACAGGGCTGACCCTCGCGAGAGGTAGCGGATCCCAGGGCGTTTTCGGCAATTTCCGTCATCCCCGCGAACGCGGGGATCCAGTGATTTTGCTGCTGAGCTAAGGCAAAGCCCTTGGATTCCCGCGTTCGCGGGAATGACGGATGTATGCACCGACGACGAGTTGCTCTACGCCGCAGCCTGGCCCAGGCGCAGCTCATGCGCCGCTGCAACCATCGCCTCCAGCGCGGCCGCCGTCTCGGCCCAGCCGCGGGTCTTGAGTCCGCAGTCCGGGTTGACCCAGATCTGGTCGGCCGCGAGTACCGACGTGGCCTTGCGGAGCAGATCGGTCATTTCCTGGCGATCGGGAATGCGCGGCGAGTGGATGTCGTAGATGCCCGGGCCGATGGCGTTGGGATACCGGAACTGCGCGAATGCATCCAGCAGCTCCATCCGGGAGCGCGAGGTTTCGATCGAGATCACATCCGCATCCATCGCCGCCACCGCTTCGATGATGTCGTTGAACTCCGAGTAGCACATGTGGGTATGGATCTGCGTGCCGTCGCCCACGGACGAGGTGGTGATGCGGAAACATTCCACGGCCCATTCCAGATAGCCGTTCCAGTCCTTGCGCAGCAACGGCAGGCCCTCGCGCAGCGCGGGCTCGTCGACCTGGATGATGCCGATGCCGGCCGCTTCCAGGTCCTCCACCTCGTCGCGCAGCGCAATCGCGATCTGCCGGCAGGTGGCCGCACGCGGCTGGTCGTCGCGCACGAACGACCACTGCAGCACGGTCACCGGGCCGGTCAGCATGCCCTTCATCGGCCGCCGGGTCAGCGACTGGGCATACGTCGACCAGCGCACCGTCATCGGTGCAGGGCGCGACACGTCGCCGTAGATGATCGGCGGCTTCACGCAGCGCGAGCCGTAGCTCTGTACCCAGCCGTTGCGGGTGAAGGCGAAGCCTTCCAGCTGCTCTCCGAAGTACTCGACCATGTCGTTGCGCTCGAACTCGCCATGCACGAGCACGTCGATGCCGATCTGCTCCTGGATCTCCACGCAGTGCGCGGTCTGCTTCTCGAGGAAACCGAGGTACTGGGCCTCGTCCAGGCGGCCCGCCTTGAACGCGGCCCGTGCCTTGCGCACCTCCGGCGTCTGCGGAAACGACCCGATCGTCGTCGTCGGAAACGCCGGCAAGCCATAGCGACGTTGCTGGAGCGTACTGCGCTGCGCGTAGGGACTCGTGCGGCGCGCGTCCTCCGTGGAGAGGGCACCGACCCTGGCGGCGACCTCGCGCCGGTGGACGCGCCTGGACCGGCTGCGCTCCTGCAGGCGTTCGCGCGCGAGCTCGAGGGTGGCGCTTGCCGATGCGAGGCCGTTGAGCGAATCGGCCACCACCCGAAGCTCGCCGATCTTCTCCCTCGCGAATGCAAGCCAGCCGCGCAGTTCGCTCGCCAGTCCGGTTTCGAGGCTCGCGTCGATGGGCACGTGCAGCATCGAACACGATGGCGCCACCTGCAGGCGGTCCTTGCCGATCCGCTCTGCGGCGCCGCGGGCGAGCAGCACGGCCCGGTCGAGATCGGTGCGCCAGATGTTGCGACCGTCCACCAGTCCAAGCGACAGCACGCAGTCGTCGCGCAGCGCACCGAGCACCGCATCCAGTTGCCCCGGTGCGCGTACCAGGTCCACGTGCAGTCCCTGCACCGGCAGCGATGCGGCCCACGACAGATTGTGCTCCAGCGTCCCGAAGTAGGTCGCCAGCAGCAGCTTCGGCCCGGCCGCATCGGCAAGCGCGCGATAGGCCTCAGCATAGGCGCGGCGTTCCGCATCGCCCAGGTCCAGGACCAGGCAGGGCTCGTCCAGCTGCACCCATTCCGCGCCGGCGTTCCGGAGTTCCGCGAGCAGTTGCGCATACGCGGGAACCAGCGCCGGCAGCAGGTCCAGGGGACGGCTGCCGTCGACGCACTTGGACAGCAGCAGGAAGCTCACCGGACCCAGCAGCACCGGGCGCGCCCTGGCGCCGGCGTCGCGAGCTTCGATGAACTCCGCGAGCGGCTTGTCGCCGCGCAGGCGGAACGACTGCCCGCGCTCGAGTTCCGGCACCAGGTAGTGGTAGTTGGAGTCGAACCACTTGGTCATCTCCAGCGCAGGTAGGTCGAGGCCGTCGTCCTGCCAGCCGCGCGCCATCGAGAAGTACCCGCGCAACGGGTCCGCATCGACCACGGGCCTGTAGCGTGCGGGAATCGCGTCGAACAGCACGGCCGTGTCCAGCACGTGGTCGTACAAAGAAAAATCGTTGCAGGGCACGACATCGGCGCCTGCAGCGTGCTGCAGCTGCCAGTGTCTCAGCCGGAGTGCCCTGGCCTGATCGTGCAGCTGCCCGGCGCTGGACTCGCCGCGCCAGTAGGCCTCCACGGCCTTCTTCAGCTCGCGTCGGAGACCGATGCGGGGAAAGCCCAGATTGCATACGGTGGTCATGTGCGTTTGTTCCTCGGTTCGTGGTCGCCCCCTCGGGCGATTCGGAGCCGTGCGGACACACGCGAAGGCACGCGCCTTCGTCGAAGGCACGACCTTCCCGCGCCTCCAACGGGCGCCAGGTCGACGGAGATCGCTCTCCGGCCGAGGCAGGTCTTCGGGCTCGTGGACGCAGGACGGGTCGCGTCCTCCCTACTGTTCGCCGCTTCCCGGGCAGTGCCCAGTGCTTCATGGCGAAGGTCGTTTCCACATACCGCTGCGGGGCAGCGCCGGCTTCGACCCGTGGGTCCTACCGGCTTCCCTTTTAAACACATCGCTCTATCAAGATATAGCGATACGTACCTTGGCGGGATGGACGTTACGCGCGCGGGCGACGCGGGTCAAGCGGCGGCGAAGCCGGCCCTCGGAAAGCCCACCGATGTCGTCCTCGCGCCGCGCGGAAGCGGCTGGCCCCGGTCGCGGGCGTCGTCGGAACGCGCCGCAGGCAGGATCGCGCCGTAGGTCGCGGGCAGTCCTTAGAAGGCACCAAGGCCGCGGGGACGGGGACGTGCGGCCCGGCGCCGGGGCCGCGCCGCTGCATCGCGTCAGGGAACCCTGCGAAGCCGCCTCAGCGGAACACCACCGTGCGGTGTCCGTTGAGCAGGATCCGGTGCTCCACGTGCAGCCGCACCGCGCGCGCCAGCACGCGCGACTCGACGTCGCTGCCGATCCGGATCAGCGCCGCAGGCGTCATCGCATGGTCCACGTGCGCCACGTCCTGCTCGATGATCGGACCCTCGTCCAGGTCGGGCGTCACGTAGTGTGCGGTGGCGCCGATGATCTTGACCCCGCGCGCGTGCGCCTGGTGGTAGGGCTGGGCGCCCTTGAAACTGGGCAGGAAGCTGTGATGGATGTTGATCGCGCGCCCGGCCAGTGCCGCGCACAGCGTGGGCGAGAGGATCTGCATGTAGCGCGCCAGCACCACCAGGTCGATGCGCTCGCGCTCCACCAGGTCCAGCAGCTGCCGTTCCTGCGCTTCGCGCGTCGCCGCGTCGACCGGGACATGGTGGAACGGCACGCCGTAGGAGCCCGCGAGCTGCGCATAGTCCGTGTGGTTGGAGGCCACGGCGACGATGTCCGCGCGCAGCTGCCGGCTGTGGGTGCGGAACAGCAGGTCGTTGAGGCAATGCCCCTGCCGGCTGACCAGTACCAGCAGCCGCGCGCGCCGGCGCACCTCGTGCATGTCCCAGTCCATCGCGTGCGCGGTGGCCAGCGGCGCGAACGCGGCGCGCACCGTGTCGATGTCGCTGGCCGCCGGCACGTCGAAGTGCACGCGCAGGAAGAACCGGCCCGACTCGGCGTCGCCGAACTGCTGCGCATCGAGGATGTTGCAGCCGTGCTCGAACAGCAGCCCGGACACGCGGTGGACGATGCCGGTGCGGTCGGGGCAGGAGAGGATGAGGACGTGGTCGCGGGGCATCGGCGCCGGCACGGCAGGGCAGGCGCGCGACTATGTCATACCCGGGACCGGCCGCGGCGGACGGTTTCCCGTGCAACCTGGACGAGCGGGCGCAAGCGGCGTTTCCGGTCGGGAGCGCCGCATCGTCACGCCGGCGCCAATGGCGCGTGAGCGTGTCAGGGCGCTGGAAGCATGGGCACCGGCGCAGGCGCTCCGGCGGCGTCGAGCGCGATCATCACGAAGCGCCCGCGCGTGCACAGTTCGCGCGCGCCGCTGAGCAGGTCCTCGGCCACCACGTCCACTTCCACCTGCATCGAGGTGCGGCCGACCTCGACCACGCGGGCGATGGTCTCGACCAGCTGGCCCTGCCGGATCGGATGCCGGAAGTCGACCTGTTCGGAGCGTGCCGTCACCACCGTGCGCCGTGCGAACCGGGAGGCCGCGATGAAGGCGGCCTTGTCCATCCACGCCAGCGCCTGGCCGCCGAACAGCGTGCCCAGGTGGTTGGTGTGGTCGGGGAACACGATCTCGAGCATGCGCGCCTCGGTGGCGGGCGCCGCGCTGTCCGCTGCCGACGCCTCGCTCATGCCTCCGCGGCCTCGGCCGCCGGCAGCCACAGCGCGACCGCGCGCGCGATCTGCCCCGGCGCCTGGAAGCCGGGCAGGCGCGTGACCTCGGCGCCGTCGCGAAACAGTGACAACGTCGGCGTCTGGCGCAGGCCGAGCGCACGGAAAAAGTCCTCGCCGACGGTTTCCAGCTTCACCTTGAGCAGGACCAGCTCCGCCGCCGCCGCGTCGCCCGCGAACTTCTGCAGCGACATGTCCAGCATCCGGCAGCCGGGGCAGTCGTCCTTGTGGTAGTCCACCAGCAGGCGCGGGTGCGCGGCGAGGGCGGCGTGGTAGTCGTCAGGCGACGACGCGTGCAGGGTCTGCATGGCGCGTGTTCTCGATGGAATTGAGGATGTGGTCGGTCCACTGCCGGATCCGGAGGGCGTCGCGTTCGCCGTGCGGCATCTGCTCGATCTCCAGGCGCGGGTGTGGCGAACCGAAGAAGGCGGCGATGCGCCGCAGCGCGCCGCAGTAGTACTCCTGGCCCCACTGCGTCTCGCCGGTGCCGAACACCGCGAGCCGGGCGCCCGGCTTGCCGACCGCCGCGACCAGTTCGGCGATGAAGCGCCGCATCTCCGCCGGCGTGCGCCCGGCATTGTCGGTCCAGGCGCCGAGCAGGTAGAGGTCGTGGCGCGGGTCGGGCCCGGCCGAGACCAGCCCGGCGATGTCGGTCTCGACCCAGCACACCGTGTGCCCGCGCTGCTCGCAGCGCGCGCGCACCATGCGCGCGACGTCGCGCGTGTTGCCGCTGAGCGAGGCGAAGGCGATCAGGATGCGCATGGCGTGGATGCGGCTGCCCGGCCCACTGTAGGAGCGGCTTCAGCCGCGATCACCAGTGAGATGTGGCGTCGGATCGGAAGATCGCGGCTGAAGCCGCTCCTACAGGGCGCAGATGGCATCGCAGCTCGTCCAGTCGCGCGCCGACCTCACAGGTCGTCGAAGCCGTTGTCGAGGTTGGTCTTCTTGTACGAGGCATTGCGCATCTCGAAGAAGTCGGTCTTGGTCTCGGTGAAGTTGTCGGCGTAGGCCTTGATCCACGGCATCACGTTGTCGGTGGTGTCCGGGTACATCGACTCGATGCCGAGCATGCCGGCCATCTTGTTGGCGCGGTATTTCACGTAGCGGATCATCTCGTCCACGTCGATGCCGTCGATGCCGTCGAGCACCTCGCCGGTCCACTGCGTTTCCAGATCGATGGCGTGGGCGAAGGCGCCGTGCACGTAGTCGGTCAGCTCGTCGGTCTGCAGTTCCGGGTTCTCGCCGACGATGGCGCGGATCACCTCGCTGATGAACTTGGTGTGCGCCAGCTCGTCGCGGTTGATGAAGCTGATGATCTTGCCGGTGCCGGCCATCCGGTTCTGGCGCACCAGGTTGTAGAAATAGGCGAAGCCGGAATAGAAGTTGATGCCTTCCAGGATCGAGGACTGGA
>JAEWGI010000024.1 GCA_023388355.1 Pseudomonadota bacterium
CCTTCGTGATCAGCCATGACCGCTGGTTCCTGGACCGCATCGCCACCCACATCCTCGCCTTCGAGGGCGACAGCCACGTGGAGTTCTTCCAGGGCAACTACCGCGAGTACGAGGAAGACAAGAAGCGTCGCCTCGGCGACGACGCGGGCCCCAAGCGGCTGCGGTTCAAGGCGCTCAAGTGACGCGAAGGACGCCGGGGAAACCCGGCGTCCTTCCTGGTGCCTGCTTGCCTGCCTCCTTCGCCCCGCCAGGCAGGGTTTCGAGCGGGGCGGCCGCAGCCACGAGGCGACCGACCGCGACATGACGATGGACCTTGGGGGACAATCCGCACCATGACCTTCATCGACAAGCTCCGCGCCCGCTGGCATGAGGCCGACAGCCTGGTCTGCATCGGCCTCGACCCGGACCCGGCCCGCTTCCCCGAGGCGCTGTTGGACGATCCGGACCCGCTGTTCGCGTTCTGCCGGGACATCGTCGATGCGACCGCGGATTTCGCCTGCGCGTTCAAGCCGCAGATCGCGTACTTCGCCGCGCACAACGGCGGCGAAGCCTCGCTGCAGCGGCTCATCGCCCATATCGCCGCCGTCCACCCCGACGTGCCGGTGGTGCTGGACGCCAAACGCGGCGACATCGGCAGCACCGCCGAGCAGTACGTGGCCGAGGCCTTCGACCGCTTCGGCGCCGACGCGGTGACCCTCAACCCCTACATGGGGCGCGATTCGGCCGAGCCGTTCCTGCGCCGCGGCGACCGCGGCTGCATCTTCCTGTGCCACACCTCCAACCCCGGCGCGCGCGATTTCCAGGAGCTCGACGTGGGCGGCGAGCCGCTGTACCAGCGCATCGCCCGCGCGATCGCGACCGGCTGGAACGCCGCCGGCAACTGCGGCCTGGTGGTGGGCGCGACCTTCCCCGGGGAACTGAAGGTGATCCGCGGCATCGTCGGCGACATGCCGCTGCTGATCCCCGGCATCGGCGCGCAGGGCGGCGACGTCGAGGCGGTGGTGCGCAATGGCGCGACGGCCGACGGCGGCGGCCTGATGATCAACTCCTCGCGCGGGATCCTGTATGCGTCTTCGGGCGTGGACTACGCGGCGGCCGCGGCGGATGCGGCGAGGGCGCTGCGGGATGAAGTCAACCGGTTCCGCTGAGCGGCGCGGACCCGCAACGTCCAGGACAGCCCGCTCCTGATCGCCGTTCCCTCGGATGCGCGAATCCATGGACGCTGATTTTCTGGTTCTTCACCCATTCGCGGGATGACTGTTCGTGAAAGCGGGGCCCTGCTCCTTCCCCCGCTGCGCCGGGCCGGACGGGTGGGGTGGGGGCAAACCGGGTGCCGCGCCACCTCACGCGCGCCTGCGGCGCGCGCCCCCATCCCGGCCTTCCCCCGCACGCGGGGGAAGGAGCAGGGCCCCGCTTTCACGAATGAACGTCCCCGCGAACGGGAGAAGAACCGATTTTCTCGACGAGCCGACGTCCATGGCTCCCGGCGTATGCGGGGATGACGCGGTCGCGGCTGTAGCGGTTCCTACAGGGGGGCGGCAGGTTGCGGGACGTCGAAGACCTGGCGCAGGTAGGCCAGGTAGCCGGGATCGTCGCACATGGTCTTGCCCGGGGTGTCGCTGAGCTTGGCGACGGGCTGGCCGTTGCAGCTCACCATCTTCATCACGATGCTCAGCGGCTTCGGCCCCAGGTCGTTGGTGAGGTTGGTGCCGACGCCGAACGACATCAGGCAGCGGCCGCGGAAGTGCGCGTACAGGCGCATCACCTCGTCGATGTCGAGGCCGTCGCTGAATACGAACACCTTGCTGCGCGGATCGACCTTGTTCGCGGCCAGGTGCGCGATCAGCCGTTCGCCCCATTCCACCGGATCGCCCGAGTCGTGGCGCATACCGTCGAACAGCTTGCAGAAGTACATGTCGAAATCGCGCACGAACGCGTCCAGTCCGATCACGTCGGTCAGCGCGATGCCCAGGTCGCCACGGTACTCGCGCGCCCAGCCCTCGAACGCGGCCACCTGCGAGTCGCGCAGGCGCGGGCCCAGGGCCTGCCAGGCCTGCAGCCATTCGTGCGCCATCGTGCCCTGCGCGATCATGCCGTGTCGGCGCGCCAGGTCGACGTTGCTGGTGCCGGCGAACTTCTCGCCCAGGCCTGAAGCCAGGCGCGGGATCAGCGCGTCGTGCCAGGCGCGCGAGTACCGGCGGCGGGTGCCGAAGTCGGTGATCCGGCAGTCATCAAAGCCGACCGCGTCGTTGATCCGGTCGAGCTTGCCCTGCAGCCGGCGCAGGCCCTCGGCCTCGTCGGGCGCGCCGTGGGTGTCGCGGAAGTACACCTCGTTGACGATCGCCAGCAGCGGCACCTCGAACAGGATGGTGTGCAGCCAGGGGCCTTTCACCTCCAGCTCGATCGCGCCGGGCTCGGCGTCGGACGCACGCAGCGCGACGTATTTGCGCTGCAGCCGGAACAGGGCGAGGAAGTCCACGAAGTCGGGCTTGATGAAGCGCAGGCCACGCATGTAGTCCAGCTCGTCGTCGGACAGGCGCAGCGTGCACAGCCGGTCGATGGCGTCGGAGATCGCGTCGACGTGGCGGGCCAGGTCGACGCCGGGCGTGCGGCAGCGGAACCGGTATTCGGCGTGCGCGGCCGGATGCTGGTGCAGCACCGCCTGCATCATGGTGAACTTGTACAGGTCGGTGTCGAGGAGGGATTCGATCACGGGCATCGCATGCTCCAAGGGGGGAAAGCGCGGGTCGAAAGGCGGGGTCGAAAGCCGGGGTCGGGGTCGAGTTCCCATCATTCTCCCGCCGGCGGCACCGACGATCAGGGAACGTCGACTCCGACCCCGGCTTTTTCCTGACGCCGCCACCACGCCCCAAGCGCGGCGAACGGGAAACGCAGCCAGATCGCGCCCCAGACCGCGAGCCGCTCCGGCCACGACGCGGCGGCGGCATCGAACCTGCGGAAGTAGCGCCACAGTCCGCGGTGCTTGTGCCATTCGACGAACAGCGGCCGCGAGCGGCTCGACACGCCGCGCAGGTGCAGCACCTGCACGTCGTTGGCCACCGCCACCACCGCGCCGGCCTGGCGCGCACGCCGGCACAGGTCGAGGTCCTCGGCGTGCAGGCGGTAGCCCTCGTCGAAGCCGCCGATGCGCTCGAACAGCCGTCGCGGCAGCAGCATCAGCGCCCCCGAAACGGCATCGACCCGCTGCAGCGCGCGCGCCGCGTCCATCGGCACCGTGATGCCGCGCCTGGCGGGATCGCGCAGCATCGTGGCGAAGTCGGGATCGTGGCGCCTCGCGGCGGCATCGCGCTGCCCGTGTTCGTCGACCAGGTCGACGCCGAGCAGGCAGTCTCCACCCAGTTCGCGCGCGTGCGCGAGCAGGCGCGCAAGCGCGTCCGGCTCGGGCAGGCAGTCGGGATTGACGAAGGCCAGCCAGTCCGCGTCGCTGTCGCGCGCGCCCTGGTTGCAGGCGTACGAGAATCCCGGATTGTCGGGATTGCCGATGAAGCGCAGGCGCGGGTCGAGCGAGGCCTGGCGCTGGATCGCCTCGAGGCTGCCGTCGTGCGAACCGTTGTCGACCACCCGCACCTGGGCCACGTCGATCGACGCGCGCAGCCGCGACAGGCAGCCATCGATCGTGTCGATGCTCTGGTGGCTGACCACAATCGCGGCGATCGCGGGCGGCGGCGCGCTCATGCGGTGGCCCCGCCCGGCTCGATGCCCTCGCCCGGCGGTGCGGCGGGAAACAGCTCGCGCTGGCGCTGCGGGCCGTCGATGTCCGCTTCCAGCCGGGCCAGCCGCGCGCGCAGTTCGTGCAGCGGATCCTGCATCAGGAAGGTGGCCAGCCGCGCATGCCAGGTCGGCCAGCGCGCAGCCAGCGCGTCCATGTCGCCGTCGGCCGGGCCACCCTCGCCGCCGCGGCCGACAAACGCGGTTTCGCACAGCACGTTGCGCCAGCCCAGGCCCGACAGGCGCAGCGCCAGATCGATCAGCGCGGCGTACCACGAGCCGTAGCTGGCGGCGTCGAGTCCGCCCGCCCTGCCCCTCGCGCTGCCGCGCAGCATCACCGCATGCGCGACCGCGGCCGGCAGCTCCGGATGCAGCGGCGGCATCGCCGCGCAGGCGCGCGCCAGACGATCCGGTTCGCCGGGCATCGGCGCGACCTCGCCGATCCGCGGCCACGCGGCCACTTCGCCGGCGTTGCACCAGGGCGTGGCGCTGGCGATCGATGCGTCGCGCGCGAAGCAGGCGGCCAGCTGCACCGCCCAGCCCGGCGCCGGCACCGCGTCCGGCGCCAGCACGATCACGTCGGCCTCACCGCAGGCGGCCAGCATCTGGTCGACGTGCGCGACCTCGCCCAGGCGCCGGTCGCGGCGCGTGTAGTCGGCCTGCAGCGGCGTGGACGCGAGCCACCGCTCGATGATCGCCAGCCCGCGCGGGCCCGCCTGGGCATCGTCGGCCAGCCAGATCCGGGTGCCGGGCGGGGTGCCGGCGTCGAGCGCGGCCAGGCAGGCGTCGAGCGCGTCGTCGTCGGCGCCGACCGGCAGCGCGATCACCGGCAGCTCAGCCATGCGCGCCCCCGCGGGCGTCCACCGGCGCTAGTCCCGCTCGCGGTGGAGCGGCTCCATCGCGCGGAACCTGCGGCTGTACTCGTCGGTGAGGCTGCGTGCCTCGGCGTTGTTGCGGATGATGCGCGCGGTGATCAGCACGATGGTCTCGCTGCGCGAGGTTTCCGAGCGCTGGTTGCCGAACAGCGCGCCCAGGATCGGGATCCGGCTCAGCCCCGGGATGCCGCCGGCACCGCGCTCGACGCCGTCGCTGATCAGGCCGGCCAGCATCACCGTATCGCCATCCTGGGCCGCGGCCTCCGTTTTCAGCCGGCGGGTGGAGATGATGAAGTTGCCGTTGTTGTCCGGCTGTCCGGTCGGCGCGCTGATCTCCTGCACGATGTCGAGGAACACGGTGCCGTCCTGGGTCACGCGCGGGCGCACCTTGAGGATGGTGCCGGTCTCCAGGTACTGCACCGAGGTCAGGCTGTTGTCGCTGCCCAGGATCGGGTTGACCGAAACGGTCGAGACCGGGATGCGGTCGCCGACATTGAACTCCGCCTCGGCGTTGTTGCGCACGAACACCGACGGCGTGGACAGCAGGCGCACGTCCGAGACCCGGTCCAGCGCGGTGATGATGGCGGCCGCGTCGTTCTTGAACAGGGTCCAGGAAGCGCCGCTGCCGGTCACGCTGCCGCCGAAGGTGCTCCAGCTGCGCGGAATCTGCGGATTGACGCTGAGGTCCAGGCCGGGCACCCCCGGCACGCCGATACCGCCGTTCTCGATGTACCACTGCACGCCATAGGCAAGCTCGCCGCTGAGCTGCACCTGCGCCACCTGCGCCTCGATGTGCACCTGCAGCGGCATCACGTCCAGCCGTTCGACCACTTCACGGATCGACTTCCAGGCCGTTGGCGTGGTGCGCACCAGCAGGGCGTTGGTCTCGTCCAGCGCCGATACGCCCACCCGGTCGCCCTCGATCTCGAGCGTCACCCCGCTGGCGCCGCCGCGGTCCTGGCTGAGCGACATCGAGCCGCTGCCGAATCCGCCACCACTGCTGCTGCCCCCGCTCGACGGCCCCATCGCGCCCATCGGGTCGCCTTCGCCGCTCCGGCCGGAGTCGCCCAACCGGCCGGCATCGTTGCCGACCGTAGCCGGGGTGAGCCCGGGCATCAGCGAGGGACCGTCGCCGCCGTCGCCGGAGCTGCGGCTGCCGCCACCGAACACTTCGGCCAGGCGTTCGGCGAGGTCGCGGGCGCGGATGTACTTGAGTTCGTACGAATACAGGCGCATGCCCGCGCCGGCGCTGTCGATGCGCTCCAGCCACTCGCGGATGTCCTCGAGATAGTCCGGCTGCGGGGTGATCACCAGCACCGCGTTGGCGCCTTCCAGCGGCATGAAGCGGAACATGCCGGCCACGGGCGACTTGCTCTGCTCGCCGAACACCTTTTCCAGGTCCGCCACCACCCGGGTGGCCTTGCCGCTCTGCAGCGGGAACACGCCCACCGACATGCCCGAGAGCCAGTCGACGTCGAAGATCTCGATCGTGCGCAGGTAGTTCTCCAGCTCGATGCGCGAACCCGAGACGGTGATCGTGTTGCGGCCGTTGTCGACCGCGACGATGGCATTGGGACGCGCATAGGGCTCGAGCACCTTCTCCATCTCGGTGGCCGAGATGTAGCGCAGCGGCACCACCCGCACCTCGAAGCCGCGCGCGGCGGCCGCGCTGCCGGTGCGCGGGGCGACGGCGCCCGATAGCAGCGCCGAGTCGGCAGGCACGATCTGGTACATGCCGCCGACGTAGACCATGCGCGCGTTGTTGTCGGCCAGCGCGCGCTCGAGCAGCATGTAGGCCTGCGCCGGGCTGACCGTGCGCGGCGTGGCCAGGGTCACCGTGCCCTGCACGCCGGGCGCGATGGTGTAGTTCTGGCCCAGCATGTCGCCCAGGACCGCCTTGACCACCGCGTGCAGCGGTTCGCCCTCGAAGTTGAACGAGGCCTCGCCGCTGCTGCCGCCCAGATTCGGCGGCGGCGACGCGGCGACGCCGCGGTTGATCACCTGGCCGGTGCCGCGCCGGATCTGCGCGCGCGGGCCCTCGTCTTCCACCAGCGCCCCGGTGTCGACCGCGCCGGCGGCGCCCGCCTCGGGCGGATGCTGCCCGGTCCGCGAGAGCGTGGGCGGCGGCATCGAGGCGCAGGCCGCCAGCAGCGTGATCAGCAGGGCCGCGGATGCGTTTCGGCAGAAGGTTCGGAAGGTCATCGGCACAGTCTATTGGTTGGTCGGGTTGGCGCGCTGCCTGGCCGGCGCCGTTTCTTCCGCGCGCAGTCGCGCGCGGCGCTCCTCGATCCGGCGCCGGATCATCTCCACCTGTTCCTGCGCCGCCTGCTGCTGGCTCGGGCCGTCGGCCGCCATGTCGGCCATGGGGTCGGCCATGGGGTCGTCCGGCGCGGGGCGCTCGCGCCGGGACGTCTGTGCGCCGCCGCTGGCCTGCGCCTGCGGGCCCATGGCCGGATCGGCCTCGGGCGTCGGCGACGCCGACGCATCGGCCATCGGGTCGGGCGCGTTGAACGGCGTCGGCGCCTGTCCCCCCATGCCGTCGAACACGCGCAACTCCAGCGCCTGCTCGCCCTCCGGCCCGACGAACACCGCGCGCCGCGCCTCCACCGTCTCCAGCACCCAGCCCGGCGCACCGTCCGGCGCGTTGCCCTGGCGCACCCGCACCGGCTCGCCGCCGCCGGCCGGCTGCAGGATCACCAGTTGCACCTCCGGCGTGAGCAGCACGCTGGTCAGCACGTAGTCGAAGCCGCCGCCGCCTTCGCCGGCGTCGGCCATCGGGTCGATCACGAACGGCTGCGGGCGCCGGTTGTCGGTGAACAGCGGACGCGCGGCGATTTCGCCGTACTGCGGCAGCGGCCCGAGGCGTCCGGGCGCGCGCGCCACCGGCGCCGGCAGCGCCTGCCGCAGCGAAGGATCGTCGTCGAGCCGGTCGATGCTGCCGCCCATGCCGAACATCGCCAGCACCCACACGCACAGCGCCCAGCCGGCGAGCGCGGCGTACAGCCAGGTTCGCGCTCCGGCGTCCTCAGCGCGCATCGGCCGCTCCCGCCTGGTGGACCGGCTGCAGGTAGCCCGAGAGGTCGAAGCTCACGTCGACCCCACCGCCGCTGCCGTGGTTGCCGCTGAACTGGTAGCGCTGGGCGAGGATGTTGAGGTTGTCGACGAACAGCCGCGGCGAGCCGCTTTCGAGCGAATGCAGCACGGTGGCCAGTTCCGGATTGCCGCAGGTCAGGCGCACCTGCACGGTGGCGCGCGGAAAGCGCTCCTCGCGCGCGTCGTTCATCGGCTGGCGGTTGGTGATCGCGCAGCTGCGGTTGCCGGGGCTGGCCCGGGCCACCACCTGCTCCAGCCGCTGCACCAGGGCCGAGGTCGCCAGCTGCACGTTGGCTTCGGCCATGAACCCGGGCGCGCTGCCGGCCGCGGCGCGCGCGGCCTCCAGCCGCTCCTGCACCTGCGGCGCCTGGGCTAACTCGGTGCGCGCGCGCAGGTCGCGCTCGCGCAGCGCGTCGATGCGCGCGCCGGTTTCGAGCATCGGCACCGTCCACCACGGATGCACCAGCACCAGGTAGGCGAGCGCGAGCGCGCCGGCGAGGATCGCCAGCGCCAGCCAGCGGTCGCGCCTAGCGGGCTGCGGCTGCATCGGCTGCCTCCGGCGCGGGTGCCGCGGGCTGCGCGGCGGCGTCCGCGGTGGCCACGGTCGCGGTCAGGGTGAAGCGATCCATGCGGCTGCGCGGATCGGGCTGCAGCGCGCCGGCCAGCGCCGGCGAAGTCCACAGCGGCGAGCCCTGCAGCTGCCCGACCAGGGCCGAGGCCTCGCTGCTCAGTCCGATCAGCAGGATCCGGTCGCCCTCGATCGACAGCTTTTCCAGATAGGTGCCGTCGGGCAGCCGTCGCGCCAGCTCGTCCATCAGTTCGACCATGGTCGGGGTGCCCGCACGCGCGGCCTGCAGGAACGCGCCACCTTCCACCAGGTCCAGCAGGCGGCGCTTTTCCAGCGAGGCGGCGCGGGCTTGGCGCACGGCCTCGTCCACCTGCTGTTCGAACACGTCCGCGGCAGCCTCGCGGTTGGCCAGCATCTGCCACATGCCCAGGCACAGCGCCAACGCGGCCGCCAGCAGCAGCATCGCGTTGCGCCGGCGCCAGGGATCCTCGCGCCGGTGCCTGCGCGCGTCGCCCATCAGGTTGACCGCGAGCGGCTCGCCGTCGGCGTTGGCGGCATCCACGCCGGCCAGGGTGGGCGCGATCGGGCCCAGCGCCTCGAGCGCCGCGGCCAGCGTAGTCCTCGGCACCACCACCAGTTCGACGTCGAGCTGGTCGTCGCCGCGGCGGCCGAGCACGCGCGCGTCGTAGCTCACTTCGGCGGCGCTGAACGGGGTCTGGCGGTCGATCTCGAATCCAAGCACCTCGCGCAGCCGCTCGCCCGCGGCGGCGGGCAGGGTGAGCCGGCGCCGCAGCACCACGGACGCGGGCAGCACCAGCCAGCGCGGCACGTCGGCCACGCGCGGCGAGAGCACGATCGCCAGCGGATCGCCCTGGCGGCCGGCAAAGCCCGCCAGCGGCAGGTCTGCAAGCAGGCGCACGCCGTCGCCGCGCCACAGCGCCAGCTGCAGTTCGGGGCCCCGCGCGCGCAGCAGCAGCCGCTGCGGCGAGAGGCCGAACAGGTCGCGGGTGCGGGCGGGCAGCCAGCTCGCAAGCGCGGCGGTCCACCACGATACGAAGCCGCGCAGGCGCGGCCGCAGCGAGCCTTCGACCCGGCGCAGCCCGCCCCGCAGCCCGCCCGGGGCCGCTGCGGATTGTTCATCCACGGCACTCATCGCGGCAACGCGCCTTCCTCCCATCTCAACACGGTGAATGCCGACCCCGGCACGCCACTGGGCCCGAGCCGGACCACGGCGCGCAGGGCGGATTCGCGCCCGTCCCTGAGCCGCGCCCGGCTCTCGATACTATACGTGCCGCTGCCGGCGCCCACGAACGAGGGATCTCCCGGCTGCGGAGTGCGTTCACGGTTGGCCAGCACCGGTGCGGGATCCACGCCCATGGCTTCGAGCACCGGCGCCGCGGCGAAGCGCGCATCGGGAATCGGCAGGCCGCTGTGGATGGTGAGGTGTCCGGCCAGGGTCGCGTACAGCGCCGGGGTCATGCCCAGCACCTGCTCGACCTCGGCCACGGTTTCGAACGGTGCGTCCTTCGCACCCCATGGCAACCCGGCCGCGGCGTACTGCGGGTCCTCGGCGCCGCCCTGGGGCTGGGTGAGATCGTCGCCGTCGCGCCAGTCGACGATCGCGGCCGCCACCGCGTCGGCCTGCGCGGGTTCGGCGCCGAGCACGCGCATCAGCGCCGACAGCGACGCCGCGTCGGCGGCGTTGAGGTCGAACTTGCCGGATTCGTCGATGATCCGGACCTCCACGTCGGCGCCGGCGAAGCTCCACGCGTGGGCGCGTCCGTCCGGCGCCCACTGCAGGCGCAGGTCGGGATGCGAGACGCGCGTGGTCGCGTACTCCAGACCCGCGCGTGCGACCTGGCCGGCCACCAGCGACGCGCCCAGGGTGCGGCCCCGCAGGTATTCGGTCTGCGCGGTCATCGCGAACGCGCCGATCAGCGCCGCCAGCAGCGCCACCAGCCACAGCACCAGGACCAGCGCGGCGCCGCGGCCGCGTGTGCGTGCGCGGTTGCGGTTCACGGCACCATGCCCCCCAGCCGCTGCGGCAGGCTCACCACCATCGGCGGCCACGCGCCCGCGCCGCGGCTGGACAGCCGCAGTTCGACCTGCAGCGGCAGCGCATCGACGTACTCCCAGCGATCCTGCCATTCGCCCAGGCGCCCGTCCTCGGCCAGGCCGCGGTAGCGGAAGCGGGCCTCGACCAGATCCGGCACCAGCGCCTCGGGCGGCCGCGCGTTGCGGTCCTCGATCGTGCCGCCGGCAACCGCCATGGTGAAGGCGACCGTCAGCTCCGGTCCGTGCCCGCCCTCCAGCACCGCCACGTCGTGCAGGTGCGGGCCGCCGCGACCGAGATAGTTCGGCAGGTCGGCAACGAAGCGCACCCGTTCGGGCTCGCCGATGAAGCGCACCATGCGGCCGCTGTCGGGTTCGATCGCGAACGCGACCGGCGTCGCCGACGCCAGCCGCCGGCGCAGGAAACCTTCCACCGCGCGCATGCGCTCGGTGCGCTCGGCCATCCGTTCGCCCCGATCGACCGTGGCCGTGGCCGCGCGCAGCGTGGCGAAACCGAGCGCCAGCCCCGCCGCCAGCAGGGCGGTGGCAAGCAGGATTTCAATCAACGTGAATCCGCGCTGCCGCGCATTCGACGATCGCACGCCAATGAGGCCGTCGCCGCGCCGCGCAGGTCCAGCCGCCTTGTCGGGAACGAGGCCGTCGCCACGGCCGACGCCAAAGACTCGCCCGCGAAAAACGCCTTTCCCCCACCAACCACCAAGCACCCGCACGTCGCCAGCGCCACCACCACCGTCGTCACCAGCACCCCTGCCACCCGAACCGCATGCATCCCACCAACCACCAGCACCTCGCGTATCAGCGACACCGTCGCCGCCCTGCAGGGCAACACCGCCAGCCACCAACCTCCGCCAGCCCGCCCTCATCCCCCCACTCCCGAAGGATCCGGCTGCACCAGCCGCAGCGATTCCACCTGCAGCCGCTCGCGCGCGCCACCCTCCCCCCAGCGCACCAGCAGCGACAGCCGCAGCAGCTGCGGCGCGAATCGATCGACCGGCTGCCCGGGCACGCGCGCGCGATCCAGGTAAGGCTCGATCTCCAGCTCCCAGGCGTAGCGCCCGTCCTCGAAGTTTCCGTCGCGCCGGCCCGGCGCCAGCACTTCGCCCACGCCGACCACGTCCAGCAGCGACTGCGCATGCAGCGCCGCGCGCGCGCTGTCGGCCGACCACCGCACCTGGCGCGTGCCGCCGGACAGGATCCCCAGCAGCAGCGTCAGCGCCAGGCCGAGCACGGCGAAGGCGACGATGATCTCGAGCAGGGTGTAGCCGCGCTGCCGAGAAGGTACCGGCCGCACGCGAACCAGGCCGTCGCCACGGCCGACACGACTGACTCGCCCGCGGGAAACGCCCTTCCCCCACCAACCAGCAACCGCCGGCGCACCCGCAGCGCGATCATCGCTACGGACACCGGCGACCCGCTCGCGCGGCAGGCTCATCGCACCACCTCGCCGCGCCGCAGCGTCACCTCGCCGGTCAACCACGCCACGTCGATGTTCCAGGCTGCGTCGCGCAGGCTCAGCTGCAGGCGCCCGCCGGTGGACGCGCCGTCGCCGAAGAACACGATCGCGCCGACGCCGGCCCGCGGCTGCACTTCGCGCGCGCCGGTGAAACGCACCTCGAGCGTCTCCGGCAGTTCGCCGCCGCGTCCGTTCGCCCCCTGCCAGGTGCGCGCGGCGGGATCGACGGTGAACGTCTGCGGCGCGCCGGTGGCGATCGCATGGGCACGGGCGAAGCGCATCTGCGCCGCCATCTCCTTGGCCCCGGTGCGCAGGGCCATGCGGTCGAAACCGCCGGTCAGCACGCCGGCCGCCAGCAGTCCGGTGGCGGCGATCAGGGCCATCACCAGCAGCAGTTCCAGCAGCGAGAATCCACGCTGCCGGACTCGCGCCGCTTCCGTGATCGGCGCGATCCGTCCGGATGCGGCGCGCGTGCCCGGACACCGACCCTTCCCCGGCCCTCCCCTGGAAGGAGGGGGCGAAGGGCGGAGCTGCCCCTCGCGGGAGCAGCGCGCGTCGACGGCAATCGCAGGATCAGCGCGCAGACCGGCCCTCATGGGTCACCTGCTCCAGTCGCCGGCGATCAGTCGTAGCGGATGTCGGCGTCGACGCTGGTACCGCCGGCGCTGCGGTCGGCGCCGAGGCTGACGATGTCGAACGGCCGGCCATCGCCCGGGGCCCGGTATTCGAACGGCGTGCTCCAGGGATCGCGCAGCTCCGACTCCTTCGCGTACGGCCCCAGCCAGCCGACCGCGTCGCCGGGCTGCACCACCAGCTGTTCCAGCGAGGCGGGGAGCGAGCCGGTATCCATCCGGAACTGTTCGACCTTCTCGGCCAGGGTCTGCACCTGCGCCTCCGCCAGCCGCACCCGCGCACGGTCGCCGCCGCCGAGGATGCGGGTCGCGGCGAACGCGACGATGCCGCCGATCAGGACCACCACCAGGATGATCTCGATGAGGCTGAAGCCCCGCTGCGCGAACCCGACCGCGGCTCCGCCAGCGATGCCGTTGCCACGGCAGACACCAGCAACCGGCCCGCGCCGCCCAGCTCCAACCGCCTTGCTGCTCTCGCCGCGACCAACGCCAGCCAATCGCCCACGCGAAATCCCGCCACCGCGCACCTGTATCCGTCGTCCCGCCATATCCGTCTCCTCCACAACACAATCCGTTCAGCACGTCCCACCAGGAGAACGCAGCACATCGGCCGGCATCCCCGCGAACGCGGAAATGACGGCAGGTGCGAACCATCCGCACGTTCACCCGATCACATTCGTCAGATCATAGATCGGCACCAGCACCGCGAGGATCACCACCATCACCACCAGCGCAAGCAGCAGGGTGATCGCCGGCACCAGCGCCGCCAGCATGCGATCCAGCGCCTGTCCGGTTTCCTGCTCGAAGGTGTCGGCGGTCTTGAGCAGCATCGCGTCGAGCGCGCCGGATTCCTCGCCCACCTGCACCATCTGCAGCGCCAGGCGCGGGAAGCGCTTGCCGCGGCCCAGCGCCGTCGACAGCCCGACGCCGTTCTTCACTTCCTCGGCAGCAGCTTCGACATCGGCGGCAAGCACGCGGTTCCCGACCACCGTGCGGCCGATGCCCAGCGCCGCCATCAGCGGCACGCCGTTGCGCAGCAGGGTGCCGAGGGTCCGCGCCAGGCGCGCGGTTTCCAGACGCGCGGCCATCGTCCCCATCAGCTTGCGGCGCAGCATCCAGCCGTCGAAGCGGGTGCGGAAGGCGGGATCGCGCAGGCGTCGGTCGAACCACCACAGCGCCAGTGCCGGGACCACCAGCAGCACGATCCACCAGTCGCGCACGAACAGGCCGATGGCCAGCACGATCTTCGTGAACAGCGGCAGCGGCGCATCGAGGCTTTCGTACATGGCCGCGAACTGGGGCACCACGTAGCCGAGCAGGAACATCAGCGACAGCCCCACCATCACCACCAGGATCGCGGGATAGATCAGCGCATTGATCACCCGCCCGCGCAGCAGACGGCTGCGCTCGAGGTAGTCGGCCAGCCGCTGCAGGGTTTCCTCCATGCTGCCACCGGCCTCGCCGGCGCGCACCATGTTGATGTACAGGCGCGAGAAGGTGCCGTGCTGGCGTTCGAGCGCGGTCGACAGCGCGGCGCCGCCGCGCACCGCATCGCGGATCTCGACGATCGTGCGCCTGGCGGCCGGCTCGTCGGGCAGTTCCAGCAGGATCGTCAGCGCGCGGTCGAGCGGCTGCCCGGCGCCGAGCAGGGTCGCCAGCTGCTGGGTGAACTGCACCAGACGCTGGCCCGCGAACGGCCTGCGCCGCAGCAGCGCCTTCCACGACCCCGCGCCGCCCTCGCCCGCCGGTCGCGCCTCGACCGGCAGATGCCCCTGCTCCTGCAGGCGCAGCACCACCTCGGCGTCGCTCGCGGCCTCCATCCGGCCCTCGAGCATCTCGCCGCGCGCATTGAGCGCCTTGTAGTGGAACAAGGGCATGTCAGGGGCCGGGCCCGGGGAAAGCGGTGACGGAACTGGGCTGGGGGAGCGTCATCCACGGGTCGCGCGCGGAAAAAACGCATGCGCCGACACGCCGGAACGTGTCCGCCCTTCCCGGGACCCGGGACCCGGGTCCCGGGCCCCGCTCGCTCTCCATCCTCACGCCTCCTCCGTCACCCGCAGCACTTCCTCGATCGTGGTCACGCCGGCAAGCGCCTTGGCGAGGCCGTCCTCGTACATGGTGCGCATGCCGTGCTGGCGTGCGAGCTGTTCGATCTCGCCCATGCCCGCGTGGCGCATCACCGCGCGGCGCAGCTCGTCGTTCATCACCAGGAATTCCATGATCGTGGTGCGGCCGAGGTAGCCGGTGGGCGCGATCGCCGAGCCGCGCGCGCGATACAGGAAGATCTCGCCTTCCGGCTGGAAGCGGCGCAGGCCGAACTTCTCGATCTCCTCCGGCGACGCCGGGTACTGCTCGGCGTGGGTGGGCTCCAGCCTGCGCACCAGCCGCTGGGCGAGGATGCCGTTGATCGTGGAGGTCAGCAGGTAGTCCTCCACGCCCATGTCGAGCATGCGGGTGATGCCGCCGGCGGCGTTGTTGGTGTGCAGGGTGCTGAGCACCAGGTGGCCGGTGAGCGCGGACTGGATCGCGATGCGCGCGGTTTCCAGGTCGCGCATCTCGCCGATCATGATGATGTCGGGGTCCTGGCGCACGATGCTGCGCAGGGCGTGGGCGAAGTCGAGGCCGATCTGCGGCCGCGCCTGGATCTGGTTGATGCCTTCGATCTGGTATTCGACCGGGTCCTCGACGGTGATGATCTTCACGTCGGGCGTGTTGAGCCTGCTCAGCGCGGTGTACAGCGTGGTGGTCTTGCCCGAGCCGGTGGGCCCGGTGACCAGCAGGATCCCGTGCGGCTGCTCCAGCACGCGCTGGAACTGCGGCAGGAACGCGGAGGTGAAGCCCAGCCGCTCGAAGTCGAACACCACCGTCTCGCGGTCGAGCAGGCGCATCACCACGCTCTCGCCGTGCGCGGTGGGCACGGTGCTCACGCGCAGGTCCAGCTCCTTGCCCTGCACCCGCAGCATGATGCGGCCGTCCTGCGGCAGGCGGCGTTCGGCGATGTTGAGCCTGGCCATGATCTTGACCCGGCTGATCACCGCCGCGGTCAGGTTCGAGGGCGGGCTTTCGCCGTCCTCCAGCACGCCGTCGATGCGGTAGCGCACCTTGAGCCGGGTTTCGAACGGTTCGATGTGGATGTCGGACGCGCGCAGCTCCACCGCGCGCTGGATGACCAGGTTCACCAGGCGGATCACCGGCGCCTCGGAGGCGAGGTCGCGCAGGTGCTCGACGTCGTCCATGTCGCCGCCGCCCTCGCCGTCGGCGGTCTCGACGATCGCGCCCATCGCGCTGCGGCCCTGGCCGTGCCAGCGTTCGATCAGGTCGTCGATCTCCGAACGCAGGCCGACGACCGGCTGCACCTCGCAGCCGGTGGCCAGGCGCACCGCGTCGAGCGCGTACGAGTCGTGCGGATCGGCCATCAGCAGCGCCAGCCGACCGTCGCTGCCGCCGATCGGGCACAGGTGGAACTGCTTGAGGAAGCGCACGCCCGGCGACTGCGCATCGGACAGCAGTTCCGGCGGCTCGGCCGGCAGGTCCTTGACCGCCACCAGGTCCAGGCCCAGCGCCTGGGCGCAGGCCTCGGCGTGATCGCGTTCGGAGACCAGCCCAAGCCGCGACAGCAGCTGCAGGATCGCGCCGCCGGCTTCCTCCTGCAGTCGCCGGGCGCGCGCCAGGTCGACATCCTTGAGCTGCTGCCTGGCCAGCAGCGCGGCGAGGATGCGGTCTTCCGCGGTCTGTGCCTCGGGCGCGGCGACCGGGTCGGGAATCGCGTTCACGGTGGGGCTTCCGTCGGGGGCCCCGACTTTAACAGCTTGGCCGTGCGCGCTGCCTGGCGCGGCGGCCACCCCGGAAAGCGGAAGCCCCGGCCTGGCCGGGGCTCCGCGTCGCATCCCCGCGATGCTCAGTTGTGGCGCGCTAGCAGCCGCACGTTGCTGTAGGCGCGGGTGCCGACCAGCTTGATGTAGTACGTGCCGGCCTGCGGCGCGTTGATGCGCACCGTCTCGTTGTTGCCCGGACGCGCTGAGCGGTACTGGGCCGCCTCGTCGGTCGGTTCCTCGTCGAGGCTGACCAGCAGGGTGACGTTGCCGCTGCCGCCGGAGGTGGTGATGCTCAGCGGGCCGCGGACGCCGGCGGGCACCTCGATGCTGTACAGGGCCTCGCTGCCGGTGCCGCCCGACAGGCCGGTCAGCGCCGCGCCGTTGGCAATCGGGGTGGCATCGGGTTCGCAGTCGACCTCGCACGGCGGCTCGATCGCGCTGGCCACCGCGGCGGCGGCGTTGACGATGCCCGCACCGATCGGCTGCGACGCGCCGGGCGCGACCGTGAACGGGGTCGCGGTGTCCTGCAGGATGTCGCGCACCTCGGCCGGGGTCAGCAGCGGCATGCCCGCATCCAGGCGCGCGCCCTGCATCAGCGCCACCACGCCGGCCACGTGCGGCGAGGCCTGGGAGGTGCCGGCCGAGCCGCCGTAGGCGCTGACCGGGTCGATCTCGGCCAGCGGCGCCGGGCTGGTGGTGCTCGGGTTGCGCGCCTGCCAGACGAAGCCATCGTAGATCTGGCTGCCGCTGCCGGCGTCGTTGGCGTAGATACCGCCACCCGGGGCGGAAATCTCGACGCCGTCACCGTAGTTGGAATAGAAGGCGCGGCGGCTGGTGACGCCGTTGGCGGCGACGGTGATCACGCCCGGGCAGTTGGCGGGCGAATAGCCGGACACATTGGCGGCGTCGTTGCCGGCGGCGACCACCACCACCGCGCCCAGTTCGTTGGCCTCGTTGATGGCGGCCATGTCGCCTGCCGTGCACGGCCCTTCCCCGCCCAGGCTGAGGTTGATGACATGGGCTGGATTCGGGTTCGCCGGCATGCCTTCGACCACGCCGCCTGCGGCCCAGACGATGGCGTCGTTGATGTCGCTCTCGTAGCCGCCGCAGTGCCCGAGCACGCGCAGGTGCAGGATGTCGGCGCCGTAGGCGATGCCGGTCATCCCCACGCCGTTGTCGGTCAGCTGCGCGCCGGCGGTGCCGGCGACGTGGGTGCCGTGCCAGGAACTGTTGCGCTGCTGGCAGCCTTCCGCGCCCGGATAGCCGACGGTCCAGTCGCCCAGGTCCCAGCCACCGGGCACGCGGTCGTCGGTCTCGCGGCCGGACACGAAGGCGTCGGTGATGAAGTCGTATCCGGCGTCGACGTTCGAGGTGTCGATGTCGGGATGCGCGGTAATGCCGGTATCGAGTACCGCGATGGTGATGCCGTTGCCGTCGGCCAGGTCCCAGGCCGCGGGTACGTTGGCGCCGCCGCGGTTCGGGCCCCCGTCGTAAGTGGCCGAGCCGTCCGGCGCCAGCATGTGCCACTGGTACTCGATGAAGTCGGGATCGTTCGGGATGTAGGCCGGCTGCACGCCCGGCAGGCGTTCGGCGCTGCGCGCGATCTGGCGCAGGCGGTCGGGGCGCACCGAGACCACGTCCGGATCGGCCCGGAGCTGGCGCATCAGCGCGGCGGCTTCGACCCGGTCGAGGCTGCGCGAGAGCTTGAGCAGATGCTCGCCGCTGGCGAGCCGGCGCAGGTGGCTGGCGGTGGCCGGACGCGTCGTCGCCAGGCCCGACTGCGACAGGGCGCGGGTCAGGCCTGCCGCGGCGGCCCTGCGGTCCCCCGCCTCGCGCGCGCCGTCGCGGTACTCGACCAGGAAACGGTGGAACAGCTGCTGGTCACCGACGCTGGCCGACAGCCGGGAGGTGTCCGCGGCGAACTTCGCCTTCTTGCCCGCGGTGGCGCCCGTGACGCCGATCGCGGCGATCACGGCGACCGCCAGGGTGCAGGGGAGGATATTGCGTTTGTTCATGAGTGCCCTCTCTGGGAACGTAGGTCATTCGCACATGGACGACGCGGTTGGTTTTGCCGCGTCGCGGTCACCGTCTGCTGCTCTCGCTTGCCTGAAGGCGATCCCCGCGGGAGACGGATGCGCCGTGGCGCCCCCCGGGAACCTTGATCCGTCGCGGCGGCCGGCGTGGCACCGGCCGCCGCATGTGCTTCACCAGCCGAAGCCGGCGCCCACGCCCACCGACTTCTCGTCGCCGCTGAACGCACCGCCCACGGTGATCGTGGCGCGGTCGCTGATCGCGCGCTGGTAGCCCAGCGACAGCGCGCTCTCGCCGCCCTGGAAGCCGATGCCCACGCCCACCCGGTTCTGGGTGCGGATACCGGCCGCGCTGGTGGCCATGTTGAGCATCGCCGCGCCCATCGCGCCCTGGCGGTCGATGCGGCGGTCCTGGTCGGTGAAGCGCTGGTCGAGCTGGTCCTGGTAGGCCGAGAAGCTGTCGCTCCACGCGTCGAAGCGCTGGTCGGTATAGGCATTGGCATCGGCCACCGCCCGGGTGGCGGTGGATTCAAGCTGGGCCACGTTCACCGCGTCGCTGGCCTGGGTACCGGCGGCGACGTTGGTGATCTGGCGCTCGTTGCCGGCACTGCCCACCGACACGGTGTTGGCACGGTCGGCCACCGATCCCTGCCCCAGCGCAACCGAGCCGGCGGCAGTGGCGCTGGCGCCATCGCCGATCGCGGTGGCGGTGGGCGCCGCGGCGGTCGCGCCCTGGCCGAGGGCCACGGCGGTCGCGCCGCTGTCGACCGCCGGGACGGCGCCGCCCGAGTCGGCAACGACGGTGGAGTCGGCCGCATCCACGCTGCCGGTGCCGCCTGCATCGCCGAGGCGGCGACCGGACGCGGCCGCGCCTGCAGCCGGGGCCGCGGCGGCCGAAGCACCGCCTTCGAGCACGCCCAGGCGCTGGCCGAGCAGGCTGATCTCGGCGTCCACCGCGCCCAGCGCGTCGCCCACGCTGAAATAGGTGCCGCCCTGGATCATGAACGCCGGCGCGGACACGGTGCCGAACGCGGTGACCTCGCTGCCGCCGCCGATGACCTGGGCCACGCTGTCGAGCGCGCCGTGGACCTGGCCGCCCGTCACCGCATCGGTGCTGCCCACCGCGATCCGGCCGTCGGCGACGTTGGTGATGGTGCGTTCGTTGCCTGCGCTGCCCACCGACACGCTGTCGGCGCGGTCGGCGACCGAGCCCTGGCCCAGCGCCACGCTGTTGCTGGCGGTGGCGTCGGCACCGGAGCCGACCGCCACCGAGCCTTCCGCGATCGCCACGCTGCCGGCGCCCAGCGCCAGCGCGCCGGCGCCCTCGGCCACGGCGTTGAAACCGATCGCGGTCGCGGCATCGTCCAGCGCGAACGCGCCGCTGCCGTAGGCCGAGGCGCCGTCTCCCTCGGCCGTGGCCGACTCGCCCGCCGCGGTCGCGTATTCGCCGTTGGCGAAGGCGCCGTTGTCGCTGTCGACGCCGCCGGACGCGGCGAAGTAGCGGACATCCGCGGTCACCTCCTCCAGCTGGCCGAGGTTCACCGCATCGGTCGCCTCGGTGCCCGCGGCCACGT
>JAEWGI010000034.1 GCA_023388355.1 Pseudomonadota bacterium
CACCACGGTGGCGGCCGACGGCGTCGATCTCGTCGATGAAGATGATGCACGGCGCGTGCTTCTTGGCCTGCTCGAACATGTCGCGCACCCGGCTGGCGCCCACGCCGACGAACATCTCGACGAAGTCGGAACCGGAGATGCTGAAGAACGGCACCTTGGCCTCGCCGGCGATGGCGCGCGCCAGCAGCGTCTTGCCGGTGCCCGGCGGGCCCACCATCAGCACGCCGCGCGGGATCTTGCCGCCCAGCTTCTGGAACCGGGACGGATCGCGCAGGAATTCGACCAGCTCCGACACCTCTTCCTTGGCCTCGTCGCAGCCGGCGACGTCGGCGAAGGTGACCTTGGTCTGGTCCTCGTTGAGCAGCTTGGCGCGGGACTTGCCGAACGACATCGCACCCTTGCCGCCGCCCTGCTGCATCTGCCGCATCATGAAGAACCAGAAGCCGATGATCAGCGCCACCGGCAGCAGGTTGATCAAAATGTAGATCAGCGACGGGCCGCTCGACGGCGGCGCGGCCTGGATCTCGATCTTGTGGTTGATGAGGTCGTTCATCATGCCTTCGTCGCGGCGCGGCGCGATCACGGTGCCGGTTTCGCCGCCCTTGGTGACGAACTCGATCGTCTTCTCGTCCTCGGCGATCTTCACCGAGCGGATCTGGTCGCGACGGACCTGTTCCATGAACTGCGAGTAGCGCACTTCGCTGGTCGCGCCCGCGCCCGGGCTGAAGCTGTTGAACACCAGCATCAGCACCACGGCGACCATCGCCCACAGCAGGAGGTTCTTCACCAGGTCGTTCATCGGTATTTCCGTGATTCCAATGGGGTGATGCTACTTGATTGCCGGCAGCTTGCCCTGCGCCAGCGCATAGACTTCGGGCGAACGCTGGCGCGAGGCCGCGGGCTTGCGGATCGCCACCTTGGCATAGCGTCGGCGCAGGTCGCGCACGTAGTCGTCGAAGCCCACGCCATGGAACAGCTTGATCGCGAACGCGCCGCCGGGCTTGAGGTGGCGATCGGCGAATTCCATCGCAAGCTCGGCAAGGTACATCGCGCGGGGTTGGTCGACCGCCTCCATACCGCTCTTGTTGGGGGCCATGTCCGACAACACAAGGTCGACGGCCTGGCCGTCCAGGAGAGTCTCAAGGCTGGATAAGACCGCATCCTCCCTGAAATCGCCATGAAGGAACTCGACCCCGGCCAGGGGCGGCATCTCCAGGATGTCGAGCGCCAGCACGCGGCCGGGCCGGGCCGGGTCCAGGCGATCGAGCTCCTGCCGGATCCACTGCGACCAGCCGCCCGGCGCGGCGCCGAGGTCGACCACCACCATGCCCGGCTTGAGCAGCCGGTCGCGCCCCATCAGCTCCTCGAGCTTGTAGGCCGCGCGCGAGCGCAAGCCCTCGGCCTGGGCCTTCTTCACATAGGGATCGGAAAAGTGTTCTTTCAGCCAGCGCTGGCTGCTCTTGCTGCGGGTGGCCATGGCATTCCTCCCTCCCTCGGCTTGCGGGACGGCGTGCCTCCCGGGAGAGGGCCGGGCTGTGGCCGCGGCTGCGGTCGCCACGCGCGCGGCCCCGGATGGGGACTGCAGGCGACATGATACCCTGCGCGGGACTTCCCCCATCCTTCCCGCATCCCGATGTCGATCGCCCTGACCGCCGCCCAGAACCGCTTCCTGCGCGGGCAGGCGCATGACCTCAAGGCGATGCTGCAGGTGGGCGGCAAGGGCGTGACCGACGCGGTGGTGGCCGAGATCGACGGCGCCCTGGAGCACCACGAGCTGATCAAGGTGAAGGTCGCCGCCGACGACCGCGACGCGCGCGACCGGCTGGTCGGCGAACTCGCACAGCGCAGCGGCGCGGCGCTGGTGCAGCGGATCGGCCATGTGGCGGTGCTGTACCGCCCCTCGAAGGACAAGCGCCAGATCGTGCTGCCGCGCGCCTAGGCGGGCCCCGGATGCAGCTGATCCACGAACAGCCCGATTTCGAGTATTTCCTGCGCGGCGCGGACGGCCGCAGCGCGCTGGTGAACGACCTGCGCCTGGAGCGCAGCTTCATCGTCTCGCCCGACCGCCTGGTCGAGGACTGGCCGGTGCGCGAGCCCGGCGCGCTTGGCCTGGCGGAACTGGAGCCGCTGCTGGCGCTCGACCCCGAGCTGATCGTGCTCGGATGCGGAGCACTGCAGGCGTTCCCGCCGCCCCAGGCCATGGCCGCCTGCCTGTCGCGCGGCATCGGCCTTGAATCGATGGTCAATCCTGCCGCCGCGCGCACCTACAACGTCCTCGCCAGCGAGGGCCGGCGGGTGGTGGCGGGATTCATCCTGGGCGCCTGAGGCGGCGGCTCCGGACGCATCGGCGCCTGCGGGCGCGCCTGCGTACGCCCGGCGCGCTGCGCCGGGCCGGGAGTCCGCCCCGTCCGGGGCTGCCGTGGAATCAGCGGCGCGGCAGGTACTGCAGCGGGTCGACCGGCTTGCCGTCGTAGCGAATCTCGAAATGCAGCATGTCGCGCGCGGTACCCGTGCTGCCCATCTCGGCGATCTGCTGCCCGGCCTTGACCTTCGCGCCTTCGTTCACCAGCCGGCTGCGGTTGTGGCCGTAGGCCGAGAGCCACTGTTCGTCGTGCTTGACGATCACCAGCTCGCCGTAGCCGACCAGGCCCGAGCCCGAGTACACCACCACGCCGTCGCCGGCGGCGCGCACCGCCTGGCCGTTGCGGCCGGCGATGTCGACGCCCTGGCGGGTCGGATCGCCGCTGGCGAAGCGGCCGATCACCTGGCCCTCGGTCGGCCAGCGCCAGTCCACGCTGCTGCTGGCGGGCGCCGGCGTGGCCGGCTGCGGCGGGGTCTGGGTGGGCCTGACCGGTGGACGCCGTGCGGGCTCCGGGGCACGGCTCGCCGTCCTGGTCGAGGAGCCACCGCCGGATGCCGGGTACAGCCGCAGCCGCTGCCCGGGATAGATGGTGTACGGAGCGGAGATGCCGTTCCACAGCGCCAGGTCCATCGGGCTGATGCCGTTGTCCACCGCCAGCCGGTACAGCGTGTCGCCGCGCTTGACCACGACGCTGACGCCGGGCCTGGCGGCCGAACCCGACGACGCGCCGGCGCCGGGCGCGCGCACCACCTTGCTGCTGCAGGCGGCGAGCGCCAGCGCCAGCATCGCCAGCAGGGCCATGGTGGAGATGCGCGTTTGTCTCGTCATCTTGCGTCTCGTCCTTGCGGTGCGACGGTCTGGGCGGCGCCGGGCATCATCCCGCAAACCGCTTGAACAGTTCCTGCGCGACCAGCCCGCCACCGCCGATCAGCGCGCCGAAATAGACCATGGTGCCGATGTTGGCCAGGTGGCCGATCAGCACCGCCCCCCCGTCGCGCTGGATGAAGCCGATCGAGTACGCCATCAGCGCAAGCGCCGGGATGGTGTTGCTGAAGGGCACGAAGCTGAAGGGCAACATCAGCAGCAGCGCGGCGAGGATGAAGGCAAGGTCGTTGACGATCTCCTGGCCCCGGCCGTCCACCATGGCCGCGAGGCGATGCGGTCGGCAGAGGCGCTCGAGCCGATGCACCCAGCGCAGCCCGCCGGCCAGCGCCGGGCGCAGGCGCGCCGACGACAGGCGGCGGTGGCGCACCCGCGCCGGCAGCCACAGCTGGCGGCCCAGCAGCCGGCTGACGCCGACCAACACGATGGCCGCGCCGAACACCGTGCTCACGCCGGGGATCGAGACCGGGATCAGGAAGACCAGGGTCAGCAGGATCGTGATCAGCAACAGGCCTTCGTCGCCGAACAGGTCGAGCAGCTCACCCAGGCTGACGTGGTCGGGCGGCATGCGCTCGATCATCGCCTCGATCTGCGCGCCCAGGCTCATGCCCTCCGATTCCGGGGGTGGAACGGTGTGCCCGGTCATGCGCTCAGTCGACCGTGCCCGACAGCAGCGGGACGAACACCACCGGACCGAGCTCGCGGCGCGAAATCGAGCCGTCGTCTTCCCGGCGCAGCATCAGCAGCTGCTGCGCATTGGCCGGGCCCACCGGCGCGACCAGGATGCCGCCGGGCGCCAACTGCTCCGCCAGCGCGTCCACCAGCGCCGGGGCGCCGGCAGTGACCAGGATGCCGTCGTAGGGGCCGTTCTCGGGCCAGCCGATGCGACCGTCGTCGTGCTTGCTGCGCACGTTGAGCCCGAGCGAGCGGAACCGCTTGCGGGCCACGCGCAGCAGGTCGCCGATGCGTTCGACCGTGTGCACCTCCAGCCCCAGCGCGGCCAGTACCGCGGCCTGGTAGCCCGAGCCGGTGCCGACCTCCAGCACCCGCTTCGGCGCGTGGCCGTCCTCGAACAGGGCCTCGGTCATGCGCGCCACCACCCAGGGCTGGGAGATGGTCTGGCCGTGGCCGATCGGCAGCGCGGTGTCCTCGTAGGCGCGCGTGGCCAGGGCCTCGTCGACGAACAGGTGGCGCGGCACGGTGCGGATCGCGTTGAGCACGCGCTCGTCGCGGATGCCGTTGTCGCGCAGGCGCTCGATCAGGCGGTCGCGCACGCGCTGCGAGGTCATGCCCACGCCGATCGCCTCGGGCTGCAGGCGCAGTCGCGGCGTCATCACGGCTGCGCCTCCTTCAGTTCCGTGGCCAGATCGCCGACCCAGCTGGCCACCTGCTCCAGCGCCTGGTAGCGCGTCAGGTCGACGTGGATCGGGGTGATCGAGATGTGGCCGAAGCGCACCGCGTGGAAATCGGTGCCGGGGCCGGCGTCCATTTCCGGGCCGGCGGCGCCGATCCACCACCAGGTGCGGCCGCGCGGGTCCTCCTGCTTCGTGCACGGTTCCGCGCGGTGGCGGTTGCCCAGGCGGGTGACCTCGAAACCTGCGATCTCGCCCCAGTCGCGGTCGGGCACGTTGACGTTGAGGATGGTGTCGGCCGGCAGCGGATCGGCCTGGAGCCGTTCCACGATCTCCACCGCGGCGCGCGCGGCGGTCTCGTAGTGGCGGCCGTCGTGGTTGGCCGTGGCCAGCGACATCGCGATCGCGGGCAGTCCGAGGAAACGGCCTTCCATGGCCGCGGCGACGGTGCCCGAATAGATCACGTCGTCGCCGAGGTTGGCGGTGTTGTTGATGCCCGACACCACGATGTCCGGCTCCTCGTCGAACATGCCGGTGACCGCCACGTGCACGCAGTCGGTGGGCGTGCCGTACACGCGCCAGACCTTGTCCTCGAGCTGCTGCACGCGCAGCGGCATGTCCAGGGTGAGCGAATTGCTGGCACCGGAGCGGTCGCGATCAGGCGCGACGATCAGGACCTCGTGGCCGGCATCGCGCAGACCCTGCGCAAGGATGCGGATGCCCGGGGCATCGACGCCGTCATCGTTGCTGACCAGTACGCGCATGAATCCCTGGAACCACCCTCGCTGCGGATGCCGAGGCGACATGATACCGGATGCCGCGACGACATCGCCCACGCACGCAGGGGAACGCGGCATACTGCCCGACGATGGCGAAACAGCGTCCACCAGCCGCCGATGACGCCGGCAACGACGACGATGCGGCGCTGTTCCGCAGCGCGATCGGGCCGGTGCGCGAGCTGCCGCGCGTGGATGCGCCGCCTGCGCCGCCGAAACCGCGTCCCGGCACGCGCATGGCCGAGCTGGACGAGGCCGACGCCAGGGACGAATTCCTGCGCCTGCTCGACGAGGCCCCGATCGAGGCCGGCGACACGCTGCGCCACCGCCGCGACGACGTGCCCGCGCGCGTGCTCAAGCGCCTGGCCCAGGGCCAGTACGCCGCGCAGGACGAAATCGACCTGCATCACGCGACCGCCACCGCGGCCGCCGCGCTGCTGCGCCGGTTCCTGCACGAGGCGCGCGATTCGGGCGCGTATTGCGTGCGCGTGATCCACGGCAAGGGCCTGAACTCGGAGGGCGTGCCGGTGCTCAAGAACCTGTGCGACCGGCTGCTGCGCCAGCGTGCCGACGTGCTCGCGTTCCATTCCGCGCCACCGGCCCAGGGCGGGACCGGCGCGGTGCTGGTGCTGCTCAGGCCGCGCTGAGGCGGCTCGCGCGACCGTCCCGGCCGGCCTCACTCCGGCGAACGGCCCGCTGCGGCCGCATCCTCCACCGTGCCCAGCTCGAACAGCACGCTGGTCGCGTACGCGCCTGGCGGCAGCGCGAATTCAAGCCGCAGCGAACCGTCCGCGGTCCACGACCAGGCCAGGTCCTGGACCCGCATCCGGGTTGCGCGCCGTTCCTGGCGCAGGCCCGCCGCCTCCAGGCCCTCGCGCAGGCGCAGGGCCACGGCGTCGTCCAGCGCCGCGAGTTCCAGCTCGCGCGCCCGGTCCTGGCTGCGCAGCTCGCCGCGCCCCCACAGCGGCGCGGTCGGGTGGATGTCGAACGCGGCCAGTCGCGCATCGAGTTCCGCATCGTGCGGCTGCGGGCCGAACACGCTGCGGCTGCCCTCGAGCATCCACACCTCGCCGTCCAGGCCGCGGTCCCAGCTGCCCGCCCCCACCCGCGCCGCTAGCACGCGATTGAACAGCTCCGAGCGCGCGGCCGACAGCAGCATCGAACGCTCCTCGCGGCGTACGCGCCGGCCGGAGAACATCGCCAGCGCCTTGCCCGTATTGCCACCGCCGCGGCCGAATCGCTGTTCGCCGAAACCGTTGGGCACGCCGCGCTCGCGGAGCGCCTGCAGGCGCGCATCGATCGCCGCGCGCTCTCCGGCCACTTCGCGCAGGACGAGCGCGAAGCGGTTGCCCGACAGCGCGCCGCGCGGAAGCTTGCGCGAATGGCGCGCGGCGTGCAGCACGCGCAGCGCCTCGCCGGCATGCCCATCCTCCAGCGCCAGCTGCTCCAGCGGCGGCGGCTCGCGCCCGGGCAGCTGCACGGTGAAGCGCTGCCTGGTGAGCGCGTGGCGATCCTTGATCCCGGCATAGCCGACCGCGGTTTCGGCCACGCCCGCCCACTGCGCGATCCGGCGCGCGACGAAGGCGGTGTTGAGCGCGCGCTTCTCGATCGTCAGCAGCAGGTGCTCGCCGGCGCCGCTGGCCTCGAACCCGTCGATCTCCTCGACGATGAAGTCTTCCGGCGCCTGCCGGATCCGCGCCTGAAGCACCGGCGCCCCGTGCGCGCGCGGTAGCCCGGCCTGCTCGTCGCTCACGCCGCCACGAGCAGGCAGGCCGCGAGCGCGGCAATGCCCTCGCCGCGGCCGATGAAGCCGAGCCGTTCGCTGGTGGTGGCCTTGACGCCGATATCCTCCACGTCGACGCCGAGGTCGGCGGCGATGACCTCGCGCATCGCCTGCGCGTGAGGCCCGATCTTCGGGCGCTCGCAGACCACGGTCAGGTCGGCATTGCCCACGCGCCAGCCGCGCTCGCGCAGCAGTTCGTTGCAGTGGCGCAGGAACACGCGACTGTCGGCGCCCTTCCAGCGCGGATCGGAGGGCGGGAAGTGGATGCCGATGTCGCCCAGCGCCAGCGCGCCGAGCATCGCGTCGCACAGGGCGTGCAGGACCACGTCGCCGTCGCTGTGCGCCAGCACGCCGCGCTCGTGCGGCACGCGCACGCCGCCGATCATCACGTGGTCGCCCTCGGCGAAGGCGTGCACGTCGTAGCCCTGGCCGATGCGCAGCTTCACGGCAGGAACAGCTCCACCAGTCGGTTCATGTCGACGTGGCGGATCAGGCCGGAAGCTTCTGCCGCCACCCGCGGATCGGTGAACAGTCCTTCGCCGGCCATCTCGCCGACGCGGCCGAAGGCCGCGCCGATGGCCGCATCGGCGCTGCCGTCGCGGAACGCCTGCCTGGCGTGGTCGGCGCAGTCGACGGTGAGCAGCCGGACCATCAGTTCACCCATCGCGCCATTGGCCGCCTCGCGACGCGCGTCGCTGACCTGGGCCATGTCCGCGAGGTCGGGGTGCAGCGCGATGGCCGAGAACATCCACTGCACCAGCGTGCGCCGGTCGTCGGCCCCGGTGGCCGCCACCACGCATGACTGCAGGTCGGAGGATGCCGCCTGTGCATTGACCGCGCCCCATGGCGCTGCCGCCGAGGCCAGCACCAGCAGGCCGCCCAGTAGGTGTTTCATTGTCCCGCTCCCCTTGTCTGGCGCCGTGCCAGGATGAATTCGAACCGCGCCAGGTCGCTGGCGGTGGTGATCTTGAAATTGTCCTCGTCGCCCTCGACCAGCAGCGGACGCATGCCCTGGCGCTCCATCGCCATCGCCTCGTCGGTGACGGCAACGCCGGCCTCGCGCGCGGATTCCAGCGCTCGGCCCAACTGCAGGCGCCGGAACAGCTGCGGCGTGAGCGCACGCCACAGCCGCTCGCGCGGCTCGGTATGGTCGATGCCGCCGTCGTCGCCGGCGCGCTTGAGCGTGTCGCGCACCGGCGCGGCCAGGATCGCGCCCACCGGATCGGCGCGACCGCGCTCGAGCAGGGCGGTCAGGTCGTCGTGGCGCAGGTTTGGTCGCGCCGCGTCGTGCACCAGCACGAATTCATCCGCGCGCACCGTGGCGGGCAGCGCCTGCAGGCCGGCCAGTACCGAGTCGGCACGCGATTGCCCTCCGGTACAGCGCAGCAGCGGTTTGTCGCAGCGGTCGCTCCAGTCCGGCCAGTGCGCATCGCCGTCCGCCAACACCACGACCGCACCACACAGGCCGGGGTGCGAGAGCAGCGCGTCCAGGGTATGGCCGATCAGCGGCTGACCGGCCACCTCGGCATACTGCTTGGGCAGCGCGCCGCCGAAGCGGGTGCCGCGACCGGCGGCGACCACGATCGCCCACACGCCGCGCGCCTGCCCGGGACTCACGGCGTTTCCTCTTGCGCGGCCGGCTGGTGCGGCGCGCGCTCGTCGTCGACCACGCGGTAGAAGGTTTCGCCGGGCCGGATCATGCCCAGTTCGTTGCGCGCACGCTCCTCGATCGCGGCCTCCCCGGACTTGAGGTCGGCCACCTCGGCCACCAGCGCGGCGTTGCGCTGCTCCATGCCCTCGTTCTGCCGCTGCTGCCGGGTGACCCGCGCGTCGAGCGTCTCGACCGCGCGGATCCCGCCTTCGCCGAACCACAGGCGGTACTGCAGCCAGCCCAGCAGAACCACCAGCGCCAGCAGCAGTACGCGCAACCAGCGCATGATTCCGGGATCAGCGCCTGAGCGAAACGAACGCGTCGCGGCCGCCGTAGGTGGCGCCCGCACCCAGCTGCTCCTCGATGCGCAGCAGCTGGTTGTACTTGGCCACGCGATCGCTGCGGCACAGCGAACCGGTCTTGATCTGGGTGGCGGTGGTGGCCACGGCGATGTCGGCGATGGTGGTGTCCTCGGTCTCGCCGGAGCGGTGCGAAACCACCGCCGCGTACTTCGCGGCATCGGCCATGGCGATCGCCTCCAGGGTCTCGGTCAGGGTGCCGATCTGGTTGACCTTGATCAGGATCGCGTTGGCGGTGGCCGAATCGATGCCCTCGCGGAAGATCTTCGGGTTGGTGACGAACAGGTCGTCGCCGACCAGCTGGACCTTCGCGCCGACGCGCCCGGTGAGCTGCTTCCAGCCGTCCCAGTCGTCCTCGGCCATGCCGTCCTCGATCGAGATGATCGGGTACTGGGCGGCCCAGTCGGCGAGGAAGTCGACGAACTGCTCGCTGGTCAGGCGCTTGTTCTCGCCCACCAGGCTGTACTTGCCGTTGTCGAAGAATTCGCTGGAAGCCACGTCCAGGCCCAGCAGCACGTCCTCGCCGGCGCTGTAACCGGCCTTGCCGATGGCCTCGAGGATGGTGTCGAGGGCTTCGACATTGCTGCGGAAATCGGGGGCGAAGCCGCCCTCGTCGCCGACCGCGGTGCTCAGGCCGTGGCCCTTGAGCACCGACTTGAGCGCGTGGAAGATCTCGGTGCCGCAGCGCAGCGCCTCGGAGAACGAGGCCGCGCCGACCGGCAGGACCATGAACTCCTGGAAGTCGACGTTGTTGTCGGCATGGGCGCCGCCGTTGATGATGTTCATCATCGGCACCGGCAGGACCGGCGCGCGGTCGCCGCCCAGGTGCTTCCACAGCGGCAGCTTGCGCGAGGCGGCCACCGCGTGGGCGTTGGCCAGCGACACGGCCAGCAGCGCGTTGGCGCCCAGGCGGCCCTTGTTCTCGGTGCCGTCGAGGTCGATCAGGCGCTTGTCCAGGCCGGCCTGGTCGGCGGCGTCGAAGCCAGCCAGGGTTTCGGCGATCGGGCCGTTGACGTTGCCTACCGCCTTCTGCACGCCCTTGCCGAGGTAGCGGGTCTTGTCGCCGTCACGCAGCTCCACCGCTTCCTTGGCTCCGGTGGAGGCACCCGACGGAACCGCGGCGCGGCCGAAAGAGCCATCGGCCAGGGTGACCTCGGCCTCGAGGGTGGGGTTGCCCCGGGAATCGAGGATTTCGCGTGCGTGGATCTTGGCGATGCTGGTCATGTAGGCGCAAACGTCCGGTGGGTGGAGTCGGACGCGAGTTTAACGGAGCGGGGCCGGTCCTGCCGTGTTCGGGCTGAGTGCCGGCGGCTTGCGCAGGTTCGTTGCCGGGGAAAGCATCTGTCGCCTGTGGCTCGAGCGGGTGGGATGCGCGCAGGCCCGCTGGGGGGCTCCCGGCCGTTCAGCAAAGAGCGGACACCAGAAGACCAGCTCCGCGCGTCCCGGCGCAGGGGAGTTCGCGCGTGGCGAAGGACTGCCCGTCTATGCCGGCAGCGACTGCTCGGCGAAGCCGTGGCGCTTGGTCACCGCATCGAGTTCGAGCAGGGTCTCGAGCAGGCCCTCCATGCGGTCCAGCGGCCAGGCGTTGGGGCCGTCGGACAGGGCCCTGGACGGGTCCGGGTGGGTTTCGGCGAAGATGCCGGCCACGCCCACCGCCACCGCCGCGCGCGCCAGCACCGGCACGAATTCGCGCTGGCCGCCGCTGGAGCTGCCCTGCCCGCCCGGCAGCTGCACCGAGTGGGTGGCGTCGAACACGACCGGGCAGCCGGTGTCGCGCATCACCGCGAGGCTGCGCATGTCGGAGACGAGGTTGTTGTAGCCGAAGCTGGCGCCGCGCTCGCAGACCATGATCCGTTCGTTGCCGGTCGACTTCGCCTTGTCCACCACCGGCTTCATGTCCCAGGGCGAGAGGAACTGGCCCTTCTTGATGTTGACCGGCTTGCCGGCGCTGCAGACCTTCCTGATGAAGTCGGTCTGGCGCACCAAGAAGGCGGGCGTCTGCAGCACGTCGACTACCGATGCGACCTCGTCCATCGGCGTGTACTCGTGCACGTCGGTCAGCACCGGCACGCCGATCTGGCGGCGCACTTCGCCCAGCACGCGCAGGCCTTCTTCCATGCCGGGGCCGCGGAAGCTGGTGCCGGAGGTGCGGTTGGCCTTGTCGAAGCTGGACTTGAAGACGAAGTTGATCCCGAGACGCCCGGTGATGTCCTTCAGCCGGCCGGCGACGTCCAGCTGCAGCTGCTCGGATTCGATCACGCAGGGGCCGGCGATCAGGAAGAAGGGCTGGTCGAGACCGACCTTGAAGCCGCACAGGTTCATGGGGGACCTCGCTAAGCCCTCCCCTTCAAGGGGAGGGTTGGGTGGGGATGGTGTTGGGGCGCGGCGGCGGGGTGGGTGCGTGCCGACACCATCCCCACCCCGGCCCTCCCCTTGAAGGGGAGGGAGAAGGAGTGGGCCCTCCCCTTGAAGGGGAGGGAGAAGGAACAGGCCTTCCCCTTGAAGGCGAGGGAGCAGGTACGCCAGACACTACGCTTTCGCTTCCTTGAGCAGCTTTCCGCCAGCCTTGCGCTCGCGCGCGGCGCGCACGAAGCCCACGAACAGCGGGTGGCCGTTGCGCGGCGTGGACAGGAACTCGGGATGCGCCTGGCAGGCGATGAACCAGGGATGTTCGGGCAGCTCGATCATCTCCACCAGCAGGTCGTCCATCGACTTGGCCGAGATCACCAGGCCCGCGTCCTCGAGCTGGGTGCGGTAGCGGTTGTTGAACTCGTAGCGATGGCGGTGGCGCTCGCCGACCACGTCCTTGCCGTACAGATCGCGCGCCTTCGTGCCTGGCTTGATCCGCTGCTCCTGCAGCCCCAGGCGCATCGTGCCGCCGAGGTCGGACTTCTCGTCGCGCCGTTCGACATCGCCCGAGCTGGTGCGCCACTCGGTGATCAGGCCGATCACCGGATGCGGGCTCTGGCGGTCGTTCTCGGTGCTGTTGGCACCCTCCAGGCCGGCGACGTGGCGGGCGAAATCCACCACCGCCGCCTGCATGCCGTAGCAGATGCCGAAATACGGAATGCCGCGCTCGCGCGCGTGCTGCGCCGCCAGCACCTTGCCCTCGAAGCCGCGATCGCCGAAGCCGCCCGGCACCAGCACGCCGTCGACCTTGCCCAGGGCCTTTTCCGCGCCCTCGCGCTCGATGTCCTGCGATTCGATCCAGTGCAGGTTCACCCGCGTGCGCTGGCGGATGCCGCCGTGCCGCAGCGCCTCGCCCACCGACTTGTAGGCGTCCTTGTGGTCGACGTACTTGCCCACCACCGCGATGTCGACCTCGTCGATCGGATGCTCGCTGGCGTCCACCACCGCAAGCCATTCGGACAGGTCGGCCGGCGCGGCCGAGTCGCCGAGCTGCAGGCGCTCGACCACCAGCGCGTCCAGGCCCTGCGCGTGCAGCCACATCGGCAGCTTGTGGATGTTGTCCAGGTCGACCGCGGAAATCACCGCCTTCTCGGAGACGTTGGTGAACGAGGCGATCTTGCGCCGCTCGCCGTCGGGCAGCGGCTGTTCGCTGCGGCAGACCAGCACGTCGGGCTGGATGCCGATCGAGCGCAGTTCCTTGACCGAATGCTGGGTGGGCTTGGTCTTGAGTTCGCCGGCGGCGGCGATGTACGGCACCAGGGTCAGGTGCATGAACAGCGCCTTGTCCTGGCCGCGCTCGGTGCGGATCTGGCGGATCGCCTCCAGGAACGGCAGCGATTCGATGTCGCCCACGGTGCCGCCGATCTCCACCAGGGCCACGTCGAAGCCCTGGGTGGCGGCATCGATGCAGCGCTTGATCTCGTCGGTGATGTGCGGGATCACCTGCACGGTGGCGCCAAGGTAATCGCCGCGGCGCTCCTTGCGGATCACCGCCTCGTAGATCTTGCCGGTAGTGATCGAACTCTTGCCGCTGAGGCGGACGTTGATGAAGCGCTCGTAGTGGCCGAGGTCGAGGTCGGTCTCGGCGCCGTCGTCGGTGACGTAGACCTCGCCGTGTTGGAACGGACTCATCGTGCCGGGATCGACGTTGATGTACGGATCCAGCTTCATCAGCGTCACCCGCAGGCCGCGCGCCTCCAGGATCGCGGCCAGCGACGCCGCCGCGATGCCCTTGCCGAGCGAAGACACCACGCCTCCGGTGACGAAGACGAGGGGAGTGACGGAACCGGGGGAAGTCATGGGGAGTGGGCACCCGCTGGAAAGCCCCATTCTACAGGCCCGGGGCCGACATACCCACCCCGGCCGGTACGTGTGCGCCGGGTCGAGCCCTCCGGGGCGCCGGGACACGGCGGATGCCGCGCCGCTGCGCGGGCGGCGCCAGGCCCGGACCCGCCCCGTCGCCACGCCCGACGTGCAATCCACCGGCCGTCGCACGATCCGCGACGGCCCCGGCCGATCCTTGACCGCCCCGTCACCGGCCCGCATCCTGCGCGCCTCGCAGTCCCCCTCCCCGCGCACCGCCGATGAATTCCCGCTACAACGCTGCCGACATCGAAGTCCTCTCCGGCCTGGATCCGGTCAAACGCCGCCCGGGCATGTATACCGACACGACGCGGCCCAACCACCTGGCGCAGGAGGTTGTCGACAACTCGGTGGACGAGGCGCTGGCCGGACACGCGCGCGAGATCTCGGTGACGCTGTTCCGCGATGGCAGCTGCGAGGTGGCCGACGACGGCCGCGGCATGCCGGTGGACATCCATCCGGAGGAAAAGGTGCCGGGCGTGGAGCTGATCCTCACCCGCCTGCACGCCGGCGGCAAGTTCAGCAACCGCAACTACACCTTCTCCGGCGGCCTGCACGGCGTGGGCGTGAGTGTGGTCAACGCGCTGTCCACCCTGGTGGAAGTGCACATCAAGCGCGAGGGAAGCGAGCACCGCATCAGCTTCCGCGACGGCGAGCGCGCCACGCCGCTGGAGGTGGTGGGGACGGTCGGAAGGAAGAACACCGGCACCCGCCTGCGCTTCTGGCCGGATCCGAAGTATTTCGACAGCCCGAAGTTCAGCCTGCGCTCGCTGCGCCACCTGCTGCGCGCCAAGGCCGTGCTGTGCCCGGGCCTGACCGTGACCCTGCTCGACGAAGCCAGCGGCGAGCGCGACAGCTGGCGCTACGAGGACGGCCTGCGCGACTACCTGCGCGGCGAACTGGCCGGACGCGAGCTGCTGCCGCCGGAGCTGTTCGTCGGCCAGCTGGACCGCAACACCGAGGTCGTCGACTGGGCCGTGGCCTGGGTGCCCGAGGGCGACCTGGTGCAGGAAAGCTACGTCAACCTGATCCCCACCGCGCAGCACGGCACCCACGTCAATGGCCTGCGCACCGGCTTCACCGATGCGCTGCGCGAGTTCTGCGACTTCCGCAGCCTGCTGCCGCGCGGGGTGAAGCTGGCGCCCGAGGACGTGTGGGACCGGGTCTCGTTCGTGCTGTCGCTGAAGATGACCGACCCGCAGTTCAGCGGCCAGACCAAGGAGCGCCTGTCCTCGCGCCAGGCCGCGGGCTTCATCGAGGGCGCGGCGCACGACGCCTTCAGCCTGTGGCTCAACCAGCACGTGGAGATGGGCGGCCGGATCGCGCAGCTGGCGATCGACCGCGCCAGCGCGCGGCTGAAGACCGAGAAGCAGATCGTCCGCAAGAAGGTCACCCAGGGCCCCGCCCTGCCCGGCAAGCTGGCCGACTGCATCAGCCAGGATCTCTCGCGCACCGAGCTGTTCCTGGTGGAGGGCGATTCGGCCGGCGGCAGCGCGCGCCAGGCGCGCGACAAGGATTTCCAGGCGATCCTGCCGCTGCGCGGCAAGATCCTCAACACCTGGGAGGTGGCCTCCGGCGGCGTGCTGGCCTCGCAGGAGGTGCACGACCTGGCGGTGGCGATCGGCTGCGACCCGGGCAAGGACGACATCTCCGGCCTGCGCTACGGCAAGGTGGTGATCCTGGCCGACGCCGACTCCGACGGCCTGCACATCGCCACCCTGCTCTCGGCGCTGTTCCTGAAGCATTTCCCGGCGCTGGTGCGCGCCGGCCACATCTTCGTGGCGATGCCGCCGCTGTTCCGCGTCGACGTGGGCAAGCAGGTGTTCTATGCGCTCGACGAGGAGGAAAAGCGCCTGCTGCTGGAAAAGATCGCGCGCGAGAAGCTCAAGGGCCAGATCAACGTGACCCGGTTCAAGGGCCTGGGCGAGATGAATCCCTCGCAGCTGCGCGAATCCACCATCCATCCCGACACCCGCCGGCTGGTGCAGCTGACGATCGACGACGACGTCGAGACCCGCGGGCTGATGGACATGCTGCTGGCGAGGAAGCGGGCTTCGGACCGGAAGGCCTGGCTTGAGCAGAAGGGCGATCTGGCCACGCTGGAGGTCTGACCCAGACGCATCATTGGCGTGGGCCGTGGCGTCGGCCTCATGAAGCCGCAGCGAGATGATTAAGGCGGCGCGGCTGCCGCCCTGCTCCTTCCCCCGCTTGCGGGGGAAGGTTGGGATGGGGGCGCGCGCCGCAGGCGCGCGGGAAGTGGTGCGGCCACCGGTTTGCCCCCACCCCAACCCTCCCCCGCAAGCGGGGGAGGGAGCAGACCCGCCGTCGTCATGAATGAACGGCCCCGCGACAGGGACAAGAACCGGAGAACAAGAACGTCAGACCCGCCTCCCTCAATCGATGAGGCGCCAACGCAGCACCGTCCCATCCCGGCGGTCGGGCCGTGGGCCCGGGCGATCCGCGGCATAGGGCTCGCCGCTTTCCGGGAGGATGCCCAGGTAGCGATTGGTCTTCATCGACAGCAGCATGAACTCGCCGCGCAGCAGGTCCTGCCACATGAAGCGGCTGTCGACCGGGTGTTCCGGGAGCAGGCGCACGTCGGCCGACAGGCCGATGCCGACGACGGTGAGGAAGCCGCTGCCGTCCATCGCTTCCAGTGCCACCTGGCCCGCACCGCGATCGTGTACGCGAAAGCGTGCGGCTGGCGTGCTGGCCGCCTGCGCATCCGCGGCCACCGGATGCAGCACGCCCAGCGCGTGGACCGCGGCGACGCTCCCGTCGCCCAGGTTGGACAGGCCGACCACCCGGCCATGGGGAATATTGTGTGACCGGTCGGCCAGCGGCTCGGACAGCGCGAAGCCGTCGAAATCGGCATGGCCACCTTCGCGGCCATCGCGACTGTAGGCGAAGAGCGCGTAGCGCGTGCCCTGGAAGGTCTTGAGCTGGTATGGCAGCCGCACCGGTTCGCCGATCCCGCTGAAATCGTGCCCGTCCAGGCTCCAGGAGAACCAGGCCAGGTCCTGGTCATGATCGCCATGCACGCGCAGGTGCACGCGCGGCGAGGTGAGCGGGACATCGACATCCAGGTCGCCCAGCTGCGAATGCCAGCGCAGCACGCGCCCCTGCGCCGACTGCACCACCGCCAGCCACGCCGCCGGCATGTTGAGCAGCCCCAGCCCGGCCACGTCGCCCGGCTGCAGCTTGGCTGCGTCGAGCACCACGGTGGCCGTCGCCTCCGGCCCCATCACCCGCTGGGTCAGCGTATTGCGCGCATGCAGGAAGCTTGCCGCGGGCAGCGTGTGCAGGCGCAGGTGGCCGGGGCGCTCGGCCAGCGACCACTTGCCGTCCCGCGGCTGGTGGTTCCACTGCCAGACCGGCTGCAGCGCGGGCGCGGAGAAATCGTCGCTGCGCTCGTACGGCGCGTGCGGCTCCACCTGCGCATCGACCTGCGGCTTGAGCCAGGTGCGCGGCGAACGGCCCAGGTTGCCCGGCAGGCCGAAGTACGGCCAGCCCTCGTGCCAGGTCACCGGCGAAAGGAAGGTGGTGCGGCCGATGGACTTGAGGTCCATCATCGAGAAGCCCCACCAGTCGCCATTGGGCATCTGCACGATGCCTCCCTGGTGCAGCGGTACCGCGCCAAGCTCGCTGTCGGCGGGCTTGTGCGCGGAGAACGCCGTGTCGCCGGTCGGGACCGGCGAGCGCTGGGCCACGCCGCTTTCCCACCAGCCGCGCTGGAATCCCATCGTTTCGCTGGCGCTGATCGCCACCGTCTCCCACGGCCCGTCGAGGCGGTCCGCGCGTGCCGCCTGCATGCGGCCGACCGGCGCGTAGTTGGCGCTGATGATGTAGTAGCGCCCGTCGACCCTGTAGAAGTGATGGCCCTCGCCCATGCCGCTGCCGGCGGGGATGATCACCCGCTCGCTGCCTTCGATCACAGCGGACAGGTCCGGCTTCAGCTCGACCAGCCGCACCTCGTTGTAGCCGAACACCGCCCACACCCGGCCGTCGTCGTCGAACAGCACCGACAGGTCGTGCAGGTTGCGGTCGATCACCGAGTGCGTCCACGGCCCCGCCGGATCGACGGCGGTGAACACGTGCAGGCCGCGCTCGTTGATGTTGGAGAAGATGTGGAAGCGGCCATCGTGATGACGCAGCACCGGCGCCCAGATGCCCTGTCCGTAAAGGTCCCTGCCCTGCTCCAGGCGGTACTCCGGGCCTTCGGGAAACGATGGCATCGCGTAGGACACGAACTCCCAGTTCACCAGGTCGCGCGAGCGCAGCAGCGGCAGCCCCGGCACCGCGTGCATGGTGGTGCCGGTCATGTAGAACCAGTCGCCGACGCGGATCAGGTCGGGATCGGAGAATTCGTCGTAGAACAGCGGATTGGTGTACGTGCCGTTGCCGTTGTCGGCGCTCCAGCTGGCCGGCGGCGCGGCCATCGCAGGCGCCGTGGACAGGAGCAGGACCAGCAGCAGGCCGGCAATGTTCTTCATCGGTGTCTTCCTCGCGCGCCCGTCGGCGCATGACCGCATGAGCCCGACCTCAGGCAGCGCCATCGCGCCGCGCCAGCAGCCGCTGCAGCAGGCAGAACGCCAGCAGCAGCGCGCCGATCGCGATCCGCGTCCACCACGAGCTGAGCGTCCCGTCGAACACGATCAGGGTCTGGATCAGGCCCAGCACCAGCACGCCGAACACCGTGCCCAGCACGTAGCCGCTGCCGCCGGCCAGCAGGGTGCCGCCGATCACCACCGCGGCGATCGCGTCCAGCTCCAGGCCCATCGCGTGCAGGCTGTAGCCGCTGAGCATGTAGAAGGTGTAGACCACGCCGCCCAGCGCCGAACAGAAGCCGCTCAGCGCATAGACCTGGACCAGGGTGCGATCCACCGCCAGGCCCATCAGCCGCGCCGACTGCTCGTTGCCGCCGATGGCATAGACGGTGCGACCGAAACGCGTCATCCCCGCCAGCAGCGCGCCGACGACCACCACCAGCAGCGCGATGATCGCGCCTGCCGACAGCGATGCGCCCGCACCCACCGGGACGCGCAGGCTGGCCACGGCGACGTGGAAGGCGTGGTCGATGCCGATCGACTCCACACTCAGCAGCGTGGCCGCGCCGCGGGCGAGGAACATCCCGGCCAGGGTGACCACGAACGGCTGCAGCCGGTAGCGCTGGATCAGCACGCCCATCAGCGCGCCGAACAGGGTGCCCGCCAGCAGCACCATCGCGATCGCCGGCAGCGGGTGCCAGCCGTGCCGCTGCACCAGGCTGGCCAGCAGCACCGTGCTGAAGGCGATCACCGCCCCCACCGACAGGTCGATGCCGCCGGTGAGGATGACGAAGGTCATGCCGACCGCGACGACCAGCAGGAAGCCGTTGTCGATGAACAGGTTGAGGAACACCTGCGGGCCGAGGAAGCCGTCGAACAGCACCCCGCCGGCCGCCGACAGGCCCAGGAACAGGGCCACGGTGACCGTCAGCGAGAGCAGCCGCGGATCGCGCCACAGCCGCGCCAGCCCGCCGGCCCCGAACATTGCGCGCAGCGGCACCGCGCTCATGTCGCCTCCCGCCGCGGACGCAGCACCAGCGCGCGCAGCTGCGCGCGGAACTCGGGCGACTGCAGCAGCAGCACCGCCAGCACCAGCAGCGCCTTGACCAGCATGTTCACCTGCGGCGGTATCCCCAGGGCGTAGATGGTGGTGGTGAGGGTCTGGATGATCAGCGCGCCGACCAGGCTGCCGGCGAGGCTGAAGCGGCCGCCGGTGAGCGCGGTCCCGCCCAGGGCAACGGCCAGGATCGCATCGAGTTCGAGCAGCTGGCCGGCGTTGTTGGCGTCCGCGCTGGCCACGTTCGCGCTCACCAGCACGCCCGCGATGCCTGCGCAGAAGCCCGAGAACACGTACAGCCACAGCGTGATCGCGCGCGCGCGCACCCCGGCCACGTGGCTGGCCACCGGGTTGTGGCCGATGGCGCGCACGAACAGGCCCAGCGCGGTACGGCCCAGCAGCAGCTGCAGCCCGGCGAACAGCGCCAGCACCACGAACAGCGCGATCGGCAGGCCGAGCACGAAGCCGGTGCCGAGGAACACGTAGGGCGCGTGGTAGATGGTGAGGATCTGCCCGTCGCTCACCAGCTGGGCGATGCCGCGCCCGGCCACCATCAGGATCAGGGTGGCGATGATCGGCTGCATGCCGACCTTCACCACCAGCACCCCGTTCCACAGTCCGCACAGCGCCGCAGCGCCCAGCGCGGCGGCCACGGCGGCGAATACCGGCGCCAGCGCGCCGCCGCCGCCGGCGGTCATCCGGTTGACGGTGAACGCGGCCACGGTGGCGGCGATGGCCAGGACCGCGCCGACCGAGATGTCGAGGCCGCGCACCGCGATCACCAGGGTCATGCCGAGCGAAACGAGGATCAGCGGCGCGGCGCGGTTGGCGATGTCCACCAGGCTGCCGTACAGCCGCCCGTCGCGCCATTCCAGCGCCAGGAAGCCGGGATTGATGATGCCGTTGCCGAGCAGCAGCAGGGCCAGCGCCAGCAGCGGCCAGGCCAGCGGATGGCCCGCAAGGCGCCGCCAGGGCGAGGGCGCGGGCGGCGGCGTGGTGGTGTGGTCGACGCCGCTCATGCCTGCCCCGCGATCATGTCCAGCACCTGCGCACCGTCGCTGCCGGCAGGCAGCTCGCCGGCCTTGTGCCGGTCACGCAGCACGGTGATGCGGTCGCTCAGCCGGGTGAGCTCCTCGATCTCGGCCGAGATGAACAGCACCGCCATGCCCTCGCGCGCCAGGCGCACCACCTCGGACATGATTTCCTGCTTCGCGGCGATGTCGATGCCGCGCGTGGGTTCGTCGAGGATCAGCAGCCGCGGCCGGGTCGCCAGCCAGCGCGCCAGTACCACCTTCTGCTGGTTGCCGCCCGAGAGCGCGCCGACCGGCGCCTCGATCCCGGCGGTGCGGATCCCGAGCAGTTCCACGTAGCCCTGCGCCAGCGCGTCCTGGCGCGCGCGCGGCAGCGCCCGCAGCCAGCCCAGCCGCGCCTGCAGCGCCAGCACGATGTTCTCGCGCACCGACAGCCCGGCAACGATGCCCTCGGTCTTGCGCTCCTCCGGGCACAGCGCCAGCCCGCGCGCCACCGCCTCGGCGGGATGGTGGAATTCCACCCGCTGTCCCTGCACCTGCAGCTCTCCGGCATCATTGCGGTCGAGCCCGAACAGCAGCCGCGCAAGTTCGGTGCGGCCCGAGCCGAGCAGCCCGCCCAGGCCCATCACCTCGCCTGCGCGCAGCTGCAGGTCGACCGGCTCGAGGCTGCCGCGACGCGCCAGCCCGCGCGCCTCCAGCACCACCGGCGCGGCCGCGTCCGGCTCCGGGGCCGCGACGCTGCCGCCGCCAAGCTCCACGTCGCGCCCCACCATCGCCCGCACCAGCGCGGCCTGCGGCAGCTCCGCCGGGGTGAACTCGCCCACCAGGCCACCGTTGCGCAGCACCGTGATGCGGTCGGAGACGGCATAGACCTGGTCGAGGAAGTGGGTGACGAACACGATCGCCATGCCGCGCTCGCGCAGCCGGCGCATCAGCGCGAACAGCTGCTGCACCTCGTCCTGGTCGAGGCTGGAAGTCGGCTCGTCCAGGATCAGCACCCGCGCCGACACGCCGAGCGCGCGCGCGATCGCCACCATCTGCTGGACCGCGACCGGAAACGCGGACAGCGGCCGGTCGACGTCGAGGTCGAGCTGCAGCTCCGCCAGCAGCGCGCGCGCGCCGCTGCGCACGCGCTTCCAGTCGATCATGCCCCAGCGCCGCGGATAGCGGCCGGCGTACAGGTTCTCGGCCAGCGACAGGTTGGGGCACAGGTTCACTTCCTGGTAGACCGTGCTGATGCCCTCGCGCTGCGCGTCCAGCGGCGTGGCTGGCGCGATCGCGCGGCCGTCGAGGGTGACGGTGCCTGCATCGGGCGACTCGACCCCGGTGAGCAGCTTGATCAGGGTCGACTTGCCTGCGCCGTTCTGGCCCATCAGCGCGTGGATCTCGCCCGCGCGCAGGCACAGGCCGGCGCCGTCGAGCGCGCGCGTGGCGCCGAAGCGCTTGTGCAGCCCTTCCGCGCGGAGCACGACGCCGCTCACGCGCGCGCGCCCGGGCGCAGCGGGCGACGCAACGCCACGCACGCCGCGCGAGGCTGGAATCCCGCTTCGACAGTCACGCCGGTGCGCTCAGTACTTGCGGTTGGGCAGTTCCGCCTCGGCCTGGTCCTGGGTGAACACGCCCTCCTCCACCTCGACGCGACGGGGCACTTCACGGCCCGCGTGCACGTCGCGGATCAGCTGCGCAAGCTGCTCGCCCAGCAGCGGATTGCACTCCACGGTGGCATTGAGCTTGCCCGCCTTCATCGCCTCGAACGCGCCGCGCACGCCGTCGATCGACACGATGCGGATGTCCTCGCCCGGCTTCAGCCCGGCTTCCTCGATCGCCTGGATCGCGCCGATCGCCATGTCGTCGTTGTGCGCGAACAGCACGTCGATTTCGCTACCCTCGGCCTTGAGGAAGGCTTCCATCACTTCCTTGCCGCGGGCGCGGGTGAAGTCGCCGCTCTGCGAGCGCACGATCTGGAAGCGCGGATCGGCGTCGATCACCTCCTTGAAGCCGCGCATGCGGTCGTTGGCCGGCGCCGAACCGACCGTGCCCTGCAGCTCGACGATCCGCACCGGCCCTTCGGCGTCCTTGCGGTCCTCGATCACCCAGCGCGCGGCGCGGCGGCCTTCCTCGACGAAATCCGAGCCGATGAAGGTCGCGTACAGCGATTCGTCGTCCACGCGCACCGCGCGGTCGGTGAGCACCACCGGGATGCCGGCCGCCTTGGCCTCGCGCAGCACCGTGTCCCAGCCGGTTTCCACCACCGGCGAGAATGCGATCACGTCCACGCCCTGGGCGATGAACGAGCGCAGCGCCCGGATCTGGTTCTCCTGCTTCTGCTGCGCATCGGAGAAGCGCAGGTCGAACTCGGGCGCGGCCAAGGATTCGCGCACCGAACGCGTATTGGCGGTGCGCCATTCGCTTTCGGCGCCCACCTGGCTGAAGCCGACCGTGATCGCGTCGTCGCCCGCGGCGGCGGCGTCATCCCCGCCGGAACAGCCGGCCAGCACCGCGGCGCACAGCATCGCCGCCAGACCCAGAACCTTTCGCATCGCACCCTCCCGAAACCGTCGAATTGTGTGTGCCACCGGCAACATCGCCGGCGCACCGATGTGGCACCGGGTCAGGCCGCCGTGTAGGCGGTCTTGACCGTAGTGTAGAACTCCACCGCATAGCGGCCCTGCTCGCGCGGGCCGTAGCTTGAGGCCTTGCGCCCGCCGAACGGCACGTGCGGATCCACGCCCGCGGTCGGCAGGTTGACCATCACCATGCCCGCCTGCGCGTGGCGCTTGAAGTGCGTGGCGTGCCTGAGCGATGTGGTGCAGATGCCCGCGCACAGGCCGAACTCGGTGTCGTTGGCCAGCGCCAGCGCGTGCCCGTAGTCGTCGGCGCGCAGCACCGCCGCCACCGGCCCGAAGATCTCCTCGCGGGCGATGCGGTCGTCGGGCTTCGCGCTGAACAGTGTCGGCGCCAGGAAGTGGCCCTGCGTCTTCCATTCGACCCGCTCGCCACCGGCCAGCAGCTCGCCGCCGTCGTCATGGCCCGCCTGGATGTAGGACAGGTTGGTCCCGAGCTGGTCGGCGCTGGCGACCGGACCGATGTCGATGCCCGCTTCGAGCGGATCGCCCACGCGGATCTTCGCCAGCCGCGCCTGCATCCGCGCGACGAACTCGTCATGCACCGCGCCTTCCACGATCAGCCGGCTCGACGCCGTGCAGCGCTGCCCGGTGGAGAAGAACGCGCCATTGACCGCGCATTCCACCGCCTTGTCCAGGTCGGCGTCGGCCAGCACCACCAGCGGGTTCTTGCCGCCCATTTCCAGCTGCACCTTCAGCGCGCGCTCGGCCGCCTGCTTGAGCAGCGCATGGCCGGTGGGCACCGAACCGGTGAAGGTCAGCGCATCGAGGTGCCTGTGCGTGACCAACGCCTGGCCGACCGTGCGGCCGCTGCCCAGCACCATGTTGAACACGCCCTCGGGCAGGCCCGCTCGCGAGAGGATCTCGGCGATCGCCCAGGCGCAGCCGGGCACGATCTCGGCCGGCTTGAACACCACGGTGTTGCCGTAGGCCAGGGCCGGCGCGATCTTCCAGGCCGGGATCGCCAGCGGGAAGTTCCACGGCGCGATGATGCCCACCGTGCCGACCGGCTCGCGGGTGATTTCCACGTCCACGCCGGGGCGGGTCGAAGCCAGCTTCTCGCCGGGGATGCGCAGCGCCTCGCCGGCGAAGAACTTGAAGATCTGCCCGGCGCGCGCGGCCTCGCCGATGCTCTCGGGCAGGGTCTTGCCTTCCTCGCGCGCCAGCAGCCGGCCCAGCTCCTCCTTGCGCGCCAGGATCTCGCTGCCGACCGCGTCGAGGATGTCGGCGCGCTGCTGCGGGCTGGACAGCGACCACGCCGGCAGCGCCGCGTGCGCCGCATCCACCGCCTGCGCCGCCTGCGCGGCGTCGAGCCTGCCGTAGTGGCCGACCGGGCTGGACAGGTCTGACGGGTTCTCGTTGGCGTGGCTGCCGTCGCCTTCGACCCACTGCCCGCCGATGTAGCTGCTGAAACGCTGTTGGCTCACTGCTGTTCCTTTCGATCCATGCATTGCGACCGGCGCGCGCCGCTCACCCTACAGTGCGCGCACGCCGCCGGGCACGAAGCCGGCCGCGGCCGTGCGCAGCGGATTGCGCAGCGGCGCGCCCAGCTCCGGCAGCTCGATCTCGAACACGTCGCCAGGCTCCGCGCGCACGCCGTCTGCGAAGCTGAGCGTGGCGGTGCCGAAGAAGTGCAGGTGCACGTCGCCCGGCCGCCGGTGCGCGGCGTACTTGAAGTGGTGGTACTCGAGATTTTCCAGCGAGTGGCACATGTTGGCCTCGCCGGTGAGGAAAGGCTTCTCCCAGACGACGGTGTCGCCGCGGCGCAGGCGGCTGGTGCCGCGCAGGTCGCGCGGCAGCTCGCCCGCGCGCAGCTCCGGGCCGATCGCGCAGGCGCGCAGCTTGGAGTGCGCCAGGTACAGATAGTTCCGGCGTTCGGTGACGTGGTCGGAGAACTCGTTGCCGATCGCGAAACCGAGCCGGTGCGGGGTGCCGTCGGGGCCGATCAGGTACAGGCCGACCAGCTCCGGCTCCTCGCCGCCGTCGAGCGCGAAGTCGGGCGACTCCAGCGGCTGGCCAGGGGCGGCGAGAATCGAGCCGTCGCCCTTGTAGAACCACTCCGGCTGCGCGCCGGGCTGGCCGGGCTCGGGAATGCCGCCCTCCACGCCCCACTGGAACATGCGCATCGAATCGGTGAGCGTGCCGTCGTCGGCCTGCTGCTGCAGCTTCTGGTGCATGGCGTCGCGCGCGGCGGCGCTGCCCAGGTGGGTCAGGCCGGTGCCGGTGACCAGGCAGTGGGCCGGGTCGGGATGGTGCAGCGGGCCGAGCACGCGCCCGGCCTGCAGCAGCGCGGCGTAGTCCAGGCGGGTGTCGCCCGGCGTGGCCTCCGCCTGAGCGGCGAGGCCGCGGCCCGCGGCGATCGCCGCGCCGGCCAGGGCGTACATGCCGTCGACGCCGTCGAGCAGGCGCGCCTGGCTGCCCGCGGCATCGACCACGCCCACCCGGATGTTTCCTGCGTCGTCGTTCAGCTGGATCAATCGCATCTGCGCGCCCGTGGTCCCGGTGGTGTCGACCCCGCATTTTGCAGGGTGGATGGATATCCATCCAATTCATTCGGGCGAGAAATGGATATCCATTTCCATATGACTAAGGGTTCCGTTCCTGCCCCGTGGCGATCGGCTGGGGATTTCGACCGAAGGGAGAAATCTCCCGGGCGGCGGCGGCAATCGACCGGCCTCCCCGCCGCGCTCAGTCGTGGAACGCCTCCACCACCTTGCGCCGGCCCAGCATGAACGCGTCGGCCACGTGCCGCAGCGGCGCCAGGTCCACGTCCGAGTGGCCTGCGCGCACGAGCTCCGCGAAGCGCCGGTAGAGCATCGGATACTCCTGCTCGGGCTCGGCGTGCACCAGCCGGCCATCCACCGCCAGCTTCGCCCCGCCCTCGGACAGCAGCACCTCGCCCGCGTCGGTCTCGACCACGATGTCCCAGGTCTGCCTGCCGGTCTGGCGCCAGTCGAACTCGGCCACCAGGTCCAGCCCCTCGGCATCGGTGAACCGGATCGTTGCGGCGATCGGCGCGGCGCGGTTGTCCGGGAATTCCAGCGTGGCTTCGGTGGCGAACACCGGCCGCGGCAGGATCCGGGTCACGATCGACAGCGCATTGATGCCCGGATCGAACACGCCCAGGCCGCCCGGCTGCCAGATCCAGTCCTGCCCCGGATGCCACTGGCGCACGTCCTCCTTCCACGCCACCCGCATCGCGCCGATGCGGGTGGCGGCCAGGAACTGCCGGGTCGCCTCCACGGCCGGGGCGTAGCGCGAATGCCAGCTGGCGAACAGCGACACGCCGCTGGCCGCGGCGCGCGCCGCAAGGTCCTCGACCTCCGAGAGCGTGGCCCCCGGCGGCTTCTCCAGGAACACGTGCTTGCCGGCCTCCAGCGCCTTCACCGCGGCCGCGTAGCGGTACTGCGGCGGCATGCACAGCGAGACCGCGTGGATCGACGGCATCGCCGCCAGCATCTCCTCGATGGTGCCGAAGTTGTCGATGCCCTCCACCCGCCCGTTGCGGCTGGCGGCCGCGACCAGCCGGAAGTCGGGATTGCCGGCCACGGCCGGGAGGTGCTGGTCGCGCACGATCTTGCCGATGCCGACGATGGCGAGGTTGATGGGTGGCACGGGTGCGTTCTCCATGGAGTGGCGCGGGTTGGCGCGGACGCGCGCGCCACCTGCGAAGGGTTGCAGGACTGCGATGCCGGCCGACGACGTCAGGCGCGTTCGAACGCCGCCGCCACGGCATCCGGTGCAAGGCCGCGACCCGGACAGGCGAAGCGATACAGGATGTCACGCCGGTACGCGGTGCCCGGGCGCAGGATCGCATCCGGGAACGCAGGCCGGTTCGGCGCGTCCGGGAAATCCTGCGGCTCCAGGCACAGCCCGCGCCCCAGCCCCGGATGCTGGCGGTCGAGCCCCTGGCCGCCGTAGAGCTGCAGCGCGGGCGCTTCGCAGTCCAGGCGCATCGCCACCCCGCTGTGCGGCGAATACAGGGCCGCGGCGAACGCGTGCCCCGGCTGCAGCACCAGGCAGTGGTCGTAGCCGCCGCCGGCGCGCAGCTGCGGGTGTGCGGCGTCGAAGCGTTGGTCCAGGGTCGCAGGCGTGCGGAAGTCGAACGGCGTGCCGACCACCGGCGCGACGTCTCCCAGCGGGATCAGTTCGTCCGACACCGGCAGGAATCCCTCGACCGGCACCTGCAGCACCTGCGCCGACGCCGGCACCATCGGATCGCCGGCGAGATTGAAATAGGGGTGGTGGGTGGGATTGAACGGCGTCGGCGCGTCGCTGCTGGCCTCGAAGCACAGCCGCAGGCCGTCGCCCTCGATGCGGTAGGTCGCGCGCACGTCGAGGCTGCCCGGATAGCCCTCCTCGCCATCGGGCGAATGCAGGCCCAGCACCAGCTCGTCGCGCCGGTGCTCGAGCACCTTCCACAGCCGGCGCCCGAAGCCGAGCCTGCCGCCGTGCAGGTGGTTGCGCCCCTCGTTGGCCGCGAGCGCGTGTTCGCGTCCGTCGAGCGCGAAGCGCGCGCCGCCGATGCGGTTGCCGTAGCGCCCGACCAGGACGCCCAGGTAGGCGGGATCGTCGAAATACGCCTGCGCATCCGCCAGCCCCAGCACCACGCCGACGCGACCGCCCTCGGCCGGCACCTCCAGGCGCGCCAGGATGCCGCCCAGTTCGAGGATGTCCGCGCGCGCGCCGCCGTCGCCCTCCAGCCTGAAGGCGCGCACCTCGCGGCCGTCCCGCAGGCGACCGAACCGCCGACTTGTCTCCACGCGCATCCGCTCCGGATCCGGCGCCAAGGCCGGGGCGCCGCAGCATAGGCGCGGCTGCGCGCGCGCGGCTATCCCGCATCTGGAATGGCAGCCGACCGGAATCGAATGCCTCGCACGGCATGGCGGTCGCCGTGCCGGTCCCGTGGCCGGGTTCATTGGCGGCGCGGCCGGTCCGCGGCTCGCCCAATGGATATGCAAGAAGAGTGAAAGTGACGATAATCCATATCGATCAAGATATAGGCCACGTCCCGTGCCCAATCCGCCCTGGTTCGTCCGTGCCCGCCTGAAGACCCGCCAGCTGATGCTGCTGATCGCGATCGAGGAGCACGGCAACATCCACCGCGCGGCGGAATCGCTGAGCATGTCGCAGCCGGCGGCCTCGAAGCTGCTCAAGGACCTGGAGGAGCTGATCGGCGTGCCGCTGTTCGAGCGCCTGCCGCGCGGCATGCGCGCGACCTGGTACGGCGAGAGCATGATCCGGCACGCCCGCATCGCGCTGGCCAGCCTGGGCGAGGCCGGCGCCGAGATCGAGGCGCTCAAGGCCGGCCACGCCGGCACCGTGACCGTCGGCGCGATCGCCGGGCCGGCCATGACCCTCCTGCCACCCACGCTGGCGCGGCTGCACCGGGACCAGCCCGACCTGCGCGTGTCGCTGATGGTGGAAAGCAGCGACGTGCTGCTCGAACAGCTGGCGCAGAACCGCATCGACCTGATGATCGGCCGCCTGTTCCCGCGCCACGATACGCGCAACCTGCAGTACGAGCCGCTGGCCGAGGAGGACGTGTGCGCGATCGCGCGCCCCGACCATCCGCTGCTGGCGGGCGGCCCTCCCGGCCTGTCTGAACTGGCGAAAGCCAGCTGGGTGGTGCCTCCGGAGGGCAGCGTGCTGCGCCATCGCTTCGAGCTGATGTTCCAGAACGCCGGCCTGCAGCCGCCGCGCCAGGTGATCGGAACCGCCGCGCTGGTGCTGGTGCCGCGCCTGCTGCAGGGCAGCGACCACCTGGCCGTGGTGCCGGTGGACGTGGCCCGCCACTACACCGGCTACGGGATGGTGAAGCAGCTGCCGGTGAATCTGTCGTGCCGGATGGACTCGTTCGGCTTCATCACCCGCACCGACTGGCTGCTTTCGCCCGGCGCGCGCACGGTGCTCACCGCACTCAAGGACGTCGCGCAGCAGGTCTATGCGCCCGCGGCAAAGTCCACGCGCAAGGGCGGCTGAGTCGGCTGTGCTTGCCCCCGACAACCGTCACGCCACGCGCCGCGCGGATGCGGCGCCTACCGCGGGGGATTGCATGAACACACTGCCGGCCCAACGTCCACCGCCCGGGATCCCGCTGGCCAGGCGCTTGCCGGGCATCGTCCCGCTTGCCATCGCCGCGCTGGCCGCCGTCCTGCTGCTTGCCGGCTGCGCGCCGGCGCAGGACCTCGCGCTGCAGAGCCCGGATGGCCGCATCTCGGCCGTCCTCGAACTCGACGGCCAGGGACAGTTGCTCTACTCGATCAGTCGCGACGGCGCCGTGGTGCTGCGGCGCTCGCGCATGGGGCTGGTGCTGGATGACCGCGACCTGGGCCGCGACCTGCGCACGCTGCAGGCCGATGCCGCGACCACGGTCGAAGACGCCTACAGCCTGGTGCAGGGCAAGCAGAAGGAGATCGCCTACCGGGCCCGCGAGCGGGTCTACCGGGCGACGAATTCGGATGGACAGGTCCTGCAGCTGACCCTGCGCGCCTCCGACGACGGCGTCGCCTTCCGCTACCGCGTGGACGCAGGCGCGCAGGACGACTACCGGCTCGAGGAGGAACTCACCAGCTTCGCCTTCGCCGGCGACAGCCGCGCCTGGCTGCAGCCGATGGCGGTGGCGCAGACCGGCTTCGCCAACACCAACCCGTCCTACGAGGAGTACTACCGGATGGACATCCCGGTCGGCGAACCCTCGCCGTCCGAGGCCGGCTGGGTGTTTCCGGCGCTGTTCCACACCGCCGGCGGCTGGGTGCTGCTCAGCGAAGGGGGCATGGACGGCCGCTACCACGCCTCCCGCCTGCAGGCGCAGTCGCCGGGCGGGGAATACGCCATCGGCGTCCCCGCCGCGCCCGAGACCTTCCCCGGCGGTGCCCTGACCGCGCAGGGCCAACTGCCGCTGGAGTCCCCCTGGCGGATCATCGCCATCGGCGACCTGCCCACCATCGTCGGCTCCACTCTGGGCACCGACCTGGCGGAACCGGCGGTGGCGCCGATGCCCTGGGTCCAGCCGGGCCTGGCCAGCTGGAGCTGGGCGCTGCTCAAGGACGACTCCGTCGACTACGCCACCCAGCAGCGCTTCGTCGACTACGCCGCCGCGATGGGCTGGCCCTACACCCTGGTGGACGTGAACTGGGATCGCACCATCGGCTACGAGCGGATCGCCGAACTGGCCCGCTACGCCGCGTCGAAGAACGTGCGCCTGCTGCTCTGGTACAACTCCTCGGGCGACTGGAACCAGACCGTGTTCACCCCCAAGAGCGCCCTGCTCACCGCCGAGCAGCGCCGCGCCGAGTTCGCGCGCCTGCAGCAGATGGGAATCGCCGGGATCAAGGTCGATTTCTTCGCCGGCGACGGCCAGTCGATGATCGCCTACTACCGCGACATCCTGCGCGACGCGGCCGAGCACGAGCTGCTGGTGAACTTCCACGGCTCCACCCTGCCGCGCGGGCTGCAGCGCAGCTTCCCCAACCTGATGACCATGGAGTCGGTGCGCGGCCTGGAGTTCATCACCTTCGCCCAGGACAACGCCGACCCCGCGCCCGCGCACATGGCCATGCTGCCGTTCGCGCGCAACGTCTTCGACCCGATGGACTTCACCCCCACGGTCTTCGGCGACATCCCGGGCATCGAGCGCCGCACCCGCAACGGCTTCGAGCTGGCGCTGCCGGTGCTGTACCTGTCCGGCCTGCAGCATATCGGCGAGACCGACGAGGGCATGGCGCAGGTGCCCGCCCACGTGCGCGAGTACCTGATGGACATCCCCGTGCTCTGGGACGAAAGCCGCCTGCTGGACGGACACCCGGGGCAGTTCGCGGTGGTCGCGCGCCGCAGCGGCGACACCTGGCACGTGGCCGGCATCAACGCCGGGGAGCAGGACCGGCAGCTGCAGCTGGACCTGTCGTTCATCGGCCCGCGCGCGGGCGAGATGATCGGCGACGGGGCAACGCCGCGCGAGTTCGCCCGCAGCGAGGTCCAGGCCGGCGGCACGGTGGCGGTGACCGTCCGCGACCGCGGCGGCTTCGTCATGAAGTTCCCGGCACCGGCGAGCCCGCCGCACTGATTCCCCGGACCGCCGCAGACGCCGCGGCCGGCCATTGCAATACGCATATCGGTTGGCGCGCCTTTGTTATTTTTCTGACATATCCCGGGGCGGTAGCATCCTTCCGCAACCAGGTGTGCCGCACCGGGAATTTCCCCGGCGCGGCCACCGCTCCCACCCGGGCAGGGATCCCGAGCACATGAGCGACTCCAGCAAACGGCCCTTCCGCAGCCAGCAGTGGTTCGGCCGCGACGGCAAGCAGGGCTTCTACTACCGCAGCTGGCTCAAGGGCCTGGGCCTGCCGCACGACCTGTTCGACGGCCGGCCGGTGATCGGCATCTGCAACACCTGGTCGGAGCTCACGCCCTGCAACAGCTCGTTCCGCGAGCTGGCCGAGCACGTCAAGCGCGGCGTGTACGAGGCCGGCGGCTTCCCGCTGGAGTTTCCGGTGATGTCGCTGGGCGAGACCCAGATCCGCCCGACCGCGATGCTCTACCGCAACCTTGCGTCGATGGACGTGGAGGAGTCGATCCGCGCCAACCCCATCGACGGCGTGGTGCTGCTGATGGGCTGCGACAAGACCACGCCCTCGCTGCTGATGGGCGCGGCCAGCGTCGACCTGCCCAGCATCGGCATCTCCGGCGGTCCCTCGCTGTCGGGCAACTGGCGCGGCAGGCCGGTGGGTTCGGGTACCGGCGTGATCGAGATGTCGGAGATGGTGCGCGCCGGCACGCTGAGCCAGGAGGAATTCACCGAGGCCGAGGCCTGCATGCAGCGCTCCAGGGGCAGCTGCATGACCATGGGCACGGCGTCGACGATGGCCTGCATGGTCGAGGCGATGGGCATGTCGCTGCCCGAGAACGCCGCGATCCCGGCGGTGGACTCGCGCCGGCTGCGGCTGGCGCACCTGTCGGGCCGGCGCATCGTGGAGATGGTGCGCGAGGACCTGCGCATGTCGAAGGTGCTCACCCGCGAGGCCTTCGCCAACGGCATCCGCGCCAACGCCGCGATCGGTGGTTCGACCAACGCGGTGATCCATCTGCTCGCCATCGCCGGGCGCCTGGGCGTGCAGCTCACGCTCGACGACTGGGACGAGATCGGTTCGCGCCTGCCCTGCCTGGTCAACCTCAAGCCGTCGGGCCAGTACCTGATGGAGGATTTCTACTACGCGGGCGGCCTGCCGGCGGCGCTGCGCGAGATCGCGCAGCACCTGGACGTCGACGCGATGACGGTCAACGGCCGCACCCTCGGCGAGAACATCGCCGATGCGCCGTGCTGGAACCGCGACGTGATCCGGCCGCTGGCCGAGCCGGTGCGCTCCGAGGCCGGCATCGCGGTGCTGCGCGGCAACCTCGCGCCCGACGGTGCGGTGATCAAGCCTTCGGCCGCCTCGCCGCACCTGCTGCACCATCGCGGCCGCGCGGTGGTGTTCGAGGACATCGACGACTTCAAGGCGCGCATCGACGACGAGGCGCTGGACGTCGACGCGGACAGCATCATGGTGCTGAAGAACTGCGGCCCGCGCGGCTATCCCGGCATGGCCGAGGTCGGCAACATGCCGCTGCCGCCGAAGCTGCTGCGCCAGGGCGTCACCGACCTGGTGCGCATCTCCGACGCGCGCATGAGTGGCACCGCCTACGGCACCGTGGTCCTGCACGTCTCGCCCGAGGCCGCCGCCGGCGGCCCGCTGGCGCTGGTGCGCGAGGGCGACGTGATCGAGCTCGACGTGGCCGCGCGGCGCCTGCACCTGGACGTGTCCGACGACGAGCTGGCGCGGCGCCGGGCCGAATGGACGCCGCCATCCGCGCCCGCGCGCGGCTGGAACAAGCTCTACGTCGACCACGTGCAGCAGGCGCACCTGGGCGCTGACCTGGATTTCCTGGTGGGCGGCAGCGGCGACACCGTCGCCGGCGATTCGCACTGAGCGGTGGACGGCATCCGGCTGGATCGCGCTGTCGGGTGACGTGGACTGCTCCCGGCACCTTCGCGGCTTCAGATTCCTCACCCGCTGCGCGGGTTCGGAATGACAATGGGTGACGGGCAGTGCCATGTCCCTCCAGCTGTCATCCCGAACGCAGTGAGGGATCTCCCACCGGCACAGCGTCCTGCAGCACGCTGCATCCGCTGCCATCCGCCCGCCATCCGACGGAGCCGCTGATGCACATTCCGCCCGTATCGCCCGATCGCCGTCGCTTCCTCGCCGCGGCCGGCTCCACCCTGCTGCTGCCGGCGGCTGCTTCCCTGCCTGCCTTCGCCGCCGGCGACATCGCCACGGCATCGGCGCCGTTCGCACTGGCCAACGTGCGCCTGGACGCGGGTCCGTTCGCGCATTCGCAGGCGCTCAACCTGCGCTACCTCGCCGCGCTCGACGTCGACCGCCTGCTCGCGCCCTACCGGATCGAGGCCGGCCTGCCCTCGCCCGCCGCGAAATATCCGAACTGGGAATCGATGGGCCTGGACGGCCACACCGCCGGCCACTATCTGTCCGCGCTCGCGCAGCAGGCCGCGCAGGGCGACGCCGCGATGCGCCGGCGGCTCGAAGCCATGGTCGACGCCCTGGCCGAAGTGCAGCGCGCCAACGGCGACGGCTACCTCGGCGGCGTGCCCAACGGCCGCACGCTGTGGAACCGCATCGCCTCGGGCGAGTTCCAGGCCGAAGCCTTCTCGCTCGACGGCGCCTGGGTGCCGTTCTACAACCTGCACAAGATGTACGCCGGCCTGCGCGATGCCTGGCTGATGGCCGGCAGCGCCACCGCGCGCGACCTGCTGGTGCGCTTTGCCGACTGGTGCGACGCGCTGGTGGCGAACCTGGACGACGCGCAGCTGCAGCGCATCCTCGACACCGAGCACGGCGGCATGAACGAAGTGCTGGCCGACGTGTACGCGATCACCGGCGAACGCCGCCACCTCGCGCTCGCGCGCCGCTTCTGCCACCGCGCCATCCTCGACCCGCTGCTGCGCGGCGAGGACCGGCTCGACGGCCTGCACGCCAACACCCAGATCCCGAAGGTGATCGGCTTCGCCCGCATCGGCGAGCTCGACAACGAGCCGGCGTGGATCGAAGCCGCGCGCTTCTTCTGGGAAACCGTGGCGCTGCGGCGCAGCGTGGCGTTCGGCGGCAACAGCGTGCGCGAGCACTTCCATCCCGCCGACGCCTTCGCGCCGATGCTGGCCTCGCGCGAGGGACCGGAGACCTGCAACAGCTACAACATGCTGCGCCTGACCGCGCTGCTGCACCGGCTGCACCCGCAGCCGCGCCACGTCGAGTTCTACGAGCGGGCGCTGTTCAACCACATCCTGTCGACCCAGCATGCGGAGCACGGCGGGCTGGTCTATTTCACCCCGATCCGGCCGCGCCACTACCGCGTGTACTCGCAGCCGGAGCAGTGCTTCTGGTGCTGCGTCGGCACCGGCATGGAGAACCACGGCCGCCACGGCGCCTTCATCTATGCGCGCGGCGAGGACGCGCTGGCGGTGAACCTGTACATCGCCTCGACCCTGCAGTGGCCCGAGCGTGGCCTCACGCTGCGGCAGGACACCTCGTTCCCGGAGGAACCTCGCAGCCGCCTGCACCTGCAGCTGGACAGGCCGCAGGCGTTCACGCTGCAGCTGCGCCATCCGCAGTGGCTTGCGGGCGAACTGGTGGTGCAGGTCAACGGCAGGCGCTGGCCGCTGTCGTCCACACCCGGCAGCTACGCCACGATCTCCCGCACCTGGCGCGCCGGCGACCGCATCGACATCGCCCTGCCGATGGCCACCCGTATCGAAGGCCTGCCCGACGGCTCGGACTGGGTGGCGGTGATGCATGGTCCGCTGATGCTCGCCGCGCGCACCGGCGAGGAGTCGATCGAAGGCCTGATCGCCGACGACGGCCGCGGCAGCCACATCGCGCCCGGCCCCTACCTGCCGCTGGACGGCGCGCCGATGCTGGTGGGCGAGCGCGCCGCGCTGGCCTCGCACATCCAGCCGGTTGCCGGCGAACCGCTGACCTTCACCGCCGCGGCGCTGATCCGCCCGCACGGCTTCCGCCAGCTGAGGCTGGAGCCGCTCGCGCGCGTGCACGACGCGCGCTACATGGCCTACTGGCGCACGGCGACACCGGCCAACTACCCGGCCGTGGTCGCCGCGATCGAGGCCACCGAGCGCGAGCGCCAGGCGCTGGAGGCGCGCACCCTCGACCAGGTGCAGCCCGGAGAGCAGCAGCCGGAGATCGAGCATGGCTATGCCGGAGAGGAGTCGGGCACCGGGCAACTGCTGGGACGACGCTGGCGCGATGCGGCCGGCTGGTTCGGCTACCGCCTCGCGCCCCGCCCCTCGGCCACCGGCCACCCCCAGGCGCTGATGCTGGTCATGTTTGGCGGCGACTGGAACGTGGCGATGGACGTGCAGGTCGAGGGCGAAGTGCTCGACACCATCGTCTTCGACGGCGGCGGCCGCGACGATTTCGAAACCCGGATAATCGCCCTTCCCCTCGCGCTGGCCGAACGCGCCGTCGCGCAGGGCCTGCAGCTGCGCTTCGTCGCCCGCGACGGCCGCCGCACGCCGCGCCTGTTCGAATTGCGGCTGCTGTCGGCGGACTGATTGCCGCCCCGTCCGCCACGATGCGTGGTTCAAGGGAACGCGGAGGCGTTGGGGTTCACTGCGTTCACCCCAACCTGTGCGCCGATGCGGAAGCGCCGCGCCGATAGGTTGGGGTGAGCGCAGCGAACCCCAACGTACGTTGCGCGTCGGTGTATACCGTCGGGATTCCACGCGTTCACCCCAACCCATGCGCTGGCCCGACGCCGGCCATCCACCCGACGCGCAACCCGGGGAAACGCGGGGCGTTGGGGTTCACTGCGTTCACCCCAACCTATGCGCCGATCCGGGGGCGTCGATCCGCAAAGCGGGGGGGCTGGTCCGACAGGAGGCGCTGCTCCGGCGGTGGACGCGTCACTCCAGGGCGGCCTGGAGCAGGTTGCGGATCACGAGCTGCACGCGCGGCGCCTTGCCTTCGTCGTAGGTGAAGCTGTCTTCGTCCATGTAGGTCCGCTGGCTGATCTCCAGCTGCACCGCCTCGATCCCCCGCGCGGGGTCGGCGTAATGGCGGGTGATGTGGCCACCCTTGAAGCGGCCGTTGTGGACCCAGTCGCAGCCAGTCTGTGCGGACAGCACCGCTTCCAGCCGCTGCTGCAGCGCGGTGCCCGCGCTGGCGCCGTTGGCGGTGCCGAGGTTGAGGTCGGGCAGCCGGCCCTCGAACAGGAACGGCAGTTCGCCGCGGATCGAATGGCCCTCCCACAGCACGACGCGACCATGCCCGGCATGCAGGCGTTCGAGTTCGCCGCGCAGGGCCTGGTGGTAGGGCCGCCAATAGGCTTCCACCCGCGCGCGCACCTCGTCCTCGTCGGGCGCCTGCCCGTCGAGATGGACGGGTTCACCGGAGAAGCGCACGGTCGGGCACAGGCCGGTGGTGTTCTGGCCCGGGTACAGCGAGACGTCGTCCTCGCCGCGGTTGAGGTCGATCACGTAGCGCGAGTGCGTGGGCACGATGACCGAGGCGCCGAGGTCGCGCGCGAACGCGTAAAGCCGGGCGATGTGCCAGTCGGTATCGGGCACCCGCCGCGCCTGCGGCGTCAGCCGCGCGGCGATCTCGTCGGGAACGAAGGTGCCGTCGTGCGGCAGGCTGACCAGCAGCGGGGCGCTGCCGCGGTGCAGGGTGAAGATGTCCATGGGGTGGATTGTAGGGCGGCGGGAACGAGCACGCGTGCGCGGACTCCAGCGCCGCGCTCCCTCCGCTTGCGCGGCTGGGCTTACCGCATCAGCACCACTTCCTCGGCGCTTGTGGGATGGATCGCCACCGTATCGTGCAGGTCCGCCAGGGTGATGCCCTTCTTCAGCGCCACCGCGAAACCCTGCATGATCTCGTCGGCGCCCTCGCCCAGCAGGTGGATGCCGACCACGCGCCGCTCATCGCCCAAGCACACCAGCTTGAACAGGCTGTGCTGCGGGCGGTCGACCAGGGCCTGGCGCATGGGGCGGAAGGTGCTGCGGTACACGTGTACCGCAGCGTCGCCGTGGCGCTCGCGCGCCTGCGCCTCGCTCAGGCCGACTTCGGCCAGCGGCGGATGCGAGAACACCACGGTGGGGATGCTGTCGTAGTCCAGGCGCGCATCCGCATCGCCGCCGAACACGCGGTCCATCGCCCGGCGCGCGGCCGCGATCGCCACCGGCGTGAGCATGGCGCGACCGGTGACGTCGCCGACCGCGACGATGTGCGGCACGCTGCTGCGCTGGCAGTCGTCGACCACGATGTTGCCCTGCCCGTCCAGCGCCACGCCCGCGCCCTCCAGGCCGATGCCGGCGGTGTTGGCGCTGCGCCCGGTGGCGAGGATGACGTGCGCGTACGCATCCGACGTCCCGCCCGCGGCGTCGCGCAGCCGCAGCGCGCCCCGCCCGCCCTCGATGGCGGCCACGCTGTAGCCGAAGTGCAGGCCGATGCCCTGCTGGCGGTAGTTTTCCCGCAGCCATTCGGCCAGTTCGGCATCCGAATGCCCGAGCAGGCGCTGGCCGCGCACGAACACGTCCACCCGGCAGCCCAGCGCCTGCAGCACGCCGGCCAGCTCCACCGCGATGTAGCCGCCGCCGACCAGGGCCACGTGCCCGGGCGGCTGGTGGAAGTCGAAGAAGTCGTCGGACACACCGGCCAGCTCCCGGCCCGGCACCTCCGGCCGGCGCGGCTGCGAGCCGGTGGCGACCAGCACGTGCGCGGCGCGCAGAAGGCTGCCGTCGCCGCCTTCGACCGTGTGCGCATCGTGAAGCCGGCCGCGCGCAGGCAGCAGCACGATGCCGGCCTCGTCCAGGCGCCGGCGGTAGCTGGCGTGGATGCCGTGGATGTAGCGCTGGCGGCTGGCGATCAGGGTCGGCCAGTCCAGGTCCGGCGTCGCCGGCACGTCGAAGCCCAGCTGCGAGGCCAGGGTGACGCTGCCGGCCAGCTCCGCCGCCAGCCACATCGCCTTCTTCGGCACGCAGCCGACATTGACGCAGGTACCGCCCAGCGCGCCGGGTTCCAGCAGCGCCACGCGCTTGCCATGCTGGGCAGCCCGGATGGCGCCGGCCAGGCCGGCAGAACCGCCGCCAAGGACGATCAGGTCATAGTCAAAGGATGCAGTGCTCATCGGGATCGCTCTGAAGAAGGGAGAATCATGGATCCACGCCCTGCGTGGAGGGTGCCGCTGCCGTGGCCGAGCATGCCATGGGGAGCATGCAGCGCAACGTGAGCGGCACAGGCTGGAATCAGCCCTGCGCGACTTCGCGGCGCATGGGCGGCCACTGCCGGTAGGTCATCGCGCGCCACAGCCATTCCATCGGGCCGAAGCGGAAGCGCCGCAGCCACCAGTGCGAGATGCCCACCTGCAGCGCGAACAGCAGCAACGCGAACACCACCTGCCAGGCGCGCGGCATCAGGTCGAACCCGCCCAGCCCGTAATGGTTGAACAGCCAGGTGCAGGCCAGCGACTGCGCCAGATAATGGGTCAGTGCCATGCGCCCTGCCGGTGCCAGCCAGCCGAGCCGCGCGCGCCAGTGCACGATCCAGGCCAGGTAGCCCAGGCACATCGGCACCGCGCCGACCGACACCAGCGACATCACCGCCGTGGTTTCCAGGGTGTACTGGCCCGGCGCGAGGTAGGGCTTCCACAGCACCCCGGCAAGCGTGACCAGCAGGCCCAGCGGCAGCGCGACCCAGCGCAGGCCGGCATACAGGCGGGGGAAACGGTCCGGTTCGGCCAGCGCCCCGCTGCCGGCAAACCAGCTGCCGATCAGGAACATGCCCAGCACTTCCGGCCCGGTGATCACCAGCGCGCCCAGCGATGAACCGAACTCATGCAGGCGCTGCACGTTGCCCTGCATCCAGCTGCCCTGCCCGTACACCAGCCGCTGCTGGTCGATGGCCTGCTGCGCATCGACCACCATCTTCTGCAGGTCCTGCGCCGGCGAGAGCGTCACCATCGCGCCGATCAGCAGCATCATCGACACGCCGGCCAGGTAGACCACGATGCCCATCCACGGCAACCAGCTGCGCGGCGCTTCGCGGCAGGCGAGCAGCGGCAGCGACACCAGCGCGTACAGCACCAGGATGTCGCCGGACCACACCAGCAGCGCATGGCACAGGCCGATCAGCGCCAGGCCGAGGCTGCGCCGCAGGTAGAACGGAGTGAACTCGCGGCCAGCCGCCTGCGCGCGTTGCGCCATGACCGCGAAGCCGGCACCGAACAACAGCGAGAACAGGGTGAAGAACTTGCCCTGCACGAAGATGTAGACGAAGGCGTCGGCCACGTAATCCAGCCCGTGCCAGCGCGCGTCGATGCCGGTGAAGGCCAGGTCCAGCGGTCCGCTGAAGGCCTCGATGTTCATCAACAGGATGCCCAGCAGGGCCACTCCGCGCAGCACGTCCAGCACGGCGATGCGTTCGCCGGAAGCCACCGGCTGCAGGGAAAGGGAAGCGGCGTTCACGGGGCATCCGGCAGGCAGGTCCGCCATTATGCCGCCGCCCTGCGCGCCGTGGACGGCCGCGCCGTGTTCCAGAAACGCAACGACCCGCCGGAGCGGGTCGTTGCTGCCCTCACGATCGCGCTGCGATCAGTGCTGGTGGCCACCGTCGCCATGGACATGGCCGTGGTCGATTTCTTCCTTGGCGGCTTCGCGCACTTCGACGATCTCGACGTCGAAATGCAGGTCCTTGCCGGCCATCGGGTGGTTCAGGTCGACGTCGACCACGCTCATGCCGACCTTCTGCACGGTGACCGCGCGCGGGCCGAAGTTGGTCTGCAGCACGACCT
>JAEWGI010000023.1 GCA_023388355.1 Pseudomonadota bacterium
GGACCGGCCCGCAGCGCGCCGGCTGGCTGTGGCCGGCGACCGTCGTGGTGCTGCTGCTGGTCGCCGCCGCGCTGGCGGCCACCTGGTGGGGTCCCTGGCTGCGGACGCCGGATGCGGACGCCGCCGCCCGCATCCGGACCGAGCCGCTGCCCGCCGCCGCACCGCCCGCCGCGCGCTTCGATCCGGCCACCGCCCTGGCCAGTCATCGCGACCTGGACCTGCTGCTGGCCCAGGTCACCGGCGAATTCAACGAGGATGCCGATCCCGCCTTCGAGGCCTGGCTGGTGCATGCGCTGGCTGCGGCGGAGGAGGGCGCTGCCGCCGCCGATCCCGACGGCGCCGCCGACGAGGTGGGCGCGGAGGCTGCCGATGCCCCGCCCTGATCCGCGCCGCGCCCTGGCCGCGGTCCTGGCCCTGCTGCTGGCGGCCCCGGCCGCGGCCCAGGTCATGGACGGGGGACAGCGGATCGCCGCGCTGGGCGCGGCCGAACGCGAGGAGCTGCAGCGCCGGGCGGCGGACTGGGACGCGCTGCCCGCGCCGATGCGGCGCGCGCGCCGCGAGGCATGGCTGGCCTGGCGCAACCTGCCCGCCGACGAGCGCGCCGACATGGAGGCCGCGCGCGAGGCCTGGCGCCAGCTGCCGATCGACCGTCAGCAGGCCCTGCGCGCGCGCTTCGACGCACTCGATGCGGGGATCCGCCGCGGCTGGCTGCTTGGCCCGGTGCTGGGCGAGGACTGGCCGCAGCTGCACGCGCTGTTCGCCCAGGTGGCGCCGGACGAGCGCGAGGCCCTGCTGCGGGCGCTGCGCGCGCTGCCCGCGCAGGGACGGGCCGACCTGGGCGTGCTGGCGCAGCGCACCCCGCCGCAGGACCGCGCCGCGCTGCGCGCCGGGCTGCTGGCGCAGCCCGCGGACGCGCGCGCGCAATGGCTGCGGCGACGCGTGGATCCCTGATCCGGCCCGCCGCGACGCGACGGGCTCAGAGGGCGAGGTGGCGCAGGATCCGGCGCGAGGCGCGCGCCCGGTCGCCGAACCGCGAAGCGCTTTCGGCGCGCAGCCGCGCCGCGTGCTCGCGCAGGTAGGCGTCCAGCGCATCCTCGTCGCGCAGCCGGTAGTGCACGCACAGCAGCAGGTGATCGGCGTCGGGTGGGCTTTCCACCACCTCGAACGCCTCCGCGGCCTCGAACCCGTCCAGCGCCAGGATCCGCTGCACGTGCGCGGGCAGCCAGTCCAGGAACGCTTCGGCGATCGCGCGCTCGACCCGAAGCGTCACTTCGTACACGACCATGCCGGCACCTCCCTGGCTCACATCCGGACCAGGCTGGCGATCGTGGTGAACGCCGCGCCCAGGCCCAGCAGGATCGAATAGCACAGGCCGATCACGGCGAACTTGAGCAGGGTCGGGAACCAGCCCTGGCCGTAGACGCGCTTCTGCATCAGCAGCAGGTACAGCGGCATCCAGATCCACAGCGCGGCTTCGACCAGGTCGAACGCGATCGCGGCGCCGCCGCCGCCGGGCGCCAGCCAGCGCTCCAGCGCCATGACCACGAACACCAGCAGCAGGCCCAGGCAGGCGAAGGCGTGGCTGTGCAGGGCCACGATCAGGTGCTCCATGTACAGCCGCCGTTTGAACAGGTAGGCGAGCTTGAGCATCAGCGCGAACAGCGGCAGCAGCACGAACAGGGTCGAGGGCACCGCGCCCAGCAGCGAATCCTTGAGCAGGTCGGGATCCTCGCGCAGCCGCTGCACGTTGCGCTCGGCGCGGCCGATCTGGCGGTTGAGCCAGCGGTTGGCGAAGCCGGGCAGCCAGTCGACCGTCACCGGGTTGGTGTCGGGATCCCAGTCGCCCGAGCCGAACGAGAGCCGATGCAGGCGCGGTACCGGCGGCGGTCCAGCGCCGGCCTCGGAGGCGCGGAAGGCGGCGATGCGCTCCTCGGCCTGGGCCCGGATCGCGGTTTCGCCGGCCCGCAGCGACGCCTCGGTGGCGCGCCGCCCGACCGCGCCCACGCCGCCGTCGTCCGGCCCCGGTCCGCCCTCGAGCTTCGTCCGGGCGGCCGCGATTCGCGCAAGCGCGCGGTCGCGCGCCTGCTCGACCTCGACGATGCTGCGCGCGGTTTCGATGCCGCTGTCGCCGCCGACCGGCACCGGGTTCTGGTCGCCGAAGCTGATCGTCAGCCGGCCGACGAAGAAGGCGATGATGGCCATGAAGAAGAACAGCCGGAACGGACTGACGTAGCGGATCCGACGCCCGGCGAAATATTCCAGCGTCAGATGGCCGGGTCGGGCCAGCAGCGGCCACAGGGTGCGCGGCGTGCGCGCGTCCCACTCGAACACGCTGTCGAACACGTCGCCGACCAGGCTGGAGAAATGCCGCACCAGTCCCTTCACCGGCTGCCCGCAGGCGTAGCAGTGCTCGCCCAGCAGCGGTGTGCCGCAGTTGGCGCAGTCGCCGCGCGGCGGTTCAGGGGGGCGTGCAGGCGCGGCGGGATCGGGGACGGTGCTCATCGACGCTGGGCCTGCGGGCGAAGGGTGCGGTGACGCGGACGCGTCGCCTAAAATACGGTTGCCGCCGACCCGGCGCCAGCGCGATCGCGATCGCCGGGCGGGTCGCCTCTTTTCCGGATCCCGCCCATGTCCCCGCCCGTTCCGCCGGCGCGCCTGCGCGGCGAAGTGCGCTCCACCGCCACGCTGGCCGCGCCGCTGGTGGCCGGCCACCTCGCCACCGGGCTGATCGGCTTCGTCGACAACGTGATCGCCGGCCGCCACGGCACCAATACCCTGGCCGGCGTGGCGGTGGGCACGGCCCTGTTCTGGCTGGTGATGCTGGTGCCGATGGGTACGCTGATGGCGCTGCCGCCGTCGGTGTCGCAGCTTGACGGCGCGGGGCGGCGCGCGGAGATCGGGCCGCTGTTCCGGCAGGCGCTGTGGCTGGCGCTGGGGCTGGGGCTGCTGCTGTTCGTGCTGCTCAGCCTGGCGGTGCATGCGCTGGCGCCGATGGGCATCGCGCCCGAGGTGCGCCCGGCGACGGCGGCGTTCCTGCACGGCATCCGCTGGGGCGTTCCGGCGCTGACCCTGTACTTCTGCCTGCGCTACCTGTGCGACGGACTGCACTGGACGCTGCCGACGATGGTCTTCGGCTTCGGCGGCCTGCTGGTGCTGCTGCCGCTGGGCTATGCGCTGACCTTCGGCGCCTTCGGCCTGCCCGAGGGCGGCGCCGGCGGGCTGGGCCTGGCCTCGGCGATCATGATGTGGGCGCAGGCGCTGGGCTTCGTGCTGTACCTGGCGCGGGCGCGGCGGTTCCGCGACCTGCGGCTGTTCGCCCGCTTCGACCCGCCGCGCCGCGCCGGGATCGTCGCGCTGCTGCGCACCGGCCTGCCGATCGGCGTGACCGTGGCGATGGAGGGTGGGCTGTTCGTGGTCACCGCGCTGCTGATCGGACGGCTTGGCGAACTGGAGGTGGCCGCGCACCAGGTGGCGATCAACGTCGCCAGCCTGTGTTTCATGATTCCCTTCGGGCTGGCCGAGGCGACCACGGTGCGGGTCGGGCACGCGCTTGGCGCGGGGCGCGGCACGCATGGGGTGCGGCGCGCGGCGCTGGCGGGGCTGCTGCTGGTGCTGGCAACCCAGGCGCTGTCGGCGACGATGCTGCTGGGCGGCCACGAGGCGATCGCGGCGATCTACACCCGCGACGCGGCGGTGGCCGGCCTGGCCGGCTCGCTGCTGCTGCTGGCGGCGGCGTTCCAGTTCCCGGACGGGGTCCAGGTGCTTTCGGCCGGCGCCCTGCGCGGGCTCAGGGACACCCGGGTGCCGATGTTCATCGCCGCCTTCGCCTACTGGGGCGTGGGCATGCCGCTGGGCGCGGGCCTTGGCCTCGGCCTTGGCTGGGGTCCGCGCGGCATGTGGCTGGGGCTGATCGCCGGGCTGCTGGTGGCCGCGGTGCTGATGGCGCTGCGCTTCGTCCACAGCAGCCGCACGGCAGCGCTTGCGGGCGTGACGCCAGTGCGGGTGACCAACGACGCATGAAAACGCGGGGCGCGCCGGTTACTCTGGCGTCCTGGAACCGGAGTATCCCCCCATGAGTCAACCCTCCCCGCGCGGCCCCGTGCTGCGCGCCATCGTCGGCGTCTGGGACGGCATGAACTTCGTCCGCCGGCTGGTGTTCAACCTGCTGTTCTTCTTCCTGCTGCTGCTGGTGCTGCTGGTGCTGGTGGGCGGCCGCAAGGGCGTGGCGCCGGTCGAGGAGCGCAGCACGCTGGTGATCGCGCCCGAGGCGCAGCTGGTCGAGCAGTACACCAGCGACCCGGTGAGCCGCTCGCTCCAGGCCAGCTTCGGCCAGGGGCCGGCGGAAGTGCAGCTGCGCGACCTGCTGACGGTGCTGGAGGCCGCTCGCGAGGACGAGAAGATCGAGCGCGTGCTGCTGCGCGTGGACCGGATGGCGTTCAGCGGCTTCGCCTCGCTGCGCGAGCTGGGCGCGGCGATCATCGCGCTGCGCGAATCGGGCAAGCAGGTGGTGGCCTTCGGCGAGCGTTTCACCCAGGCCCAGTACCTGCTGGCCGCGCACGCCGACGAGGTCTACCTCGATCCCGAGGGCGAGGTGCTGCTGCTGGGGCTGAGCGGCTACCGCCAGTTCTATCGCGAGGGGCTGGAGGACAAGCTCGGCATCGACATGCACCTGTTCAAGGTGGGCGAGTACAAGTCCGCCGCCGAACCGTTCGTGCGCGACGACGCCTCGCCCGAATCCAAGGAGGCCGACCTGTTCTGGCGCGGCGACGTGTGGCAGCGCTACCTGGCCGACGTGGCGCGCCTGCGCAAGACCACCCCGGCGCAGCTGGCCGCTTCGATCGACGGCCTGCCGGAGGGCATCGCGGCGGTGGGTGGCGACACTGCCCGGTTCGCGATGGAGCAGAAGCTGGTGGACGGGCTGAAGACGCGCGAGGAACTGGAAACACTGCTGACCGAACGCGGCGTGGCCGACGAGGACGCCGAGGGCGGTTTCCGCCAGGTGGGCCTGTTCGACTATCTGACCCATGCCAACGGACCGCCGCGTGCGGCCGATCGGCGACCGCAGGTGGCGGTGGTGGTGGCCGAGGGCGAGATCGTCGAAGGCCGGCAGCCGCCGGGCCGGATCGGCGGCGAGTCGACCGCGGAGCTGCTGCGCGAGGCGCGCGAGGACGACGACGTCAAGGCCGTGGTGCTGCGGGTCAACTCGCCGGGCGGCTCGGCGTTCGCCTCCGAGATCATCCGCCGCGAGATGCTGGGCCTGAAGCAGGCCGAAAAGCCGGTGGTGGTGTCGTTCGGCGACGTGGCCGCGTCCGGCGGCTACTGGATCAGCATGGACGCCGACCGGATCTACGCCGACCCGTCGACGATCACCGGTTCGATCGGGATCTTCGGCCTGGTGCCGACCTTCCCGCGCGCGCTGGAGAAGATCGGCGTGCGCACCGACGGCGTGGCGACCACGCGCATCGCCGGCGCGTTCGACCTCGCCCGGCCGATGTCGCCGGAGCTGGCGCAGGTGATCCAGTCCTACATCGACAAGGGCTACCGCGACTTCATCACCCGCGTGGCCAAGGGCCGCGGCAAGACCGCCGAGGAGATCGACGAGGTTGCGCGCGGACGGGTCTGGACCGGCGAGCAGGCGCGCGAACGCGGCCTGGTGGATGAATTCGGCGGCCTCAAGGCGGCGATCGCCGATGCCGCCTCGCGTGCGCGCCTGGGCGAGCCCGACGACTGGCGGGTGCGCTACGTCGAGCGCGGCGCGACGCCGTTCGAGCGGTGGTTCAGCGGCTTCATCCAGGGGCGCCTGGGCCAGGCCTGGCTGGGCGATTCCGACCTTGCCCGGACCGTGCTGTCACGCGCCGCGCCGCAGGCCGAACGCGACCTGCAGGTGCTCGGGCAGCTGCTGCAGTCGCGCGACGGCGCACCGGTGAAGGTGCTGGCGCACTGCTTCTGCGGGATCTGACCCGCGGCGGCACGGGGCGGTCCCGCGCGCGCAGGCCTCAGCGTTTCACGTCCAGCCGTTCGCCGTGGACCAGGGCCAGCACCTGGTCCTCGTCGCAGAGATTGAAATCGCCCGGCACCGAGTGCTTCAGGCAGCCGGCGGCGTGGCCGAAGCGCAGGCTGTCGAGGTCGTCCCAGCCCGAGGCCAGGCCGTGCAGCACCCCGGCCGCGAAGGCGTCGCCGCCGCCGATGCGGTCGACGATGCCGGCAAGTTCGAGCGGTTCGACCCGGTGCAGCGCGCCCGCGCGCGTGGCCATCAGCGCGCCGAGCGAATGGTGTTCGACACTGGCCTGGGCGCGGGTGGTGCAGGCCAGCCGCTGCAGCCGGGGGAAGGCTTCGAAGGCGCGGCTGGCGGCGCGCGCAAAGCGCTGGGCGTGGGGCAGGCCGTCGCTGCCTTCCTCCGCGCCCAGCACCACGTCGATGTCGCGGTGGTCGGCGAAGGCGACGTCCGCCGCTTCCAGCAGCGGCCGCAGGATGCGCGCCGGATCGCCGTCCCAGGCCGCCCACAGCTTGGGCCGGAAGTTGCCGTCGAACGACACCCGCAGGCCGAGTTCGACCGCCGCGCGCACCGCGTCGGTGGCCGCCCGGGCGCTCTCCGGGCCCAGCGCCGGGGTGATGCCCGACACGTGCAGCCAGCCGCCGCCGCCCAGCAGCGCGTGCCAGTCGTAGCCCGCGGCCGGCGCCAGCGCGAACGCGGACCCGGCGCGGTCGTACAGCACCTCGCTCGGCCGGTGGCCGGCGCCGGTGGCCAGGAAGTACAGGCCCATGCGGCCCCCGGCCAGGCGCGTGCCGCCGGTGTCCACGCCATGGCGGCGCAGCTCGCCCAGCGCGGACCGGCCCAGGGCGTTGTCGGCAACCGCGCCCAGCATCGCCACCGGGTGGCCGTAGCGGGCCAGCGACACGGCCACGTTGGCCTCGGCCCCGCCGATGTGCACCTCCAGCGCCGGGGTCTGCAGCAGCGGTTCGCGCCCGGGGGCGGCCAGGCGGATCAGCAGTTCACCGAAACAGGCGATTCGAGCGGTCATGGGCACTCCTGGACAGGCTTGGCATGATCGGCCAGCGGCCGCCGCGGCGCGTTTTGCGTCGCAGCATGCTTGCCGGGCAATGTTTTGTTAGGGTTTTGACCAGCGGTGTCATCCGGCCCGCCGGACGCCATCCCAGCGTACATTCAACCTGTCAGACGAAAGCGGGGCCTGACTCTGACATCACGGGAGGGGAATTATGCAAGCTGCTCGACAGAGAAAAAAGACACCGGTTACCTTGCTCGCCGTTTCGATCGGACTGGTGCTCCAGGCGCAGGCGATGACCGCGCTGGCGCAGGACGCCGCGCCCGTGGAAAGCGACGCGCAGACGCTCGACACGATCACGGTGACCGGCTACCGCGCCAGCCTCGAGCGCGCGCTCGACATCAAGCGCGGCGAGGCCGGCATGGTCGACGCCATCGTCGCCGAAGACATCGCCGACTTCCCCGACCTCAACCTGGCCGAATCGCTGCAGCGGATCCCGGGCGTGTCGATCACCCGCGACGGCGGCGAGGGTCGCAACATCTCGGTGCGCGGCCTCGGCCCGCAGTTCACCCGCGTGCGCATCAACGGCATCGAAGGTCTGGCCACCGGCGGCGGCACCGACACCTCCGGCGGCGTCAACCGCGGCCGCGCCTTCGACTTCAACACCTTCGCCTCGGACCTGTTCAGCCAGCTGGTGGTGCGCAAGACCTCGGCCGCGGAGATCGAGGAAGGCTCGCTCGGCGCGACCGTCGACCTGCGTACCGCGCGCCCCTTCGACTACGATGGCTTCACCATGGCCATCGGCGGCCAGTTGGGCTACAACCAGCTGGCCAGCGAGACGGACCCGCGCGGCACCTTCCTGATCAGCAACACCTTCGCCGACGGGTACGCCGGCGCGCTGCTGTCGATCGCCTATACCGACCGCACCGTGGTCGAGGAAGGCTCGGATTCGGTGCGCTGGTGGACCGCGCAGAACGCCACCACCAACTTCTTCGACCAGAGCTCGCCGTTCGCGGCGGCGCTCGATCCGAACGTCTATCACCCGCGCATCCCGCGCTACAACCTGTACCGCCACGAGCAGGAGCGCCTCGGCATCACCGGCTCGCTGCAGTTCAAGCTCGGCGAGCGCACCGAACTGGTGTTCGACGGCCTGTTCGCGCGCTTCGAGGCCAACCGTTGGCAGGACAACATCAACGCGGTGTCGTTCAGCCGCACCAACGCAAGCGGCAAGCAGGAAACCATCGTCCGCGATGGCGTGATCGACGGCCGCGGCAACCTGGTCTACGGCGTGTTCGACAACGTCGACATCCGCTCCGAAGGCCGCTACGACGAGCAGACCACCAGCTTCACCCAGCTCACCGCCGCGCTCGAGCACGGCTTCAGCGACACGGTGAGGCTCAATGCGCTGGTGGGCATGTCCGAATCGGAGTACGACAACCCGATCCAGACCACGGTGATCGCCGACAAGTTCAACGCCCAGGGCTTCACCTGGGACTACCGTGGCAACGACCGGCTGCCGACGTTCGACTACGGCAGCGTCAACCCGACCGATACCACCGGCTGGACCCTGGCCGAGATCCGCCTGCGCCCGCAGTGGGTGGAGAACTCGTTCAACACCGCGACCATGGACCTGTCCTGGGTTGCGTCGCCGTACCTGACGCTCAAGGGCGGCGTGAACTGGAAAAACTACGAGTACAAGAGCAACGAGTGGGGCCGCGGCACGCCGGGCAGCGGCCGGGTCGAGAGCGTCGCCGGGATCGACATGGACGACGCCACGCTGGCTTCGCTGATGCGCCAGTACAGCATTGGCGCCGGCGGCTTCGGCAGCGCCGTGGTGCCGGACGTGGCCAGCTTCGCGCAGGCGCTGGGCATCCACGGCAACAGCGGTCCGTTCGCCGTGTCCAACTACCTCACCAACACGATCGCGAACAACCGTTCGATCCAGGAAGAAAGCCTGGGCTTCTTCCTGCAGGGCGACTTCAACTTCGACATCGGCTCGATCCCCGTGCGCGGCAACGTTGGCGTGCGCCGGGTGGAAACCGAGCTGACCAGCACCGGCTGGATCAACATCACCACTCCGGGGCAGGTCGTGCACAAGTACACCGACACCCTGCCGTCGTTCAACCTGGTGGCCGAACTCACTCCGGACCTGCTGCTGCGCATCGCGGGCGCGGAAGTGATGACCCGTCCCAACCTTGGCTTCCTCGGCATCGGCACCACCTTCAGCGTCGCCGGCGGCGCGCGCACGGTGACCACCGGCAACCCGATGGTGGAGCCGTTCCGGGCCAAGACCTTCGACCTGGGCCTGGAGTGGTACTTCGGCGACGGTGGCCTGGTGTCGTTCGGTGCGTTCTACAAGGACATCGACAGCTACATCCAGACTTCGCGCGAGAGCCGCCCGTTCCATACGTCCGGGCTCCCGGCCTCGCTGCTGCTGCCGGAGTGGGGCGTGACGCCGGACGACGAGTTCGTGTTCCAGCAGCCGCTCAACACCCCCGGCGGCGAGCTGACCGGCTTCGAGCTCGCCTACCAGCAGCCCTTCACCTTCCTCGATGGCTTCTGGAGCGACTTCGGCGTGCAGCTGAACTACACCTACGTCGACTCGGAGATCCAGTACCTGTCGTCGTCCGGTGCGCCCAGCGCGAAGGGTCCGATGGTCGGCCTGTCCAGGAACGCCTGGAACGCGACCGTCTACTACGACAACGACCGGTTCTCGGCCCGCGTGTCGGCCGCCTACCGCGACGAGTACATGAACAACGTCCCCGGCCGCGAGGGCACCGACATGGAGGGGGCGGCGGCGACGACCACGATCGATGCGTCGCTGGCCTACAACATCAGCGACAACCTCTCGGTCTCGCTGGAGGCTCTGAACCTGAGCGACGAGTGGTCGGACCTGTGGATGGACAGCGCTCGCAACATGCCGATCGCCTACACCCACACCGGCCGGCAGTACCTGCTCGGTTTCCGCTACAAGTTCTGACGCCGGCCGGCCGGTCCCGCGATGGCGGGACCGACCCGGTTGTTGCCGTACTTCAAGGGGGCGCAAGCCCCCTTTTTTCTGTTTCTTCCCAAGCGAGGCTGTCGCCCTGCTCCTTCCGCCGCGTGCGGGGAAGGAGCAGGGCGGCGGGAAGGTGTGCCGACACGACTCCTTCCCCCGCGTGCGGGGGAAGGCCGGGATGGGGGCGCGCGCCGCAGGCGCGCGTGAAGTGGCGCGGCGACCGGCTTGCCCCCACCCCAACCCTCCCCCGCACGCGGGGGAGGGAGCAGCCCCCGTTGTCACGATTGAATGTCCCCGCGAACGGGAGAAGTCTTGGTTCTTCCCAAGCGAGGCTGTCGCCCTGCTCCTTGCCCCGCGTGCGGGGAAGGAGCAGGGCGGCGGAAAGGTGCGCCGACACGACTCCTTCCCCCGCTTGCGGGGGAAGGCCGGGATGGGGGCGCGCGCCGCAGGCGCGCGTGACGTGGCGCGGCAACCGGTTTGCCCCCACCCCAACCCGTCCGGCCGGCCGTAACGAAGGAGAAGAACCTGCGTCTTTGGCGGACGCATCACTGCATCCCGATCCCGCTCGCCGTTGAAGCCGGGACCCGGAATCCGGATTCCGGTTGCAGGGTGTCCCGGCGCCGGTCCGTCAGAACGTCCCGCGCTGCACGAACGGCGCGCGCCGGTACAGCTTGCGCTCGCCGCCGCGCGGGTCGTCCTGCATCCGCGGGCTTGCGGCGAACACCATCGTCTCGCGCCGCCCGACGGAATACGGCGCCCAGTCCGCTGTCGCGTCGCCGCGCGGATCGCCGCTGCGGGCGAAGGCCAGCAGCGATCCGGACATGGCGTCGGCGACCCGCTGCGCGTCCGCCGAGACGCCCGTCCTCGAACCTGGCCGGGCGATGTTGTCGAACACCAGGGCGATGTCGAGCGTGTGGAAGGCACGCAGTCGGCCTTCGGGATCGACGTCGCGCGGATACCAGTCCAGCTGGTAGGCCCAGGTATTGGCCAGGCCGCCGCGCGCGCGCGCCTCGAGCTCCTCGATCGCGCCGCGCCAGGAACGCCCGGCCGTGGTCGCGGAGAAGAACACCTCGGACGCGGTGTAGTGCGGATACAGGCGCCGGTATCCGGCGACGACCTCATGCGGATCGATGTCGACGTACTGCTGCGTGCGCAGCGCGTCGGGCAGCGTGTCCCAGTCGAGGCTGAAGCTGCCCGCGTCGCCGCCGAGGAAGGCGCGGGTCTCGTCGCGGGTGTTGCCGATCACCATCGGGATCGCCGCCGACTGCGGCGGCGCGTCGGGCCAGAACGGATGCCGCGGCAGCGTCGCCCCGTCCATCACCGGACCCAGGTACAGCGCGGTGTCCTCCACCCGCGAGGGATCGCGCACTTCCTGCGCCTGCAGCAGCGTGGCCGCCGGGACCGTTGCCAGCGCCTGCGCGTCGCCATGGGCGATGCCGAGCGCGTCGAGCAGGATCCGCACGCGCCCGTCCGCCGCACGCGGGCCGGCAGCGGTGACCTGCTGGCCGCTCATGGTCCAGGCGCGATGGAACAGCCCGCGCGCGGCCGGCATCGCCATCAGCGTGGCGATCTTGGCGCCGCCGCCGGACTGGCCGAAAACGGTGATGTTGCCCGGATCGCCGCCGAACTCCGCCGCGTGCTCGCGCACCCACTGCAGCGCCTGCACCAGGTCGAGTTGGCCGGCATTGCCCGACGACGCGTACTCCGCCCCGAGAAGGTCCTTCAGGTACAGATAGCCGAAGGCGTTGAGGCGGTGGTTGAGGGTGACCACCACGACGTCGCCGCGCAGGCACAGCCGGCTGCCGTCGTAGAGCGGATCGCTGCCCGACCCGGTGCTGAAGCCGCCGCCGTGGATGTAGGCCAGCACCGGGCGCCGCGCGCCGTCGCGCAGCGCCGGCGTCCACAGGTTGAGGAACAGGCAGTCCTCGCTGCCGCGACCATCGTCGCCGCGCTGCGAAGCCGGGGCGCCGAAGGCGACGGCCTCGCGCACGTCGCGCCAGGGTGCTTCGGGCAGCGGCGGCAGGAAGCGGCGCGGCGCGGTGTCGGCGCCGTAGCGCAGGCCGCGGAACACGTGCACGTCGCCCTCGCGGCTGCCGGCCACGCGGCCACCGCGCACGCGGGCGTGGCTGACCGCCGGCGAAGGCGCGGCAGCCACGGCGGGCGCTGCGAGCGCGCCCGCCGCGATCAGCGCCGCCTGCCGCAGGAATCCTCGACGCGCCGGGCGCATGCCCGCCTCAGCGCAGCGGTTCGCCGCGCCGGTAGCCGGCGTGCGGCTCCATGGTGTCGAGGTTCCACTCGGATTCGACGAACGGCCTGCGCGTCGCCGGATACTGCGGATAGCCGCCCACCTCGTCCTGGCTGTCGACGATCGCGCCGCGGCCCTCGATCACGTCGGCGACGATGCGCCGGTCGATCGGATCGCGGTTCCAGGGCGTGGCGCCGGCGTTGGCGATCACCGCGTCCTGCACGTCGACCGCGGGCAGCAGGCGCACGCCGAAGGGCAGCGGCGGCGCGCTGCCCAGGATGTTCACCCTTGCCGGCCCGGTGGTGTAGCGGCCGATCTCGGGAATCGTGGCCTCGCCGATCACGTCCACCGCCAGGTTGTCTTCTAGGAACAGGTCCACGTCGCCGGAGCCGCCGAGCATGAACAGCGCCAGCTTGCGCGTGTCGGGACCCGCGCGCAGCACGTTGCCGCGCAGGATCATGCTGCCGGTGGCGTAGTCGTGGCCCAGCCACTCCTCGGCGATCAGGTTGTAGTGCGCGGCGCGCGCGCCGGGGTTGTAGATCAGGTTGTTGAGCACCTGGCCGGACACGCCGCCCTTGAACAGCGGGTTGCGTTCGTGGTTGTGCGCGTACAGGTTGCCGGCGATCAGGATCTCCTGCACGTGGTCGTGCACGAGCGTGCCCTTGGAGTGCTCGCCCTTGCCGTGGCTGGAATGCGCCAGCCCCTCGGCGATCAGGTTGTTGCTGAAGGTGATGCGGCGCGAGGTGCCCTTGCGGAAGTCCTCCAGCGTGGTGCCGCCCTCGATGAAGCGCGTGCCCGAAGCGGACAGGCCCTCGTCGGTGCCCCAGGTCAGCGAGCAGTGGTCGACGATCACGTTCTCGGCGCGCACGGTGGAGATCGCATCGAAATCCACGCCGCTGCGCAGTGGCTTTCCGGCATCGCCCGGGCGCACCCGGATATGGCGCACGATCACGTCGTGGGTGGCGATGTCGATGCCCCCGCGGATCAGGGTGATGCCCGGCGCCGGCGCGGTCTGGCCGGCGATGGTCAGGTGCGGCTCGACGATGCGCAGGGTCTGCACGTCCAGGTCGATCACCCCGCCCACCTCGAACACCACGATGCGCGGACCCTTGGCCTCGACCGCGGCCCGCAGCGAGCCCGGCCCCCCGGCTTCGAGGCTGGTCACGCGCAGGATCCGGCCCCCGCGCCCGCCCGGCGTGTGCGCCGCCCAGCCCTGGGCGCCGGGGAAGGCGAGCGTGTCCTGTGGGGCGGTCGCCGCGGCCGCGGGCAGGGCGGCGCCCAGGACGCAGGCGAGGGCGAGGGCGACCGGGAAAAACCGGGCGGAAAGTCGGCGGATCAGGGGCATTCGGGTGGCTCCATGACAGTCGGATCAGGGCGGCCGGGAGGAGAAATGTCCACCGGTATGCCGCACTGCACATTGAAGATGACACCGGTTTACCTTACAAGGACACCCGGCCTGCGGCGATCTGCACCGCAACATCATCGGAGGGGGCTTGAGCAGGGACAACGAAACATCGATGCATCCGGTGGAAGACGCGCCGGGCGAGGGGGTCGCGGCGGCTTTCGTGCGGGCGCGGCTTGCGGCCGTCAGTCTGGCGGACTTTCCCGGCACCATTCCCGACGACCTGGTGGCCGCGTACCGGGTCCAGGACAGCGCCATCGCGCGCTGGCCGGACCGGGTGGTGGGCTGGAAGGTGGGCTATATCGCCGCCCCCCGCCGCGACGGCTCGGGCGACGACCGTCTGCTCGGCCCGATCTTCGCCAGCCAGTGCACGCAGGCGGGTGCGGACACGCGGCTGCCGGTGTTCGCCGGCGGATTCGGCGCGGTCGAGGCCGAATACGTGCTGCGCCTGGAGGCCGACCCGCCGGCGGACCGGCTCGACTGGACCCCGGAAGACGCCGGGCAGGTCCCGGCCACGCTGTGGATCGGGCTGGAGATCGCGAGCAGCCCGCTGGCGACCATCAACGCGCTCGGGCCGCGCGTGGTGGTGTCCGATTTCGGCAACAACAACGGCGTGGTGCTGGGCGCCGAAATCGCCAACTGGCGCTCGGTGCCCGAGGCGGAGATGGTTGCCGAAACCTGGGTCGACGACGAGTGCGTCGGCCGCGGCGGCGCCAGCGCGCTGCCGGGCGGGCTGCTGGCGGCATACGCGTTCGCGCTGTCGCGCTCGGCCCGGCGCGGGCGCCCGCTCAGGGCAGGCGACCTGATCGCCACCGGCAACGCCACCGGCATCCACGACGTGCGCCCGGGGCAGCAGGTGCGGGTGTCGTTCGGAGCCCATGGCGAGATCCGGGGGCAGGTGGTGGCCGCCGCCGCGCGCGGCACGGACGGGGGCGCGCGATGAGGCGCCGCACCCTGCTCGCCGCCGGCTTCGGCGCCGCCGGCGCCGCCACCGGCGCGCTGCCGGCGCTGGGGGCGGGGCGGGACGGAGTGATGACCGCCACCGACGTGCACGTGGAGGACTACCCGACCGTGCAGGCGATGCGCTGGATCGGGCAGACGCTGGAGCGCGAAACCGGCGGCCGGCTGCGCATCCGCCTTTACCATTCCGGCCAGCTCGGGCGCGAGGCCGAAGCCATCGACATGGCCCGCTTCGGCGCGATCGACTTCGCCCGCGTCTACAGCGGCGCGCTCAACAACGCCTTCCCGCTGACCGGCGCGCTGTGCCTGCCGTACGTGTTCGATTCGGTGGCGCACATGCGCCGGGCGATGGATGGCGAGGTTGGCCGGACGGTGCTCGACGGCTTCGGCGAACGCGGCCTGGTGGGCCTGGCGATCTACGATTCCGGTGCGCGCTGCTTCTACAACGCGCGTCGCCCCATCCGGACGCCGGCCGACCTGGAAGGCATGAAGATCCGGGTCCCGGTGTCGGACATCTTCATCCGCATGCTGCGCCTGTTCGGTGCCAACGCCACGCCGCTGTCGCTGGGCGAGGTGTACTCGGGCATGGAGACGCACATGATCGATGGCGCGGAAAACAACATCCGCAGCTTCCACTCCAGCCGCCATTTCGAGGCCGCGCGCTACTGGTCGCAGAGCGGGCACTCCTATGCGCCCGACGTGCTGCTGCTCTCGCGCCACACCTGGGACCGGCTCGCGCCGGACGACCGCGAGCTGATGCGCGAGACCGCGCGCGCCTCGGTGGAGGTGATGCGACGGGCCTGGGACGCTTCCGAGGCCGCCGCGCGCGCCGCGGTGCGCGAAGCCGGGGTCGAGTCCAACGAGGTCGACGTCGCGGCCTTCCGCAAGGCGGCCGGACCGCTGCTGGCCGAGTACCGCCGCGACCCGCGCATCGACGCACTGTACGCGGCCATCCGCAACGCTGCCTGAGGATCCAGATGACTGCACACGATTCGACTTCCGACGCGACCGCCGGCGCCCCCGGCGTGCTCGACCGGATCTCCGATGCCGCGATCGCGATCGCGGCACTGTCGCTGGCCGGACTGGTGCTGGTGCAGGGCTGGCAGGTGATCGCCCGCTACGTGCTCAACGCATCGCCCAGCTGGACCGAGCCGGTCACCGTGCTGCTGCTCGCCACCGCGATGAGCTTCGGCGCCGCCACCGGCGTCCACACCGGCCGCCACTTCAGCTTCAGCCTGCTGGCCGATGCGATCCGGCCCGGCGCGCGCCGGGTGGTGGACGCGGTCACGCAACTGGTGGTGGCGGCGGTAGGCGGGGTGCTGGCCTGGTGGGGCTCGGTGCTACTGCTGGACGGACTGGACGTGCGCGCGGCCGGAGCGCCGTTGCCGCAGAGCATCGGCTACCTGCCGCTGGCGGTGGGCGGCGCGCTGATGGTGCTGTTCGCACTGGCGCGGCTGCCGCGGACGCTGCGCGCATCCGGGCAGGAAGGCTGATCATGGGCGTCACCATCCTGTTCCTCGTATTCGCGCTGCTGCTGGCGATTGGCGTGCCGGTCGCGTTCGCGCTGGCCGCCGCGTCGCTGGCCACCCTGATCTACCTCGGGCTGCCCCCGGTGGTGCTGGTACAGCAGGTGGGAGCGGGCATCGGCACCGCGTCGCTGATCGCGATCCCGCTGTTCATCTTCGCCGGCGAAATCATGATGCGAGGCGGCATTTCCGAGCGCCTGATCGCGCTCGCCGCCGGCCTGGTCGGCCGCATGCGCGGCGGCCTGGGCCAGGTGTCGGTGCTGTCGTCGCTGTTCTTCGGCGGCGTGTCCGGATCGGCGATCGCCGACGTCTCGGCGGTCGGCGGAACCATGATCCCGCAGATGGTCAAGCGCGGCTACGACCGCGATTTCGCGGTCAATGTCAGCGTCACCGCGGCCCTGGTGGCGCTGCTGGTGCCGCCCTCGCACAACCTGATCCTGTACTCGGCCGCGGCCGGCGGCGGCATCTCGATCGCCGACCTGTTCGCCGGCGGCATCCTGCCGGCGCTGCTGATGACCGCGGCGATGATGGTCACCGGCTACGTGGTCGCGCGCCGCCGCGGCTACGGCACCGAACCCTTCCCGGGCCTGCGCGCGGTGCTGCTGCGGCTGGTCTCGGCGCTGCCGGGACTCGGCCTGGTCGCGCTGATCTTCATCGGCATCCGCGCCGGCGTGTTCACCGCGGTGGAGAGCGCGGCGGTGGCGGTGCTGTACGCCCTGCTGGTGACGGTGGTGCTGTACCGGCAACTGCCGTGGCGGGTGTTCCTCCAGACCATCGTGCATGCCTCGCGCACCACGGGCGTGATCCTGTTCGTGATCGCCTGTGCGGCCGCGTTCGGCTGGCTGCTGGCCTACCTGCAGGTGCCGGTGGCCGCGGTCGATGCGCTGCAGGCGATCGCCGACAACCGCTACGCGGTGCTGCTGCTGATCGTGCTGATCCTGCTGCTGCTGGGCACCTTCATGGACCTGGCGCCGATGATCCTGATCTGCACCCCGATCTTCCTGCCGGTGGCCAAGGCCTACGGCATCCACCCGGTGCACTTCGGCATGGTGCTGGTCCTGACCGGCGGCCTGGGGCTGGTGACGCCGCCGGTGGGATCGGTGCTGTTCGTGGGCACCGCGATTGGCAAGATCAGCATCGCCGAGAGCCTGCGCTCGATCTGGCCGTTCTGGCTGGCGGGCCTGTGCGTGCTGCTGGTCGTGGTGCTGTTCCCGCAGCTGTCGCTGTGGCTGCCGGCGCTGCTGCGGGCCTGACGGGCCGGACGCGCATGAGCGGCTCGAGCCGCGACCGGCACGCGGGATTGCGCGGACTTCGATCCGGCGACGGCGGCTGAAACCGCCCCTGCGGCAGGTGGGGGAGTCCCCGGCAGGCGCCCGGTCGAGGGCCGAGCGCCGGGATGCGGGCGCTCGCGCATGTTGCTGGCTGATGTTCCGGGCCTCGTCCGGGTGCCCCGTCGCGCCGCGCGCCGCAACTTCCGCGCCGCGCGCTAGACTGGACGGACACCGGTATCAGCCGGCAGGACACGACATGTCGCGAAATCCCGGAGAAGAAGACCCGAAGGCCCAGCTGCGGGGCCGGTCGGCCACCATCAACGACATCGCCCGGCTTGCCGGCGTGTCCAAGAAGACCGTCTCGCGGATCATCAACCACTCGCCGCTGGTGCGGGCGGACACGCGGGCCAAGGTCGAAGCACTGATGCGCGAAGTGGGCTACGTGCCCGACCCGCTGGCGCGCGGCCTTGCGTTCAGGCGCTCGTTCCTGATCGGCATGATCTACGACAACCCGACCGCGCAGTACATCGTCGACATCCAGTACGGCGCGCTCGACGCACTGCGCGATTCGGGCTTCGAGCTGGTGGTGCATCCCTGCGACAGCCGCAGCCCGAACTACATCGACAGCGTGCGCCGCTTCGTCCAGCAGCAGAAGCTGCACGGGGTGATGCTGGTGCCGCGCGTATCGGAGGACCAGGACCTGGCCGACATGCTGACCGAGGTCGGCTGCCGCTACGCGCGCATCGCCGCGGTCTCGCTCGACGGTCCGGAACGCATGGTGGTAACCCACGACCGCGACGGCGCGGCCGAGGTGGCCGACTACCTGCAGTCGCTGGGCCACCGCGATGTGGCGATGATCACCGGCCCGGCCGCGTATCGTTCGGCGATCGAGCGCACTCGCGGTTTCGTCGGCGCGCTGGAGCGGCGCGGCATCGAGCTGCCGCCATCGCGCCTGGTCGAGGCCGGCTACACCTTCGAGTCGGGCGTGGCCGCGGCCGAGCGGCTGCTTGCCGCGAAGACGCGCCCGACCGCCATTTTCTGCGGCAACGACGAAATGGCCGCCGGCGTGTACCGGGTGGCGCTGCGCACCGGCATCCAGATCCCGCAGCAGCTGTCGGTGGTGGGCTACGACGACAGCACCCTGGCCTCGCGCCTGTGGCCACCCCTGACTTCGGTCCGCCGCGACACCCGCGACACCGGCCGCATGGCCGCGGCCATGCTGCTGCAGGCCGAATCCGTCAACCGCCCGCTGGCGAGCGTACGCCCGCACCTGGTCATCCGCGACTCCTGCATGCCGCCGGCGTAGCGCCCCGATCCAGTTGCCAGACGCACCCCTGTAGGAGCGGCTTCAGCCGCGACCGGGAATCGGATTTGACTGGATCTTCAGGTGGCGTGGTCGCGGCTGAAGCCGCTCCTACAGGAGGGGGCGGGAGTATCCGCAGGAAGGGGCATGCCCCCGCCTTGCGTGCCCGGTATCGGATATCCCCGACGCCCGGAACACCACTGTAGGAGCGGCTTCAGCCGCGAACGTCATCCGGCGTGGCGCCCATGCCTCCGGCAGGCGTGAAACGGGGGCGTCCCGCGAAACCAGGGCGGCATCGCGGCCGATACACCGCGTTCGCGGCTGAAGCCGCTCCTGCCGGGAGGCGGGGCTGCCGCTGAAAATGCGCCTGGAACAGTGCATGCCGCAGTGCGGTATGACACCGGTTACCAAAATGACTAGACTGGCCCCAGTTCGATCCACCGGCCGGCCCGACGCCGGCCCCTGAATCACGGAGCCGCCATGTTCAGCAAGACCTACCACGCCACCCACCCCGACATGATGGACGGGGCCAGCAACGACCAGCTGCGCGACCGTTACCTGGTCGGCAGCCTGTTCGTCGCGGACACGGTGCAGCTCAACTATTCGCACAACGAGCGTTTCGTGATCGGCGGCGCGGCCCCGGTCTCGAAGCCCGTGCAGCTGCCGCACCAGAGCGAACCCGAATCGGCCAAGGGCCATCCCTTCCTCGAGCGTCGCGAACTGGGCGTGATCAACGTCGGCGCCGGCGCCGGCAAGGTCACCGTCGACGGCACCGTCTACGCGCTCGGGCCGAAGGACGGGCTGTACGTGGCGATGGGCAGCAAGGACGTGAGCTTCTCGTCCGATGACGCGAAGAGCCCCGCGAAGTTCTACCTGACCTCGACGCCCGCGCACGCGCGCTTCGAAACGAAACAGCTGTCGATCAAGGATGCCGTCGCGCTCGACCGTGGCGCGCTGGAAACCAGCAACGAGCGCACCATCTACCAGTACATCGTGCCCACCACCTGCCAGTCCTCGCAGCTGCTGCTGGGCCTGACCGTGCTCAAGCCCGGCAGCGTCTGGAACACCATGCCGCCGCACCTGCACGATCGCCGCAGCGAGGTCTATTTCTACTTCGACCTGGGCGAGAACGACCGCGTCTACCACTTCATGGGCGAGCCCGACGCGCAGCGCCACATCGTGATGGCCAACGACGAGGCGGTGATCTCGCCGCCGTGGTCGATCCACATGGGTTCGGGCACGTCCAACTACGCCTTCATCTGGGCGATGGGCGGCGAGAACCTCGACTACACCGACATGCACGTGCTGGACATCTGCCAGCTCAAGTAAGACCACACCAGGAGGCAACAACGTGGCAGGCAATCCCTTCAGTCTGGAAGGCAGGGTCGCGCTGGTCACCGGCGCCAATACCGGGCTCGGCCAGGGCATCGCAGTGGCGCTGGCCGAGGCGGGCGCGGACATCGCCGCGGCCGGCATCGTCGAGGCGGCCGAGACCGGCGAGAAAGTGCGCGCGCTCGGCCGGCGCTTCCTCAACCTGGAAGCCAACCTGATCAGCATCGAACCGGTGAGCAGGCTGGTCGAGCAGACGCTCGCCGAGCTTGGCGGGCTGGACATCCTGGTCAACAACGCCGGCCTGATCCGACGCGCCGACGCGGTCGACTTCAGCGAGAAGGACTGGGACGACGTGATGAACGTCAACATCAAGTCCGCGTTCTTCATGTCGCAGGCGGCCGGGCGCCACTTCATCTCGCGCGGCCGCGGCAAGATCGTCAACATCGCCTCGATGCTCTCGTTCCAGGGCGGCATCCGCGTGCCCTCGTACACCGCCTCCAAGAGCGGCATCGCCGGCATCACCCGGCTGCTGGCCAACGAGTGGGCGGGCAAGGGCGTGAACGTCAACGCGATCGCGCCCGGCTACATGGCCACCGACAACACCGCGCAGCTGCGTGCCGACGAAGACCGCAACCGCGCGATCCTCGACCGCATCCCGGCCGGGCGCTGGGGCGAGCCGTCGGACCTCGGCGGTACCGCGGTGTTCCTCTCCAGCAGCGCATCGGACTACGTCAACGGCGCGGTGCTTCCGGTCGACGGCGGCTGGCTCGCGCGCTGACACGGGCTCTCCCGGAACGGGCGGGAGGACGGCGTCCTCCCCGACGTTGGCTTTCCGCCCGTTCCGATTTTTTCCGGCGGGTCGCGCCCGCAACCGGTGGCGCGAGCACGCCAACCCGCAACCAGGAGGCCGGCATGCGGCCGTGGATCGCGATCTGCCTGCTGCTGTGCGGGCTGGCCGTCGTGCCGGCGGCCGCGGCAGAACCGGAACCGCGCCGGGTGTTCCTGGTCGGCGACTCCACCGCCAGCGAATACCCGCCCGAACGCGCGCCGCGCGAAGGCTGGGGCATGCGGATGCAGCAGCGACTGGCGCCGGGCTGGGAGCTGCGCAACCACGCGCGCAGCGGGCGCAGCGCCCGCAGCTTCATCGAGGAAGGCTGGCTGCAGCCGGTGGCGGACGGGCTGCGTGCGGGCGACGTGCTGCTGATCCAGTTCGGCCACAACGACGCCAAGGTCGGGGATCCCGCGCGCTACAGCGAGCCGGTCGTGGAGTATCCGCAGTGGCTGTCGCGCTACCTGGCGCTGGCGCGCGAGCGCGGCGCCACTCCGGTACTGGTGACGCCGGTTCCGCGGCGCAAGTTCGACGGCGCGCAGCTGCTCGACACCCACGGCCCCTATCCGCAGGCGATGCGCGACCTGGCGCGGCGCGAAGGCGTGCTTCTGGTCGACCTCGGCGCGCTGGGCATGGACTGGCTGCGCGCCCTCGGCGATGCGGCATCGAAGCCCTACTACATGCACGTGCCGGCGCAGGGCCAGGCCGACGACACCCACTTCAGCGCCGCCGGCGCAGGCGTGATCGCCTGCCTGGCGGCCGCCGGCTGGCGCGCTGCCGATCCCGCCGCGCCGGTGCTGCCGTCGGACGCGTCGACATGCGGCGCGATCCCCGCGCCGCCGCCGCCGGTGTCGCCGTCGCTGGTGGTGGCCGAGCGCGACATCGCGCTCGCGCAGCCGGCGCCGCACCAGGGCGAGGGCCGCACCACCGCCTGGCCGTTCTTTGCCGATGCCACCGGCTTCAGCCTCGTGTTCCGCAAGCGCGCGCTGCATCCGGGCGCGACCATCGGCGACCACGTCAACGACAAGGACGAGATCTACTACGTGCTGTCCGGACGCGGCGAGTTGATGCTCAACGGCCGCAAGCGCGAAGTCGGCCCCGGCGACGCCATCCTCACCCGCAGCGGCGACAGCCACGGCCTGCGCCAGAGCGGCGACGAGGACCTGGTGATCCTCATCGTCTTCGACGAGGCCTCGCGCGTCGTTCGTTAGGGACGGATTGAACGATTCGCTCTTGATCGCCATCCCCGCGAAGCGGGGCCAGGGAGGTCGATCCGAAGGGAATCGGGGTCCATGGATTCCCGCGTTCGCGGGAATGGCGACAGTCGTGCAGGTCGTGCCCGGGCCACGCCACCACACGGAACCACGACGCGGCTATGCTGTCGCCACCGCCCCACGGAACGCGACATGGATCCGCATCGCTGGCGCCTCGATGGACAGCTTGCCCTGGTCACCGGCGGCAGCGCCGGCATCGGTCGCGCGATCGCGCGCGAACTGCTCGGCTTCGGCGCCACCGTGCTGGTGGTCGCGCGCAGCGGCGACGCACTCGAGGCCGCGCGCGACGAGCTGGCCGACGAATTCCCCGATGGCGACATCCGCGCCTTCATCGGCGACGTGTCCGACGACGAGCAGCGGCGCGAGGTGCTCGACTGGGTCGAGGACCAGGGCGAGGGCCTGAACATCCTGGTCAACAACGCCGGCGGCAACCTCACCCGCGCGGCCAACGACTACAGCGAGGACGAGTGGCGCGAGATCTTCGAGATCAACGTCTTCAGCGCCTTCGAACTGTGCCGCTACGCGCATCCGCTGCTGCTGCGGCATGCGTCATCGTGCATCGTCAACGTCGGCAGCGTGTCCGGCCTGACCCACGTGCGCAGCGGCGCGCCCTACGGCATGAGCAAGGCCGCGATGCACCAGATGACCCGCAACCTGGCCGTGGAGTGGGCCGAGGACGGGGTGCGGGTGAATGCGGTCGCGCCCTGGTACATCCGCACCCGCCGCACCTCCGACAAGCTGTCCGATCCCGACTACCTGGACGAAGTGCTGCTGCGCACCCCGATGGGGCGCGTGGGCGAACCGGAGGAGGTCGCCGCCGCGGTGGCGTTTCTGTGCCTGCCCGCGGCCGGCTACATCACTGGCGAGTGCATCGCGGTGGACGGCGGCTTCCTGCGCTACGGGTTCTGAGCGGCGCGCGTCGCGGCCTTCCGTCGCCGGGCTGGCCGCTCTGCGGCGGCGCGGCCGTTGTTCCAGAAACCGGGACAGCGGCGCGCACGACGGGTGCGGGCAGCGCCGGGTTCCCCCACATCGCCTTCCAGGGAGGTCGGCATGTCGCGAATCGACCGCGGGTTCTTTTTCCAGCAGGTGCGGGGCCTGCTCTTCGACGGACGCCTGCGCCAGCCGCAGGTCGACGGCCTGACCACCATCCTCGACTACTGGGACGCGCGCCTGGCCCGGCGCGACGACCGCTGGCTGGCCTATGCGCTGGCCACCACCCACCACGAAACCGACCGCCGCATGCAGCCGATCCGGGAATACGGATCGGAGGCCTACAAGCGGCGGCTGTACGACGTGGCGGGCAGCAATCCGGCGCGTGCGCGCCGCCATGGCAACACCGCGCCGGGCGACGGCGTGCGCTACTGCGGCCGCGGCTACGTGCAGCTGACGTGGAAGAACAACTACCTGCGCGCCGGCAAGGCGGTCGGTCGCGACCTGGTGGCCAACCCGGACCTGGCCATGGATCCCGTGGTCGCGGTGGAGATCATGTTCCGCGGCATGACCGACGGCTGGTTCACCGGGCGCAAGTTCGCCGACTATTTCAATCCGCAGCGCGGCGACTGGCGCGGCGCGCGCCGGATCATCAACGGCCTCGACAAGGCCGACCTGATCAAGGGCTATGCGCTGCAGTACTGGAGCGCGCTCAGCTACACGACCTGACGCGGCCCGCGGTTACCATGCCGGTCCCTTTTTCCGGAGGATCCCGGCATGGAAACCAGCGAACTGCACCGCGGCCGCCTGATCGACCACCTGCAGCTGGTGGTGGCCGACCTGGCGGCCAGCCGCCGCTTCTACGAGGCGGTGCTGGAAGCGCTCGGCGTACCGATGGGCGGCGGCGGCGAGGACTGGTTCTGGGCCGATGAGCTGTTCGTCTGCTCCGCCGCCAGCGAGGCCGCATCCGGGCGGCTCACCGGCCGCCACCATTTCGCCCTGCAGGCGCGCGACCGCGCCGCGGTGGAGGCCTTCCACGCCGCCGCGCTCGCCGCCGGCGGTCGCGACAATGGCGCGCCGGGCGAGCGCCCGTATCACCCCGGCTACTACGCCGCGTTCGTGCTCGACCCGGACGGCAACAACATCGAAGCGGTGTACCACGGCCCCGCGCAGCGCAGCGCGGATGCGGTGCGGATCATGTTCGACGCCTGAGGCCGGTGTTCGGCCGATGGCTCCGTCCCCCGCTCGCGGGGGGTGAGGAGGGCCTGTTTGCACGGCATTGCCGTGCAGGCCAACCGAACGCCAGGCGCGCTGCGCCTGGCCGGACGGGCTGGGGCGGGGCAGGAGCACGTCGCTGCCGAGGCACCCCCATCCCAACCTTCCACCCCGGAGGGCACGTAGCCCCGCAAGCGGAGGAAGGAGCGAAAGGAGCCGGGCGGTACAACGGAGCGGCCCGACGCCTCAGGGCGTCATCGCACAGCTCGAATCGGTGAGGATCGTCGTCACCCGCGCGAATTCCTCCTGCAGCCCCGGCTTGTCCGGGCCGCGCGCATGGCGCCAGCTCGATTCGATCTCGCGCTGGCGCCGCTTCCAGCCCGCGCAGGCGTCGCGGTCGCCGATCCGCCCGCAGATGTCGTACTTCTTCTCGCAGGCCTGGCCCACGCCGCCGGTGTCCAGGCGCACGCAGCGCGGCTTGGGCTCGGGGTCCTCGCTCACGTAGCTGTCGTTGTCCCAGGTTTCGCACCGGTAGATCGGCGGCGGCGGCAGGCGGTCGGCGTCGGCGATCCTCGCCGGCGTGGGCATGTCCGGTCGCGGCGGGCCGGTGATCGGCTCGTCCTGCGGCCCGGCCGCAAGCACGAAATCCGCCAGCGGCGGCGGCCGGTACACCGGCTCTTCGACCACGCCTGGGCCACCGGTGGCCTGCGGCGGCGGGCGCGTGGGCAGGGCGTCGACCTGGCGGATTTCCTGGCGGCTGCCGGCGGGGCAGGGCGTGCCGTTCTGGATCGTGACCTCGCCGCTGGCGGCGGTGCAGCGATAGATGGTGCTGCCGTCCTGCGCCGGCAGCGGTGACCAGGCCAGCAGCGCCCACGCGCAGCAGGCAGGCAGGAGCCAGCGCAGGGCCGATGCGCGCATCAACGGCGCCCGCAGTCGGCCGCGAGGCGGGCGTTGAGGCCGCGCTCTTCCAGCCGCAGCGCGTCGCGTTCGGTGGGCTGGGCGTTGAAGAACCGCTGCCTGATCTCTTCGCGGCGGTCGAACAGGCGCGCGCAGACTTCGGTCGGCGGCAGCACGTGGCAAGTGTCGCGCACCCAGGTGCCCGGGCCGCCGAAACCGCCGTGGCCCGGCCGGTGCGGGCGCGACGGACGGTCCGGGCGGTCCGGGCGCCCGCTTCCGGCCGGCGGCGCGGACGGACGCGGTGTCGGCGCGCCCACCCGGCCGCCCAGCGGGCGATTGGCGTAATAGTCGTTGAATGCGTCGGCCGCACCACCGGCAGGCGGACCGCCGCGGAATCCACCGCGATAGCCCAGGGTCCACAGCGGCACCCAGCGCGGATTGCCTTCGCCGGTGTCGCTGGTATAGCGGTCGCCGTCCGGCGTGATGCATTCGTACATCGGCTGCGGCGTGCGCACCATCACCACCTGCGGCGCGGCGACGGCCGGTTCGGGCTCCGGTTCGACGACCGCAGGAGGCGGCGGCAGCGGGCGGTCGACCGGGCGCTGCATCGCCATCACCTGTTCGTTCGACCCCTCCGCGCAGGGCACGTTGCCCAGGGTCACGTGGCCGCCGGCATCGGTGCAGCGGTAGACGGTGACCGGATCGGCCGCGCCGGCGTCCGCGCAGGGGGCAAGCAGCACGGCCAGCAGGCAGGCGGTCGAAAGCGGGCGCATGGCCCTATCCTGACGGCACCGGCACGGCGCGGCAAACCGCGCCGTGCCCCGGTCAGGCGCGGTTCAATCGCGCGATCAGGCCGCGTCCAGCGCCGACTGCACGCTCTCGTCGCGTCCCAGCATGCGCGCGATGGCGAGCGCGGCGTCGCGGCCTTCCTGCACCGCGGTCACCACCAGGTCGGCGCCGCGCACGCAGTCGCCGCCGGCGAACAGGCGCGGATGGGTGGTCTGGTAGGGCAGGCGATCGCCGCCGCCGGCGATGATGCGGCCGTTCTCGCGCGCCTGCACGCCCAGGGTTTCGAGCCAGTCGGGCAGCCGCGGCGAGAAGCCGAAGGCGATGATCACCACGTCGGCCTCGATCAGCGACTCGCTGCCGGCGACGGGCACCGCGCTGCGGCGACCGTTGGCGTCGGGCTCGCCAAGCCGGGTTTCGACCACGCGCACGCCGCTGGTCCGGCGCCCGTCGGCCGACTCGATCGCCAGCGGCTGGCGGTTGAACAGGAAGCGCACGCCTTCCTCGCGCGCGTTGGCCACCTCGCGCGCCGAACCGGGCATGTTGGCCTCGTCGCGGCGGTAGGCGCAGGTGACGCTGGCCGCACCCAGGCGGATCGCGGAACGCACGCAATCCATGCCGGTGTCGCCGCCGCCCAGCACCACCACGCGCTTGCCGGCCAGGTCGGGCAGGTCGATATGGTCTTCCCAGCCGGCGATCGGCCGGCCCTGCGGCTCGCGGCCGGTGACGATGCGTCCGTTCTGGACCAGGAACGGCAGTGCCGGCAGCACGCCCGACAGGTCCTGTCCCGGCAGGCCGCCGTCGGTGTAGCGGTAGGCGCCCAGGCCCAGGAACACCGCGTGGTAGTCGTTGAGCAGGGTGCCGACGGCCACGTCGCGGCCGATCTCCACGCCCAGGCGGAAGCGCACGCCCATCTCCTCGAGCACTTCGCGGCGGGTGTCGATCACCGACTTGTCGAGCTTGAAGCTGGGGATGCCGAACTGCATCAGCCCGCCGATCTGCTCGTAGCGGTCGAACACGGTGGCGGCGATGCCGGCGCGCGCCAGGCGGTCGGCGCAGGCCAGGCCGGCGGGGCCTGCGCCGACGATCGCCACCTGGCGGCCGGTGGCCACCACCTTGGACAGGTCCGGGCGCCAGCCCTGTTCGAACGCGGTGTCGACGATGTACTTCTCGACCGCGCCGATGGTCACCGCGCCGAAGCCGGCGTTGAGCGTGCACGCGCCCTCGCACAGGCGGTCCTGCGGGCACACCCGGCCGCACATTTCCGGCAGCGGGTTGGTCTCGTGGCACAGCGCCGCGGCCTCGAGGATCCGGCCCTCCTCCACCAGCTGCAGCCAGTTTGGGATGTAGTTGTGGACCGGGCACTTCGCTTCGCAGTACGGGTTGCCGCAGTCCAGGCAGCGCCCGGACTGGTGCGCGGCCTCGGCCTGGCCGAAGCGGCCGTAGAGTTCGTTCCAGTCGCCGTCGGTGCGCAACTGCAGCGGCACCTTGCGGGGCATGTCGCGCGGGATATCAAGGAACTGGAAGACCTGCTTCTTGCTCATGGGAAAACCGTGATCGATGGTGTCGTGGCGGGCGATGGCGGGCGACGGCGGCAAAAATGCCGCCGCGCGCGGGCGGGGTACCGGCGACATGCCGGTCCGCGACGCGCGTCCCCTTCTCCATCACCAGCGACGAATCACCGATCAAGGTCCTCATCACGCGGCTCTCCGCAGCTCGTGCGCCAGCGCTTCGAGGCTGGCGGCCTTGGGCTTGACCAGCCAGAACTTGCCGACGAAATCGCGGAACTCGTCCAGCAGCCGCCCGCTCCATGCGCTGCCGGTGAACCTGGCGTGGCAGTCGAGCAGGTCGGTCAGGTGCTGGCGGTAGTTGTCCAGGCCCTCCGGCGAGATGCGCACGATGTCGATCAGCTCGTGGTTGTAGCGGTCGACGAAATCGCGGTCGAGGTCGAGCACGTAGGCCAGGCCGCCGGTGAAGCCGGCGCCGAAGTTCAGCCCGGTGCGGCCGAGCACGACCACGGTGCCGCCGGTCATGTACTCGCAGCAGTGGTCGCCCGCGCCCTCGACCACGGCCACCGCGCCCGAGTTGCGCACCGCGAAGCGCTCGCCCGCGCGCCCGGCCGCGTACAGCTCGCCGCCGGTGGCGCCGTACAGGCAGGTATTGCCGAGGATCGGCGTGAGCCGCGACTCGAAGGTGCTGGCGCGCGGCGGCGACAGCACGAGGCAGCCGCCGGCCATGCCCTTGCCGACGTAGTCGTTGGCCTCGCCCTCCAGGTGCATGTGCAGGCCGCCGGCGTTGAACGCGCCGAAGCTCTGGCCGGCGCTGCCGGTCAGGCGCAGGGTCAGCGGCCGCGAGGCCATGCCGGTGTTGCCGTGGTGGCTGGCGATCAGGCCCGACAGGCGGGTGCCGATGCTGCGGTCGGTGTTGGCGATCGGATAGGCGTACTCGCCGCCGCCGGCGCGCACGATCACCTCCGTCAGGTCGGCGTCGAGCCTGGCCGCCAGGCCGTCGACCGGCGCCTGCAGCGCGGGTGCGCCGCACCAGGCCGAGGCCTGGTCGGGATCGCGCGCCAGCATCCGCGACAGGTCGATGTCGACGTCCTCGCGGGTGTGCTGCAGGTGCTGTTCGAGCAGGTCGGTGCGGCCGGTGATCTCGTCCAGCGAGCGCGCGCCGAGCGAGGCCAGCAATTCGCGCACGTCTTCGGCGAGATTGCGGAACAGGTTCTCCACCCGCTCGGGCAGGCCGGTGAAGTGGTCCTTGCGCAGGCGCGCGTCCTGGGTGGCGATGCCGGTGGCGCAGTTGTTGAGGTGGCAGATGCGCAGGTACTTGCAGCCCAGCGCGATCATCGGCGCGGTGCCGAAGCCGAAGCTGTCGGCGCCGAGCATCGCCGCCTTCACCACGTCCAGGCCGGTCTTGAGTCCGCCGTCGGTCTGCAGCAGCACGCGCTCGCGCAGCTCGTTGGCCTGCAGCGCCTGGCGCGCCTCCGACAGACCCAGCTCCCAGGGCACGCCCGCGTAGCGGATCGAACCCAGCGGGCTGGCGCCGGTGCCGCCGTCGTGGCCGGAAATGGTGATCAGGTCGGCGCCGGCCTTGACCACGCCGGCGGCGATCGTGCCCACGCCCGCGTGCGAGACCAGCTTGACCGAGATCAGCGCCTTCGGATTGACCTGGCGCAGGTCGAAGATCAGCTGCGCCAGGTCCTCGATCGAATAGATGTCGTGGTGCGGAGGCGGCGAGATCAGGCCGATGCCGGGCCGCGCATAGCGCAGCCGCGCGATCAGCGGATCGACCTTGCTGCCCGGCAGCTGGCCGCCCTCGCCGGGCTTGGCGCCCTGGGC
>JAEWGI010000033.1 GCA_023388355.1 Pseudomonadota bacterium
CCGCCAGGACCGATGTGTTCGAATACATCGAGCGGTTCCACAACCCGAGAATGCGGCGCAGGGTCGCCAGGCAAGACCAGAAGTTCTCAGCCCTTTTACAACCGTCCGTGATTTCGGGGTAGAACCCACCGCGACGATAGAGTCGTTTACGGTCACCTGACCGTCGACGCGGACATTCAGCTCGCGGTCGCCCTGCAGGAACTCCCAGTTGTAGATCGCCCCGTGCGTCGGCATGCGCAGGTTGATGCATCGATGTGCGGTGAGGTCGTGCGGATTTTCCGGCCGGCCGTACCGCTTGAAATAGCCGGGCGAACCGACCACCGCCAGACGCAGGTCGGGGCCGATCGGCACCGCGATCATGTCCTTGGCGAGCTGTTCACCCAGGCGCACGCCCGCGTCGAAGCGGTCGGCCACGATGTCGACGAGGGTGCCGTCGGTCGACAGCTCGACGTGGATGTCGGGAAACTTCGCCAGTAGCGGCGCCAGCGCCGGCACGAGCAGCAGCTGAGCCCGCGCCGGACCGTCGCCATTCGACTTCGCCGACCTGTCTTGACATGAGTCCCGATTGGGACTACGATCATATCCCAGTCCAGTCTGGGACCATGTCATGCAGCAAGCCCATCCCCTCCCCGGCCCCGCCCGCCGGGATCTCGCCGGTCCCGCCCTGCGCGCCTTCTTCCGGATCAGCGAACGCTGGGGGCTGAGCGCCGAACACGAGCGCGTATTGCTGGGCAGCCCCGGCCGGTCCACCTTCTTCCGCTGGAAGCGCGACCTCGACGGGCAGCTGCCCCACGACGCGCTGGAGCGCATCAGCTACCTGCTGGGTATCTACAAGGCGCTGCACCTGATTTTCCCGGACGAGGGCCAGGCCGATGGCTGGGTGCGTCGCGCCAACACGGCCCCCCTGTTCGGCGGTCGCTCCGCGCTCGACCGGATGCTCGGCGGCCAGGTCGCCGACCTGTTCGTGGTCCGGCAGTACCTGGACGCGCAGCGCGGCTGGGGCTGATGCCGGTCCCGCTGGCCCGCGTCGCGTTCCATCCGGCCTACCGCATCGTGCCGAGCCGCTTTCCGCCGGTCGGCGTGTTCGACGCCATCGCCGATCCGGCGGACTACGACGCGCTGTACGAACTCGAATCGATGACCAATCCGCGCCTGCGCGAAGAGCTGGGCGCGATCGGGCTGGTTCCGGCGCATCGCCGCATCTCCGGTCCCGGCACCACGCCGATCATGGCCGCCTTCACCCATCTCAATCCCGAAGGCTCGCGCTTTACGACCGGCGCGTTCGGCGTCTACTACTGCGCCCGCGAGCAGTCCACCGCCATCGCCGAGACGGTCTTCCACCGGACCCGGTTCCTGGCGTACACGCGCGAGCCACCCTGCATCCTGGACATGCGCTGCTATGCGGGTGACGTGGACGGCGAGTTCCACGACATCCGCGGCGCCCGGCCCGAGCTCCACGACCCGGACAGCTACGTCGCCAGTCAGCGGTTCGCCACCGAGCTGCGGGCGCGCGACAGTAACGGCATCGTCTACGACAGCGTGCGTGCGCCCGGCGGTACCTGCCTGGCCGCGTTCCATCCGGACGTGATCGCACCGGTGCGCCAGGGGCCCCACCTCCAGTACCACTGGGACGGCCACGCCATCGCGCGCGTCACCGAAGCGCGGGACATGGCCTGGTAGCGGCCTGTGCGCTTCCGGTGCCGGGAGCGCGCCCGATTGCAGCGGCCGATCGCAGACAGGGTCGGGCCTGACGCCGCCCATGCCCGGCCCGGCACCGCACGCCTTCCGGAAAGAACGCCTTCGCACGCAGGCGGAGAGGGAGCAAGACAGGGCGGTTCGAATGTCGCGCCGTGCCGCTGTTTTGCTCCTTCCCCCGCTTGCGGGGGGAAGGCTGGGATGGGGGCAGGCGGGGCGATCGGAGCCGGTTTCCCGCGACCTGCGAGGCCCCCACCCCGGCCCTCCCCCGCAGGCGGGGGAGGGAGCAAAGCCGGGCGGTTCGAATATCGCGTCGTGCCGCTCTTTTGCTCCTTCCCCCGCCTGCGGGGGAAGGCCGGGATTGGGGCAGGCGGTGGCGATCGGATCCGGTGTCTCGCGACCTGCGAGGCCCCCACCCCGGCCCTCCCCCGCAGGCGGGGGAGGGAGCAAGGCCGGGTGGTTCGAATGTCGCGCCTTGCCGCTCTTTTGCTCCTTCCCCCGCTTGCGGGGGAAGGCCGGGATGGGGCAGGCGGCGGCGATCGGATCCGGTGTCTCGCGACCTGCGAGGCCCCCACCCCGGCCCTCCCCCGCAGGCGGGGGAGGGAGAAAAGCCGGGCGGTTCGAATGTCGCGCCGTGCCGCTCTTTTGCTCCTTCCCCCGCCTGCGGGGGAAGGCCGGGATGGGGGCAGGCGGTGGCGGCGCCAGCACCAGGCGGTCGCCCGGACCGCGCCGGAGTGCGGCGCACCGGCCGTCGCATCACCCACCACTGTTCGTTCGCCATCGGCTCGGAATCGTCACCTTGGCCATTGGCACCGGCGGCACGACTTCGGCCACACTCGGGACCTGTCCTGCACCGGTCCTGCCGCATGTCCTTCACCTCGCCGCTGTTCATCACCTTTGCCGCCTATCTCCTGCTGATGGTGGGCATCGGTTTCGTGGCCTGGCGCCGCACGCGGACGTTCGACGACTACATCCTGGGCGGGCGCTCGCTCGGCAGCTACGTCACCGCGCTGGCGGCCGGTGCGTCGGACATGAGCGGCTGGCTGATGATGGGCCTGCCCGGTGCGCTGTACCTTGGCGGCGCGTCGGAAGCGTGGATCGCGATCGGGCTGGTGATCGGCGCCTGGGCGAACTGGCGCTTCGTCGCCGGGCCGCTGCGCGTGTACACCGAGCGCGCGCACAACGCGCTCACCCTGCCCGACTACTTCACCCACCGCTTCGAGGACCACAGCCGCCTGCTGCGCGTGTTCTCGGCGCTGGTGGTCCTCGTGTTCTTCGCCATCTATTGCGCCTCGGGCATCGTCGCCGGCGCGCGCCTGTTCGAGAGCATGTTCGGCCTGCCGTACGGCGAGGCGATGCTGTGGGGCGCGGCGGTGACGATCGCCTACACCTTCATCGGCGGCTTCCTCGCGGTGAGCTGGACCGACACCGTGCAGGCGACGCTGATGATCTTCGCCCTGCTGCTGGTGCCGGTGTTCGCGTTCGTGGGCACAGGCGGTCCGCGCGAAGCGCTGGCGCTGGTGGAACAGGTCGATCCGTCGCGACTGCAGTGGATTGGCGCGGGCGGCGTGATCGGCATCGTCTCGCTGCTGGCCTGGGGCCTGGGCTACGTGGGCCAGCCGCACCTGCTGGCGCGATTCATGGCTGCCGACAGTCTGTCCACCATCCCGCGCGCGCGCCGCATCGCCATGACCTGGATGGTGCTGTGCCTGGCCGGCTCGATGGCCACCGGCTTCTTCGGCATCGCCTGGTTCGCCGCGCATCCCGACGTGGCCGGGCCGGTGGACGCGAATCCCGAACGCGTGTTCGTCGCGCTGTCGGAGCTGCTGTTCAACCCGTGGATCGCCGGCGTGCTGCTGTCGGCGATCCTGGCCGCGGTCATGAGCACGCTCGCCGCGCAGCTGCTGGTGTGTTCGAGCGCGCTCACCGAGGACTTCTACCGCGGCTTCCTGCGCCCGCGCGCGGGGCATCGCGAGCTGGTGTGGTTCGGCCGCGCGATGGTGCTGGCGGTGGCGCTGCTGGCGATCTGGATCGCGCGCGATCCCGAGTCGCGGGTGCTGGGGCTGGTGGCCTACGCCTGGGCGGGCTTCGGTGCCGCGTTCGGGCCGGTGGTGGTGCTGTCGCTGTTCTGGAAGCGCATGACCCGCAACGGCGCGCTGGCCGGCATGGTCGCCGGCGCCGCGACCGTGCTGCTGTGGAAGCACACCGGCAGCGCGCTGTACGAAATCGTGCCGGGCTTCGCCGCGGCGACGCTGGCGATCGTGGTGGTGAGCCTGCTCGGCGCGGCCCCGTCGCGGGCGCTGGCCGAGCGCCACGACGAGGTGCGCGGGACGCTGCGCGCGAGCGGGTACTGAGGGCGGCGGGCCGCCGCGCGCGGGGCCAGGTCGGGCCTCAGCGCGCGGTGTAGCCGCCGTCGACCAGGTGATAGCTGCCGGTGATGAACGAGGCGTCGTCGGAGAGCAGGAAGCAGGTCAGCGCCGCCACCTCGTCGGCGGTGCCGAGCCGGCCGATCGGATGCAGGTCGACCAGGCCGTCGTAGACCGCGCGCTCCAGGTTCGCCAGCAGCGGGGTGTCGATGTAGGCCGGGCCGACGGCGTTGACGCGGATGCCGCGGGTGGCGTACTCGATCGCAGTGGTCCGGGTCATGCCCAGCAGCGCGTGCTTGGCCGCCACGTAAGGGAGCGAGCCGCTCCAGCCGACGCTGCCCAGGATGGAGGCCATGTTGACGATCGCCCCGCCGCCGGTCGCCAGCATCGCTTCCAGCTCGTACTTCATCGAATACATCACACCGTGCAGATTGACGTCGATGACACGGTGCCAGTCGTCCAGCGGATACTCGGCGGTGGGGTGGCTGGGGCCGCCGATGCCGGCGTTGTTCACCGCCAGGTGCAGGGCGTCGAAGCGCTCCACCGTGAGCTCGACCATGCGCCGCACGGCGTCCGCATCGGCGACGTCCACCTGCACCGCGATGGCCTCGTCCAGCCCGTCGGCCAGGGCCTGCGCGGCCTCGAGGTTGTAGTCGGCCACCGCCACCTTCGCCCCGCCCGCGGCCAGCCGCCGGCACACCGCTTCGCCGATGCCCGACGCGCCGCCGGTGACGATCGCGACCCTGCCCCTGAAATCCTGCGCCATGGCGCTTCCTCCGTTGCCCGGGAACGGGACGATGATGCGCCACCTGCCGTGACCGCACATTGATCGGGATCATTCGCGAATCCAGAATCGGCGCATGGACCTCCGGCTCAAGCGTGCCTACGAGGCGCCGGCCCGCGGCGACGGGCACCGCATCCTGGTCGAGCGGCTGTGGCCGCGCGGGGTGAAGAAGGAGGCGCTGGCGCTGGACCTGTGGCTGAAGGACATCGCGCCCAGTACGGCGCTGCGCACGTGGTTCGCGCACGAGCCGGCGCGCTTCGACGGTTTCATCGGCCGCTACCACAAGGAGCTGGAGGCGAACGCGGAGGCCGTGGCCGTGCTCGACGAATGGCTGCGCAAGGGCCGCACCACCCTGGTCCACGCCGCCCGCGATCCGGAAATGAACAGCGCCAGGGTGCTGCGCGACTGGCTGCTCGCGCGCTGACCCGCGGACCGGTTTGCTTCAGTCGCCGGCGAGGATGCGCGCCGCGTCAACCACCTCCACGCCCTGCAGCTGCGCCAGGGTGCGATCGAACCAGGCCTTGTGCGACACCCCGACGATCGCGAGCACGCGCGCGCCGGGGCGCTCGCGGAAGGTGGCGCCGATGTTGGCCACCATGCGCAGATTGCGCAGGTCCCAGCCGGTGACGTACTGGCGGCCGAACATCTGCGCAGATCCTTCCGCCAGCGCGAGTCCGAAGTCGCAACGCATCGGCATGCGCTGGTAGTCGACGCTGTTGATATGCCGGTACAGCGGCAGCAGGTCGGGCTTCTGGCGCAACGTGCGGTCGCGTTCACGCAGCGCGGCACAGTCGGGCGGCGCGCGGTTCCACGCGCCGCGGATCGCGGTGGCGAAGCCGTCCATGTCGTCGATGCGCAGATTGTCGCCGGTGTGGTCGTCGACCGGATGCACCCGCTCCAGGCCCAGGCGCACGGCCAGCGCGGCCGCGATCACGGTGTTCTCGTTGCTGGAGGCGGCGCGCTTGCGCAGCGCCGCCACCAGCGTTTCGTCGAGGCCGTCGCCGGGTCGCCGCTCTGCGGCGTCCAGGCGCAGCCACTGCACCAGGGCCGAGGTGGGATCGCCGGCGGCGAGGAAGGTCGCGGCCAGGCGACGACGCTGCAGCGGGGTCGGCGCTTCGGGCCAGTCCGCCAGCCGCGCCTGGACGGCGGCGATCGCCGCGGGCAGGTCAAGGCCGGTGGTGGCCCGCGCGGCCGCGGTGTCCGGGCAGTAGCGCACGCCACCCTCGGGATCGAAGACCGCCGGGTGCCGCGCCATCAGATCGCAGGTTTGCCCTGGCATGGCCTCGATGGTGATGACATCGGGTGCGAATGCGGCCAACCGTCGGAGCAGCGGCTCGATCGCGCCCACAGGCACGTCGCCGGCATCGTCCTGGGCCAGATGCACGGTGCCCAGTACGAGCACGCGGGTAGGCAAGCCGGCGAAGGCCTGCTGCACGGGTGTCGCCCCCGCCGGCGCGGCGAGCGCGAACAGCGGGCTGGTGGCGAGCAACAGGGCGGATAGCAGCGGAAGACGCATCGGCTCGGCTCCGGGTCCGGGATGGCGCCATCACACCCGCTCCCGGCAACGCGCGCATGATCGGATGGTCACCGTGACCTTCGGCGCAGCCACTGCCGGCGCATCCGGATCCTCGCTGCATTCCCCCCGCCCTCGCCAGGCGTCCGTCGTTTCAGTCCGCCAGCACCCGCACCGGCAGATCGGTCGCTCCACGGGCGCGGTTGCCGGCGGCGTCCTCGCCCAGCGCGCGGACGATGTAGTCGCCCGCGGGCAGCGATCCCGGCTGCCAGGAATCCTGCGCCACGTCGTCGCCACGCACCCGGTTGCTGGCCACGTACAGGAAGCGGGTGCGCGACGCGCCGTGCACGGTGATGCCGCTGTCGGCGGCGTAGGCGATCTTCACCGCGCCCGGATGTGCCGGCATGCGCGAGAAGTCGAGGTTCATGGCCGGCCGCTCGAAGCCCGGCGCCGGTCGGCCATCGGCGTACAGCAGCTGGTAACCGATGCGATGCAGCCCCAGCCGGCGCCGCGGCAGGTTGCCGTCGACCTGGTCCCAGGCCTCGACCACCACCTGCACTCCGCCGCCCTCGCGCGGCACCAGCACGCGCCCGTCCCGGCGCTCGCGCAGCGGCGCTCCGGCATCGTCGAGCAGCGAGACCGCATCGATGCGCGGCGGCACGCTGTCGCTGTAGTTGCGGAAGCCCAGCCGCACCGCGTTGTGCTGGTGGCCGTGGGGGCCGACGATCAGGTGCGCATGCGCCTGCGCGTTGACCGTGCCCAGCGCGTCGCCCGGTTCGAAGCGCGCGCCGCGCATGATGCGCACGGACGTTGCACGCCCGTCGCCGTCGCGCTCGATCAGGAAGCGTGAAGGATCGAGGTTGCGTTCCTGCGCGGTGCGACCGACGCGCATGTGCAGGTAGGTCAGCTCGTCGACCGTGATGCCCTCGGCCTGTCCGCCGAAGCTGAAGGCGGCGAGTGGACTGGTCACCTTGCCGCCGGCGATCGACAGGACCGGCGTGCCGACATCGGCGCGCACGTCCAGGCCGTTGTGCAGGTGGCTGCGGCTTTCGCCGCTGAAGTTGCCGCGCACCTCGCCCAGGGTGCCGACGATCTCGTGCCAGCCGTGCTGCGGCGCGAACGGCCAGCGCTGCGCGGTCTGCGGCAGCGCGCGCGATGGCGAAGGGCCAACCGGGCCGTCGGCGGGCGCTTCGTCCCCGCGCGACGCGATCCGATGCAGGCGATGACCCGACGCATCGGCCAGCAGCAGGCTGCCGTCGGCTTCCAGCCACAGCGCCGAGGGACGCGCGAACCAGGGGCCGGCGCCGCCACCGACCAGCACCCGCGAACGGCCGTCGGCAGAGACCTGAAGCACGCGCCCGGGCGAAAGTTCGGCGACATACAGCGCGCCGTCGTGGGTGGCCGCGAGCGCGAGCGGACGCACCGGTTCGGGTGCGTCCCAGCCACTCGCCCGCCAGGTGTGCACCGCGCCCTCGGTCCCGATCCAGCGCAGCGCGCGGTTGCCGGTGTCGGCGATCCAGAGCCGGCCGTCGCCGGCCACGGCCACCGCGGTGGGCGTGTGGAAACGCGCCAGCATCGCCAGCCCGTCGACGAAGGCCGGCTCCGCACCACCGGCCAGCGTGCGCACGCGGCCGTCGCGTTCGATCACGCGGATGCGGTCGTTCCAGGTATCGGCCACGTATACGCGCCCCGCCGCGTCCACCGCCACACCCATCGGTGCGCGGAACTGCGCCAGCGCGCCGTCACCGTCGCGGAAACCGGGGATGCCGGTGCCCGCCAGCGTGGTCACTTCGCCGTCGCGCGAGATCCTGCGGATGGCGTGGTTGCCGGTGTCGGCCACGTAGAGGTTGCCGAGGCGGTCGACGGCCAGCGAGGACGGCGTGTGGAACCTCGCCGCGCTGCCGATGCCGTCGGCGAAGCCCTCGACCGAGCCGGCGAACGTGGTCACGCTGCCGTCGGGGGCGATCCGGCGGATGCGGTTGGCCTCGCCGCCATCGGCGACGAACAGGCTGCCGTCGGGCCCGCGCACCAGGCCCCAGGGCTCGTCGAAGCGCGCCTGCAGCAGGTGTCCGTCGCGCGCGCCGCGGTGGCCGTCGCCGGCCAGTGGAGCGATCCGCGGCCGCCAGTCGAAGGACGTCGCGGGCAGGGCCGGCGGCGGGCCGCGCCACCAGTCGCGCAGCGGCTGCCACAACCAGGTCGCCGCCAGCGCGATCGCGGTGAGCGCGGCAACCAGCAGCAGCGCGCGCCGCAGGCCCGGACGCGCGCGGCCGGTGCGCCGGCTCAATCCAGCACGCGGCAGAACACCGCCTTGAGATAGCGCGATTCCTGCACGTGGGCCAGGAACGGATGGTCGGCGCCGGCGCCGGAGACCTTCAGCACCTGCACCGTACGCCCGGCGTAGAACGCGGCGCGGCGCAGCATGTCGAGGAACTGTTCCTCGCTCACCAGGCCCGTGCACGAGAACGTGGCCAGCAGCCCGCCGGGCTTGACCACGCCCAGCGCCAGCTTGTTCATGTCCAGGTACTTCTTCAGCGCCGGGATCACCTGCTCGCGGTCGCGGGTCATCTTGGCCGGGTCGAGGATCACCACGTCGTACTGCTCGCCGGCATTGCCGGCATCGCGCAACCAGGGAAAGATGTCGGCCTGCACGAAGCGCGGCATCCCGCCGTTCGACTTCAGGCCATTGAGCTTGGCGTTGCCGCGGGCGATCTCGAGCACGTCCGCGTCGATATCGACGCCGACCACCTCGCTGGCGCCGCGCACCGCCGCGTACACGCCGAAACCGCCGGTGTTGCAGCACAGGTCGAGCACGCGCCTGCCTTTGCAGCGATGCGAGAGCCAGTCGCGGTTGTCGCGCTGGTCGGCGAAGAAGCCGGTCTTGTGCGCGCCGGCCGGATCGGCGCGGAAGCGGATGCCGTTCTCGGTGATCACCGCGGCCTGCGTGCCGGCGGTTTCCCGGAAGTCGAACGATTCCTGCTTCTGCACGTGCTCGTCGGCGAAGCCGTGGAAGCGGCAACCGGGGAACTGGCCGCGCAGCGCGTCGTGGATCCACTCGCGGTGGCGGAACATGCCGGCGCTGAAGTATTCGACCACCAGCAGGTCGTCGTAGCGGTCGACCACCAGGCCGCTCAGGCCGTCGCCCTCGCTGTGGACCACGCGCCAGGCGTTGCTGGTGTCGTCCAGGCGCAGCACCTCGCGGCGCAGGCGCACGGCCTCGGCGATCTTCGCGGCGAACCAGGCCGCGTCGACGGCGACATCGGGATCGGTTTCGAGGATGCGCAGCGCGATGCGCGAATGGCCGTTGTAGAAGCCGCGGCCGATCCACACGCCGTCGGCGCCGACGACGTCGACGATGCTGCCGGGCTTCGGCCGCTGGGCGGGTTTCTCGACCAGCTTCTGGAAGATCCAGGGATGGCTGGAGCGCCAGGGGTTGCGCAGGCGGATGGTGGGGATGGCGTCGGTCATGGTGGGCAGTTTACGTGGCCACGCCGCTACCACCCGACGAAACTCCCTCCCCCGCCAGCGGGGGAGGGTTGGGGTGGGGGCCAGCCGATCGCCGCGTACTTCACGCGCGCCTGCGGCGCGCGCCCCCCATCCCGGCCTTCCCCCGCAGGCGGGGGAAGGAGTACGGCCGCCCTTGCATCCCCGCGATCCGCCGCCACCCTGTCTGAATGCACCTTCCCGGCCCCGACGAGCCCCACGATCCCGTCGCCCAGCGCGCCGCCGACAAGCGGCGCCTGGCCAGCGCCCTCAAGCGCAGCCTGGGCTTCGTGCTGCTGCTGGTGATCGTGTTCGGGCTGCAGGGACTGGGCGACCACCGCGCCTTCGCCGTCGCCGCCGGCACCGCCCGGGGCCTGGCCGGCATCCTGAGTGGACCGCTGCTGCACGGCTCGCCCGAACACCTGATCGCCAACGCCTCCTCGCTGCTGATCCTGGGCACGCTGGCACTGGCGGTGTATCCGCGCACCACCCTGCGCGGGCTGCCGCTGATGTGGCTCGGGTCCGGGCTGGGCGCGTGGGCGCTGGGCGATCCCGGCTCCTACCACCTCGGAGCCAGCGGCCTGACCCACGGGCTGATGTTCCTGGTGTTCGTGCTGGGGCTGCTGCGCCGCGACCGCGCCTCCATCGCCGCCGGCATGATCGCGTTCTTCTTCTACGGCGGCATGCTGCTCACCGTGCTGCCGCAGGAGCCGGGCGTGTCCTGGCAGTCGCACCTGGGCGGCGCGCTGGGCGGGATCCTCGCCGCCTGGCTGCTGCGCCGCAGCGACCCCATCCCGCCGCGCCGCCGCTACAGCTGGGAGATCGAGGAGGAAGAGGCCGAGCGCGCCGCGCAGGCCGAGCGCGACACCTACGAACCCGGCTCCCCGCGCAACGTGCCGGTGCTGTGGCGGCGCGAGGAGGCGGAGGACGAGCGCGGGGTGGTGCTGCCGTTCCGGCGACCGGAGGACTGAGGCGGGCCGGCGCCCCCGATGTTCGTTCGGACGAAAGGGAGTTGAATGGGATCAATCCCCCCGTTCCTTTTCGACCTCTTTTCGACCGGTGGCGACCTGCCGCGTGCGATGACGACCGGTGGTAGCATCCGCCCCCGAACGGACTCGATCAAAGGACGACGTCGCATGCTGGACCTGCCCCCACCGGATGCGTACATCGAAATCGACACTGCGGTCTGGACCCAGGCCGACAGGATCAGCTGGCCTTCGAAGCTGGCGAAGGTGGCGGTGTTCAGGGGAAGCGCGGATTCCCGGCATGAGGCCCTGAGGGCAGCGCCCGGACCATACGAGGCGGCGTCCGGGCTGCTGGGCGACCAGTTGATCGTCGTACTGGGAACGGGCCCGGGACACGAGCGCGGCAGCGAGGCCTGGAACTACCTGGCCACGCGCGAGGCGTTCAAGCTCGTCGTCCATTTCCACGGCATGAGGATTCCGCATGTCTACCAGGACGCCGGCGCGGCCCTGTGGGGGCGCGAGTTCCAGGCAAGCCAGTTCGCGCCGCTGCTCCAGGCCATCGACTCGATGCATCGCGACGCGCAGGCATCGGCCGACCAGGTCGCCTGCGATGCGCTCGTGGATTCCCATGAACAGCTGGACATGTATCAGCAGCTGTTCTTCGCCAACCTTGCCTACTGGACCTGGCCGAGCGAGTTCTACGCCTACGCGACGAGCTCAAGCGACAGCCTCGAGGCGTTCGCCCGGCGTTCCCGGGCATGGTTCGGCGACAGGGTCGACGGCTACCCGCTCGATACCGGGGTGAAGGTGGTGCAGCTGCTGGAGAAGCAGCTTCGGCGCGACGAGTGGCAGGCGCGCGCGGTGAAGGGCGAGTCGCTGCTGGCGATCCTTTCCGACACCTACTGGTGCGATCTGGAGCTCGACGAGGGTTCGAGTACCCAACTCGACGGCCTGCCCTTCCCGATGCCCGCAGACGAGTGAGCCGGTTCGGCCCCGGCCACGTCCCGCGCCGACGTTGCGATCCCAGGGCAGGCGCTGCCCCCCGGAGAGAGGGACGCACGCTGATCGTTGCCATTTTGTCCCTGCCGCCTGTTCCCCGGCTCAGGGAATGACCCTGACCTCGACCCGGCGCCGGGATGCGGAAGCCAGCCCGTCACTGCCTTCCAGCGTCGAGGTCGAACCGTCGTGCGCCACCCTGACCTCGATGCGCTCGCGGTCGATTCCCATCATGTGGATCCAGTTGGCCACGGCGTCGGCGCGCCTGCGTGCAAGCAGGGCGTCCTCCACCAGCACGTGGCCGGACACGGTCTCGGGCGTGGTCAGCGACCAGCCGGTGACCTCCACCCGGCTGGCATCCACGTCCAAGGCGTACAGCGAGGCCTGGTGGGTGTAGTAGTCGCTGAGCTGGTAGACGATGAAGTCGCGGCCGTGGTCGAACCAGATCCCGAAGCTGCGTTCGGCATAGGGCCTGGCCGGGAGCTCGCGCGGCTCGTGGATCGGCCGGATGTTGCGGGCCGGCAGCTGGAAGCGCACACCCGGATAGCCTTCGGCCGGCAGCATGGCGCGGGTGCACGGCTGCGCGAGCACGGACACGCGCACCGGCTCCAGGACCAGCCCGCCGCAGGTGTTGGGCTGCCCGCCGGAGACGCGGCCCTCGACCAGTACGGCGCGGTTCCAGTCGGGCTTGGTCGGCGAACGGGTGACGTCGTAGCGCTGGCCGTCCTCCGGGCTGTCGGCCAGCCAGCAGCCGGATTTGCGGCCGGCGTCGGTATTGCGATAGATCGGGCAGGTGACGAAGCGCAGTTCCGCGCCGCTGTCTTCCGGCGCGGGAGCGGCAGGCGTGGCGCAGGCCGGCACGGCCAGGCCCAGGGCGACTGCCGCGGCCAGCGCGCGCAGAGGGGCGAACGCGCTCACAGCGCCTCCATCAGGTGCACCAGATCCTGGATCTCCTGCTCGGAGTAGCCGATGTTGTAGCGGCGGTCGTAGTACTCGATCACCTCGCGCAGGGTCCTGGCCGAACCGTTGGAGAAATACGGCGCGCGCGCGGCCAGTCCGCGCAGGGTCTGCAGGGTGATCTTGCCCACGTCGGCGCAGCGGCCGGTGGTCAGCGCGAATCCCGGATCGTGGGTATGGATGACCCGGCCGTAGTGCGGGTGCGGTTCGCCCGTGCAGGTGATGCGGAACAGCGGCAGGTGCGGCTGCGGGTCGGCGAACGGCCGGGTGGTGGTACCCAGGTCGACCTGGCCGGGGGCCACGTCCATGCCCATCTGGCTCATGTTGTGGCAGAACGCGCAGCGGTCCAGGACCGGGTTGCCGAAGCCCATCGGCGAGTTGATGCCGGTGGTGTCGCTGATCAGGAACATGCGCTCGCGGAAGTTGTCCGCGCCGCGCGCCACCGATTCGCGCCAGGCGCGCTGCTCCGGGGTGAGTCCGGGATCCTGGCCGGCGTCGGCCCAGGCGTTGAATTCGCTCCACAGCGGCACGCCCTGGCTGCCCAGGCGCCCGGCCGGCGAATCGCGCAGCATCGCCGGGCCGCCCTGGGCGCCACCGCTGTCGAGGTCGCCGCCGATGCGCGAGGACTGCTGCGCGGCGTACACGCGCTGCTCGAAATCGGTGATTCGGGCGATGTCCTCCGGCGACAGCTTGCCCTTGAACTCCAGGTGGGTCTGCAGCGCGTCGCGGATCTGCGCCTCCAGGCTCAGCGAGCGCCGGTCGGCCATCAGGTTGCCGGACACCATCTGCCCGGTCTCCGGGTCGATCGGCAGCGGCTGGCTGCGCTTGGGGTCGACCGCGAAGCCCATGGCCAGGATGTACTTGAAGTTCGCGACCGGGCGCGGTCGGCGGTACACCGACACCATCGGCTCGGGCGCCTGCAGGCCCCAGCGCGGATTGAGGTTGCAGCCGGTGGGATCGCGCACGACCTCCAGCTCGAAGTCCGGCACGATCTCGCTGCCGTCGTGGTCGCGCGGCGGCCACGGGCGCGGGATGCGGATCAGGCCGTGGTCGAGCAGCAGCGAATGCGATTCGCGGCGCTCCTGCGGCAGGTCGGGACAGTTGGATCCGTCGAAGGCGGCGAACAGCGGGTCGTGGTGGCCACGCAGGTCCCACTGGCGGCGCACCGAATCGACCGACAGGCTCATCGCATCGGACGGCTGGTGGCAGCTGACGCAGGCCCGGCCGTTGTCGCCCAGCGGCTCGAAGAAGGGGTGGCCGCGGGTCTCCATCGGGCCGTCGACCAGCAGCACCCGCAGCGAGCCGCTGGCATTGGGGTAGTCGGTGCTTTCCTGCATGACCCGGCCTTCGCCGGGCCTCCACCACCGGTCCGGCTGGCCGCTGACCGCGAGCGCGGCGACGGCGAGGCTGGCGAGCGCACCGATGGCGAGGAGGGGGCGCAGTGCGCGGCGGCGTGTCTTGCGGGGCATGGTGTTCCTGGAAGCAGCAAGGGGCCGGCACCGGGCCGGCCCCTCGTTCTACGGTCGCAGCTTAGTAGAAGTCGTAGCGCACGCGCACGCCGTAGTGGCGCGGCGCGCCATACAGGGTGCCGCCGTCGGCGGACGAGGCGTTCATCAGCTGCATGGTCGAGTACGTATCGTCGAACAGGTTGTTGACGAAGGCATCGAAGCTCAGGCTGTCGTTGTAGCGCAGGCTGAGCTTGGCATCGACCACGCTGCGCGAGGAAATCCGCGTGCGCTCGCTCTGGAACGGCGTCGAGTAGCTCTCGCTGACGTAGGTGTACTGCAGGCGCGGCGTCAGCAGCTTGTCGCCAAGCTCGATGTCGTACTGCACGCCGGCGTTGAAGGTGACCTCGGGCGAGAACGGCAGCACGTCGCCCTTGTAGGCGATCTGGTTGGCGTTGACCAGCGTGTTCTGCAGGACGGCGTCCTCGCCGAACTCCGCGTCCAGCCAGCCCACGCCGGCATTGATCGAGGCCCTTCCGACCAGGGCGACCGCTTCGAGTTCGATGCCCCTGGCCTTGCCCGACGCCGCGTTCTGGGTCAGCGGCAGGCCGCCGGCGAGGCTGGCCAGCTGCATGTCCCGGTAGTCGGAATAGAACGCCGCGGCGTTCAGGCGCAGGCGGCGGTCGAACAGGGTCGACTTCAGGCCGGCTTCGTAGACCTGGTTGGTTTCGGGCCCGAAGGCCTCGGCGACGAGCGGCAGGTTGCCGCCACCGGCCTTGTACCCCTTCGAGGCGGAGACGTAGGCCATCACGTCGGGACTGATGTCGTAGTTGAAGGCGACCTTGCCCGTGGTCTGCGCCGACTCGAGCGTCGTGCTGCCGATGCCGCCCGGGCTTGCAAGGCGATCGTAGGTCTGGCGGTCCCAGCTGCGGCGCGCGCCGACGACGAGCTCGGACCGGTCGCCCAGGCGCGCGTTGACCTGCCCGAACACCGACTTGGAGTTGCTGCGCATCTCGGTCACGATGGTCGAGGTCGAGCTGACGAAGTCCACGGTGTTGTTGTTGTCACGCAGCACGTTCGCCTCGATGCGGCCATCGAGCAGGAAGCCGCCGACCACCCAGTCGACCCGCCCATTGCCGGTGCTGATCAGGTTGACCTCGTGGATCTTGTTGTCGATCTGGGTGTTGGTGTAGCCAACGCGGCCGGTGCCGGGGCGCGGGAGCGCGGTGGTGGTGCGGTCGCCGTCAGCCTGGTCGACGGTTTCGCCGTCCTGCCAGCTGCTCAGCCAGCGCAGTGCCAGCGTGTCGGTGATCGCGAAGTTCACCTCGCCCGAAGTGCGCGTGCCGCGCTGGCGCATGTAGGACAGCGCGTCTTCCTGGATGCTGAAGGGATCGCTGCTGACCGTATCGTTCCAGCGCTTGACGGCGTTGTTGTCGGTGTCGCTGTCGTAGTACTCGCCGCGCAGGTTCACCGTCAGGCGCTCGTCGAAGCCGCGGATCGCCAGGTTGGCGCGCGCGCCCAGGAAATCCGTGTTGCCGGGGTCGCTGCGGCTGCTGCCGGTGTTGGTGGTAAAGCTGTCACGCACCTCGCGCACGGCCGCCAGGCGCAGCGCGACGTTCTCGCTGAAGGCCACGTTCATCGCACCCAGCGACTTGCTCCACCCATGGTCGCCCAGCGACTGCTCGAAGTAGCCGAAGTTGGCGTCGTGTTCGGGCGCCGGCGTGCGCAGGTACAGCGCGCCGCCGGTCGAGTTCTGGCCGGTCAGCGTGCCCTGCGGGCCGCGCAGCACCTCGATGCTCTGCAGGTCGTAGAAGCTCTGCGAGATCGACTGCTCCTGCGGCACCAGCTGGCCGTCGATGTAGAAGGCGATGCCGGGGCTCGACGTGGGCGCGGTCTGGGCGATGCCGACGCCGCGGATGTTGATGTACAGCGAACGGTTGACCTGGTTGACCGAGACCGACGGGGCGGCCTGCATCATGTCGTGCAGGTTCAGCAGGCCGCGGCTGTCGATGTCCTCGGCGGTGATGACCGTGGCGGCGATCGGCACCTTCTGCAGGTTCTGGTTGCGGCGTTCCGCCGTCACCTGGATTTCGTCGAGCATCTGGACTTTGCTGCTTTCGGCGTCGGCCGGGGCGGTGTCCTGGGCATGCACGACCGCGGCCGGGGCGGCGATTGCGAGGACGACGGCAGCGGCCAGTCGGTGGTGGCGGAGCAGAGCGTGGGTCACCTGGCGTTCCTCCCTTTGGGAACAGGTCTTGATGGGTGCGCCGTGGTCGGTGGCCGACCGGCGCGCACAATTAGTTATACCTAACAATTGTTCTGAGGTGAACCTAAGTAAAGTTGCGGTGCAGCAATCCGGCCCGCGATGCGGGCGTGGGACACGACGGGACGGGCACCCCGGGCAGGCCGGGGCGCCGCGCAGGGGAGCGCGGTGTCAGAGCTGCTGGATGCGGCGCAGGACCCGCTCGAACGCGTCGTGGCCGGCGCTGCCGACCGCCGCCTGGATGCCCTGTTCGAACTTGCCGACGATGGCTTCGGCCTCCGCCAGCAGGCGCGTGCCCTCGGCGGTGAGATGCAGGTGCTGGACCCGACGGTCCAGCCGGCTGCGGGCGCGGCGCACCAGCCGCTTCTTGATCAGGCGGGTGATCACGCCCACCAGGTTGGGGGGCGAGATGCCGAGCGTCTCACCGATCTGGCGCTGGTTGATGCCGTGGTTGCTGTCGATCAGGACCAGGATCGAGTACTCGACCGGGCGCAGCGACACCGCCTGCAGGCACTCGACCAGCTTGCGGTGGAGCTGCAGCTGCGCGCGGGTGAGCTGATAGCCGAGCAGTTGCTGCAGCCGCGACTGCTCGACGCTGCCGTCGTCAGCGTGTATCGCGGCGTGGCTGTCGACGTCCGTCTGCATGTTTGATGCGTCCGCTGGTGCAGCCACCAAGTCTAGCGGCATCGGACGGACAGGAGAGGATGTTGCGCGAGACGGCGCCAGGGAGAATTCCCGCGGGAGGGCTGCCGCAGGCGATGTACCCATGCACCGGGGCGTGACACAGGCACCTCGCGGACCGGTCGGATCCGTGCCGTGGCTCAGGGTTCTGGAGTGCCGGTGTCCTGGTCGCCGCGGTCCAGGCCTGCGCGCGCCGATACTGGACCGACCGCCCGGCCGGGTCGCCGTGCAGGCGCACGTAGCTCTCGCCGTCGGGGAAGCGGCGGGTTTCGACCCGTCCGGTGTCGGCATGACAGGCCTGCGCCAGCGCCGCGGCCAGCGCTTCGTCGCCGGGCATCGGCAGGATCAGCCGGCGCATGTCCCCGCTCCCGTGTCCACGCCCCGGTTCACAGCCGCACCTTGTCGAGGATGATCAGCAGCGTGACCGCGCCGGCCAGCAGCACCATCAGCACGCCGGCCCAGGCGGGGCTGACGCCGCCGCGCCTGCGCAGCAGCAGGTTGAGCAGGCCAACCGTCAGCGCCGGCGCGAGCAGCACCAGCAGCAGCATTTTCCAGATCGAGGCATCCAGTCCCAGCAGCATCGTCCACCTCCGCCTTCAGCATGGCCGCAGGCCGGCTGCGGTGTTCAGCCCAGGGTGCGCAGCGCGTCGCGTGCGGCCACCCATTCCTCGTTGGTCGGCTCCACGCCCACGCGCACGCGGCTGTCGTCCGTCGAGATGATCGCCGCATCCGCGGCATTGGCGCCTTGATCCAGCGCAATTCCGAGGAAGGCCAGGTCCCGGCACACGCGCTCGCGCACGAAGGCGTTGTGTTCGCCGACGCCAGCGGTGAACACCAGCAGCTCGAGGCCGCCCAGGACGGCGGCCATGGCGCCGATCTCGCGCACGATGCGGCGGATGTACAGGTCGAGCGCGAGGCGCGCGCGTTCACCGGCTTCGCCTGCGTCAGCCTCGTGGCGCACGATCACGCGTGGTTCGGAGGAAATGCCGGACACGCCGAGCAGGCCGGAGCGGTGGTAGAGCATCTGCCCCACCTGCTCCAGCGACAGCTTCTCGATCTCCATCAGGTACAGCAGGGCGCCGGGGTCGAGCGCGCCGGTGCGCGTGCCCATCATCAGGCCGTCGAGCGCGGAGAAGCCCATCGTGGTGGCCACGCTCTGCAGGCCCTGCATCGCGCACAGGCTGGCGCCGCTGCCCAGGTGCGCCACCACCGTGCGCCCGCGCGCGAGATCGCCGTGGCGCTCGGACAGGGCGGTGGCCATGTATTCGTAGGACAGGCCGTGGAAGCCGTAGCGGCGCAGGCCGCGCTGCCAGGCGTCCCAGGGCAGGGGCAGCAGCTTCTCCACGTCCGGCAGGCTGTGGTGGAAGCCGGTGTCGAAGCAGGCCACCTGGGGAATGTCGGGGCGCTCGCGCAGCAGGATCGCGATCGCTTCCAGCGCGAACGGCTGGTGCAGCGGCGCCAGCGGGATGTAGCCCTCGAGGTCGGCGAGCACGCCGGCATCCACGCGGGTGGGCGCGAAGTAGCGGCTGCCGCCGTGGACCACGCGATGGGCGATCGCCCCCAGCGGGCGTCCGGCCAGTCGCGCCACCACGCCCTCGCGGATGCGCTGCAGCGCCGAGAGGTAGGGACGTTGCGGATCGAGTTCGACCGGCGCCGGCGCGATGCCGGTTTCGCCGTAGGTCGGCGACGGGCCGCCGATCCCCTGCACCTTGCCGTTCCAGGCCGGTGCGCGCGGCAGCGGATCCTGGCCGCCGTCGAACAGCGCGAACTTGATGCTCGACGAGCCGCAGTTGAGCACGAGCACCAGGTCGCCGCGGGTGGGGTAGCGGTCTGCGATGGTGGCGCTCAAGCCGACGCCTCCTGCGAAGGAACGGGAACCGCCAGCCGCTGCCCGCGCAGGCGCAGCGCGTTGCCGACGACCGAGGCGGAGCTGAAGCTCATCGCCACCGCCGCGATCATCGGCGACAGCAACAGCCCGGTGAGCGGATACAGTACGCCGGCGGCGATCGGCACGCCCAGGCCGTTGTAGGCCAGCGCGAACCACAGGTTCTGGCGCATGTTGGCCACGGTGGCCTGCGACAGCGCCCGCGCGGTGGCGATGCCGCGCAGGTCGCCCTTGACCAGCGTGACCTGGGCACTGTCCATGGCCACGTCGGTGCCGGTGCCCATGGCGATGCCGACGTCGGCGCGCGCCAGCGCGGGCGCGTCGTTGATGCCGTCGCCGGCCATGGCGACGACGCGGCCCTGGGACTGCAGGCGTTCGACCAGGGCGAGCTTGTCCTGCGGCCGCACCTCGCCGTGGACTTCGTCGATGCCCAGCCGCGCCGCCACCGCGTTGGCCGTGGTCAGGCCGTCGCCGGTGGCCATCACGATGCGCAGGCCGGCGGCGTGCAGCGCTTCGAGCGCGGCCGGCGTGCTGGCCTTGACCGGATCGGAGACCGACAGCAGGCCGGCGAGCGCGCCGTCCACGGCGAGGAACATCACGCTGGCGCCCTGCCCGCGCAGCGCTTCGGCGCGCTCGCGCAGCGGCGCCGGATCGACGCCGGCCTCGCGCATCAGCGCGGTATTGCCCAGCGCCAGCGCGCGGCCCTCGACGCGACCGCGCACGCCGATGCCGGTGCTCGATTCGAAGTCCTCCACCGGCGCCAGCGCCATGCCGCGTTCGCGCGCGGCGGCGACGATGGCGTCGGCCAGCGGATGCTCGCTGCCCTGGTCGAGGCTGGCGGCAAGGCGCAGCACCTCGTCGGCCTCGCCGCCCTCGACCGCGACCGCCTCGCCGAACGCCGGGCGGCCCTCGGTGAGGGTGCCGGTCTTGTCGACGATCAGGGTGTCGACCTCGCGCAGCCGCTCGATCGCGGCGGCGTCGCGGAACAGCACGCCCAGCGTCGCGCCGCGCCCGGTGGCGACCATGATCGACATCGGCGTGGCCAGCCCCAGGGCGCAGGGACAGGCGATGATCAGCACCGCGACCGCGTTGACCAGGCCGTAGACCCAGCCAGGCTCCGGCCCGAACAGGCCCCAGGCGAAGAAGGCGGCGACGGCAACGGCGACCACGCCGACCACGAAGCGGCCGGCGACCACGTCGGCCAGCCGCTGCATCGGCGCTTTCGAGCGCTGCGCCTGCGCCACCATCTGCACGATCTGCGCCAGCAGGGTCGCCGACCCCACGCGCTCGGCGCGGATCACCAGCGCGCCGGCGCCGTTGAGGGTGGCGCCGACCACGCGGTCGCCCGCGCGCTTGCTCACCGGCAGCGGCTCGCCGGTGAGCATGGACTCGTCGACGCTGCTGCCGCCTTCGAGCACCACGCCGTCGACCGGCACCTTCTCGCCGGGACGCACGCGCAGGCGGTCGCCGACGTGCACGTGGTCGAGCGGGATGTCCTCCTCGCCACCGTCCTCGCGCAGCCGGCGCGCGATCTTCGGCGCCAGGCCGAGCAGGGAGCGGATCGCGGCCGAGGTCTGGGCGCGCGCCTTGAGCTCGAGCAGCTGGCCGAGCAGGGTGAGAGTGACGATCACGGCCGCCGCCTCGAAATACACCGAGACCCGGCCCATCGAGGAGAAGCCTTCCGGGAATACGCCCGGCGCCACCGTGGCGACCACGCTGTAGGCATAGGCCGCGCCGGTGCCGAGCGAGATCAGCGTCCACATGTTCGGGCTGCGGTTGCGCACCGACTGCCAGCCGCGCACGAAGAACGGCGCGCCGGCCCACAGCACCACCGGCGTGGCCAGCACCAGTTCGATCCAGCTCTGCGTGCCCATGTCGAACCACTGCAGCCGGTGGCCGAACATGCCGAGCACGAACACGACCGCGGTCAGCGGCAGGGTCCACCGGAAGCGGCGCGAGAAGTCGCGCAGCTCGGGATTGTCGCCCGCTTCCAGCGTCGGGATTTCCGGCTCCAGCGCCATGCCGCACTTGGGGCAGGTGCCGGGATGGTCCTGGCGGACTTCCGGGTCCATCGGGCAGAAGTACATCGTGCCCGGGGGCATGGGCGCTTCGGGCGGCGGCGGCGCGCTGCCGTCGTAGCGCGCGGGATCGGCGGCGAACTTCTCCGCGCAGCGGGCGCCGCAGAAGCGCCAGCTGCGGCCGGCGTGCTCGACGCGGTGCGGCGAATCGGGCTTCACCCTCATGCCGCAGACCGGGTCGCGGTCGCCCGGCACCGCGTCGTGGCTGCCGTCCGCCCCGGCCCCTGTCCCGTGTGCGTTCATCGCCTCACTCCACGATCCTCATGGCGGGCTGTCGCGATAGCGGTGCGCCAGCATCAGCGCGATCGCGCACGAGGCCAGGCGCGATTCGCGCGAGTCGGCGCGGCTGGTCAGCACCACTGGAACTTTCGCGCCCATCACGATGCCGGCGCTCGCCGCCTCGCCCATGTACATCACCTGCTTGGCCAGCATGTTGCCGCTCTCCAGGTCCGGCACCACCAGCACGTCGGCCTGGCCGGCGACGTCGGACACGATGCCCTTGGTGCGCGCGGCGGCGATGGAGACGGCGTTGTCGAAGGCCAACGGGCCGTCGAGCAGGCCGCCCTCGATCTGGCCGCGGTCGGCCATCTTGCACAGCGCCGCGGCATCGAGCGTGGCCGGCATCGACGGGGTCACGGTCTCGACCGCGGCCAGGATCGCCACCTTCGGCGTCTCCACCCCGATCACGTGCGCCAGGTCGATTGCATTGCGCACGATGTCGGCCTTCTGCGCGAGATCGGGGGCGAGGTTGATCGCCGCATCGGTGACGATGAACGGGCGCGGATAGTGCGGCGTCTGCAGCACGAAGCAGTGGCTGACCCGGCGCTTGGTGCGCAGGCCGCCGGCCGAGGACACCACCGCCAGCATCAGCTCGTCGGTGTGCAGGCTGCCCTTCATCAGCGCCTCGACCTTGCCCTCGCGCGCCAGCTCGGCCGCGCGCGCGGCGGCGGCGTGGCTGTGCGGCACGTCTTCGATCTCCAGGCCCGACAGGTCGATGCCGGCTTCCTCCGCCGCGGCCTCCAGGCGCGCGCGCGGCGCCACCAGCACCGGCACGATCAGGCCCGCGTCGCGCGCGTCCATCGCGCCGGACAGGCTCAGCGCGTCGCAGGGATGCACCACCGCCACGCGCACCGCGTCGAGCGACGCGACGTGCGCCAACAGGCGTTCGAGGCCGTCGCTGCCGGCGACATCGAGGCGGATCTCCGGCAGGGCCGTGCGCGGGCGCTCGATGCGCTGGTCGGGCGCGATCACCTTCGCCTCGCCCTCGATCACCACCTTCCCGTCCTGGTTGGTGCAGCTGCAGGCCAGGGTGACGCGGCGCTCGCCGGGATCCAGCGCGGTCACCGTGACCTGGACCGTGAGCCTGTCGCCCAGCTTGACCGGCGCCAGGAAGCGCAGGGTCTGTCCGAGGTAGACCGTGCCCGGGCCGGGCAGGCGCGTGCCCAGCACCGCCGAGATCAGCGCGCCGCCCCACATGCCGTGCGCGATCACGCCGCTGTAGCAGGTGGAGGCGGCGAAGTCGGGGTCGATGTGGGTCGGGTTGAAGTCGCCCGAGAGCACCGCGAACAGCTGGATGTCCTGCTGCGCGAGCGTGCGCTCGATGCTGGCGGTATCGCCGACGACGAGTTCGTCGAAGGTGCGGTTGCGGAGGATGCGGAGGTCGTGGTCGTGGGTCATGCGGGCATCATGGGGTGGGGCGTGGAAGGGTGGTGTCGATGTGCCTGGTGGCCGGGCTCCGGCGGCCCCCACCCCGTCCCTCCCCCGCAGGCGGGGAGGGAGCAGGGCCGGAGCCCGTGCGCAGGGCTCCTCCCCCCGCTCGCGGGCGGAGGCCGGGTGGGGGCCCGCTTTCCAGGACACGTCAGCCCCGCACCACCAGCATGTCCCCCTGCACCGAGGTCAGGATCCGCCGCGCCACGCTGCCCACCACCAGCTCGTGGATCGCGCCGCGGCCGTGGCTGCCCAGCACCACCAGGTCGGCGCCGACGCTGTCGAGGTACTGCTGCACCAGCCGCGCCGGGTCGCCGTGTTCGACCAGCAGCTCCACGCCGTCGTCGAGCCCGGCCTCGCGCAGGAAGGCGCGGCCTTCCTCGCGCAGCTGCACGCCGGTATCGGCCAGTGCCTCGTCGCGGGTGGTGTCGAGCAGGCCCAGCATCGGCACGCCATAGCCATGCAGCACCGTGATCGAGGCACCGGGCAGCAGCACCCGCGCGCGCTGCAGCGCCAGCCGGCAGGGTTCGGAGAAATCGCTGGCGACGAGCAGCCGGCGATACTGCCGGTGCACGCGCTCCTTGACCATCAGCAGTGCGGCGCCGGGCCGACGCAGCAGGCCGTCGACGGTCGAGCCCAGCACCACCGGTCCCAGCGCGCTGCCGCGCACCGGGCCGGAGACGACCAGGGCTCCGGGCATCGCGTCGAGCAGGTCGACGACGTGGTCGCCGGCCACGCCCTCGCCCACGCTCACCTCCCAGGCGCGCGATGCGGATTCGAACTCGCGCTCCAGCCGCTGCCGCGCCAGCCGGGTGTCGCTGGGTTCGGTGTACCAGCCGGGCAGGTCGTGGCGCGGCACGCTGCGCAGCGCGCGCTCGGCCGGTTCGACCACGGTGGCCGCCACCGCGCGCCCGCGGCCGGCGCGGGCCAGGGCGATGGCGCGGTCGGTGGCGCGGTCGCAGCGCGGCGACAGGTCGGTGGCCAGCAGCAGGTCGCACTCCTCGATGGTCCCGGCGTCGGCTGCGCTCATGCGGTGGCTTCCTCGTGCGTGGACCCCGATCCTGCCACGGTCCGCAGCTCGGCGAACACATCCAGGCGCCGCAGCAGCCACTTCTCCAGCTCCAGCAGCACCAGCAGCGTCACGCCGATGGCCACGATCGCCGCGCCTTCCAGCAAGGGGACCGGGCGGCTGTCGAACAGCGCGTGCATCCACGGCAGGTAGGTGAAGGCCAGCTGCGCCGCCACCACCGCGGCGATCGCCCACAGCACCGCCGGCGTGCCGCGCAGGCCGCGCAGCGAGAACGAGCTGGCGTGCAGGTAGCGCACGCTGAACAGGTAGAAGATCTCGAGCACGCAGAAGGTGTTGACCACCATGGTGCGCGCGGTGTCGATGTCGTGGCCGCGCGCCTGCGCCCAGCCGAATACGCCGAACGCGGCCGCGCTGAACAGGATCGACACCAGCACGATGCGCCACAGCATGAAGGGCGAGACCAGCGGCGCGTCGCGGCGGCGCGGCGGACGCGACATCACACCGCGCTCGGGCGGTTCGAACGCCAGCGACAGGCCGAGGGTGACGGTGAGCACCATGTTGATCCACAGGATCTGCGCCGGCGTCATCGGCAGCAGCCAGCCGAACGCGATCGCCAGCACCACCGCCAGCGCCTCGCCGCCGTTGGTCGGAATGGTCCAGGCGATCACCTTGCGGATGTTGTCGTACACCGCGCGCCCTTCGTGCACGGCCGCGGCGATCGAGGCGAAGTTGTCGTCGGCCAGCACCATCTGGCTGGCCTCCTTGGCCGCCTCGGTGCCCTTGTGGCCCATGGCGATGCCGATGTCGGCCTGCTTGAGCGAGGGCGCGTCGTTGACGCCGTCGCCGGTCATGGCCACGGTGTGGCCGCGCGACTGCAGGGCGCGCACGATGCGCAGCTTGTGCTCGGGCGTGGTGCGGGCGAACACGCTGGCCCGCTGCGCGATGCCCGGCAGCTCGGCATCGTCGATGCCCTCCAGCTCCTGGCCGGTGACCACGCGCACGTCGTCGGCCAGGCGCAGCTGCGCGGCGATGGCGGCGGCGGTGGCGGCGTGGTCGCCGGTGATCATCTTGACCGCGATGCCGGCGCCGCGGCAGTCGGCCACGGCGCGGATCGCCTCCTCGCGCGGCGGGTCGATGAAGCCGACGATGCCGGCGAACACCAGCCCGTGCACGTCCTCCAGCGCGAGCTGCGCGGGCACGTGGTCGAGCGCCTTCCAGGCGAATCCGAGCACGCGCTGGCCCTCGGCGCCGGCGGCGTCGATGCCGCGCCGCCAGGCTTCGGGATCCAGCGGCGCGGGCGCGCCGTCGGGCCCGGCCTCGGCGCGGCTCAGGGCCAGCACCTGCTCCGGCGCGCCCTTCACGCACAGCAGGGCGCCGCCTTTGCCGTCGGCGTGCAGGGTGGCCATGAAGCGGTGCGCGGCATCGAACGGCACCTCGTCCAGGCGCGGACGGGCGCTACGCAGCTGCGCGGCGTCGATGCCGGCCCTGGCCGCCAGCGCCAGCAGGGCGCCCTCCATCGGGTCGCCGTCGACGCGCCAGTGGCCGTCGTCGTCGCCACTCAGGCGGGCGTCGTTGCACAGCAGGCCGATGCGCGCCACGCGCTGCGCGGCGGCCAGCGCGGCCTCGCCGCCGTCGACCGCGGTCACCCGCCCCTGCGGCGCATAGCCCTCGCCCTCGGCCCGCACCCGGCCGGCGCGCGTGGCCACGCTGCGCGCGGCCATCTCGTTGCGGGTGAGGGTGCCGGTCTTGTCCGAGCAGATCACGGTGGTGGCGCCCAGCGTCTCCACCGCCGGCAGGCGCCGCACGATGGCGTTGCGCGCGGCCATGCGGCGCACGCCCAGGGCCAGGGTGATGGTGATCACCGCCGGCAGGCTCTCGGGCACCACGCCCACGGCCAGCGCCACCACCACCATCAGCGCGTCGAGCCCGCTGTAGCCGCGCACGGCCACGGCGAAGGCGAACAGCGCCGCGGCGGCGGCCAGCGCGATCATGGTGAAGCCGCGGCCGAAGCGCGCGATCTGCTGCAGCAGCGGCGTGGTCAGCGTCTCCACCTGGCCGAGCAGGCTGCCGATGCGGCCGATGCGGGTGGCCGCGCCGGTAGCCACCACCACCGCCACCGCGTGCCCGGTGGCCACCAGGGTGCCCGAGTACAGCATCGAGCCGCGGCTCCCCAGGTCGGCGCCGGCGGGGACCGGGTCGACCTGCTTGTCGGCCGGCACCGACTCGCCGGTCAGCACCGATTCGTCCACGCGCAGGCCGCGTGCGCGCAGCAGGCGCGCGTCGGCGGGCACGCGGTCGCCGGCTTCCAGCAGCAGCACGTCGCCGGGCACCAGGGCCTGGGCGTCCACCGTGGCGCGCGCTCCGGCGCGCAGCACCCGCGCCGCGGGCGCGAGCATCGCGCGCAGCGCCGACAGCGCCTGTTCGGCCCGCCCCTCCTGCACGAAGCCGACCGCGGCGTTGATCAGCACCACCGCCGCGATCACACCGGCATCGACGTACCGGGCCAGCAGCGCGGCCACCGCCGCGGCCGCGAGCAGGAACAGGATCAACGGATCGTTGAACTGGCGCAGCAGGCGCCGCCAGCCGGGAATACGCGGGGGCGGCGGCAGCGCGTTGGGGCCGTGCGCGCGCAGGCGGCGGGCGGCCTCGTCCGGGGCCAGGCCCTCGCGGCCGGCCGCCAGGCGCGCCAAGGCCTCCCCGGCCCCGATGGCGTGCCAGTCGTCGGCCGCGTCCGCCGTCGCGGGTGCGTCGGGATCAGCCACTCCGCTTGCGGGTACCGCCCGTACCGGCGCCCGTGCCGGGACCGGTGGGCATCATCGCGGCGATGCCCTGCTGCAGGTTGTCCAGCAGCGCGTCCCAGGAGCCGGCGATCCCGGGCACGGCGCCGGCATCGATGCCGGCCACGGCCCAGGCCTTGGCCAGGTCGCGCTGCCATTCCTGCAGCGCTTCGGTCAGGCCGGACACGAACTCATGCTGCGCCTCCAGCGCCGACTGCACGGCCTGCTCGCCATCGCCCGCCCCCTGGCCGGACTGGCGCAGGAAGGTCTCCATGGGCAGGGCCGCCAGCGCCTGCCAGTCGCCGGCCTGCAGCAGCCTGCGCGCCTGCGCCTCGAACTCGGCGGCGCTCTCGCCGACCGCGCGCGTGCCCTGCTCCAGCCACAGCTGCCCGCTCTGCTGCAGCAGGCCGCCCACGCGCGCCTGCAGGTCCAGGTTGGCCTTCCACAGCGCCATCGGAAGATTGGATGTCTTGTCCATGCGGTGTCACCTCGGGAACGATGTCGGGGGATGCGCGCTGCGCGCCGTGCCGGCCCGCCTGCGGCCCCATCGCCTTGCCGGTGATGTTCGCGCCTGCGCGCGGACGCGGCATTGACCGTGGTCAACCCCGGCGGCGATGCGGCATCCGCATCATAGGCACGGCCTGTTGCGACGACGTGTGGACGCGCGCCGGCACGGTTGTCGCCCCCGGCACCCGGTGCTAGCGTCCGCGCAGTCCGAGGAGCCCCCCATGACCTTCCGTCCGATCGCGGCGCTGCTGCTCTCCGCCGCCCTGGCCTGCACGGCCTGCCAGCGCGCGCCGGCGCCCGCCTCCGACGCCGCTGCCGATGCCGCGCCGGCGCCCCCGGCCACGCCGAAACCGCCGAACGAGACCGCGGCCGGCCGGCGCATCGAGGCCGACGTGGCCGCCCTGGCCGACGACGCCATGGC
>JAEWGI010000018.1 GCA_023388355.1 Pseudomonadota bacterium
CGCTGGCTATGGACTTACAACCATGAGCGCCCGAACATGGCGCTCGGCGGCATCACGCCGATGCAGAAATTGGCCCTTGCCGCATAGCTCCACTTTTGGCGACTGCTAAAAATGGGGGGATTACCGCGGGGCATCGCTTCCAGGCATCGTTCTTCTTCATCGGCGGGCGCCTGGTGCAGGTGATGCTGGGCCTGGTCGATGCCGATGCCGCCGGGGAGGCGTTCGATGCGGTGTCGCAGGTGCTGCGCGAGGAGCACGGCACCGAGCTGACGACGGAGCGCACCGCGGGGTTCACGACCACGTCCAGGTCGACGTGGCGATCGGGCTCCACCCACATCGTGCTGCTGTACACGGCCATGGGGAGCGCCGATCCGCTGCTCAATCTGGTCTACCAGGAGTGGCCGGCCGAGCGCTGATGCGCGCAGACGGGCTGTGCGTCGGCGACCGCCGGTGGGCTCCCCGTTCAATCGGGGCCTTGGCCGCCGGCACGCGGCGCCTGCACGCCGGCACGCCCGCACTCCCTGTCGGCGGCGCGCCAGCGCCCGGCGCAGACCCTGAGACGTGGCCCCCGTACACTGGCGCCATGGATTCCCAGACCCCGCTGCTGATCATGACCGGCCTGCTGCTGGCGGCAATGGTCGCGGTGCTGCTGCGCCTGTGGCGACGGCCCGCCGGACACGAGCAGCAGGCGGCCGAAGTGCGGCGGCTGCAGGAGGCGCTTGCGCAGGAAGGCGAGCGCCTGCGCGCCAGCCAGGTCGAGGCGGCCGAATCGCGGGGGCGGCTGGAGGCGCTGCAGGCCGGGCGCGAGGCACTGCAGGCGCGCTGCGTGGCGCTGGAGGGCGAGATCGCCACGCTCGGCGAGCGCGGCGAGCGGCAGGCGGCCGGCATCGCCGAGCGCGACGCGCGCCTGGCCGAACGCGAGCAGGCGCTGGCCGCGGCGCGCGAGGCCTGCACGACGCTGCAGCAGGAGCTCGCCAGCCACAGGCAGGAGCAGCAGAAGCTGCGCAACGAGCACGCCTCGCTGCAGGCCAACTTCGAGCACGGCGAACGCGCGCGGGCCGAGCTGCGCGCCTATCTGGATACCGCGCAGGACAAGCTGTCGGGCGCGTTCGCCGAACTGGCGGGCAAGGTGTTCGAGGAGCGCGGCCAGCAGTTCGCCAACAACGTGCGGCTGGCGAACACCCAGTCGCGCGCCGACATCGAGACCCTGCTCAAGCCGTTCGCCGAACGGCTGGGCGAGTTCCGCACCCGCGTGGACGCGGTCTACGGCGAGGAGGCGCGCGAGCGCGCCAGCCTGCTGGGTGCGGTGGGCGAGCTCAAGACGCTCAACCAGGACATGGCCGAGAAGGCCGCGGCGCTGACCAGCGCGCTCAAGGGCAGCGCGCGGGTGCGCGGGGACTGGGGCGAGCTGATGCTCGACAACGTGCTGCGCGGCTCGGGGCTGGAGGAAGGCGTGCACTACGCGCGCCAGGTGCATGCGGTCGACGACGAGGGCGACCGGCTGCGCCCGGACGTGGTGGTGCGCCTGCCCGACGATCGCTGCGTGGCGATCGACAGCAAGGTCAACCTGATCGCCTGGCAGGAGGCGATGAACGCGGAGACGCCCGAGCTGCACGACGATGCGCTGCGCCGGCACGCGGTGGGGCTGCGCCAGCACGTGGCCGACCTGGGCAGGAAGAACTATCCGAAAGCGTTGGGTGAGGATGCGCTCGACATCACCGTGGCCTTCGTGCCGATCGAGGGCGCGCTGTCGGCGGCGCTGGGCGCGGACGACCAGCTGCAGTCGTACGCGTTCCGGCAGCAGGTGGTGTTCGCCTCGCCAAATACGCTGATGGCGCTGCTGCGCGTGGTCGAACGGCTGTGGACGCGCGACAAGGTGCAGAAGCAGGCATTGGAGATCAGCCGCGTGGGCGGGCTGGTGCTCGATTCGCTGAGTGCGTTCCTGGCCGACTTCAACATGATCGATCGGCGCCTGGGCGAGGCGAAGAAGGCCTTCGACGACGCGCGCAACCGGCTGCTGGATTCGCCGCAGTCGGCGATCGCGCGCGCGCAGCGGCTGGTGGAGCTGGGCAGCAAGGCGAAGCGGGCGCTGCCGGAGGAGCTGCAGCCGGAGGCGGCCGTGCGGCGGATCGCGGGCCCAGAGGAGGAGTGAGCGGGCCGGTGCGCGTCAGGGAGTCGGCGACAGCGGCACCACCGGCATCACGTCGACGGGGACGGTGGGGTTGGCGTCGTCCTCGAGCAGGTAGTCGGGCAGGTCCTGGTCGTCGCGGCCGCGGAGGTCGGACGTGATCTGGAAGTTGCGGCGCTGCAGCCAGGCATCGCGGACCAGGGCGTATTCGTCCGCGGCGCCCTCGCGCATGGCGTCGACGGCGAACAGCTGGGTGCGCACGTCGACCAGCTGCAGGCCCTGGAGGAAGTAGCGGGCACCATCGTCCTCGACATGGCGGATCGGCGACAGCGGTGCGTCGCCCACCAGGGCGAAGGCGTCGCGCAGGGTGCGCGGACCGAACAGCGGCAGCTCGACGTAGCGCGAATTGCGCCAGCCCCACACGCCCAGCGTCTGGCCGAAATCCTCGCTGCGGTTGGGGATGTTGACGGCGGTGGCGGGGTCGAATAGGCCGCCGATGCCGATCGTGGTGTTGAGCAGGAAGCGGCCCAGCGATTGCCCGGCGTGCTTCGGCCGGCCCTGCAGCAGCGCGTTGAGCGCGCTCACCGGCTGGCCGAGGTTGTTGAAGAAGTTGCCCACCCCGAGGCGCACCGGGCGCGGCACCACCTTGACGTAGAACCGCGCCAGCGGCTTGGCGACGGTGCGGTCGACGGCGTTGTTGAAGCGGTGGACGCGGCGGTTCCAGCCTTCCCAGGGATCGTAGCTGGCGGGCAGCTGCGCGGGCGCGGGAAGGGTTGGATCGGCGACCGGGTCATAGGGCGTGGGGCCGTAGATCGCCGCGTAGTCGAGCTCGGCCTGCGTAGGCGTGGTGGCGACGCCGGTGTCGTCCTGGCCGTCCGCGGCCCGCGCGGCCGTCGCCGGCTGGATGTCGCCGCCGGGCTGCGCATCGGCGACCGGCGGCGCGTCCGCATCCGCCGCGGCGCCGGTCGTTGCAGGGGCAGAAGCAGCGGGCCCGATCGCGACCGGCGCGGGCGAGGCGTCGCGCGTGCCTCCGCCACCGGCACAGGCGGCCAGCAGCAGCGGCAACAGCAGCAGGATCAGGCGGTTGGGGCGAGGCGTCATGGGGCGGTCCGTCGGCACCGGCGCGCGGGCGTCATGCCTGCGCGAAGGACAGGGTGGGAGAGAGGCGGTAGGCGCGGCGCAGGCCGTCGAGTCCGGGGGGCTCGCCGGCCACGGCCACGCCGCCGACACGTTGCGCGAGTTCCACCAGCAGGGCAAGGCCGGCGCTGTCGACCGACGTCACCGCCGACAGATCGAAGCGTTCCGCGCCCGGCGACAGTAGTAGCGCGTCGGGCCACAGCGCGGCCGCGGCGGCGCGGTCGAGCGCGCCGGCAAACGCCAGCGTGGTCCCGTCGCGCCGCACCGTGGCCGCTGCCGGCATCAGTTGACGCCGGCGTCGGCGGAGATCTGGCCGGCGCGCAGTTCCTGCGTCACCTGGGCGATCGACTTGCGCTGCAGCTCGCCGTCGAACTGCTGGCGGAAGGTCTGCACGAACGACACGCCCTCGACCATCACGTCGAACACGCGCCAGCCGTTGCCCGAGCGCCGCATCAGGTAGTCGACCGGGATCGGCTCGCCACCCTGGCGCAGCAGTTCGCTCGACACCTTCACGCCCAGTCCGCGCGGCAGCGCGGTTTCGGACTTGATGTGCACCCGCAGGCGGGTGTTGAAGTCGATCAGCGAGGAGCCGTAGCGGCGCATCAGGCTGTCGGCCAGCGCGTCGCCGAAGGCCTTCACGTCGGCGTCGGAGGCGCCGCGGCCGTGGCGGCCGAGCACCTGGCGCGCGGCGTAGTCGCGGTCGAACATGGTCTCGAATTCGCTGCTGACGAACTGCTGCAGCGCGCCGCGGTCGCGGGTGAACTCGGCGCGCCGCGTCTCGATGGTCTCGAGCACGCGGCGGGTGTTGTCGAGCACCAGCTGGCTGGGCGAGCCCTGCATGGTCGCCGCCGCGGCGGGCGCGGGCTGGGCCTGGGCGAAGGACAGCGCGGGCGCGGCGGCCAGCAGGGTCGCGGTGAGCGCGAGGGCGAGGGCGTTGCGGGGGATGCGGGGGGTCATGGGGTCGTTCCTTCTTCCGGAGCGGGGGAACCGGCGGGCGCGGGCTGCGCGGCACCGGGCGCGGCATTGTCGCCGCCGCCGCTGAACATGTACTTGCCGACCATCTGCATCAGGTCGACGGCCGGGGTGGTGAACACCAGTTCCTCGCCGGGCCTGAACACCTCCAGGTCGCCGCCCGGCTGCATGCCGACGTAGCTTTCGCCGAGCAGGCCGCCGGTGAGGATGCCGGCCGAGGTGTCGATCGGGATCTGGTCGAAGCGGCTGTCGATGGCGAGCGTGACGATCGAATCGAAGCGTTCGGGATCGAGGTCGATCCCGGCCACCCGGCCGATGGTCACGCCGCCGATCTTGACCGGCGCGTTCGGCCGCAGCTGGCCGATCTGGGTGAAGCGGGCGGTCAGCTCGTAGCTGTCGCGCGCCAGGCCGAAACGGCCGTTGGTGGAGGCGATCGCCAGCACCAGCAGCGATCCCAGGGCCAGCACGAGGAAGGCGCCGACGGCGAATTCGAGGCGGGGGCCGCGGGTACTCATGCGCAGGACTCCTCAAGGGTGGAACGCGCCGTTGCGCCATGGCGCGCGCGAGGCGCGACGCCGGGCGCGCGGGTCGGCGGCGCGGCGGGCGCGTGGTGGAAACAGGGGATGGCGTCGAGGCGGTGGGCGGGCATGGCAGGGCTCATCGGAAGCGCGCGCGTCAGCGGAACAGGAAGGCCGACAGCACGAAGTTGAACATCAGCACCAGCAGCGAGGCGTTGACCACCGCGCGGGTGGTGGCCACGGAGGTGCCTTCGATGGTCGGCTCGGCGTGGTAGCCGACGTAGGAGGCGACCAGCGCGGCGGTACCGCCGAACACGGCGGCCTTGGCGAACGCGGGGACGAAGTCGCTGTGGAAGTCGACCGCGTCCTTCATCGTCTGCCAGAAGGTGCCGTTGTCGACGCCCAGCACCTGCACCGCCTGGAACCAGCTGGCGGCGATGGCGAAGCTGGCGAAAAAGCCCACCAGCAGCGGCACGGTCAGCACCGCGGCCCAGAAGCGCGGCGCGACCGCCTTGGCCACCGGATCGATGGCCATCAGGCCGAGCGCGGTGATCTGGTCGGTGGCGCGCATCAGCCCCAGCTCGGCGGCGATCGAGGAGCCGGCGCGGCCGACGAACAGCAGCGCGGTCAGCACCGGCGCCAGCTCGCGGTACAGGCCCAGGCCGATCAGCACGCTCACCTGGTTGGCTGCGCCGTAGGTTTCCAGCGCGCGGAAGCCGAGCAGGGTCAGCGACAGGCCGACGAAGGCGCCGCCGACGGCGATGATCGGCAGCGAGCGGGCGCCGATCTTGTAGATCTCGCGGACGAGTTCGGCGAACAGGTCCGCGGTCGGCCTGGATGCGCGCAGCACCGACAGCGAGAACATGCCGGCGCGGCCGACCGAACGCAGGGCGGACACGAGGGCCATCAGGGCGCGCTCCGTGCGGCGGGCATCGCGGCGGCGGGCGCACCCCCACCCCAGCCCTCCTCCGCGCCGCGGGGGAGGGAGCGGAGGCGCGCCTGCCCGTGCTCGCGCGGCGGGACGCCGGCGCCTGTCTTCCCACGCTTGCGGGAGATGGAGTGGAGGCTTGCCTCCTCCCCCCGCCTGCACGAAGCAGAGCGAATCCTCGTCGTTTCCATCCACGCGAGGGAGATGGAATGGATGCCCGTTTCCGCCCCCTGCGTACGGGAGGAAATGGAGCGGCGGACTGTTTCCTCCTCCCACGCAAGGGACGTGGAGCGGAGAACGGTCTCCTCCCCCCGCTTGCGGGGGGAGGCTGGGAGGGGGGCCGGGCCGGCGCCGGGATGTCGAGCCGTCACGCTCACGCCGCCTCCGTGCGCCGTGCGCTGTCGAAGGCGATGGGGCCGTCGGGTTCGCCGCGCAGGAACTGGCGCACCAGCGGGTCCTGGCTGGCCTGCAGCTCGTCCGGCGTGCCCACGAAGACGATGCCGCCGTTGGCGATCACCACCGCCTGGTCGGTGACCGGCAGCGTCTCGTGCACGTGGTGGGTGACGATGATGCTGGTCAGGCCGAGACGGTCGTTGAGCTCGGACACCAGGTTCATGATCACGCCGATCGCGATCGGGTCCAGGCCGGTGAGCGGCTCGTCGTAGATCATCAGCGGCGGATCCAGGGCGATCGCGCGCGCCAGCGCCACGCGCCGGGCCATGCCGCCGGACAGCTCGCGCGGATAGCGGTCGCCGGCGGTGCGCAGGCCCACGGCGTGAAGCTTCATTTCCACCAGCCGGTCGATCACCTCACGCGGCAGCCTGGTGTGGGTGCGCAGCGGCAGGGCCACGTTCTCGGCTGCGGTAAGGTCGGTGAGCAGGCCGTTGCCCTGGAGCAGCACGCCGATCGACTTGCGCATCTCCAGCAGCTCGCGCGTGCGCTGCGGGACCGGGCGTCCGAACACTTCGACCCGGCCGGAGACCGGAGCCAATTCGCCGGTGAGCGCTGCCAGCAGGGTCGACTTGCCGCAGCCGGAGGGGCCGAACACGGCGGTGACGCTGCCGCGCGGCAGGGTCAGGTCGATGTCCGAGACGATGGTCCGCCCGCCGCGATCGAGGCGGACGGCGTCAAAGCGAACGGCGATGGGGTCGTTGGGGGCGTCGGTCATGGGGCGCGACGTCGGGCCACGGCAGGATCCGGAGCCGTTCAGCATGGCGGTGAGCGGCTGAACCCTTGCGGAGTTGGGGCAAAAGGGAGCGGTTCGGGCCCCTCCCTGCGCTTGCGGGCGAGGGCTGCTTCCGTCGCGGTCGGTCAGCCCGCCGCCGTGTCCGGGGCTTCCGGCATCACCCCGCTGTACTGCGCGCGCGGGCGGATCAGGCGGTTGGCGGCCTGCTGTTCCTGGGCGTGCGCCAGCCAGCCGGCCAGGCGGCCGGCGGCGAACATCACCAGTGCGGGCGCCGCGGGCAGTCCGTGCACGTGGCAGATCGCGGCCAGCATGCCGTCGATGTTGGGCAGGCGGCCGCTGGTGTCGGCGGCCGCGGCCACCAGCGCTTCGATCTGGGCCATGCGCGGGTCGCCGGCGCGGTATCGGCGCAGCATCGCCAGCACCTCGGCGCCGCGCGGGTCGCCCTCGGGATAGAGCACGTGGTGGAAGCCGGGCAGCTCGTCGCCGCGGCGCCAGCGCTCGCCGACGAGGGCGGCCGGCGAGTCCGCCGCCGCGGCGTCGGCGATCAGTGCACAGGCGCGCGCGGTGGCACCGCCGTGGCGCGGGCCAGACAGCGCCGCCAGGCCGGCGCAGACCGTGCCGTGCAGGTGGGCGCCGGTGGAGGCGACCACGCGCGCGGCAAAGGCCGACACGTTGAGCTCGTGGTCGGCGCACAGCACCAGGGCCGCGCGCACCAGCTCGGCGAAGGCCTCGTCGCCCGGCCGCCAGGCCTCGGCCAGCAGGCGGTGCACCGGGCGGCCGTCGGGCGTGCCGGCGACCAGCAGGGCTGCGTTCTGGCGCAGCAGGCTCGCGGCGATGCGGCGGCGCGCGGCGGGCGCGGCGTTGAGCGAGTCGCGCTCGTCCACGGCCAGCAGCGGGATCGCCGCCATCGCGCGTTTGAGCGGCGGCAGGCCGCGATCGTTGGCGATCGGCGCCACGCGCGCGGGCCAGCCGCCGGCAGGCGGTGGATCGAAGGGGTCGGCCTGGCCGCAGTCCCAGAGCAGGCGCGCGGCGTCCTCGAGCGTGGCCCCCTCGCGCACCAGCGCCACCGCGCTGCGGCCGCGGTAGTAGGGGCTGTCGGGGCGGATCAGCGAGATCGCGGTCTCCAGCACCGGCAGGCCGCGGTCCAGGCTTTGCGCGGCCCCGCGGGCAGCGCCGCGGCCGGCCTTCTTGCGCTGGGCCAGGCGGTCGACGTCGCGGCGCAGGTAGACGCGGCTGCGGTGGTCGGGCCCGGGCCGGGACTCGATCAGGCCGCGGCTGACGTAGGCGTACAGGGTGGCGCGGCTGATGCCGAGCACGGCGCAGGCTTCGCGGGCGGGGATCAGGTCGTGACCGGCGGGGGGCGGCTGGGGCATGGGTTCAGCTTGATCCATTCAATCAAGATTGATCAACCTCACGAAGGATGCCACATTGCCCGCATCCGGGACATCCCCCACGTCGCACGCAGGCCGCCATGTCCGCCCAGACCGTCATCGCTTCCCCCGGCGCGCGCTTCCGCGCCGCCCTCGCCGCCGAATCGCCGCTGCAGGTGATCGGCGCGATCAACGCCAACCACGCGCTGCTGGCCCGGCGCGCCGGCTACCGCGCGATCTACCTGTCCGGCGGCGGCGTGGCGGCCGGCTCGCTGGGCCTGCCCGACCTCGGCATCAACACGCTCGAGGACGTGCTGATCGACGTGCGCCGGATCACCGACGTCTGCGACCTGCCGCTGCTGGTCGACATCGACACCGGCTTCGGGCCGAGCGCGTTCAACATCGAGCGCACGGTGAAGTCGCTGATCAAGGCCGGCGCGGCGGCCTGCCACATCGAGGACCAGGTGGGCGCCAAGCGCTGCGGGCACCGGCCGGGCAAGGAGATCGTGTCGCAGGACGAGATGGTCGACCGGGTCAAGGCCGCGGCCGATGCGAAGACCGATCCGGACTTCTTCCTGATCGCGCGCACCGACGCGATCCAGGTCGACGGCGTGGATGCGGCGATCGCGCGCGCCATCGCCTGCGTCGAGGCCGGCGCCGACGGCATCTTCGCCGAGGCCGCCCATGACCTCGACACCTATCGCCGCTTCGTCGACGCGGTGAAGGCGCCGGTGCTGGCCAACATCACCGAGTTCGGCGCTACCCCGCTGTTCTCGCGCGACGAGCTGGCCTCGGCCGGCGTCGCCATCCAGCTGTATCCGCTGTCGGCGTTCCGCGCCATGAACAAGGCGGCGGAGAACGTGTACGAGGCGATCCGCCGCGACGGCCACCAGCAGAACGTGGTCGATACGATGCAGACCCGCGAGGAGCTGTACGAACGCATCGGCTATCACGACTTCGAGCGCCGGCTCGACGCGCTGTTCGCGGCCAACCGGTGAGCAGGCCGCGATGAGTACGCCGCTGCGCTGGTCGGCCGGCGGGCCGGACGGGCTGCAGGCTCCGTCCGGCGACCTCCGGCGCGTGCGGGCGCGGCGCGATCGCCGCTTCGATTGTTCCAACGCAGCACCCCACAGCCACCGGACAGCCACCTGTCGGCGCGACCCGCGGACGCGGCCGGCCGAGGCAGCCAAGGAGACATGCGCATGAGCCAGGACACCCCCACCCCCGCATTCAAGCCGAAGAAGTCGGTCGCCCTGAGCGGCACCGCCGCCGGCAACACCGCGCTGTGCACCGTCGGCCGCACCGGCAACGACCTGGCCTATCGCGGCTACGACATCCTCGACCTGGCCACGGACTCGGAGTTCGAGGAAATCGCGCACCTGCTGGTGCACGGCAACCTGCCCAACCGCGCCGAGCTCGCGGCGTACAAGGCGAAGCTGAAGTCGCTGCGCGGCCTGCCGGCGGCGGTGAAGGCCGCGCTGGAGCAGCTGCCGCCGTCGGCGCACCCGATGGACGTGATGCGCACCGGCGTGTCGGTGCTGGGCTGCGTGAAGCCGGAATCGGCCGACCACAACCACCCCGGCGCGCGCGATATCGCCGACCGCCTGATGGCCTCGCTCGGCTCGATGCTGCTGTACTGGTACCACTTCGCCTACAACGGCAGGCGCATCGAGGTGGAAACCGACGACGACTCGATCGGCGGCCACTTCCTGCACCTGCTGCATGGCGAGAAGCCGAAGGACAGCTGGGTGCGCGCCATGCACACCTCGCTGATCCTCTACGCCGAGCACGAGTTCAACGCCTCCACCTTCGCCAGCCGCGTGGTCGCGGGCACCGGCTCGGACATGCATTCGGCGATCTGCGCCGGCATCGGCGCGCTGCGCGGCCCGAAGCACGGCGGCGCCAACGAGGTCGCGTTCGAGATCCAGAAGCGCTACGGGTCGCCGGACGAGGCCGAGGCCGACATCCGCGAGCGCGTGGGGCGCAAGGAGGTGGTGATCGGCTTCGGGCATCCGGTCTATACCGTGTCCGATCCGCGCAACAAGGTGATCAGGCAGGTGGCGAAGGAGCTGTCGGAGGAAGCGGGCAGCACGAAGATGTACGCCATCGCCGAGCGCCTCGAGAGCGTGATGTGGGACATCAAGAAGATGTTCCCCAACCTCGACTGGTTCAGCGCGGTGAGCTACCACGTGATGGGCGTGCCGACCGACATGTTCACCCCGCTGTTCGTGATCGCGCGCACCAGCGGCTGGAGCGCGCACGTCATCGAGCAGCGCATCGACGGCAAGATCATCCGGCCGAGCGCGAACTACACCGGGCCGGAAGACCAGAAGTTCGTGCCGATCGACCAGCGCCCCTGACTTTGCTCCCTCCCCCGCCTGCGGGGCATTGCGCCCTTCACGGGTGGAGGGCCGGGGTGGGGGCAGGCCGTCGCATCGCTGCAAGAACGCGCGCTGCGCGCGCGCCCCCATCGCCCTTCGGGCACTTCCCCCGCAAGCGGGGGAAGGGCAAGACAGTCCCCTTCTCCGAGTCGCCAGCCATGAACAGCCAGCACCGCAAATCCCTCCCCGGCACGAAGCTCGACTGGTTCGACGCGCGCGAAGCCGTCGAGGCCATCCGCCCGGGCGCCTGGGCCGCGCTGCCCTACACCGCGCGCGTGCACGCCGAGAACATTGTCCGCCGCGCCGAGCCGGCGCGGGTCGGCGACTACCTCGTCCAGCTGATCGAGCGCCGGCGCGACACCGACTTCCCCTGGTTCCCCGCGCGCGTGGTCTGCCACGACATCCTCGGCCAGACCGCGCTGGTGGACCTGGCCGGCCTGCGCGATGCGATCGCCGACCAGGGCGGCGACCCAGCCCAGGTCAATCCGGTGGTGCCGGTGCAGCTGATTGTCGACCACTCGCTGGCGGTCGAATGCGGCGGCTTCGACCCGCAGGCATTCACGAAGAACCGCGCAATCGAGGACCGTCGCAACGAAGACCGCTTCCACTTCATCGACTGGACGAAGCACGCTTTCGAGAACGTCGACGTGATCCCGCCGGGCAACGGGATCATGCACCAGATCAACCTGGAGAAGATGTCGCCGGTGGTCTACGTCCAGGACGGCGTGGCCTTCCCCGACACCTGCGTGGGCACCGACTCGCATACGCCACATGTCGATGCGCTGGGCGTGATCGCGATCGGCGTGGGCGGGCTGGAGGCCGAGAGCGTGATGCTCGGCCGCGCCTCGTGGATGCGCACGCCGGAGATGGTGGGTGTGGAGCTCGCCGGCAGGCCCGCGCCCGGCATCACCGCCACCGACGTGGTGCTGGCGCTGACCGAGTTCCTGCGCCAGTCCAAGGTGGTCGGCGCCTACCTCGAGTTCCGCGGCCCCGGCGCGGCGGCGCTCACCGTCGGCGACCGCGCCACGATCTCGAACATGGCGCCCGAGTACGGCGCCACCGCGGCGATGTTCTTCATCGACGGCAACACGCTCGACTACCTGCGCCTGACCGGCCGCGAGGACGAGCAGGTCGCGCTGGTCGAGACCTATGCGAAGGCCGCCGGCCTGTGGGCCGATGATCTGGCGCAGGCGCAGTACGAGCGCACCCTGCATTTCGACCTGTCGAGCGTCGTGCGCAACATGGCCGGCCCATCGAACCCGCACCGGCGCCTGCCCACCAGCGCGCTGGCCGAGCGCGGCATCGCCGATGCCGCCAAGCTCGCATCCGGCAAGGCGGAACAGGCGCAGGGGCTGATGCCCGACGGCGCGGTGATCATCGCCGCCATCACCAGCTGCACCAACACCTCCAACCCGCGCAATGTGATCGCCGCCGGGCTGATCGCGCGCAACGCCAATGCGAAGGGGCTTGCCAGCAAGCCCTGGGTAAAGACCTCGCTGGCGCCGGGCTCGAAGGCGGTGCAGCTGTACCTGGAAGAATCGGGCCTGTTGCCGGAGCTGGGGCGGCTGGGCTTCGGCATCGTCGGCTTCGCCTGCACCACCTGCAACGGCATGAGCGGCGCGCTCGATCCGGCGATCCAGCACGAGATCCTCGAGCGCGACCTGTACTCGGTGGCCGTGCTCAGCGGCAACCGCAATTTCGACGGCCGCATCCATCCCCACGCCAAGCAGGCCTTCCTCGCCTCGCCGCCGCTGGTGATCGCCTATGCCATCGCCGGCACGGTGCGCTTCGACATCGAGAAGGACGCGCTGGGGGTCGACGCCGACGGCAATCCGGTCACGCTCAAGGACCTGTGGCCCAGCGACGAGGAGATCGACGCGGTGGTCAAGGCCAGCGTGAAACCCGAGCAGTACCGCGCCGTGTACGGGCCGATGTTCAAGCTCCGGGTCGAGTCGGGCGCAACCGTGAGCCCGCTCTACGACTGGCGCCCGACGAGCACCTACATCCGCCGCCCGCCGTACTGGGAAGGCGCGCTCGCCGGCGAACGCACGCTGCGCGGCATGCGCGCGCTGGCGGTGCTGGGCGACAACATCACCACCGACCACCTCTCGCCTTCGAACGCGATCATGGCCGACAGCGCGGCCGGCGAATATCTGGCGTCGATGGGCCTGCCCGAGGAGGACTTCAACTCCTACGCCACCCACCGCGGCGACCACCTCACCGCGCAGCGCGCCACCTTCGCCAACCCCAAGCTGCTCAACGAGATGGTGCGCAACGCAGACGGCAGCGTGCGCCAGGGTTCGCTGGCGCGGCTGGAGCCGGAAGGCGAGGTGATGCGCATGTGGGAGGTGATCGAGGCCTACATGCAGCGCAGGCAGCCGCTGGTGATCATCGCCGGCGCCGACTACGGCCAGGGCAGCTCGCGCGACTGGGCCGCCAAGGGCGTGCGCCTGGCCGGGGTGGAGGCGATCGTCGCAGAGGGCTTCGAGCGCATCCATCGCACCAACCTGATCGGAATGGGCGTGCTGCCGCTGGAGTTCCGGCCGGGCACCACGCGGCTCACGCTGGGCATCGACGGCAGCGAGACCTTCGACGTCACCGGCACGCCCGCGCCGGGCGCGACGCTCAGCCTGGTGATCCACCAGCGCGACGGCGGGCGGGTCGAGGTGCCGGTGACCTGCCGCCTGGATTCGGACGAGGAACTGGCGATCTACCAGGCCGGCGGCGTGCTGCAGCGCTTCGCCCAGGACTTCCTGGCGGCCAATCGGGCGGCCTGAGCCTCGCACGGATGCGTACCTGGCAAAGCGGGCCCGTGGCACCCCGGAGCAGGATTGTCGAAAACCGGGCGGGACGTTCGTCGTAGCCGCACATCCACACGAACAGGGCATGACCATGACCGAGCAAGCCACCCCCGGAACCGTCCACCTCCACCGTATCCTGCGCGCCCCGCGCGCGCGGGTGTATCGCGCATTCACCGAGCCTGATGCGCTGCTGCGCTGGCTGCCGCCCTACGGATTCCTCGCCAGGCTCCACGATTTCACCCCGGGCGTGGGCGGCGGCTACCGCATGTCCTTCATCAACTTCGGCACGGGCTCCGCCCATTCGTTCACGGTGAAGTTCGTTGAGCTCGTCGAGAATCGGCGCATCCGCCACACCGACACCTTCGACAGCCCCGGCCCACCCGGCGAGATGGACGTGACGGTGGAGTTGAAGGACAGCGTTGCCGGCACCGAGCTGCGGATCGTGCAGGCCGGCATCCCCGCCGCGATCCCTGTCGACCTGTGCCATCTCGGCTGGCGCGAGTCCCTGGACATGCTGGAGAAACTGGTGGAACCGGAGATTCCGGACCAGGGCTGAGCGTGGCCGGAGACAGGCGGGCGACACTGGGATGCCCGCTGGCGGACGCCATGGCCGGCAAGTGATCACGAACACCAACGCAGGAAACCCCCATGGCCGTGAACAAAGGCATCCGCCAGCTCGTCGACGAGGCCAACGCCCGCATCACCATGATCCCGGCCGAACAGGCCACGACGCTACTGGGCGATCCCGGCGTGCAGTTCGTCGACATCCGCGACGTGCGCGAGCTCGAACGCGAGGGCCTGGTGCCCGGCGCGTTCCACGCACCGCGCGGCATGCTCGAGTTCTGGGCCGATCCGGACAGCCCCTACTTCAAGCCGGTGTTCGGCGAGGACCGGTGCTTCGTCCTGTACTGCCAGTCCGGCTGGCGTTCTGCGCTCGCGACCGCGGCGCTGCAGGACATGGGCCTGTCGCGCGTGGCCCACGTGGCCGGCGGCTTCAACGCCTGGAAGGCCGCCGGCGGCGAGATCGCGCAGCGGCGGGCGCGGGCCCCGGCGGCTGCCGCGGGCGGCCAGATCCGCATTCCCGCCACCTACATGCGCGGAGGCACCTCCAAGGGCGTGTTCTTCCGCCTCGACGACCTGCCCGAGGGCGCGCGCGTGCCCGGTCGCGTGCGCGACCGGCTGTTCCAGCGCGTGATCGGATCACCGGATCCCTACGCCAAGCACACCGACGGCATGGGCGGGGCGACGTCGAGCACCAGCAAGTGCGTGATCGTCTCGCCGTCGACGCGGCCGGACCACGATGTCGACTATCTCTACGGCCAGGTGTCGATCGACACCGACTTCGTGGACTGGTCGGGCAACTGCGGCAACCTGTCGGCGGCGGTGGGTCCGTTCGCCATCGCGAACGGCATGCTCGATCCGGCGCGCAAGCCCCGCGACGGGACCTGCACGGTGCGCATCTGGCAGGCCAACATCGGCAAGACCATCGTCGCGCGCGTGCCGGTGGTCGAGGACGAGGTGCAGGAGACGGGCGATTTCGAGCTCGATGGCGTGACCTTCCCGGCGGCCGAGATCGTGCTGGAATTCCTCGATCCTTCCGACGATGGCGAGGCCGGCGGGGCGATGTTTCCAACCGGCAACCTGGTCGACACGCTCGACGTGCCGGGCATCGGGCCGCTGCAGGCGACGATGATCAGCGCGGGCATCCCCACCGTGTTCGTCAATGCCGCCGACATCGGCTGTGACGGCACCGAGCTGCAGCCGGCGATCAACGACGACCGCGCCGCGCTGGCCAAGCTCGAAGCGATCCGCGTTGCCGCTGCGCTGCGCATGGGCCTGATCGCAACGCCGGAAGAAGCACTCACCCGCCAGCACACGCCCAAGGTCGCCTTCGTCGCGCCGCCGAAGGACTACGTCGCGTCCAGCGGCAAGGCGATCGCGGCCGGCGGGATCGACCTCAACGTGCGCGCGCTGTCGATGGGCCGGCTGCACCACGCGATGATGGGCACGGCCTCGGTGGCGATCGCGACCGCCGCGGCGGTGCCGGGCACCCTGGTCAATCTTGCCGCCGGCGGCGGTGCCCGCGATGCGGTGCGTTTCGGGCATCCCTCCGGCACGCTGCAGGTCGGTGCAAGCGCGCAGCAGGTCGATGGCCAGTGGACCGTGTCCCGCGCGGTGATGAGCCGCAGCGCGCGGGTGCTGATGGAAGGATGGGTGCGGGTGCCGGCCGATACCCTGGAGGCCTGAGTTCGCGTTGTGGGGCTCGCGCCCCGCGCTGCGCGCGCGGGCGAACACCCTGCGTTAACCGACGGCCGCGAAGCATGGCGTGCATGCGAACGCGGGCGTCCGGGATTCAACGACGCGCGCCTGCGCCCGCCGCACCGGAGGCCCGGACATGACCGACCCCATCGACAACGCCCGTCCCGACTGGGACCGGGAACTGGTCGACATCGTCGACTACGTGCGCGACGCGCGCATCGACAGCGAACTTGCCTGGCAGACCGCGCGCCACATCCTGGTCGACTCGCTCGGCTGCGCGCTGGAGGCGCTCGAATACCCCGCCTGCACCCGGCTGCTCGGGCCGATCGTGCCGGGCACCACGGTGCCGCACGGCGCCCGCGTGCCCGGCACGCGGCTGCAGCTCGACCCGGTGCAGGCGGCGTTCTGCATCGGCGCGACGATCCGCTGGCTGGACTACAACGACACCTGGCTGGCCGCGGAGTGGGGACATCCGTCCGACAACCTCGGCGGCATCCTCGCCGTCGCCGACTGGCTCAGCCGCGACGCGGCGGCGGCGGGCAGGCCGCCGCTGACGATGCGGCGGGTGCTGGAGGCGATCGTCAAGGCGCACGAGATCCAGGGCGTGATCGCGCTGGAGAACGCGTTCAACCGGGTCGGGCTGGACCACGTGGTGCTGGTGAAGGTGGCCTCGACCGCGGTGGTCTCGCGCCTGCTCGGCCTGGACCGCGGGCAGATGCTGGCGGCGCTGTCGCTGGCCTGGGTGGACGGGCAGAGCCTGCGCACCTACCGCCACGCGCCCAACACCGGCTCGCGCAAGAGCTGGGCGGCGGGCGACGCCACCAGCCGCGCGGTGCGCCTGGCGCTGATCGCGCGCAGCGGCGAGATGGGCTGTCCCTCGGCGCTGACGGCCAGGACCTGGGGCTTCTACGACGTGTCCTTCGGCGGCAGGCCGTTCGTGTTCCAGCGCCCCTACGGCAGCTACGTGGCCGAGAACGTGCTGTTCAAGGTCAGCTTTCCGGCCGAGTTCCACGGCCAGACCGCGGTCGAGGCGGCGATGCTGCTGCACGGCAAGCTGGCCGCGCTCGGCCGCGATGTGGACGAAATCGACCGGATCACCATCCGCACCCACGAGGCCTGCCTGCGCATCATCGACAAGCAGGGTCCGCTGGACAACCCGGCCGACCGCGACCACTGCATCCAGTACATGGTCGCGGTGATGCTGGTCTTCGGCCGCCTGACCGCCGACGACTACGAGGACGCGGTCGCCACCGACCCGCGTATCGACGCGCTGCGCGCGAAGATCGCCTGCGTCGAGGATTCGCAGTTCACCCGCGACTACCACGATCCGGACAAGCGCAGTATCGCCAATGCGCTCACGGTCGGGTTCGACGATGGCGTCGTGCTCGATGAAGTGCTGGTCGAGTATCCGCTCGGCCACCGGCGCCGCCGCGCCGAGGGCATTCCGCTGCTGGAGGCCAAGTTCCGCGACAGCCTGGCCAGGCGCTTCGCGCCTGCGCGGCAGCAGGCGATCCTGGACGCCTCGTTCGACCACGCCGCGCTGCTGGCGATGCCGGTGCACGAGTACGTCGACCTGTACGTGCCCTAGCGGTTGCGTCGCGGATCGCTCCGGCTTCGCTAACGGTTGCCGGCGGCGCCGAACTTCTCGCCGAAGAAATCCCCCGGCTTCCACGCCGGCCGCTGCGCCGCATCCCCCACGATCCGGCCGATGCGCGCATTGAGCCGCGCCATGCGCGCCGCGTCGCCGTACTGGATCGGCAGATCGGGGTTGTCGCAGGGCTGGTGGTAGCAGTTGCGCAGGAACCAGGTCATCGCCAGCTTCGGGTCCTGCGCCGGATTGGCGCCGACCACCCCGCCCATCAGGTAGATCGCCGGAATGCCGGCGCGCACGAACGCGAACTGGTCGCTGCGCACGAACACGACTTCTTCCGGGAACGGATCGGGCGACAGCGCCACGCCGATCTCGCCGGCGGCCTGCTCCAGCACCGCGTCGAGCGTGGAGTGCTCCACGCCCACCGGCACCACGTCGGTGGTGGGCGCGGTGAGCATCGGCATGTCCATGTTGATGTTGGCCACCAGCGTCCCGTCCACGGACGGATTGCGCGCGAACCACTCCGCGCCCAGCAGCCCGTGCTCCTCGGCGGTGAGCGCCACGAACACCATCGATCGCTTCGGCGCCGGCCCCTCGGCCAGCTCGCGCGCGGCCTCGAGCATGATCGCCACGCCCAGCGCATTGTCGAGCGCGCCGCTGTAGACCGCATCGCCGTCCGGACCGCCGCCGGTGCCCAGGTGGTCCAGGTGCGCGGTGTAGACCACGTGCTCCGACGCCAGCGCCGGATCGCTGCCGGCGATGCGGCCGACCACGTTGGGCGAGGACACCGGCTCGATCCGGCTGCGCGCAGCCAGCACCAGGGTGCCCGGCAGGTCGAAGCCGCGCAGCCGGCCCTCGCGCGCGGCGTCGAACAGCTGCGCCGCGGTCTGGTCGCCGCCTTCGAACAGCAGGTCGGCTGCCGCCGCGCCCACTGTCGCGGTCGCCTGCAGCTGGGGGAAGGTGTCGATGCCGCGGCCATCGCCGTCGCGCAGGCGCATCGCCGGCTTGTCCATGTGCTCCACGGCGCGGGCCCACGGGTAGCGCGCCTCGTCGTCGGCGGTGTTGACGAACACCGCGCCCACCGCGCCGCGCTCGACCACGTTGCGCAGCTTCTCGCGCCGCGAGGAATGGAAGGCGCGGCGGGTATCGTCGAAGGTGCCCGGCGCGCCGCCGAACATCACCGCGATCCTGCCGCGCAGGTCCAGCCCGGCGAAATCGTCGTGGCCCAGCTCCGGTGCGTGCACCGCCTGGCCGACGAACACCGCCGGCGCCTCCAGCGACGAGGCCTCGCGGTTGAAGTCCACGCCCGGCAGGAAGTGCGTGCGCAGTTCCAGCGCGGTCGTCCGGCCACCGCGCCGCACCTCCAGCCGCGCGCCCTCGGCCAGCGCGGTGGCCCGCAGCAGCGGCACGGCCTGGAACCAGCCGCCGTCGTCGCCCGCCGGCAGCAGGCCGATGGCCGCGAAGCGCTCGGCCACGAAGCGCGCCGCGCGCTCGTAGCCGGCGGTGCCCGCCTCGCGGCCGGCCATGGCG